>CAZJCQ010000125.1:0-1543 GCA_964544665.1 uncultured Chryseobacterium sp. | reverse complement strand
AAAATTCACTACTTGCGCTTCCGTTATCAAAAGGGATTGCCCAAAATATAACGGTCCAGTAAGGTGTCGCTTTTTATGATTTTCCAGTGGTCTTTTATTTCCGAAAGTTGCAAATAATCTTTATTTAAGACTAACAGATATTCGAGATTTTGCTCTCTCAATTTGGTTAATTGAAGAACGTCGGTAGAATCGAAAATGGTATATCCGATATGATCGCAAAAAAGAAGTGACCCGTTTCTGGTTCGATCAGGAATCACGGCCACCGGTTTTTCAGTCGGAACTACCTCTAGCCACCTAGCTCCATCTTTGAGTTGTATCCCAACACCCGCATAATAGGTATCCTTCTCTACCCAACGATATCGCATTTTGTTAAGGTTCGTTTTCCAACCTGAAATTCCCACTCCCAGCACGATTAGCACGAATGTCCATTTGACCCAAGGGGTGTTGAGACATTCAATAAAAACAGAAATAAAAGCCATGACGATGAGTAAGAATAATGGGAAAATATTGAGCGCGTAATAATCGTGATCTCGAAACTGCCCATAAAACAGGAGGAAATAACTAATGGTTCCGAGCAAAAGGATGGGAAGCGATTTTTTAAAAACACTCGATAAATGTTTCCATCGCAGTAAAACGATGAGGATCATCATTCCCATGGTTTTCCATACATCGCGAGCAAAGTAGTCACGAAACCAATAATTGGTGATGTGATCCCAAACAATATGGATGCTTTCCTGATCCATCCGCCAAATCGGGCGTGTAGTGATTAAAAAATAATCATCATGATGCATCCGGTTGTATTGTGATACAAATACATTCCATACGATGATGGCGGCAATGAAAAGGCCGCTGATGGAAAAAAAATAAACCGAAGCGGAGCGAAGAAAATCCGATTTTCTTTGAAACCATTCCCATAAAATAGTCAAACCAAAGGCAATTCCATGGATAAAGAAAGTGGGTTTCATCAACCCGGCACATCCAAAAAATATGGCGGCGTAAATCCATTCTGATTTTTTATTTCTATCAAAACCACTCCAGCCATAATACCAACCTGAAATCGCCAATGCCAAGGCAGGTGCGTCTGGCAAGAAATTAAAGGCATAGTAACCATAGACTACGGAGGTCAGTAGCAGCAAAGCGGCGCCTATGATCATCACCATGTTCTGGGTAAAAATTCTAAACCACTTGAACAGCAATATCAAAGAGAGGAGTGAAACCAGGCCGTGTAAAATGCGCAGTACAGGAAAATAAATTCCGGTAAATTGATAAATTTTAGCGGTAAGGAAATAAAAGATGGGAAATTCACAAGCCACTTGTCCATTTTCAGCATAATGATTGAAAGTGGCGGGTTCCAAAAATGTGCCTCGGTGGTAATATTGCGATGCGAAACTCAACCCATCGGTTTGTCGGATGAAATGAATTCCAGAGGGATCTTGTTGCCAAACATGATGATAGTCAATGCTCCAAGCCCAAATGACAATGAACAATAACCAATACCGCATGCGGCTAAGATACACAATGTGAGTAACCTGTTCATATCACA
>CAZJCQ010000124.1:0-1664 GCA_964544665.1 uncultured Chryseobacterium sp. | reverse complement strand
CAATAGGAAATCGTTTAGGTTTCATCAAAGGATGGGACAGCAATTGGTTTGGTGGTAACAACTACGCAGATCGTATTGTAGAAGATGATAAGATCCGTAAGTATTTAATGGCTCGCTTGAAGAAAGCATCTGTTTCAAAAATCGTGATTGAGCGTACGTTGAAATTGGTAACCGTCACCATTAATACCTCTCGTCCTGGAGTAATCATTGGAAAGGCCGGAACAGAAGTAGACAAATTGAAAGAGGAGTTGAAGAAATTGACGGGTAAGGATGTTCAAATCAATATTTTTGAAATTAAGCGTCCTGAGTTAGATGCACGTTTGGTGTCAGACGGAATTTGCCGTCAAATCGAAGGACGTATTTCTTATCGACGTGCTACAAAGATGGCCATTGCATCTGCCATGAGAATGGGAGCAGAAGGTATCAAGGTAACCATTGCAGGTCGTGTGAATGGAGCCGAGATTGCTCGTACCGAGTCGTACAAGGAAGGTCGTACTCCATTGCATACTTTGAGAGCGGATATCGATTACCATCATGCAGAGGCGCACACCAGCTATGGAAGAATTGGAGTGAAAGTATGGATTTGCCGTGGAGAGGTGTATGGTAAGCGCGACTTGTCTCCTAACTTCGGAGCAACTCAGCAGCTAGCAGGAAAGCGTGGCGGTGGTTCACAGGGCAACGGTGAGCGTAGAGAAAAGCGCGGAGATCGCAGAGGTAGATAAACAATAATCGGAAAAAGAAAAGACGATGTTACAACCGAAAAGGACAAAATACAGAAAGCAACAGAAGGGCAAGATTAAAGGGATTGCCTACAGAGGGTCACAATTAGCCTTTGGAAGTTTTGCTATTAAAACGTTGGATGAGGGATTTATTACTTCTCGTCAATTGGAAGCAGCTCGTGTCGCGTTAACACGTTACATGAAGCGTGAAGGTAAGGTTTGGATTAGAATTTTCCCGGACAAGCCGATCACAGCTAAGCCAGCGGAAGTAAGGATGGGTAAAGGTAAAGGAGCTCCAGACCATTGGGTAGCGGTGATTAAGCCAGGTCGTATCTTGTTTGAAGCGGAAGGTGTGCCTTTGGCTACAGCAGAGGAGGCATTGCGTTTGGCGGCTCAAAAATTACCATGCCGCACCAAGTTTATTGTTAGAGCAGATTATACTGAATAATAGAAAAGATGAAAGCTGCAGATTATAGAAATATGTCAAGCGCTGATTTGTTAGAGCAAATCAGAGAAGCGGAAGCTGCGTTGGCCAAAATGAAATTTGGTCATCAAATCGCAGGAACAGAGAATCCCATGACCATTCGTAACAAAAGACGTGAGATTGCTCGTATGAAAACTGTGTTAACAGAAATGAAGAATCATTAATAAATGCCGTGATGGAAAGAAATCTTCGTAAAGAACGTATCGGGGTAGTAACCAGCAACAAGATGGAAAAAAGCATTGTTGTTTCGGTAGAAACTAAAATTCGCCACCCGAAATATGGAAAGTTTGTAAAGCATACAAAGAAATTCATGGCGCATGATGAAAAAGGAGAATGTGGTATTGGTGATACTGTAAAGATCATGGAAACACGTCCTTTGAGTAAACTCAAGCGTTGGAGAATGGTCGAAATCATTGAAAAGGCGAAATAACGAATTAAGGAAAACGAGTCATGGTACAAAA
>CAZJCQ010000123.1:0-1812 GCA_964544665.1 uncultured Chryseobacterium sp. | reverse complement strand
CTCCAAGTCAAGGGTTCTTAGGGCGGTTTGCTGAATCAACTCCTTCATAGGCCGGGTATCGTTCTGCTTCACTTACTGCGTTTGTTTTCCGGAATCGGGAGTCAAAATTAACCCCATTTATGTAGATATCAGCCCTGTTTATAAATGTGTAATTTTAACTAAACATCTCTTCCACAGTAGTGTTATACTAAGTATATTCGTTATCCGACTCATTGCTATTCACTTTTCGAAAAAATCAATTAAAATATTAATAATCAATTGCTTATAAAAGTAGGCGGGAATAGCGCCCTACCAAATAAAAGGACTACCTTAAAGAATTCATGAGCACGCTTACTAAAAAGACACCTGCTAAAAAATCTCCAGGCAAGAAAAAAGCTCCCAGCACAGCTCCCCAAAAAGATCTTCACCAGGCCTTACATCAATACTTTGGTTTTAAGAAATTTAAGGGCACTCAGGAAAAGGCCATTGAAAGCCTACTAGCCGGACACGACACTTTTGTAATCATGCCTACAGGCGGAGGCAAGAGTTTGTGTTATCAATTACCAGCCCTACTTAGTGAGGGGGTTGCCATTTTTGTATCTCCCCTGATTGCACTGATGAAAAACCAGGTGGACCTAATTCGCGGGTTTAGCACGCATGATCAGGTTGCACATTTTTTAAATTCTACCCTTTCCAAAAAAGAAATACGTGCTGTACAAGATGATCTGCTGAGTGGCACTACAAAAATGCTTTATGTGGCTCCGGAAACACTGGCCAAACAAGAGAACCTTGAATTTTTTGCTGCCTTGCCTGTTTCCTTTTTTGCAGTGGATGAAGCCCATTGTATTTCAGAGTGGGGGCATGACTTCAGACCCGAGTATCGTCGGTTAAGAGAGATGATGACGGAAATCAATGCAGCAGCACCAGTGATGGCATTGACTGCAACGGCCACTCCAAAAGTGCAAAGCGATATCATTAAAAACCTGGACTTAAGAGACCCCAATATTTTTATTTCCTCCTTCAATCGTCCCAACCTTTATTACGAGGTATTGCCTAAAGTAAAGAAGGCGCAAACCGACGAGAGCATTGTTCGTTTTATAAAAAGCATGAAAGGCAAGAGCGGTATCATTTATACGCTCAATAGAAAAACAACGGAAGAACTGGCTGATGTACTAATGGCCAACGGTATCAAAGCAGTTGCCTATCATGCAGGATTGGATGGTAAAGTACGTGCGGAGAGACAAGATCAATTTTTAGGCGAAGAGATGCAAGTAATATGCGCAACAATTGCCTTTGGTATGGGGATTGACAAACCAGACATCCGTTTTGTAATTCATTATAATATTCCAAAAAGTATTGAGAATTATTACCAGGAAACTGGAAGAGCCGGACGCGATGGATTAGAAGGTCGTTGTATTTTATACTACTCACATAAGGATGTTTCAAAACTGGAACATCTGATGCGCGATAAACCATTGAGTGAACGCGAGGTAGGAGCACAACTGATTCACGAAACAGTAGCCTTTGCAGAAACAGGCGTTTGTCGTCGTAAAGTATTGATGAGTTATTTTGGTGAAGAATATACTCAAGAGAACTGTGGTCAATGCGACAATTGCAAACATCCCAAAGAAAAAATTGAAGCAAAAGAGGAAGCGGCGCTGGTATTAAAAGCAATTCGACAACTGGACGAACGATTTGCCACTGAATACGTAGTACAAATTATCACAGGGAAATTAACACCACAGATCACTCTCTTCAGACATGAAGGACTAGAAGTCTTTGCCAGTGGAAATAATAAAGATGCCTTTTTCTGGCATTCCTTGGTTCGTCAAA
>CAZJCQ010000122.1:0-1879 GCA_964544665.1 uncultured Chryseobacterium sp. | reverse complement strand
GATTTTTGGAGAAGATGGCACTTGAGTTTATCTAATTGGTTAAGAGATTACATCTATACACCACTCCTTTTTTCCAAAAAGAAGTGGAAGAAAGGTGCTGTGGTATATGCCATCGCCATTACTTTTTTTATTTGTGGAATATGGCATGGGCCCAAGATGACCTTTGTGATTTTTGGCATACTGCAAGCGTCTTTACTGATATATGAGATGCAATCTAAAGCCTTTCGGGATCGGATTTCCAAAAAAATGAATGCTCGCATTTATCAGACGCTGAGCGTTGCACTCACTTTTTTCGTCATCTCCCTGTGTTTTGTGTTTTTTCGAGCCGAAAGTCTTCAACAAGTTGGCGTCATATTCCGGCAACTGGTTCACTTTAATTTAGAACAAGATTTGGGATACTTCAGAATGAAAAATATTTCCATGATCCTTGGATTGTTTTTTTTATTATTCATTTTTATTAAGTGGGATCAATCAATCGCAGATCAAATACGTGACCTGAAGGCGAAAGGATCTAGGATGATGGTGATTGCCTCGTTATTGTTGGTGGTACTGATGATGGGAATGGTATTAGGAAAGGAACAATTCATTTATTTTCAATTTTGATGAGAGGTGCATTCAAATGGCTAACTGGAACATTGATCATTTCAATATTGATCTATGTAATTGCGATGTTCATTGTATGCAAAGTGCATTACAAATCCTTACCCTTATTTTATTTAATCATGGGTGAATATGCAGCGCCCAATGGGGGCTTTACTTATCAGGCATCTTTGGATTGGGAGTCCTCGACTCAGAAGTATGATGTCGTCGTGTTGGGCGCCTCACGTGCTCAAAGAAGTTACAATACGCAACTTTTCGACTCCCTAGGTCTGCATCTTTTTAATTTAGGTACTCCTTCGCAAAGTTTAAAAAACTCAAGAATACTCTTGGAAAATCATATTCGTTCAGGTCAAGTGCATGAGGTGTGGCTGGACGTAGTACCTGGATTATTCGTGGATGGTGCACTAGAATCAAGTAGTGATCTTATTCAAAATTGGGTGAACACCTCAACGGCTTGGCAAGTAGCCTATGAAAGTCGTGATTGGCGTTCATTAAATCTTTGGATGAAAAGAATATTCTGCGAAAATGCAACTTCAACCCAAGGAAGAGGTGTATACCTAGGGGCTGGTTTTGTTGCTGTTAATGAAAAATTAAGTGATGAGTTATTACATAAGTGGAACCACCATGACTATGGAACTGAAAAAAGAGGATACGTGAGTTTTGGTGAAGATTCCTGGCACGAACTGGAGCGAATCATTTCATATTGTAAGAAAGAGCAAATTCAATTACGGGTAATGACAAGTCCGGTTTCTGTGTTCAACAATCATTATGATCAAATGGCCATGAATCAAAGACTCGAGCCGATTTTGAAGCAATACCAAGTTCCTTTTTATGATTATGCTAAACGAAGTGAATGGAATAATCCAAATTATTTCTATGACGAGAAGCACATGAATGTCTTGGGCGTTAGAAAGTTCAATTTAGATTTATGGAATGCATTACCACTCATGCGTTAATGTGACGCGTGTCACTTTTTTTATGAAATGGTTTATCGACTTTTAACGTATGAAAGTTTTCTTCACTCTTTTTATTATCCTTCAGGCTGTCTTGTTTCAGGCGCAAGAAATCACATTGCATGCGCTCAATTGGCCATCCTTACCCGGTTTGCAATCTTTCACATGGGGTCAAGTTGGAGACGATTATTTGGTTTTAGGTGGTAGATTAGATGGACTGCATCGACGTCAGCCTTTCGCGAGTTTTGATGAGGCAGGACATCATACACAAATTCAATTGTTGCAGCCAAGTATTCAAAATATTTTGACCATTAATACCAACGACT
>CAZJCQ010000121.1:0-1896 GCA_964544665.1 uncultured Chryseobacterium sp. | reverse complement strand
GGTTGTGACAGTTCTTCACGGCGGAGGTGGAAATGGTACGGGGGTTTCCGAGCTTGGGACACATCCACTGTCTGTTTTTAGAACGATTGCTGATACCGCTAAATTCTTGGTTGTATATCCAGAGGGTTCACTTGATACTCAAGGAAATCCAGGTTGGAACGATTGCAGAAGTGATGATATTTCAGGAAGCCAGGGGGATGATATCACTTTTTTGAAACAATTGAATGCTAAACTGATGTCTGAATTGAATATCAACTCAACTAAAATGTATTTAACGGGAACAAGTAATGGAGCATTAATGACTTATTCTTATGCATTTCAATACCCCGAAACAATTAAAGCTATAGCAGTTTCAAGCGGCAATTTACCTATGTTCCCTGAAAGTGGAGCTTGCACAAATGGCTCAACACTTCCGTTACCAATTTTGTTAACACACGGAACAAGCGACCCTGCAATGCCGGCAAATGGAGGATGTGTTGCCAATATAGGTGGTGCATGTAATCGTGGAAAAGTGATTTCACAAACAGAAACTATAAATTACTGGCTTCAAAGAAATGGACTACAAAATATTACTCCTTCAATATCGACATTTAATGTAAATACATCGGACGCAGGAGATGTAGAAAAAAGAGTTTATGGTGGAGTAAATCCATTAGTTTATTTCGTATTAAACAATGCAGGACATTCTGTTCCAAGTAAAACAGTCTACAGTAACTCCTCTCCTGCAAGTGGCGTTCAAAATCGAGATATAGAATATGCAGAAGAAGTTTGGAATTTTTTTAGGGGACTTCAATAATAAATTATAAACTTTATTAATATTCAATTAGAATATCTCCCGTAAAATTGCAAGAAGTTCAACCCTTAATTCAAAAATAAGCCATAGAAAAATCGAAACTACTGATTCATCCGGTAAACGATTCCGAGGACTCCAATAGCTAGTAGTGTTATGGTAATGATGTAAATGCCATAACTCAAAAAGACCAGCCAAGTGGTTCGCAATTTGCTTTGTTGATTAAAAAAACCATTGTAAGTCCAAACAAGCAATCCGACATCGATCAGCGTAATCAGGTTGTCAAAAATATTGCCAAAGGAAGTGGATTTGGTTAGATAGACGATTGGAAAAGCGGCGATGTGCACCACCAACTTTTGCCCGGTCAGAAATGTATTTAATACAATGTGCTCAACAAAATTGAATGGTTGCTTTCTAAATACGATCGAGGTTCCGAGGGAAAATATAGGAATGGAAAATAGGCTCATCCACACGAAATGATCGGCAATCCATTTTTTTATTTTGAGTATATCCTCAAACAGGCCTGCATTGCCAGTAATCCTGACATTGTTCATACTCGTCACCTCTATATTGAAGTAATGCCCAAGTATACCATAGATGGTGGCCAGGATGATGACCAAAGAAATGACAGGTTTGAAATGCTTGACTCTTTTGCCTTGAATAAATTCCCGGATGGAATCACCCGGTCTGGTGAACAATTCTTTGATGGTGAAGAGTATGCCTTTGTCCACATGTAAAAAACCATGTTGCAGCTCGTGTACTAAATACTTAAAATTAATGGGATGCGTATCTGCCGACTGGCCGCAATGGTTGCAGTAATTTCCATAGAAGGAATGGTGGCAATTTTTACAATAGCTATTGGACATACCCATATGTTGTGGTCATAAAAATAGTCATATTACCCCTTTGATGGTGCAATCAGCCTCTAAAAAGGCCACTATTCACCATGAATGAGGTGATCATCAAAAACAGAATTAATGCCTACATTTGATCATGCTCAATCTGGATTTCTCCCCATTTCCTGTTCTTGAAACCGATCGATTGATTCTACAGGAAATCACGGATGCGCACGCGCCTGCGTTGTTTGAGATGAGAACCGACCCCAC
>CAZJCQ010000120.1:0-1950 GCA_964544665.1 uncultured Chryseobacterium sp. | reverse complement strand
CTGATTATTTTTTTTAGCCTCGTGAAACCTGAAAATTAGGGCAGGAATCACATGGCTATTTTCAGGATGGTAATTATCTCCGGGTCCATAGAGATTGGTGGGCATCGCTGAACGATAATCCACTCCATGACTTTGACCATATTGGCGATTGTAGCTTTCGCACAATTTGATACCCGCAATCTTAGCAATTGCATATGGTTCATTAGTAGGCTCTAGTTTTCCTGTCAACAATGCGTCCTCTCGCATTGGCTGAGGAGCAAGTTTTGGATAGATGCAACTGGAACCCAGAAAAAGGATCTTTTTCACACCGCTTAGAAAGCCCTGGTGGATAACATTATTTTGCACCATTAAATTTTCATAAATGAACTCTGCTGGATACGTGTTATTAGCATGAATTCCTCCAACCTTGGCAGCCGCTAAATAAATTTGATCCGGCTTCTCAGTCTCAAAAAAATGCCGCACTGCTGCTTGATCAGTTAAGTCTAACTCTTGACGTGTACGATAAATTAAATTGGTATGTCCTCTACGCTTTAGTTCTCGCACAATCGCCGATCCAACCATGCCGCGATGGCCGGCCACATAGATTTTTTTCTCAGCATCGGTATGCAAAATAATTTCCTTATTTAATTCTCTTTACCAACGTTGATTTGGTATCCATGCTTCTTAAGTAATGCATGTTTCTTTGCTTGATCCAAATCGTGAGCAACCATTTCTTCAACCATTTGATCCAATGTTATTTCGGGAATCCAACCGAGTTTCTCTTTGGCTTTGGTCGGGTCACCTAGAAGTGTTTCCACCTCAGTAGGACGGTAATAATGCGGATCAATTTGTATAATTACATCACCCACTTTCAAAGCCGGGGCCCGATCTCCATCAATCTGCGCAACAATCGCTTTTTCTGCCTCCGCCCTTCCTTCAAACCTTAACGTGATGCCTAATTGATGGGCACTCTTTTGAATAAACTCTCGAACGGTATATTGCACCCCTGTTGCAATGACAAAATCGTCAGGCTTTTCCTGTTGCAGCATCAACCACTGCATACGGACATAATCTTTGGCATGTCCCCAGTCTCGAAGTGCATCAATATTTCCCATATAAAGACACTTCTCAAGTCCTTGGGCAATATTGGCTAAACCGCGCGTAACTTTACGCGTTACGAAGGTTTCTCCGCGACGCTTGGACTCGTGATTAAAAAGAATACCGTTGCAGGCATAGATGTCATAAGCTTCTCGGTAGTTCACCGTGATCCAATAGGCATAGAGTTTAGCTACCGCATAGGGACTTCTCGGATAAAACGGTGTAGTTTCTTTTTGTGGAATCTCTTGCACCAAGCCATAGAGCTCGGAGGTAGATGCTTGATAAAAACGCGTTTTTTTCTCAAGACCTAAAATCCGAATCGCCTCTAAGATTCTTAAAGCTCCAATTGCGTCGACATCGGCCGTATATTCAGGGGATTCAAAAGAGACTGCTACATGGCTTTGAGCACCAAGATTGTAAATCTCATCGGGTTGGCACTGCTGAATAATCCGCACCAAATTGCTAGTGTCTGTCAAATCACCGTAGTGCAAAATTAAATCGCGATGATTGACGTGCGGATCTTGATATAAATGATCAATTCGCTCTGTATTAAACAAAGATGCGCGTCGTTTAATGCCATGAACTATATAACCTTTTTCCAACAAAAACTCAGCCAAATACGATCCATCTTGGCCCGTAATGCCGGTAATTAGTGCCACTTTTTGCGATTTGTTACTCATGTTTTACTTTTATCTCAATTAACTTGGTAATGGGCTATTTTCGCCCATAAGTATCATCAAAACGAACAATATCATCTTCGCCTAAATAGGAACCCGATTGGACCTCAATAATTTCCAAAGGCTCTAGACCGGGGTTTACTAAGCGATGGGTTTGTCCTTGCGGGATATAGGTACTCTGATTTTCGTGCAAAGT
>CAZJCQ010000119.1:0-2140 GCA_964544665.1 uncultured Chryseobacterium sp. | reverse complement strand
TTTTGAACCCCAACTTTGGCCAGGTGGTGTCATGGATAAATCTTACAGGTCATTTCTGCATTCGACTGGGATGTCTTACAATGGAGTGGTTGCGCCAAATACCATTGTTAGTGGCCAGAATATTTCCACCATGGGCGGGGCTGAGAAATTTGGCAATGCTACCGATGGGCTCTCAAATACCTTGATGGTTGGAGAATACACATCAAAAACCACCACTGATCGGGCCACATTTTGGGCTTACACATACGCTTCTTATAATCAATCATCAGTGGGCGCTGAAAGTCGTTTGTTCGGCAAGGATTTTGATAAATGTGTGGCAACTCCTGGTTTGTATTTGGATCAGATGTGTAAAAGGGCGTTTAATAGCGAGCATTCGGGTGGTGGTAATTTTGCCATTGGCGATGGATCTGTTCGTTTTATTGCGTACTCGGTTGCCTTAAACCTTCTTCAAAATATGGCCACCATGGCGGGTGGTGAACCTGATACTGTTCCATGATTCTTTAAATGTTGTGAAATTATAATGAAGCAATTGTTTACCATTTTTTCAATTTTTGTAATGATCTTGACTATTGGTTGTTCAGATTCTCCAAGATTTGCTCCTGTTTCTGGAGTTGTAACTTTGAATGGTAAGCCATATCCTTTGGGCGTAGTCTCATTTCAGCCAATTGGTACAAAGGATAACCCTAATCCCGGTCGTGGTTCCAGTGCTTTTACCGATGAGAACGGCAAATTCACACTTAAATGTGACGCTACAATTGATGGTGCAATAGTTGGTAAACATTTGGTTCGCATCATGAGTCGTACTGAGGGTGCGACTACTTTGGCTCCGGGGACCAGTTCGCCCGATGGTGGTCCACCTCCTAGAAAAAGTCCTGATCCTATCCCGCCAGAATGGAACGGACAAAGCAATGTTGAATTTGATGTGCCATTAGGTGGATCTGATAAAGCGAATTTTGATATTAAATCAAGAAAATAATTTGTAACATCCAAGATGCGATCAGTGTTATTCACTTTTTAATTTCTGATATCTTACAAAAAATCATTTTTTACTTTTTCAGTTTGATTAGCCTACAAAATCCAAGTCTCAGTCAAAACTTTCTAGCATTTTCTCGATGTTTTGTTACATTTCAGTAGTTCCCTCCATAGTGGGTGATGCGTTCTGGATTTAAACGAATTTGAAGCTTTGCTGATCATTATTATTCTCCGCTTTGGTTCATTGTTTTATTGGGAGATCGTGCCATGAACTTTAATCGTCGAGATCTTATTGCTACTATGGGTGCTGCCGCTGCAGGTCATGCATTGATAGCAGATTCAATTTCACATGCGAATAATCCTGCCGCAAATGTGGATGACAAACATTCCACAATAAAAATTACTGGGATGCGTGCCACCTGGGTCAACCCGAATGTGTTTTTGCGCATCGAAACCAATCATGGTGTTGTAGGGTGGGGGGATCTGAAGGGAGTTGATCCAAGGGTTTCAAAACCACTTGCTGAATCCCTATTTGAATTAATTAATGGTGAAAATCCAACCCGAATTGAGCATCTTTGGCAGAAAATATTTCGTGCGCATCGCGATATCCGGGGAGGTCCTTTTCTTATTCATACTCTTGCAGCAATCGATATGGCACTTTGGGATATTACCGGGAAACTTTGGGGTGTTCCAGTATACCGACTTTTGGGTGGGCCAACTCGTGATCGTATAAGAGTCTATCATACCAAACAGGCTGTAAAAGTTCCTGCGGCACCTGAAGAACATAGTGGGACACCTTCTGCAATTGATGCAATTGTGGAACGAATCAAGGAAGCCAGAAAAAAAGTCGGGCCTTCTGGTGCGGTCATGTTTGACGCGCATAGTGCAATTCCGCCTGCTACTTTAATCCAGCTTGCTTCTGCGCTTAAACCTTACGATCTTCTATTTATTGAAGAACCTGCGGTTCCTGGAAATATCGAGGTTTTCAAAAGACTAAAGCAACATATTTCTATACCACTTGCCGCCGGCGAGCGGGATCGAACTATCTATGAAATGCTCCCGTATTTGATGCATCGATGTATGGATATTTTACAACCTGATTGCTGTCATACCGGTGGAATAACATCGATGAAAAAAATCGCAATTTTGGCAGAGGCGTTTTTTGTGC
>CAZJCQ010000118.1:0-2228 GCA_964544665.1 uncultured Chryseobacterium sp. | reverse complement strand
CGGAGGTTCGAATCCTCTCGTCTCCGCCAAGTCAATTGGTTTTATAAGGGTTTGTAAAGAAACAACACCCTTGTTACCAAAACTGTTACCAAAATTATTTTAGGTAGCTTTGTAGGTAAGGCGTTGTAAGCTTATCAATCCGGTCATCAGTCTGATTTTATGTACCCAATCCCCGATTTTGGCCCATGGTACTTCTGGCCTAATTGTCTTCAATTGGGGCTAATAGTAAAAGAGCATCAATCTATTTTCGTTTTCAATTCATCAATGTAAAGTTGAAGAGATTTTTGAATAATTTCAGTCCAATTGCTTTCCGTTGCTACCTGATATCCATCAGAAGCCCTAATACTAATTTGTTTTACCGCTGGGGAGGTTTGACTTTTAATTATTAGCTCCGTGGAAATTTCGCTACTAAGCGTTATCTGCCAGAAGCCAGGGTTCATCCAGGCCCAAAATTTATTGATATTTGCATCAACAATGAAAGTATCCTTATTTACATTGTTGCTGGATTGGATTACGGTGTAACCTTTTTCTTCAAAAGCTTGTTTGATTGATTTGTCAGTAAGTGATTGAACGGTCTGCCCATCTTTTAAGAGAATATCCCCTAGCGCTTTCCCAAAACCGTTTCTTTTGCGTCCAATAGCCCTTGCTTTAATTTGATCCGATTGGTCTTCCGATGGATCGAGGGAAGGAATATCTGGACTTGGAGGACTTATTTGAAAGGTCCGTTTATCTACTACCGAATTAATATAAATTTGTTTTCCATTGGACTGAGCTTGGATTTTTTTGGGGGGTTGAATCTCGAGGGAGCTTCTATTTGTCGCGCACCCAACAAAAAGTAGGGGTAGAAGGGAAAAGCAAACTAACTTTGATAAATTTTGCATAGGTTCACTTAAGTATTAAATGTTAAGTATTATGATTCTATCTTTTATAACAATTTCTTTACATAGGGTATTCCTTTATATCTACCCACAGCATCTTTTAACTAATATGCAATTAATTCATATACTTATAAAAATTTTAAAAGTTAAGCTTTAGATATGAGTGACACTTCTTGTTTGCTGGAAATTTTGAAAGATATGCTGCATGAAAGGCTGGGTATCGAAAAGACCAAAGTTTCCCTCGATACCTCTCTTGCGGATCTCGGTATAGATTCATTAATGCAAATAGAGCTAATGTTTGATTTTGAAGATAAATACAAAGTGAAAATTCCCGACATCACTGACAGACCATCGACAATTGGTGAGTTGCTCGCTGTTATCGAACCCTACATACAAAAACCTTAGTGATCTGGGGTTCTCCCATTATGAAGAGGCGTGTTGCCATTACCGGTGTAGGATTGATTGATCCACTTAATGAATCAATCAACAATTTTTTTGCCCGTACCATTCGGGGTGAGTCATCCATCAGATATTTCGCTTCTAAGGGCGACCCTGTTCCAGTATCAATACCAGCTGTTTATTGTGCTGACTTTAAAGGCGATGATCTTTTAGGAAAACATAGAACAATCTCAATGGATCGATTTTCCCAGATGGGTTTAGTCGCAGCTTTTGATGCATGGACTAATGCTGGATTTAATGTCCACGATCGGTCACATAAGCCAAATGCGGGTGTTTCCTGGGGTACAGCATTAGGGGGGACCAGAATTTATGAGCAAGGGCTAAGAGAAATGTGGATTAACGGTAGAGAGCGATTACCTCCTCTATCTGTGGTGATGGGAATGAACAATGCGTGTTCTTCGCATATAGCAATTCAGCTAGGCTTAGGTAACTCGTCACTAACCTATTCAGTAGCTTGCTCATCAGCATCTGCGGCTATTGGTGAGGCATATAAACGAATTCGTAATGGCGAAGCAAACATTATGGTAACTGGTGGCTCTGATACCCCCCTGATATATGGAGTAATTCGAGCATCGGATGGTATGCGGGTTCTATCACCAGGCAATGAAGAAAACTCCCCAAGCCCTTGTCGTCCATTTGATAAAAGTCGCTCGGGTCTTGTGTTAGGGGAGGGCGCCGCCGCCCTTGTTTTGGAAGATTGGGATCATGCAATTTTGCGGGGCGCTCAAATCCTGGCAGAGCTTGCTGGATATGGTGCAAACTGTGATCATGTAAATTTAGTCAAGCCCGACTCAAGTGGACAGGCCGCTGCAATTTCTTTGGCTCTCGAAGATGCGGGTATTCCGCCAAAGGATGTTGGTTATGTAAATGCTCATGGAACTGCGACTATAG
>CAZJCQ010000117.1:0-2380 GCA_964544665.1 uncultured Chryseobacterium sp. | reverse complement strand
TAAGTGGCTATGTGGCACAATTGAAGCATGGTTTACGCGCTACTCAAAATACATTAGCGCACCTGTCAGAATTAGCATTGGGTGGAACGGCCGTAGGTACGGGAATCAATACGCCAAAGGGATATTCAGAATTGGTAGCAGAAAAAATTGCTGAGTTCAGTGGACTTCCCTTCGTTACGGCGCCTAATAAATTTGAAGCACTTGCCGCACACGATGGAGTGGTAGAGGCGCACGGGGCATTGAAGCAATTAGCGGTTTCTTTGAATAAAATCGCCAATGATATTCGCATGATGGCGAGTGGACCTCGCAGTGGTATAGGCGAGATTTTTATTCCAGAAAATGAACCAGGCTCGAGTATCATGCCGGGTAAGGTGAATCCTACGCAATGCGAGGCCTTGACTATGGTATGTGCTCAGGTAATGGGCAATGATGTGGCCATTACCATTGGCGGTACACAAGGGCATTACGAGTTGAATGTATTTAAGCCCGTTATGGCGGCTAACTTTTTACAAAGTGCTGAATTAATTGGTGATGCTTGTGTTTCTTTTGATGAGCATTGTGCAGTAGGTATTGAGCCTAATTATACTCGTATTGAGGAGTTGGTCAATGGTTCATTGATGTTGGTAACCGCTTTGAATACCAAGATTGGGTATTACAAGGCAGCAGAGATAGCCAAAACGGCCCATAAGAATGGAACTACTTTGAAAGAAGAGGCGCTTCGATTGGGTTATGTGACGGCAGAAGAATATGATCAATGGGTAGATCCTAAGAAAATGGTAGGTAGTTTATAATACAACTTTTGTGAGCGAAATAAATACAATGTCCAGTACGCGCGTTGCGGAAATGGCGGAGAACCTGATTGGTTCCGAAATCATCAAATTGGGTGGCGAGATTCGTGATTTGATAGCGAAAGGAAATAAAATTTACAATTTTACCATTGGTGATTTTGACCCAGCTGTATTTCCAATACCGGTTGAGTTGCGTCAGTCTATTATCGATGCATATGCTAAAGATATGACCAATTACCCTACAGCCAATGGACTCGTCGAATTGAGAAAGGCGGTGGTGAATAGCATTCGCAAATATCAAGGATTGAATTATGATGCAGAGGAAATTCTGATTGCAGGGGGAGCACGTCCTATCATTTACGCAATCTTCAGAACGGTTGTTGATCCAAGCGATAAAGTGGTTTTTCCAGTGCCTTCTTGGAATAATAATCATTACACCCATTTGACTTTTGCTCAGCAAGTATTTGTAGAAACACGTCCCGAGAATAAATTCATGCCGACAGTGGAGGAGCTACGCCCGCATTTGAAAGACGCTGCTTTATTGGCGTTGTGCTCTCCATTAAATCCAACTGGAACCGTTTTTTCCAAAGAAGATTTATCGGCCATTTGTGATGCGGTATTAGAGGAAAATGAGCGAAGAGGACCCAATGAAAAGCCCTTGTATGTGATGTATGATCAGATTTATAGCATGCTCACATTTGATGGGGTAAAACATGAGGACCCTGTCAGCTTGCGTCCTGAAATGCGACCTTATACCATTTTTGTGGATGGTATTTCAAAATCACTAGCAGCAACGGGTGTTCGCGTAGGATGGGCATTTGGTCCCATGCAGGTCATTGATAAAATGAAAAGTATTTTAGGTCATGTTGGTGCATGGGCCCCGCGTCCAGAGCAGTTCGCTGCTGCTCAATTCATGGTGGATGAGACTTCATATGAAGATTTTATTTCGATAATGAAAGCAAAGGTTGCGAGCCGACTTTTTAATTTTCATCGTGGAATGCAAGAATTGAAGCATAAAGGTTTTCCGGTCGATTCTGTTTCGCCTGAGGGAGCCATATATCTGACGATCCAATTTGACTTAAAAGACAAAACGAAAAAGGATGGCGCAAAGATAGAGACTACTGCTGATATTACTAAATTCTTACTCGAAGAAGCAAAATTAGCCGTTGTGCCCTTCAGTGCTTTTGGCGCCTCTAAAGAATCTAATTGGTATCGCTTATCCGTCGGAACTGCTACGGATCAAGATGTGGAGAATGCGCTTAGCTCTTTGGAAATAGCCATTGGCTCTTTGAAATAAGGTCAAATGATCGGATAATCCGTCATTTTCCGTAAATAGAAAAGTGCCTGCTGCACACTCGTCACACTATTGAAACTCATTCTTAGCGTGTTGTCTTTTTCGTACATCTTGGCCTCATGGCTATGGTGTTTCAAGAACTCTAATATTTTGGTGAATACTTCGCTTTGGTAAAATGGAGAGTCTTGTTTGGAAATAAAATACAATATCATTTTTCCGCTTTTTAGCACCAATTTTTCTGTTCCGAGTTGATTTGCAATCCAACGAATACGCATGGTATCGATGAGCGATAAGGTGG
>CAZJCQ010000116.1:0-2399 GCA_964544665.1 uncultured Chryseobacterium sp. | reverse complement strand
GAAATCATTGAAAAGGCGAAATAACGAATTAAGGAAAACGAGTCATGGTACAAAATGAATCACGCCTAAAAGTGGCAGATAATAGCGGAGCCCGCGAAGTGTTGGTGATCCGCGTGTTAGGAGGAACCCGTCGTCGTTACGCTTCCTTGGGAGATCAAATCGTAGTTACCGTTAAGGACGCATTGCCTTCTGGAAACGTAAAGAAGGGTGCCGTATCAAAAGCGGTTATCGTTCGCACGAAGAAAGAGGTGCGCAGACAGGATGGAAGCTATATCCGATTTGACGACAACGCAGTGGTATTATTGAACAACCAAGGTGAAATGCGTGGCACTCGTATTTTCGGACCGGTTGCTCGTGAGTTACGCGAAAAAGATTACATGAAAATCGTTTCATTGGCACCGGAGGTGTTATAATAAAATCCAGAGAAGATGTTTAAACGTTTGAAAATAAAAAAAGGTGATATGGTGGTAGTCACCAGCGGAGATAGCAAGGGAAAACAAGGCCGTGTTATCGAAGTGAACCGTGAAAAAGATACGGTAGTTGTGGAGGGTATCAATATGATTACTCGTCACCGTAAACCATCTGCTCAGAATCCACAAGGTGGAATTGAGAAAAGAGAAGCAGGTATCCATGTAAGCAACGTAATGTTGTTGGATGCGAAAGGCAACGCCACGCGCATTGGACGCCGCAGAAATGAAGAAGGTAAATTAGAGCGTTTTGCTAAAAAAACGGGGGAGGCAATAAAATGAGTTACGCACCAAGATTACGCAAGAAGTATAGCGAGGAAATCATTCCAGCTTTAAAGTCGAAGTTCGAATATTCATCTTCGATGCAGGTTCCAAGAATCACCAAGATTTGTTTGAATCAAGGGATGGGTAAGGCAACCGCAGACAAGAAGTTGATTGATGCAGCGGTTGATGAGATGACCATGATTGCAGGTCAAAAGGCCGTGGCGACCATGTCTACCAAAGATATCTCTAACTTTAAATTGAGAAAGGGTGTAGCGATTGGTGCGAAAGTAACCTTGAGAGGAGATAAGATGTACGAATTTTTAGATCGCTTGATCTCTGTTTCATTGCCTCGTACTCGTGATTTCAGAGGTGTGAAGAATTCAGGTTTTGATGGACACGGTAACTTTACCTTCGGCATCAAGGAACAAATCATTTTCCCAGAAATCGACTTGGATAAAGTGAAAATGATCAACGGTATGGATATCACATTTGTGACAACCGCAAAAACCAACGAAGAAGCAAAGGCATTGTTAGAAGGATTTGGTTTTCCATTACAGAAATAATAATAACGGAAGAAAGAAAGCAAAATGGCTAAAGAATCAATGAAAGCCCGTGAGCGCAAGAGAATTGCACTCGTTGAAAAGTTCGCAGCGAAGCGTGCTGCTTTAAAAGAAGCAGGAGATTGGGATGCTTTGCAAAAATTACCCAAGAACAGCAGCAAAGTGCGCGTTCACAACCGTTGTCAATTAACTGGACGTCCTCGTGGTTACATGCGTCAGTTCGGGATTTGTAGAAATCAATTCCGTGAGCTAGCGTTGGATGGTAGAATCCCTGGTGTAAAGAAGGCAAGCTGGTAATAATTCAATAAGCAGAAAAGAAAATGAATACGGATCCAATAGCAGATTACTTGACCCGCATCCGCAACGCGCAGATGGCTCGTCACAAAGTAGTAGAAATCCCAGCTTCTAATTTGAAGAAGGAGATTACCAAAATCTTGCATGACGCAGGTTACATTCTTAATTATAAATTTGAAGAAGGTAAGCCAGGTGTAATCAAGATTGCCCTAAAGTACAACTTGAAAACCAAACAACCCGCGATTTCCACCATCGAGAGAATTTCTACTCCAGGTTTGCGTAAGTATGTCGGAGTTGAAGAATTGCCTCGCGTTTTAAATGGTTTGGGTATCGCCGTGGTTTCTACTCCGAAGGGAGTGATGACCGATAAGTCAGCGCGCAAGGAGAATGTAGGTGGTGAAGTTTTGTGTTACGTTTATTAATATTTGGGAAGATGTCAAGAATAGGAAAAAACCCCATCACAATCCCTGCCGGCGTCGATGTATCGATGTCTCATGGAGTGATTACTGTGAAAGGTGCAAAGGGCACCTTGTCTCAGGAGATTGATAGCAAAATAAGCATTGAAATCGCGGATAACACGATTACTCTTACTCGCTCTTCAGACCACAAAGATGCTCGATCAAAGCATGGTTTGTATCGTGCCTTGATCAATAATATGATTGTGGGTGTGAGCGCCGGTTGGAAGAAAAATTTGGAGTTAATCGGAGTAGGTTATCGTGCCAAAACTACAGGCCAGCAATTGGAAATGACATTGGGATACAGCCATCCTATAGTGTTTGAATTGCCCAGCGAGGTAGTGGTTTCTGCAAAGGCA
>CAZJCQ010000115.1:0-2401 GCA_964544665.1 uncultured Chryseobacterium sp. | reverse complement strand
CTATGGCAATCAAAAAATCCGAATTATACAGCTCCATTTGGGCAAGTTGTGATGAACTAAGAGGCGGCATGGACGCTAGTCAATACAAAGATTACGTCCTGTTCATGTTGTTCATCAAGTATGTGTCTGATAAGTACGCAGATACAGATGATTTTGCCCCTCCAGTAACTATTCCACAGGGATCTAGCTTTAAGGATATGCTGGAATTAAGAGGCAAGGATGATATTGGCGACAAAATCAATACCCAGATAATTCAACCGCTGATTGATGCCAACTCTCGATTATCAAGAAGTGATTTTCCTGATTTCAACGATCCCAATAAACTGGGTGAAGGAAAAGCAATGGTTGATCGACTGACTAACCTGATCAATATCTTTAATAGCTCTACACTCGACTTTTCAAAAAACCGTGCAGACCATGACGATATTTTGGGTGATGCCTATGAATATCTCATGCAACATTTTGCACAGGAAAGCGGAAAAAGCAAAGGGCAATTTTACACCCCTGCCGAGGTAAGTAGAATTCTTGCTAAGGTTATTGGCATCAATGCACAAAATTCGGTGGCAGCAACCACAGCCTATGATCCTACTTGTGGATCTGGCTCATTGCTTTTAAAAGTTGCAGCTGAAGCCGGAAAGCGCATTACTTTGGAAGGACAGGAAATGGATGTGACCACATCAGGTTTGGCCAGGATGAATATGATTCTACACGATTTTCCAACGGCCAACATTATGGCTGGAAATACCTTGGCTAATCCCAAGTTCCTTGATGGTACAAATCTTCGAACCTACGACTATGTGGTGGCCAATCCTCCATTCTCAGATAAAACCTGGAGTACCGGTATTACACCAACCTCAGATTTATATAGAAGATTTGAATGGGGCGAGCCACCTGCAAAGCAAGGTGATTATGCTTACCTGTTGCACATCATCCGCTCCATGAAAAGCACTGGCAAGGCAGCTTGTATTTTACCGCATGGCGTATTGTTCAGAGGAAATGCTGAAGCGGGTATTCGTAGAAATTTAATTATTTCAGGAGTATTAAAGGGTGTAATTGGTTTGCCTGCCAACTTGTTTTATGGAACAGGCATTCCGGCTTGTATCCTGGTGTTGGATAAAGAAAATGCGCAGGCACGAAAAGGAATTTTCATGGTTGATGCTTCAAAAGGTTTTATGAAAGACGGCAACAAAAACCGTTTAAGAGAACAAGACATTCATAAAATCGTGGACACGTTTATGAAACAAGAGCCCATCGACAGGTTTTCTAGAATGGTTCCTCTGGATGAAATTGCTGATCCAAAGAATGATTACAATTTAAATATACCTCGTTATATCGATTCAACTGAGCAGGAGGATATTCAAGATATTGATGCGCACTTGAATGGCGGTATTCCGAATAGAGACATAGACAACATGAGCGCTTATTGGGAAGTTTTGCCGGGTTTGAGAAATACCCTCTTTAAAGACGGGAGAAAAGGCTACCTAGAAGCAAAGTTGATAGCTACCGAGATTAAACCGGCTATTCATCAAGATGTAGAATTTGAAAACTTAAAAAATGAGAATACAAAAATCTATGAAACTTGGAAGAAGAAAGCTGTCCCTCAATTGAATGCCTTTGGAAAAGATGCACATCCCAAAGCGTTGATTGGTGAATTGTCGGAAAGCCTGTTGAATGCGTTCAAAAAAGCCAAACTCACTGATGCCTACGATGTGTATCAGCATTTGATGAATTACTGGAATGAAACCATGCAGGATGATGCCTATTTGATTGCAGCCGATGGATGGAAGGCCGAAACCAGAAAAGTAATTGAAGTAGTAAAGAGCGGTAAAAATAAGGGAGAGGAAAAAGAAAAAGGATGGACGTGTGATTTGCTCCCCAAAGAATTTATTGTAAACAGATTCTTTAAAACAGAACAAGACACCTTACTCGCAAAACAAAGCAAGATGGATGATATTTCCGGAAAGCTCGAATCGTTGCTCGAGGAAAATAGTGGTGAAGAGGGAATATTGAAAGATGTTTCAACCAAGGGTGACGCTGAAGAAGCCTTGAATACAGCGGTTTTAACGCTTTGGAATGAAGATGATAAAAAAGGTGCTGGCCAATACAGCAAGTTAAAACAAGATGAAGCGGAACTGGATGCAAAATTGAAAACATTGCACGGCAATAACCATCTATCGGTTTTACGAAACAGTAAGGGCAAATTGACACTCAAAGCCGTAAAGGATAGGCTTGCCTCCACTGCTGATAGCAACGAAAAGACAATTCTACAAGATTACATTGATACGGACAAGTCCTTAAAAGACAAAAGCAAGGCTGCCGGAGATTTAATTGCAGCCAAGGAAGCGGAGTATAAAGCACAATTGAGTAGTGATCCACTTCCTGAGCGATTAGCTGATTTGAA
>CAZJCQ010000114.1:0-2474 GCA_964544665.1 uncultured Chryseobacterium sp. | reverse complement strand
TTACATTTGTCTTGTTCAACTAATTAATAACCTAAAACAAAAAAAATGAACAAAGCAGAATTGATCGACGCTATCGCAGCAAACGCGAAGTTGTCAAAGGCTGATGCTAAGAAAGCATTAGATGGTTTCATCGAAGTAACTACTAAAGCTTTGAAAAAAGGCGACCGTATCGGTTTAGTAGGTTTCGGTTCTTTCAGTGTTACTAAGCGTGCTGCTCGCATGGGACGTAACCCACAAACTGGAAAAGAAATCAAAATCAAAGCTAAGAATGTTGTAAAGTTCAAAGCTGGTTCTGAATTGGCTGCTAAAGTGTAAATCACTTTAAAGCAAAAAGAAAGCCGCTCCAAGAGCGGCTTTTTTATTTTTGTGAAATGCAATCATTAAGCCTCAAGCAAAAGAAGGAACTATTCCTTCATTTGAGTAAGCATTTGTCGGAAACCAAACTTCCTTTGTTTGAACAAGTATGGTCTAATCGCAATAGTGCGTTGCGATTGGTTTTGGAAAATATTTATCAGCCGCTCAATGCAAGTGCTATTCTTCGTACAGCCGATGCATTGGGTGTGCATTGGATTGATGTGGTAGAAAATGAGCACCCGTGGACGATTAATCGGAAAATAGCCAAAGGGGCTTTGGATTGGCTTAAAATTGAAAAACACCAGGAGGTGACTGCGGTATTGAATCTTGCGAAATTACAAGGGTTTGAAATTGCGGTTACCGATTTTTCTCCAGAGGCGATTTCAATTTATGAATATGTTCCTACACGGCCTGTTGCCCTTGTAATGGGGACAGAACTTTCTGGAATATCTAAAAAGGTGAAGGAGATGGCTGACGTTTCTTTAGTCATACCGATGACGGGTTTTAGTAAAAGTTTGAATGTATCCGTCGCTGCTGGAATTGCCATTTCGCACTTGACACTACCTACTCAAAGTTTAAGTAGCCAATTTCCCTTTCAGGAAGAAGAAAAGTATGATGCGTTCATTCAGTGGGCTCGTCATTCGATTTATTGGAGCGACGCGCTTGTAAAGGAGTTCATGGAAGAAATAAAATCTTAGTCATTCCACATCATATCCTTGTAAAATATCTCAGAGGCTTTCCATTTTTCCCAGTTCGTTGATTCATTGAAGAACTCATATTCTCCGTTGTTATAAAACACAATATATACCGTTGGCTTTTTGGAGTTATAGATCGAAAACAAAGTGAAATTTTTGCCGCAATCCCAATTGCAATAGTACCCTGGCTGTGGTCTCAAGATATTCTCTGGCTCTTCTGTACTCATTTTTTCTCCCAAGTGTTCATACATTTCGCTTTCTAACGTCTGCCATTGCAGGTTGACCAGATCAAAATTGGGTTCCGTTTGGAAATGTATACTGTCGATATTTTGAAATAGCGATTCTATGAGCGTGGGAAAATGTTTTTTCGTTATTGATTGATTCAATGATAACCTCGGAGTTCCCTGCATTCCATCTTTTGGTGTGATTCGAATGGCTTTGTGATATTGGTAATGTTTCGTAATCCCGTTTTCAGTTATTTCATAAGGTCCTTCAAGCCAACCATTGAGTTTTGAATAGGTTTTACTGACTCCATTTTCATGGGTGGTATATTGACTATATTGACCATTCTTGATTTCTTGAGAAATCAATTCTCCTGTTTCATTTCTCATTTCAATCATTCCACTCTTGTTGATTTCATTAAATTCCCTTAATATCGTGCATGTCCCTGTCTCATTGAATTCGCGCTGAGTGGAAATACCATTGGATCGAATATGCAAGCGCATTTGCGCGCCATTTCCCCAAAATTCAGAAAGTGTGGTGTCTGCATGGGGATGAAAATCCTGATAGCGCTGTAGTTTTCCGCTGTGGAAATAGGTGTATTTTTTTCCAAATAAATTTTTATTCCACATTGTAATCGTACTGAATTCGATAATGGTTTGTTGGTCATTCCACACCGTTTTGGTTCCATTGCCAAGGCTATCTAAAATAATCTCTTGCGTTTTATTTCCTTTGGCATCCCATTGGACTTCATTGTGAATGTTGATGACATCGGCATGATCAGGAAAGTCTCGAATGTATTGCTTCGCACCATCATCATAAAATCCCTCCCAAATATGAATGGGGAATCCGTATTCATATTCTCCTTGCTCAGCGATCTTTCCATTGTAATGAAAGGTTTTCCAAATGCCGTGCTTTCTACCTTCGTCATATTGGCCAATTTCTTTGATTTTTCCGTTGTTGTGATAAAGTACAAATGGGCCATGCAGTTCTTGAATTTTATCTAGGCTGCGATAAGGCTTGAAAATGTATTGACATTTTTTGATCAATTGTCCATTGGAATCCCATTCTTCCTCGCTGCCATAGGGCGCTTGGTCAAAACCATAGCCTTCTGAATCGATGATGTGGTCGGGCAACGGTGTTTGATAGGCGTATTCTAAATCGTCTTTTTTAAGTCCAGCATAGGCGTAGTGCATTCTTTTTTTT
>CAZJCQ010000113.1:0-2502 GCA_964544665.1 uncultured Chryseobacterium sp. | reverse complement strand
AAAAAAGCCCTCTCCGTTGAAAGGGCTTTTTTAATCCTTAACCAAAACCTATGTTCTCAGGACGAGAACTAATCTAGTACTCTATTAAACTCAATTTCTTTACCAATGTTGCGTGTGATTTGCAAAAAAAAGTGAAATGTCTCAAGACTTATTTTGAAGACGCAACAAAATAATACTCACTTCCCGTGCTGAAAGCCATAGCCAACGCGGCTTCCGTTAATGGAGTCGCACTTTTTACATAGCTCCTGAGATCGTACAAAGAATATCCCCAGCCTGTCAACAAGGCCCACATTTTTTCTGGAGTCGTGCCATAATACTCACTGGCTCCTTTGCCAAATTCAAAAATGATCACGGGCCGATCTCTTTGTATCACGCCTGCCCCACCTGCCAATACGGCCCATTCTCCTCCTTCGACATCTACTTTGATCAAATCGATTTTAGCCGCTCCTACTTGCTCATCCAATGTGGACATCGCCACCTCTAACTCTTCGATATTCGGTGTGTCCGTTGTGTATTCTCTTCGTAAAATCCCACTGTATGCGGGACTGTCCTTGACAAATTGAAATTTCGTTTTTCCTGATTGATCACTCAACGCCGCTTCCACCACTTGCACGCGATCTCCAAATTTTTTTCTCAAATCCGCGGCCAAATGAGGCAATGGTTCAAAGGCCCAGTGTCTTCCTTGAGGGGCAAAGGCCAATATCCAATCCAACACCTCGCCCTTGTGACATCCTACGTCAATGGCATTGGAACCGGGATGCAAATGGGTTTGCATCACTTTCCAAGTGAGTCGATCATAACGAAGATTGCGCGTCACATCCAAATGCAAAGTCCACAATATTTTGCGCGCCCAATCTTTCCAAATCATGGAAACAAAAATAAGTCAGTTCAAAAAAGGATGGCGAATAATTTCCTCTTTTCCTCCTACATTTATCCCATGGAAAAAGATCTAACCCTGGCACAAGCCATTGAACATGTAAAAAACTTTCATCACGCGTTCCTGCTTCCCGTGCGCCAAGAACCCGCTGCTCATATTCCGGAAAAAGAGATGACGCTGCGTTTCAACTTGATGAAAGAAGAGAACGAAGAATATTTGGAAGCCGCTAAAAACGGAGACATCGTAGAGATTGCCGACGCTTTGGGTGACATGCTCTACATCCTTTGCGGCACCATCAACGCGCATGGATTACAACAGGTGATGGCCCCTGTCTTTGAAGAAATTCAGCGATCCAATATGAGTAAATTGGACGCGAATGGTCAACCTATTTTCCGGGAAGATGGAAAGGTGATGAAAAGCGAATTGTATTTCAAACCCAATATCGCCAAGGCGATGGGGATGGAGGGTTAAGCCTTTCGTTTTCCTCGGCAATCGCCATGAGGAGGATTGAAATATCCGTATTTCAAATGGGGATACGTTGCCTTGATCTCATCCATCACGTGTTTGATGCCCAATCCATGTGGTAATTCTGCGATATTGAGTTTTCCCAAATACCAGTCGGGATCGATATTGAAGTTCCGCCATTGAATCATGCTGATATCCGTATATGCAATGAACGCTTTCAAGGCAGCCAATTCATCTGGATGGTCTGTCATTCCAGGGAATGTGAAATAGTTGATACTCGCCCACCCTCCATGATCCCGGACAATTTTGGCGGATTCACGGATGTCTTCAAATTGATAATTATTGGGCAAATAATAGGCTTCATATACCTCTTTGCGAACCGAGTTTAAACTCACGCGAATACTATCCAACCCCGCTTTCATCAACTCCTCCACCGCCTTTGGCTTGCTGCCATTGGTGTTCAGGTTGATGATTCCTCTTTTGGTACGTTTCCTGATTTCGACGATCACATCGCGAATCAACTGCCACACCAACAAGGGTTCTCCTTCACATCCCTGTCCGAAACTCACGATGGCCCGATCTGCTGATTCCAAGTGAGGCACGGCGAATTCTAAAATTTCATCTACCGTGGGGATAAAATCCAAACGGTCTTGAGGGGAGGTTAGTTCATGCTCCTTCGGTTGAAATGAAATACAACCTAAACAATTGCTATTGCAAGCCGGAGAAATCGGAATGGGACACTCCCAACGACCCATGAAAAAATTGCGTGCAGCAGGACAGCAGTACCGAATGGAACAATTTTGTCCCAAATGCTGAATCAACCGATTGTTGGGATGTTGCTTGATTCTTTCTTCTGTAATCTCCCAAATTTTTTCTCGATCAAAGTTCACCAAATCCTGACGCTCATCCGGATCGATGCGCACGGCCGTGGTATAAAACTTATCGTCTAACCAACCTACTGTTGTGTACGCATACAACGGCAGGGTGGGCGCACTTTCTTCGTCTGTACCAAAGGCAGCGGAATACAATTGCGTGTACGCAGGGGCATTCAAGGCGGCCACGGCTTGAACATCTTCCCGAATCACCATTTCCCCTTGGTCATCCAATCCATAAGGGCGACGACCCGGAAGCGTAAGCAAATCGCTACCAAAAGGCATTTC
>CAZJCQ010000112.1:0-2585 GCA_964544665.1 uncultured Chryseobacterium sp. | reverse complement strand
GGCGGTTGATCATTTTGCTGTTTAACCATTTGCTTGTAGTAGTTGAGGTAAGTGTTCAGTTGAGCAGTTTGAAAATGTTCAAATTTCCCCATTTTTACTTCTACTAATACATGACATTTTAAGATGCGATGATAGAAAACAAGATCAATGAAAAAGTACTCGTCTCCGATGAGAATTTTCTTTTGTCTGGCTTCCAAGCAAAACCCATGGCCCATCTCCAAAAGGAAATTTTGGATGTGGTCGAGAAGTGCGGTTACCAATTGATTTTCCTCTACGGCCTCTTGAGCGTCCAAATTGAGAAATTCAAATGCATAAACTGATTTGATAACATTTTCAGCTGTTTCGGTTGAAATTTTAGCGTTGGTGATTTCTTTGAGTAGATCCGGCTTTCGGCTCATACCCATTCTTTCGTAATAAAGACTGTGAATTTGTCTTCTCAGCGTCCTCACGCTCCAAGTACCTTGAATGCATTGCAGCTCGTAGAATGTTCGTTTTAAAGGATCTTCGATTTTAATCAATTCTACAAAATGATTGAAAGATAGTTGATTCATCAGTTGTTGCACTGGCATGTATAATTTTTCGTCGTTAGGTAAGACCGTGGTATCTTTCAGTGTCAGTTTCAACTTCTCTTCTAATTGAACAGCAGAGAGGAATGTTTTGGGTAATCGAGACAATTCTTGGGACACCGTCCCAAGAATTTGAGGATAACAGAAATAAAACTGACGACAGCGAGAGAGTTCAGCACTCACCAGTCCTTTGATGTTAAGTTTTTTTGCTAAAGAGTTTAATAAGTTCTGTCCATACTCCGCTTTATTTTTGCCACTTTGTTCAAACTCCACAATGTACCACCCAATGATCCAATTGCGAAGCGTCAGAGAGCGATTGATGGCTTTGAACGCTTGATTCTGAAAATGCTCATGAGTGGAAGTGATATTTTCCACAAGGGTATTGAAGTTCATCACCGCTTGTTTTTTCATCTTTGATGAGCTCTAAAAATTTTTACAAATTTCAGGTGAATGAGCAGGGAAGTCAACGCATAAATTATGCAGGTTTATGTGGTAGAGTTCACCTTACTCGCTGGGACAAGTTCGCTGCGCGAACGGGACAAACTCGCGTTGCTCGTGGGATATGCTCGGCGGAGCCGAGCGGGACAAAGGGACACACTCGCTTTGCTCGCGGGACAAGCTCGGCGGAGTAGAGGGGACAAAGGAGATAAGCACTCGCGTTGCTCGTGCGGAACAAGTTCGCTGACGCGAACGGGACAAAGGGACAAACGCGCGTTGCTTCTCGGCTTAGCCGAGGGTACAAAGGAGACAAGCACTAGCGTTGCTCGTGCGGGACACATTCACTTCGTTCAGGGGACAAGCTCGGCGGAGCCGAGTGGGACAAAGGAGAAAAGCTACGATTTATTCGCTCTGTTTCTCTTTCTCGCTCTGAAATGACCACCCCGTCAGCTGCGCTGACACCCCTCCTTTCTCTCACTTCGTTCGAGCAGGAGGGGAGATTTCCGGTCCGCCGATTCACTGATCTACCGATCCACTGAGCGCAGCTCCGCATAATTTATAGGTTGCCTATGCATGGGAGTGTTGGGAGATTTGTGGTAAAAAAGGAAATGGCAAAAATTAATGTTCAAGATCGTGTTATTCATGTCATTCAAATTGGAAGCACAGATTATATTTCACTGACTGATATCGCATCATCAGCAACAGATGGTAGCGCAATAATTGCAAAGTGGATCAGTAATAAAAACACCTTAGAGTATTTATCGGTTTGGGAGAGAATACACAATGAAAAATTCAATTACACCGAATTCGGGGTAATTGAAAGGGAATCGGGAGTGAATAGGTTTTCGATGTCCATAGGACAATGGATAGCAAGAACCCAAGCCATTGGATTATTGGCAAAGTCGGGTAGATATGGGGGAAGTTACGCGCATCAGGATATAGCTTTTCATTTCGCTATGTGGCTTAGTCCAGTATTTCAAATTTATTTAACCAAAGAGTATCAAAGATTAAAATTGGAAGAGCACCAAAACCTTCAATGGAATGCAAGAAGAGAATTGGCCAAGGTCAATTATCACATTCATACTGCAGCTATTCAGGAGCATTTGATTCCGTTGGTCTTGAATAAGCAGCAAATACATGCAACCTATGCCAGTGAAGCCGACTTGCTGAATGTTGCTTTGTTTGGAATGACTGCCCAGCAATGGCGGGAGCAGCATCTGAAAGCTGAGGGAAACATTAGGGATTATGCCACTGTAAATCAACTGATCTGTCTTTCGAATTTGGAAAATATCAATGCCCTGTTGATTCAAGAAGGAAAGGCACAATCGGACAGGCTTGTTAAACTGAATGAAATGGCCATTCATCAAATGAGGATTTTATTGAGAGGGAAGTAAGGGAGGTAAAGCGGTGAATCAATGGATCGGTAAATCAGTATTGGACATTGGGTGATGGGTATTGGGTTTAGCGTATTGGGAATACTGAAAACCCATACCCGATAACCACCCCGTCAGCTGCGCTGACACCCCTTGACCCGTCCTAAAAAAAGTTTACAGTTTAACTGTTGTTTTTATTGATTGTCCT
>CAZJCQ010000111.1:0-2592 GCA_964544665.1 uncultured Chryseobacterium sp. | reverse complement strand
CGAACGTGGCCTCGACTTTAATGCGAATCGGGGATATCTGGAATATGAAAGGCCAATATGACAAGGCGCTGGAGTATTTTGAAAATGCATTAAATATTTACATTGACTACTACGGTGAATCCCATCCGAACGTGGCCTCGACTTTAATGCGAATCGGGGGTATCTGGGAGACGAAAGGTCAGTACGACAAGGCGCTGGAGTATTATGAAAGGTCCTTGAAGATGCGTCTCGACTATTATGGTGAATCACATCCGGACATTGCCTTTTCGCGAAATTCAATGGGCGTGATTTACTTGCGATTCCATGATTTTACAGCGTCGCTTAATTTCTTTGATTCCGCTTTACCGGTGTATGTGGCGAGCTATGGCAATGATAATCGAAATACAGCTGCCGTGAAGCGCAACCGGGGGAGAGCACTCATGGGCTTAATGCGATTCGATGAAGCAGAGCAAATGTTGACGGAAGCCATTCATGCACTTCGCGAAGCAGAATTGGAGAACGATCCCTTGCTAGCCCGCACATTACTGCGCTTCGCGGAGTGGCAACGAATAACTGAGAAATTGAGAGATGCTGTCAATACAATAGATGAAGCACTATCAATTTTCCTCATAAATCCCGGCGAGCAGCATGTCGATACAGCAGAGGCATATTTTGAAAAGGCCCTCATAGCAGAGGCAAATGGCGACACACAAAGTGCAACGGGGTTCTTTCAAAAATGCTATGACATCCGACTCGCCATATTAGGGTCCGAGCATCCGGATACGATAATGGTAGCGAAGAGATTATAAGGTTTGATATATTGGCATTTAAACAACACGCTATGAATCATACAGTTTTTATTCAAGTTATTGCCCGGTTTGATCAAGGACAAGTTGCCTTCAAACGAGGTCGCACCTGGTCATTTTTATTCAATCAGAAATGGTATCCGGTACACGCATTTATGGCAGAGTACAATTCGTTAATGGGAATTCCGGGTCGGATGAATTTGAATTCAGCCGTTTTTGAATTATCGAAGTTCCTTCCTACAGCAACGGCTGAGATTGAATTTGTGAATCATTTGCCCGCACCTGTAAACTAATGAAGAAATATGTTTTTGAAACCAGGACAAAGCAGCAGCTTAGAAACTGGTTTAATGGTAAAAGGAGGCAGAGGAATATGGGTTTTAAAACCTATCAGACTTTTGAGAGCTGGTATAATAACCAGCCAAAACAATGTTTTTACTGCCATATTGAAGAAGTTGTGGTACAGGCAATTGTGATGCGAGGCTTATTGATTTCTGCACGCTTTCCTAAAAAGGGGCTTAAGGCACGGGGTAGAAACCGCGGAAAATGGCTCGAAGTGGATCGCAAAAATCCGAAGGGAAATTATACGTCCACTAATTGTGTTTTAGCCTGCTACTTCTGCAATAATGACAAGAGTGATGTTTTCAACGAAAATCAGTATCTAGCCTTCAAGCAGAATCGAGCTGGGTTTTTACGCGGGTTGTTGGGTTAGTCCTGAAGCCTGACAATGTCGAATCCGCCAAGATTCTGGATGTAGTCTCGCGCCATGTCGGTGGTGAAATTCTGATGAGAATACTCTTGGCCTGAAGTAGCTAATTCATGCGCGATGCAGATTACATATTTTAATGGATAATTGCGGTTGTTGTAGCGCAACGCTAGTTTTCTTGGTTTGCGAATACTTGGAATATTATCAGGTAACCCAATGCGATTGATTGCGCTTATAATATGCTGGCGAGAAATGATGTTGGGTATGGGCATAGCTAAATTATTTTGAACTATTAAATGGCGGGACTTCTCCAAATTTAGCAAAGTACTTATCCAATAATTTATTTTCTAAAGTTTTGGGTTTTTTGGAAATTTGGAATGAAACATACAGTGATTTCAATGGAAAGGCTTTTTTAAGCCTTTTGTTCTCATTGTATTTTGTGCCGAATGTGTGAGCTGTAGCTTTTAAATTAGGATTGAGAACCCTCCAAAGCATTCTTATTCTTGCTCTTAAGTTTTCTGACTTTCCAATGTACAAAATACCGTCATTATCTAGTCTCAAAACACGGTTTATTTTAAGGGGCGTTTTGTCCTTGTAACAGTAAATATGATAAACTCCACCGTCTTCAGGGATGTTCATCCAAAATTGTTCTTCTACTAACGAAATAGGTTTCATTGGATGTAGGTTTTAATCCATTCCGGCAATTCTCCTTCTTTACCCAATTCTTTAGCCAATCGAATGCAAGCTTTAATCGATTCTTGAGTAGAGTCGTCTTCAGTACCTAAGTCAGGGTCATCTTTTCTAATCTCTGCGGATTGAATGTAGTAGTCTAGGGCTTGCAGATTTTCCGAAAGTGCTTCATAGCATTCGGCTATTTGGAATAGATATCCTGCTTCTTTCTGAATTTCAAAACTCGATTTAAAGGATTGAATTGCTGTTTGATACATTTTCAATGCTCTTTGGCAATTACCAATGTTTATATAGGAAACGGCCACGTCATAGTGTTGATTACCAAGTGTTTTTAGCCGTATATCCAAACTCTGCTGATGCCACTCCAGCGCCATGTCATATTCGCCTTTAGCGTCGCAAACTATCCCAATATTA
>CAZJCQ010000110.1:0-2637 GCA_964544665.1 uncultured Chryseobacterium sp. | reverse complement strand
ATTTGTAGCATAATGCTTGGTAATTAGAGAGTTCATCGGGGCCTTTCCAATTTTTTGGTACAATATGATCCACTTCGAGGGCTCTGACATCCGATGGAATTCCGCACAATTCACACACGTTGTTGGCTCTGTTCAATACCTGATATCGTATACTTCCGTCAATGGGGGACCGATTCTTTCTTCGATGGTCCCAGATCAACATTCCACGCTTTTCCTTGTATTCATTGATTTTAGTTGCACATAACTCAATGAGTTTTTGGCGTTCATCATCGGAGAGTTCTTCAAATCCGATTAGCTGGTATTCACCTTTCTCTTTCGCAACGATTTGGTTGTTTCGCAGCACCTTTCCAACCATTTGGTTTACACGTTCTGTGTAGTATTCCACTTGGCTCAAGTCATTTTGCACTAAATCCAATGCAATTTCATCCGCTTTCGCTTTTCCTTGATTGGAAAGCAGCTTCATGATCATGACCGGCTGATATACATGACTCATCCGCATGCGTTTGCTCAAATACTCCGCTAATACATGATATTTATTTTCTGCCACTAGATTTTAAAAGTAACCATTTTTATAAAGTTAACGGAGCGTGATGAATGACCTATTTAAAACGCTTAAAATCAATCTGATTACTGTTTCCATTTCTTCCGGTTTGCTTGCTGCTGTGAATAAGGTCAACGCTGCTAAGGCATCATCGCTGATTGTTTTGTGGCCATCTGGAGTATAAAGTAAATTATTTGCTTTCAGAAAGAGGAGAAAACAGGCCGCAGCAATGCGTTTATTTCCGTCGGTGAAGGCGTGGTTCTTGGTAATTAGATACAGTAAAACAGCGGCTTTCTCCTCTACAGAACGATAAAAATCTTGATGGTCCATTCCTTTTTCGATTTGACGAATGGCACTTTCAAATCCCTTATCTTTTTTTATTCCGAAGATTGGTGATTTAAATTCTGTTTTCATAGATTCGATCAACTCATAATACGCATTGAGCTTCGGGTATTCTATGTTCGAATCGGTTAATCCGTTCTTATCTAGATTTTCATTGTCGTAATCGTCCAAGAGCGTTAATCCTTTCGAGAATTCTGTTAACCAGTCTAACTCCAAACCTTCTGATTTCTCGTCGACAACCCGGCTTAAAATCCGAATTCCTGATTTGAGCACTTCGATATTTTGCCCAAGTTGTTCAATTCTCTGTTGATTGATCACGTAACCTCGAATCAGATATTCTCTGAGCTTTTCGGTTGCCCATTTACGAAACTCCGTTCCTACATTTGATTTTACACGGTATCCTACAGATATTACAACATCCAAGTTGTACAAAGAGACTTTTCGCTCTACTTTCCGACTCCCTTCCTCTTGAACTTGGCGGAATTCCCGCCAGGTTGAATTTTTTTCCAGTTCTCCCTCGTTATAAATATTTCGGATATGCTCACCAATAGTTCTGCGAGATTTACCAAAAAGTTTCATGATTTGCTGTTCCATTAACCAAATGGTCTCAGCGTTCCCATCCAATACCAATTGAAATTCGGTATGGCCATGTTTTGGTTTAAAAACTACTATTTCACTTTTTTCAACAAGCATTGTATCCATATACTTCTATCTTGTATTCGCAACAAATTATATATTCTCTAAACCAACCACTCAACTTCTCATCAAGCACATAAAAACACGTACCAAGTATACCGCGTAATATAATGGTTTGAAATATACTTAGGATGTATGATTGAACTTTTCGGAAATTCCGAACGGTTGAGTCTTGATCCAACTCACCCGATTGAAAAATATGTTGATTGTGCTCACTAATATTGGCTTTACTTAAATCAGATAATTCAACCAGTTGGGATTGCGTGAGCCAAATGGAGTCATCCACCAAACGAACATGGAGTTCAGGGCTACCATCGGATGATTTAAATATTTCAATTTGATTATTCTTCATTCTAAGTTGTTGAATAAATAGTTCATCTATGTACTTTGGAGGAATGAGCTGACTTACATTACTCCTTATCTAAAGATAACCATTTTTATAAAGTTAACGAGGAGAAACCATCCCCTCCACGGGCCTCAGGTCGTTTACTTCTACTTCGAGCACGTAGCGGTCGAGTTTGGGGTGGTAGCTCGTAAACGGTGCAATGAGGGGGTAGCGGTCTTTGAGCAGCAGAAATTCTTTGAAGGAGAGTTCCAAGCGCAGGGGGTATTTTTTTCCGGAGAAGGCAAAGCCAAACACATCGGGGATTTGCTGTTCGTGGAGTGTTTCGTATTTAAATAACGTTCCGGTGTATTCCACTGAGCCAATGCGGTCAATGTTATAGGTTTTATTTTTTTGAGTACTGGGTTCAAAGGCCATCACGGTGTGGTAGTTTTCGGTGAAGCCAAAGGGTTCCACAAGGCGGTCGGAAATGCTTTCGGAGTTGATGGATTGGTATTTTTTGAGCAGCACTTGTTCTTTATTCATCATGGCCTTCGTGAGGCGTTCCACGGCTTTGCCGTTTTTAGCATGGAGCAGGTGGGTGGCCACCATGGGAAGTTCAGAGCCCATGTAGATTTTGGTGAGCAAGGAATCCTTCAATTTGGAAGATTTGCCGGTACTTAACACCAACGATTTCAGGAGCTGTGCTTCTTCCGGTGTAAAGTAAATGCCATCA
>CAZJCQ010000109.1:0-2922 GCA_964544665.1 uncultured Chryseobacterium sp. | reverse complement strand
CATCGCCACAGCACAAACCACGTGGAATCTGATTTGGTCGGAGGAGTTCAATGGAGCGCAAATCAATACGCAACAATGGAATTATGACATTGGAACCGGTGATTGGGGCTGGGGGAATAATGAGTTACAATATTATACCAATCAATCCGCTAATTTATCTGTAAGCAATGGCATGGCAACCTTTCGCGCGTTAGATCAACCATTTGGGAACAGCGCATACACTTCATCACGTATTCAAACTAAGAACAAATTCAGCGTTCAGTATGGAAAGATTGAAGCCCGGATGAAACTCCCCATGGGTCAAGGTTTATGGCCAGCCTTTTGGATGTTGGGACAAAATATAGATGCTGTGAGTTGGCCCAATTGCGGTGAAATAGATATCATGGAGCACGTCAATAACAACCCGTTTGTAAATGGCACCTTGCATTGGTACCAAAATGGAAATCAAGCTTCCGGCAGTTCCATTTCTACTGACATCACACAATTTCATTTATATAGTATTGAATGGGACGATACCCAAATCCAATGGTTCGTAGATGGAATATTGTATAAAACTTTTAACATACAAAGCAGTGTCCACAGTGCCTTTCACCAAGATTTTTTTATCATCCTGAATATTGCCGTGGGAGGACTTTGGCCAGGCAGCCCCGATAATACGACCATCTTCCCAGCAGAGATGCAAGTGGATTATATCAGGGTCTATCAGCCAGAAACGGTAGGTATTTCAGAATTGGATACACAAACTAAATTGTTCCCTAACCCTAACAATGGAAACTTCCAGATCTCAGAACCGAAAGGAATTCAAACTATCAGGATATTCAACTCATTGGGTGCCGTTGTATGGCAAACCTTTTACTCGGACGGAAACCTTCAAACACAGCTTCCTACGGGCCTATATGTGTGCGAAATCGTGAATAAGTTAAATCAAATTAGCAGACAGCCGCTGATAGTTGAATAAGCTGTGATTAGCATCATCAACTGATTTGACTTTCATCACGATCATGGAGCGTAAAGGATGCCAACTTTGTGAAAAATCACAATCATGGCACAACGTACACAATATCACATCTCTCGGATTAGCAACGAACACAGCGACTGGAATAGAAGCATTCTTTTTTACAAAGACGAACTCATTATTTTGGACAATCGACTTTCAGAGGTTTCTAGAAAATACACCAACGAAAATGTAAAGTCCCAAGTTGAGCATTTTCAAAATCAATTCATCATACAAAAGAACAATTTGGATGGACTGAAATTGAAAATTAAAGATCATGAAAAACACATGAGTGATGACACGCTTTCACATGCTCAACATTTGACGGATCAAACCATACAAGAGCATCGTCAATTGCATGATCAATTTATCACACAAGAAAAAATTATCATTGATTTAAAAACAGATTTCTATCGATTTCTCTCCCATTACATGTAATGAGTTCAGACGTTTGCTGTTCTCCATTTAAAAGAAAATTTTTCTTTTTAAAAGTGTTTTACATCCGATTGCACAATTCTCTGAATTCGCAGAATCGACATCTGGAAAGGTCCAAAGTCATCTCAAATGACCCTTTGTCCAATGGTGTGTTTTTTATCACATCCGAAGTCATGGCCTTCATTTCATTTGTTTCCGTCCGAACGGTATCTACAAATCGATTAACGTCCTCAATGGTGATATCTGGAGACTTTTCAGCATAACCATCTTTAATGTAGCAGACCATGGTTTTGATTTCATCAAAATTATTCTCGAAATGATATTTAGCAAAAAGTGAATACCCTATCAATTGCTTACGATGTTTATCGGGATCTTCCTTTCCTGTTTTCCAATCGAGGATATAAATAATACTATCCACCGGCAACATAAAATCCACTTTACAATACGCCTTCATTTCTTCAATTCGAGTTTCACCGAATCCGGGAGGTTCAATAATCCATCGATCCTTCGAATCTTGCGGCAATGATCGAATCCACTGAAAACGTTCTGATTGTAAGACATTGTGAACGCAATTGCGCACTGCAGCCTCTATGAATGCGTTATCAATACTTTCCTTTTCTTTGTAGTAAACCTCGATGAATGTCTTTTTCTGAATATATTCCTCACAAATCTTATGAATATACTCATTCAATTTTTCTTGGTTTATCAAATCACTGGACTTAACTAATCGCTTTAAAATTGTCTCTATAATGTCATGCGTTATATTACCAATTTCCAACGGAATACTCGTTAATCCTTTTAGTTTTAAGATGTGATCCAGCGCTACTTCTTGGTCGAATTTACCGTAATATGTATAGAAATACCTGCGTTTGCACGCGCTGAAGGTGTCATAACGACTGACAGACCAGCCTAATTCGTGGGTGAATGAAAAGCTCTTCATGATGATGGTTTTACCAAATGTAAATATTCCAACATGCATAAAAAATGTCAACACCCCCATAAGTTATGCACTTGTGAATATCTTTATACGGATGAATCGCGTCAACACATTTGTATTAGTAACCATATTCACCATAATCCTCAACTCGGTTGAAGCTCAACCCGCATTTGACTATTACAATAAAAAAGGTGGACTTTATTTCTTCTCCACCTATTTTGAATCAGATCGAAGTACCCCACTACAGGGAACCATCATAGAGGGACAGGTAGAAGAGCCCAATGCCATTCGAAAATTTAAAAATGGAATTATTCAAGAAGAAATTCGTTACGGCCAAAATCGAATTGTTTTGGGACATTACCAAGTAGTTAATAAGCGCGATAGCTTAATTGCCAGATACGAAACACGAGATGAGTTGAATCGACTTTCAGAAAAATGGATCTTTTATTACAATAAGGATAATAGACGAATCATGGACATCACATTGTATCATTCTAACGAAAAAAAAAGAATGCACTACGCCTATGCTGGACTTAAAAAAGACGATTTAGAATAC
>CAZJCQ010000108.1:0-2941 GCA_964544665.1 uncultured Chryseobacterium sp. | reverse complement strand
TCCAACAATCGCTCGGTATTCCAAACTTCCTGCTCCAAAATCGCCCGCAAAACTAAACAAAATAAGGGAAAATAGGCTTTTGAACCACATTGCCTTGCTTTCATTTCCTCCGAAACACAAACGGTATAGATTTGGCAGTAACATTCAATAACGTTTATTATATTTGCCTATAATATATTAATTTTTAAATATTTAACGCATTTTTTCAAATAAATTATTTTTATGCCGCTTATCAAGTCTTCCTTCTTATTCCTGCTTTTTTTTCTTTCCTTTTTTTTCATAGGCAGCCAAACGAGCTTGAGCCAAAACATCACGGCGCAAATTGGGGCCTATAATTCATCCAATTGTCAGCCCGGAGATACCATCAGCATACCCGTTTCCGTCACAACGGCTACTGGAATTGGTGTGTCCGCCATCTCTCTGGCAATTGAATACGACACAACCAAGCTAGAATGCTTAAACTATGTAACAGGATTAAACCAGGCACTTTCGAGTGCTTTTATTAGTAATTGTGGTTCTTTTAACAATCTTGGTGCCTCCTATACTCAGAGTGGTCGACAATTCAGAGTATCTTGGTTTCAACTTAATCCCGTTCAGCTCAATGGATTGGCGTTTAATATGAATTTCAGAGTCCTAAGCCCGGGAAATTCATCTTTGACTTGGGACTTACAAACCCCTGAGGTTTGCGGATTTTATAATGATCTTGCTGAAGAAATTAACCAAGTCACCTACCAAAGCGGAGGAGTACAATGCCAATACAACCCTTTTAGTCTTCAAACCCAATTGGTCAATTTGGGAACATGCAGCACTTTGGTCGGCGATACGCTTGATGTACCGGTTATTTTGCAAAACTATTCTGGAGTTGGAATTACCTCCATCTCCATGGCGGTTGATTATGATTCCACCAAGCTACGTTGTCTGCCCAATGTTATTGGTTTGCAATCCACATTAAATCAAAATTTTATCAGTAACAGCGCATGGTTTAATAATTTAGGCCCGCAGGCTAACACAGCAGGTTCACAATTCAGGGCTGCCTGGTATCAGTTGAATCCAGTTACGCTAAGCGATACTCTTTTCAAAATACGATTTGTTGTAAAAGAGCCCGGCACGCATGCTATCAATTTTGACCTACAAACCCCTGGTAATTGCGAATACAGCGACCTCAATGCGTCCGTTATCCCTAATACCCATTGGGTGAATGGCTCTGCTACAGCCTCATCCTTGCCTCAAAATTTATTCCAGTCAGATACCCTATTCTTGTGTGGGCAGTCCACAACACTCATGACACCTTCCGGACTAGGCTCCTACACCTGGAATACAGGGGATACCACCAACGCTATCGTTGTAAGAAACAGCGGGTGGTATCGCTGTGAAATTTCGAATGGCCTTTGCATATCAGAAGATTCGGTGTTTGTGAGTTTAATATCAACAAGTATAGTAAATAACGACACTACAATTTGTACTGGTAGTAGGCTAGAAATAAATTTAACTTCACGTTATTATGCAAAATCATACGAATTTATTGAAAACCAATATTATGATTATGATGATTTTGAGGGAGGGCCCGGAAGTTCTGACGATTGGAGCGAACGTAATGGCGTAGACCCTCAGATCGTATCTAATACCTCATACACGGGCAATTATTCTTTATATTTCAATAATGGCTGGGGACGAAATTTCGAATTTCAAACAGAATTCGGTCAGCCATACGGCGGTTATTTTAGTGAGGATTACCCATACGTGAGCATGGCTTACAAAATCCCACCGGGTTCATATACCTCAATGCTGGTTCACATTGCAGGCCTTGGGTGGCGGGGTATCGCTTTTACCCAGGGCGAACAATTGGGTTGCTATGGCCCAAAGGTTGGTACTTGGAATAATAACGATACGCTGGTAAGGAATAATCAATGGCATTTTAAAACTATTAATCTACATGATCAATTGCAACAAACGTTAGGCATTGGTAACTACAAAATAGAATCCATTATTTTTCATGATGCATGCACTACTATCCCTACCCAAGGAGAGATGTGGATTGATGATTTCATGATAACTAGACACGAACCAACTTCGCGTTCAACGGTTAGTTGGTCGAATGGCGATACGACATCGTCGATCACGGTTTCTCCGACGCAGACCACAACGTATTATGTAACGGTGTCCAACGGCATCCACAGTTGTGTGGATAGTGTGACGGTGAATGTAATCCCGAATACCCTCAACCCCAATTTGTTTGCCGTTGATTCGCTGTTTCATTGCGGCGATAGCCTGCTTTTGGACGCCGGTTCGGGTTATTCTAGTTACGAATGGAGTTCTGAACAAAGCTCTGGCGATTCGACGCAAACTAAATTAGTCCGCTACACAGGTTGGTATAAGGTTCGGGTTTTTGATGGGGTCTGTTCGGTAGAGGACTCGGTTTTTGTAAGTATTATACCCCATATAATTGAGCAAAACGGTACGATAATATGTAGTGGAAGTAGCATAGAATTGAATTTGCAGGGGAGTGGAATTCATGGAAGCCTTCGCAATGGCTTAGTGGGATTCTGGCCATTTAATGGAAATGCCAATGATGTAAGTGGAAATGGGAACCATGGAGCGGTAAATGGTGCCACATTGACTACGGACAGGTTTGGGAATCATAATTCGGCTTATGATTTTGATGGAAATGATTTTATTTCAACAAATTTATATAGAGGGAATTTGGGTAATAATTACACTATTATATTTTATGTAAAATATAATGGTAATCTTTCATCCACATATTCTGCAATTATTGGGGGTTCTGACCCAGGTGGAACAGAGTTTTTTATTGGTAAGAATGCTGGAAATTCAAGTTTAGGAATTCAGGATGGCAATTATATCGATAATTTTCTTCCAAATAGTAATTTATTCAATTCAGATTGGCATCAAGTAATGTTAAAAAGTCAATCAGGAACAATAT
>CAZJCQ010000107.1:0-3048 GCA_964544665.1 uncultured Chryseobacterium sp. | reverse complement strand
TCTATCAAGGTAACTTGAGCTCGTTGATAATTGAATTGAGCTCCCAAAACTCCCGGAAGAGAGCGGGTATAACTGACCTCTAGCTCCGGCCAGCTGGTGCCCAAACTGATGCGCTCAAAATCACCATAAATAAATTTTTCTTTATACGCAAATCGAGCTGAGATGGTGAATTCGGTGGTTGTAATATAAGGCAATGGGGTGCTCTTACTTTGATCATCTATCGTTCGGAAAGAATAAAAATTCCCCATCGGTTTTAAAACACGATGTTTGAAATACACCTTGTTGGATAACCCATAAACCCACTCCTTTTCCAAATAGGTAGAGAACTCGGTTACCATGGTCAATTTATTGGCAGGATTTCTTCTAAAAACAGAAGACAATACATTGTCTTGTCGCAATTGTCCCGTGGACTGACCAATCTGCTCTACGTCCTTTTTTGCATGAATATCCCATGCAAATCTTGGATTTTTGTTGAACACAAAAAGTGCCCCCCCACCATATTTCCACTCCTGATCTCGCAAGCCATAGGCCGCAAACCCGTCGATCATAACTCTTGAAGAAAAGGCATTTCCGGTGCGCCCACCAAATCGCAATCTATTTCCCTCTATCGGATTGAAACTATACAATGTATAATACGGTCCTATTTCATACTTACCAATTACCTTGTAACCATTAATGAATAGATTGATGATATCCACAACAGTATGAAATTGAGGAATACTTTGCAAGGTATCCACCATGTTATAAATCTGTTTCTCCTTTTTAGAAAGTTCAAAATGCCGGTGCTCATCCCAATAGGCTTCGTCATGCTTAGAGGCATCTGCCATCAACTCCACATCGGTAAACCCTTTGAAAAAGGACATGTCACGAGGTTGGTTGATCACAAAATGGTCGTAAGAAGATTTCTTCCTTCCGTACATCCCCATTTTTTTATCTGTAAAATTAAAGTCCACTAACATCTCATCTCCGGTTAGCATCCAGACTTCCTTCTCTACTTCGTCATAATATTGTGTGACTGAAAAATGATTAATCCAATTGATATTGGCAGATTCTGTTATCGCAGCATTTAATTTTTTGATGGCATAGGTAGTATCATGAATCCACATGGTTCCCTCAAACAAAAGCTCTTGCCTGCGCTTCGGTTGATAAGAAACTTCAAAACAATATTTACCATCGATGATGACCGTATCTTGAATTTTGTAATCATAAAAACCTAGACAGTAAGCAGCAATTGGACTGGTAAAGCTTTTATTGAAAGCCAATAAATCATTATCGTAGATATTAATATTTTGGTACATGTCACCGAGGAACTGGTTGATGCTTTCATTCTCCACACCGCTCACTTTTGCTCCCTTGATCACCTCTTTCAACAACTTGGGTTCTCTTCTAAAACAGACATCGGATAATGATTCCGTCATGAATATTGGTAGGTAATTTTTTTCCTGTGTGGTGTCCATTTGATCAAAAACAAATTCAAATGACTTGAGAATCTTTTTGTCCGCTAGCGACTCTTTGATATTGTTCAAGTCAAACTCTACCTTGGTATAAGACTCGTATTCATAGGCGTCGAGTTTCTCTCGGTTATTGATTTTTTTATTGTTCAACACTTTTTTAATCAATGCAATGGCTGGATCTTCCCACCCTTCATCGGTAATGACCAGCTCTGTCATCTGGGTATTGGGTTCCAACTCAAAACGTATTTCTTGTGATTTCCCCTGCTGAACTTTTTTCTTGACTGGATTATAACCGACCATGGTGCAGATAAGGGTGTCCGAACTATAGTAAGTATCAAATATATATTTACCATCTAAATCTGATGTCGTTCCAGTTTTTGTGCCGGAAAAAAACAAAGTTGCAAAAGGCAGCGTGGCTTGCGTAGATTTATCGACTACCACTCCCCTCACGGTGGTTTTTTGAGCCCAACTCGTGAATCCGAAAATCGTTAATACGACGAATAGCGATATGTGTATCGCATTACTTCGCATTCCCTTTATTCATCCAATCTTGATGTGCATTCACTCCGCAATTTAACCATTTTCCGTATTCCTCTGCATCCGGATTATAATCTTCTGTAGGCACCAAGAGTGTGCTATCAGTTGATATTACCGCGTAAAAAGGTTGCGCGTTATTATGAAATGTCTCTGTTTGCAATGTCGCCCACTTATTTCCCACTGTCTTAATATCCTTCAATCGACCATCAGATGTTTTGTAAACGAATTGCTGATCAGCAGGCAATTCAATTTTCTCATCGACATACAAAGAAACCATTACATAATCTCGCTTCAAAATTTCAGCAATTTGTGGATCCACCCAAACCGTCTCTTCCATTTTACGACAGTTGACACAAGCCCAACCCGTAAAGTCAATGAAAATCGGCTTGTTTTCTTCTTTTGCCACCTTCATTCCTTCCGCCAAGTCGTGATAAATCTTAAACTCTGATTCATGATGGTAATACGAATAAGAACTTGGGGGCGGGAAACCACTTAAGAAAGCAAATTTGTTCCAATCGCTGGGTGGTAATACACCCGGAATAATTCTCAATGTAAAGGCCCCAATTAAAATCGCAAAAGTCAACTTGGTTTTTGACAATGTTTGACTGCCTTGATAAGGTTTGAATTTAAACTTACCCAACAAATATAATGTCCAAAAAATCCCCACAATGATCCATAAAGCGAAGAAGGTTTCTCTTTTGAGTAATCCCCATTGCTGGACCAAATCTGCATTAGAAATGAATTTTATGGCCAAAGCCACTTCTAAAAATCCCAAGGATACCTTGAAATCTTCCAACCATCCACCGCTTTTGGGTAATTTCTTCATAAGACTGGGAAAGAAGGCAAATAGACCAAAAGGCAATCCCAGTGCAATTCCAAAACCTGCGGTCGCGGCCGTTAGTTTTGTAGGAGCTAAAGACAAGCTCATTCCCAAAAAGTTTACCGTACCCTGCGCATTGCTAGCATAAATCTGTCCCAGCATTCCGCCCAATATAGGACCTGTGCATGAGAAAGACACAATCACCAAAGTGATGGCCATGAAAAAGACCCCTAAAAT
>CAZJCQ010000106.1:0-3123 GCA_964544665.1 uncultured Chryseobacterium sp. | reverse complement strand
ATATGTCGTAAAAGTTCAAAATAAGAACTTTTAATGCACATATTTTATCTTTTGGTCTTTTACATTTGATTTAGGATAAAACCAACCTTGATTTATAACGACGCCAAATTTTACGCTAAAAACGATAATTCTTTCAAACCAAAACATTGATATGAGACACCCTGACCAAATGATTTATAACTTTTTGATTGCCAATGGAATTGCTAATACCCCTGCATATAACGATGCTGCTATCCAAGCCTGGGGACTTAATTTAATTAATGTGTACGAGCATTATAATTCTTATTTGCAAAATGTCTTAGCCCATGATGCACCGGGTCCAATTGAAAAACATCCGTATTTAGATACCTATGAAGCCGACTTTGACTTGCAACATGGGGGATTTCTACTCTTGGGAACATTTCCACCATCTTCCTATTTTAATAATTTACAGCTAGCCAATTTACCAAACCCTAATATCCAGAATAATATACCAACGCATTATTTCTATGGAAATACGGCTGCCTTGTGGGATTACCTGTTTGGTCTGCAGGGGCCGGCATTAACCATACCAGCAATACGAGCTGCACTTAAGAAACATAAAATTTCAATTTCAGATGTCTTTTCTTATGCGCAGAGGAGAGTCATGCGAAAAGCTGATGATGCGCAATATAGAAACATAGTGCTCAATTGCCGGATCAGTGAGGTGTTTCAGCCATCGTCTACGATTCATACCCTCCTTTTTACCAGCGGGAGTCTGCGCACATTTTTAGGAAACAATACGTCTGCCCTAACCGGATTCCGGTGGATATTAGAAGATTGTTTGCATGGATTAGAATATTTCTCCATTTCAGGAAGTCAAGATGGAAATGGCCCATACCATCCTATTAACCCACAGGGTGTTCAGGCGTCTCTATTACAACAAGAAGGTGGCATTATTTGGTGGTTGCGATCAGAATCCAAGAAAATTCGAATTATCAATTTGCCTAGTCCTGCTGGCAATGCTGCCATACAAATGCTCAACTCGCCTTTCTTCAGGAAATGGGTGAATTATAAACTGCCGGCAAATGGCATACAAGCATTGTTAGGCATGAATGACAATGTCAGAGAATTCTTACACAATCACCCAGGGATATTTACGAATACCCCAACACAGCAATACCGGAGAGAGGTTTATCAGATGGTGTTGAACGGTACGATTAACCAAATCTAATTGAGGATAAAGTATTGATTCATCTTTATGCAACACAAGTCCTCAAAGAAAGGATAAATAAGATCCCAAAAGCATCATTTTAATAATAGTACACATAATCCAAAAACAAAACCCGTTTTAATGAAAAAAATAATCTTCTCATCCTTGTTCCTATTCGGAATAATCATGCAATCTCATGCAACCGATCGCTTTGTTGATCCCTTACTATCTGCAGGCAATGGCACTACCCTTTTTAATTCAATTAGTGCAGCTATCTCAGCTTGCGTGAATGGTGATCGTGTAATTATACCTGCTGGAACCTACAACGAACCGTCGATTACTATTGACAAGTCGATTACTATTATGCCGCAAGTAGCAGGCACTATCGTTAACCTTAATGCAGACATCACGATTACAGGATTTGGAGGCATGAAGTTGCAGCTGATAGGCATTAGTATGATTGCGAGAAATATTTATACCAATGCGTTTACTGGAGGCTCTGCTACCAGTAGAGCGAAAGTTTCGTTGATAGATTGCAAAGCAGATAATTTTTTTTTCGAAAACAATTGGTACGAATTGAATGTGATTCGGTGTACGAACTTATCATCTGTAAGATTTAGATATGGCAATATCATCCTTTCAAACACAAGTACACTTTACGTATCTGATGAACCATTGCAGAATCTCAGCAACTCAAGGATTTTAATCATTCAAGATAGTATTGATCATATTGAATTTCGAAATGATGACCATAGTTGTGTGTTAGCCAATTGTTTGCTTAGGGAATTATTCTTTTGGAAATGGAATACCCTGGCCACCAATACCAATTATATCCGAAATAATGATTTTCAATCTGGAGCGAAATTATTAATGGGATATGGAGCCCCCGGATACAATCAGGAATTTTCTTCCAATAACTTTTTAGGTAGTTTGATATATAGTCAGAATGCTGATGGATGTGGAACTGGATATTATGATGGAGTAATCGGTGGTTGCGGTTATAACGTTTATTTTAACTCCTCATATTCCCTATTTCCCTACCCAACTACAGCAGGCTTTTTTAAATGGACTTACAATGGGATTGATTTGCCTTGCACAATTCCCGGTTCAGGCAATCCGCTCGTACTTACAAAAATCATTGGCTCAACCGGAACGAATACCAATACGGGTAATCCAGCCCATGATTATTACGACTTAGACCTTACAGTAAATGATAGAGGGCGAAGTGGAGGACCTTATGGCACCGTAAACTACTTTCCTTCCAGCAATCCGAATAACAGTAAGGCATTTATTTTTGATTTGGACATGCCGTCCGACTTATTTCCCGGGCAACAAGTAAATATCAAAGCCAAAGGATACCACAAGAATTAGGTTCTGTTTACACTTATACCTTTCATTTATCAACACAAGTAAAAAAATGAAAAAGATCCTCTTATTCTGCTTCATGTTCTTTTTCTTTCATTGGGCAAATGCCCAGTTCATAAGTTCTGCAGAATATTTTTGGGGACAGTTTGATCCAGGAACCGGAAACGGAACGACTATGCTTGCAGAGGATGGGACCTTCAATGAGTTATTGGAAATTTTGATATCCAATCCTCAGTCATTACCAAGTGGCACCGGGCCTCAGTTGATTAATTTACGGATTAAAGATGCCAATGGTCAATGGGGGCCTTTGTTTCGTAAAACAGTTTTTCTTAGCGGCACATTACCGATTGCTTCGAATGTCCAGTTGACACAAGCCGAATATTTTTGGGGACAGTTTGATCCGGGCACTGGAAACGGAACTACCATGCTTGCAGAAGACGGCAACATGGATGAGTTGTTAGAATCGATCTTGTCGAATGGCCAATTCATTCCTTCTGGAAGTGGTCCTATACTACTGAATTTGCGCGTCAAGGATGCCAATGGTCAATGGGGGCCTTTGTTTCGTAAAACAGTTTTTCTTAGCGGCA
>CAZJCQ010000105.1:0-3273 GCA_964544665.1 uncultured Chryseobacterium sp. | reverse complement strand
CCAACATCATTAATGAGTACATTGATGAGCGTTTTCCTCATCCCCAGTTAATGCCCCCCGATCCCGTAGCTCGTGCTAGAGCTCGGTTATTTCTTTTTAATTTTGAGAAAGAGCTCTTTGTTCACGTTAGTGCGCTTGAGAATGAAAAGGGCAAAAGTGCTGAGAAGCTGCATGAGAAAGCACGTATAGCGATTCGGGATCGCTTGACTCAATTGGCCCCCGTGTTTGTGAAAAACAAATACATGCTTGGTGACGAGTTCTCGATGTTAGATGTGGCAATTGCTCCTCTGTTGTGGCGCTTGGAGCACTATGGTATTGATCTCTCCAGAAACGCCGCCCCTCTTCTCAAATATGCCGAGCGTATATTTAGTCGCCCTGCTTATATTGAGGCATTGACCCCTTCTGAAAAAGTCATGCGTCGTTAATCGAAGCCGCTGTGTCGCTAGCTTAAAATAACATTATGACTAGCGAAACCCCGAGTACCAAACCCTATCTCATCCGTGCACTACATCAGTGGTGCACGGATTTTGGTTTTACACCGTTCTTAGCCGTTTTTGTTGATGAGCGGGTTGAAGTGCCCATGGAGTTCGTGAAGAACAATGAGATTGTTCTTAACATCTCATCAGAGGCTTGCCATCAATTGCACATTGAGAACGACTGGATCAGTTTCCAGGCAAGGTTTGGTGGTGTGCCAAAGAAAGTATTGGTGCCGGTTACGCATGTATTAGCAATTTATGCCCGAGAGAACGGCCAAGGGATGTCATTCCCCTTTGATCCCGAGGCCAAAGGCCTGGTAGATAAGGGGCATGGCAACCAAGAAGCTACCAAGACCAAGAGCGATCGTCCGGCCTTGAAGATTGTGAAGTAAGTTAAAATTCATTTTAGAAGGTCAATGCCCCATTAGCTCATCTGGTAGAGCAACTGATTTGTAATCAGTAGGTGGTCTGTTCGAGTCGGACATGGGGCACCAATAATTCATGAAAAGTTTAAGTCTAAATCAGGTTACCCTCGTGTCTGTCACTTCGGTCGATTTACCAGCAACGGAATTGGCCATGATGATATCAATGCACGATATCCAGTTTGGGGAGGTTAAGCTTTTAACCTCTGAAGAATTTATTCCTCAAGATCCTCACATTCAAGTAGTTAAGATCCCAAAGTTAGATTTCGAGGGCTATTCAAGATTTATTCTTAATGATCTCCACGGATTTATTGACACTGATTATTGTTTAGTCATTCAAGCCGATGGGTTTGTTTTGAATGCTCACAAATGGCAGGATCAATTTTTGGACTATGACTATATTGGCGCACCTTGGCCGAAAGTGCTGGCCCTTGGAGGAGGTGACCAAATGTTATATTTGAAGAACCAAGTCGGCAATGGCGGTTTTTCTTTAAGAAGTAAAAAGCTATTGAAAGAAACTGCAAATATAAATTGGGATCAATTACCATATCCAACAAAATCTGAAGACTTAATTATTTGCCACTATCTTTTTGAGGCAATGACAAAAAGTGGGATAAAGTTTCCATCGCCAGAAATTGCTGCTCAATTCTCAGTAGAGTCTGAAAATGCTTCTTATGGGCAAAATCCAAGCATTTCTTTTGGTTTTCATGGTAAGCAACTTAGAGATTTAATTTTTAACTCCATTCAGCAGAATGGAACTTAAGCGCAGTAGTAACTTTTTGTGGTGTCAATTGCTTTAGAAAGTATTGCATCAACATGAAAGTACTTCAGTGCGAATTGATGTCTTTCCATAATATATTCTGAGCAATTTATTTCACTTGTTTTGTTAAGATGATTAATAAAACTATCAGGCTCAAAAATATCCAGCGATGAAAAAGTTTTGTAAAAGGTTTCAGGAATTTTTAGAAAACCAAGATAAGGAATTAGTGTTTTTGGAATAATTGGGATGCCTCCGGTAATGAGTGCATCAAAAAATCGAATGGGCAGGTCGTTCGCAGTCGGAATAATCCAGTGATAACGATGACCTATCCACTCATTCCATTTTTCAATCTCACTGCGTTGGTGAAAATCATTACCGACGATTCCTATGCTTTGATAAGCCTTATTTAGTGAATTAATAACTTTATTTCGATGGATGAACTTTTCGTAGAAATAATACTTACCAAGAGGCTCTGATTGTCTAGATACTTTGATTAGGTCATCTTGATGTGAATCGATGAAGCTTTTAGACCACTGATTAGAACCACATGGTAAAAAAAATGGAACGTTTGGATTTATTTTTGTAAATAAAATAATTTCACCGTCCATATGGGCTGGGAAGTAGATATCAGCAAATATAGAGGCTTGAATACTATTTTCAATCCAATGATGGTTATCATAATCCTGGATCACCCATATTGAGTTCGGAATCTTTTCATAAATTGTTGATAACTTGTCAATGCCAATCTGTGCAAACAAATTGTTAGTCATCATAATTGCAGAATCTTGAAACAAATCGGATAGTTCATCAACACCAGCCGATTTAAATTTCTCTAACTCGATTTTTTTAACACTGGAGCCATTAATCTGATTACTAACATGGCCATAATTAGTCGAGTTATGAATTATGAATATATTTTTAAATTCTTTATTAAAAAATATAGACTTTTTGTTTTTATTAATTTCTTCTTTGTTCATATTGATTGAAAAAAGAACTTCAGCCTCACGATTATGTTGAGACACATTAATGACTTTAGATAGATTTGAGTTGGAAAGCTCTTTGGCAATATTTGAAAAATTCATTTTTAACCTTTAATGATCTAAATTAACTTTATTGGTTTCGGGTAAATAAAGAATTGCTAGAGTAGCAGCAATCGCTAAGAACAAAGTCGGATACCAAAGCCCCGCAAGTTGACTCGCAAACTCTTTATTCAGCCAAGTCACAATCAGCGGTAGTAATCCCCCGATCCATCCAGCCGCTAAGTTATGTGGCAAGGTTGCTGCGCTATTGCGTGTTCTCGCTGGAAATAGCTCTGCCAGTAGGGCTGTTTGAGGCCCCACAACTAATGCAAGCGGTATTGCCAGTGCTACTAGAGTAGCTCTCATTAGAAAAAAATCAGGTGCGCTTTGCATGGATAGGCTTTGCAGAAATTGATAGGCAGGCTGAATTAGGATTGTTCCGAGCAATAGCCCAGTAATTACGACTGGACGTCGACCAATTTTGTCCGAGAGTGCTCCTGCAATAATCACCATCGGAAAGAGAACGAGCGTTGCGGTGATGGTGAGGGTATCCACAATTTGCGAACTCATTTGCAGAGCGGATTTCATGAAGATGC
>CAZJCQ010000104.1:0-3298 GCA_964544665.1 uncultured Chryseobacterium sp. | reverse complement strand
AAGAGAAATGAGTATTGATGTGAATGAAAATGGCGTTATCAGAAATATTCCTTTGGTCATTGCCGAGCAGCAGCCACGCAGAAGTATGCAACAATATTGTGCGCTGGGAGTGTCAATGCGACTTCATGAACGATTGGAGTTGTATACAGAAGGCCTCTATTATTTTCCATTGACCAAAATGATCAATGCCAATGGATATCAAGTGAGTTCATCGGGCATTGGTATTCAATGGGGATTGCAATATCGATTGCATTAATTTTTTATCATTGCCCAACCATTTATGTAATGATTACATCTAGCAGAAAACAAGAAAATAAATTCAAAAAATAAAATCATGAAAAAGAACATTGGGTATGTATTGGCTTGCTTCACCGTAGTAGGGTGGATGGCTTGCAACAAAATGACAGAAGACAGCCAGCTCGACACAGAGGATGTTTTGAAAATGGAGATGGAAGATCAAGACATCTTAACAGAGGAAGAACAAACAGCGGCGGATTGCAATTATGATTTCACGCAGTTCATTGCTTCTTGCGCTGTAGTAACAGAAAGTTCTAGTAGTTATCCAAAAACCATCACGATTGATTATGGAACGGGATGCGTGGATGCGCGTGGCAGAACCAAAAAGGGGAAAATCATCGTAGATGTTTCTGGAGATATGAGATTGGAGGGCAACACGCGCACGTTGACATTTGAGAATTTTTATGTGAACAACATCAACATACAGGGCAGCCGATCTGCCCAGAATATCGGATTAAATGCGAGTGGCAATATGGTGATCAAAGTGAATGGAAATATTACCGCCAGCAATGGAGAGTATGCGAGAAGTAGAACTTTTGAGCGTTACCGGGAGTGGATAGCAGGTATCAGCACTTGTGAGATTTCGGATGATGAATTTTTGATTACAGGCACTGGCACGGTGACAGGTCGCAGAGGAGTGGAGATTCCTCACGATATTACTGAGGCCATTTATGTGAAGCCAGGAGCATGCAATTATCCTTTATCTGGAAAAGTAGATGTAGGCAATGAACGCAGAGGTGTGGTGATCAATTTTGGGGACGGAACATGCGATAACGTGGCTGAGGTGTATTCCAAGCGCAGAAATAAAACTTTCCAGATTGATTTGGATACAAGAAGGGTGATTGAGTGATAACTGAATAATGTAAAACGCAACCACCCCTTCATGCTTCATGGAGGGGTTGTTTTTTTGTACTATAAAAAAGAAGTTATGAAAAAAATAATGCTCCATTTTGTTACAAATTTTATATTGCTGATCACCGCGTTTTGTCAATCCGATATGTACGATAGCATATATGTTGGAAACGTCTGGAGGAGTTATAATATTCATTTACCAACTAGCTACAATTCAAGTACAAATTATCCATTAATAGTAGGTTTTCACGGAGGTCAACAGGCCGCTACAAGCGCTCAAGGTTGGACTGTATTTGCTTATCAAAGTAATCTTTCTGAAAAAGCAGACAGCTCGGGTTTTATAGTAGTTTATCCGGAAGGAAGGGTTTTTAATCAGAATCGATCGTGGAATGCAGGTGATTGTTGCCCCCCTGCTATGAATCAAGATGTCGATGATGTTGGTTTCATTGATAATTTATTGGATTCATTATTCGCCAATTATCCAATTGATACAACACGTGTCTATGCAGCAGGATCATCCAATGGCGGCATGCTCTGTTATAGATTGGCGTGCGAGTTAAGTCATCGTTTTGCAGCCATTGCAACGAATGCATGTTCTCAAATGTATTTTCCTTGCCATCCAATAAATAAAATTCCGATAATTAGCTTTCATTCAAAAGTTGACCCAATTGTATTTTATAACGGTGTAATGGGAGGTGTTCCTCCATTGACAACTTTCTATTTCCCATCACAGGATAGTACTCTACATTTATGGTCTCAAAATTATCATTGCCAATCAAGAGACACCATTATAAATGGCAGTGGCACAGATTACGATTTTATTAAAATTCATAATTGCTCGTGTAATGTCGAGATGCACCATTACGCAACAACCGATGGCAGTCACAGTTGGCCTGGAGGAAATCCCAACAATAATCCAGTTTCAACGCAAATTAGCGCAACTGATTTACTCTGGTCTTTTTTTCAAAACTATTATTTAGGGTGTGAAGCGAATGAAATCCAAGAGAATAGAGAATTGGATTGGAAGATAATGCCTAACCCTTGTTCTGATTTTGTTACAATTTCAACTTGCGCCAGAGGATTGGGTAATTTTAAGATTTATAATCACCTTGGTCAATGGATAAAGGAAGTTGATTCAAATGAATCCGTGTGGACTTTTAGTACAACGAATTGGACTCCTGGGGTTTATTATATTTTTTCCGTGGATAAAGAAAGTTGGTTTCGATTTATCAAGATGTAATGATTTGGTAAAGGGAAGAATTATTTTCTTGTGATGTTGTTTTCATGTAAGAAATTTTTTGAACTTAAAAGCAAGTAAAAATAGCTTTTATCTTCCTAAATTTGAATTGTATGTAGGATAGATAATGATTCAATGTGATTGGAAAATGAACGGACGCGATAAAAAGAAAATCAGGTATGGCTTGCTTTTTTCCTTCATTTTCTGTTTCCAAAATTTTTCTATATCAGCGCAAAACAGAGCATTGGGTTCATGGAATATTCTCAATGGAAAGTTAAGCCTCTCAGAGAAGTGGAGTGTGTTTGGAGAAGCTCAAATTCGATCGTTAAAGTTTTATGATCATTTTCATTATCATGAAGTGAAGGGTGGTGTGAATTATGAGATGAATTCCAGTTTAAGGCTTACCATAGGCGGCGGATCTTATCAGACTTATCGGGAGGGAGGTGATTTTGTTTTACCAAAGAACAATGATGAAATCCGTATTTGGCCTCAATTCATGCTTTCACAAAAGTTGGGTAGATTAAAAATAGAGCAGCGTTATCGTTGGGAGTGCCGTTTTACGAGTTCGGGCTATCGAAATAGATACCGCTATCGACTGGGATTGAGTATCCCGCTTCATCAATTTAAAAATGATGCAAGTATCTCGCTCATTGCTAATAATGAAATATTTTTTACAGATTCAGAGCCATATTTTGAGAGAAATCGTATGATGGGCGGTGTGAGTTTTCAATTCAATCAGTCAGCTGGTATTCAATTGGCTTATTTATATCAATTGGATTATCGGATCAATGATGAGATTGGCCGTGATTTTTTAGTAGTGGGTTGTTATTTTGAATTGATGAGGACCAATCAGCAAGATGATGCTCAGAAGGATTGAGCAATTATAGATGATATTGCATTGAAAATAAATGA
>CAZJCQ010000103.1:0-3511 GCA_964544665.1 uncultured Chryseobacterium sp. | reverse complement strand
AAAAAAGCTTACCTGCTACCAATGGCGCGGAAGTAAAAGCCAAAGATGTATTGGTAACGGTGATGAATCCTGTTGTATTTAAACACTACATTGATGTGCAAGGTCTAGTAGATGCAGAATCCAATGTAGCGGTGCAACCTCAAATGCCCGGTGTGGTGGTGAAAATACATGTAAACGAAGGCAGTGCTGTCAAGCAAGGGCAATTGTTAGGAGAAACTGATAATAGTGTGATGACGGCGCAGCTCAATGCCCTTCAACCTCAATTGACGATGGCGATTGATGTTTTTAATCGTCAAAAAAGATTATGGGACCAAAAGATTGGCTCAGAGCTTCAATACTTACAGGCCAAGACCACCAAAGAAGCTTTGGAAAAACAGATTGATGCTATTGAAGAGCAAATCAATCTTACCAAAATGTATGCTCCCATTTCTGGAGTTGTAGATCATGTGGGCGCTCGTGTTGGTCAATATTCAGCACCTGGTATGCCCGACCCCGCGTTCAGAATAGTCAATAGCAGTAAAATGAAAGTGAAAGCTGATTTTGCTGAATCCTACGCCAATAAAGTAAAGCAAGGAGATGAAGTGGAATTGTTTTTTCCTGATCTAGGAAATAGTGTTTCCACTACCGCTCAGCATGTGGCAAAATTCATCAATCCCATGACGCGTACTTTTAGTATTGAGACCAATATTCCCGGAGATTTGAATGCTTATCGTCCCAACATGGTGGCAGTGATGAAAGTGGTAGATTACAAAAATGAGCAAGCATTGATTTTACCAATCAATGCCTTATTGAATACCGGAACCGAGACCTATGTATATTCAGTTGTAGTAGAAAACGATAAGCGAATTGCCCGAAGAAAATCAGTTGTGGTAGGATCAACCTATAATGGTATGGCAGAGATTGTTTCTGGCATCACCCCCGGTGAAACCATTATCACCACTGGGCAGTTTGAAATTGCAGACGGTTCGGTTGTTAACTTTTAAGACAACGCATTATGCTAGAAAAATTCAAAGAGTTTAAGCCCTCTAGTTGGGCGATTGATAATAAAACGACGGTCTATCTCCTCACCATTTTTATCACTTTGGCTGGGATAGTTTCCTATCAAAATATACCCAAAGAACAGTTCCCCGATATTGTTATTCCTACCATTTATGTGAGTACGGTTTATCCGGGTACTTCACCCACGGATATTGAGAATTTGGTGACTAAGCCTTTGGAGAAACAAATGAAATCCATTGCAGGTGTTAAGAAAATAACCAGCAACAGTATTCAGGATTTTAGCAATGTCATTGTCGAATTCAACACCAATGTTGATGTGCCTATTGCCAAACAGAAAGTGAAGGATGCCGTGGACAAGGCTAAAAAAGATTTGCCGAACAATCTTCCTGCCGACCCCAATGTGGTGGAGGTGGAGTTTTCAGAAATGCCCATTTTATTTGTCAACATCGCAGGTAATTACGATTTGAGTACACTCAAGAAGTATGCAGAGGATGTTCAAGAAAAAATAGAGTCGCTCAAGGAAATTACCCGCGTGGATATAGTGGGTGCATTGGATCGAGAAATTCAGGTGAATCTCGATATCTACAAAATGCAAGCCTCCAAGTTTACCATGGGGGATATTGAAAGAGCCATCATGTACGAAAACATGACCATATCAGGCGGTGGTGTTACCATTGACGACATGAAGCGTTCATTGAGTGTAAGTGGTGAGTTCAAAACGATTGAGCAGATTCAAAATCTTGTCGTCACCTCACAGTCTGGTTCAAAGGTTTATCTGAAAGATATCGCGGATATCAAGGATGGATATAAAGAGCAGGAAAGCTTTGGTCGATTGGATCACAAAAATGTAATTACACTCAATGTTATCAAAAGGGGAGGAGAGAATTTGATCAATGCCTCCGACAAGATCAAGGATATTGTGGATGAAATGAAACGCGATAAATTTCCGGAAGACCTTTCTGTCGTTATTACAGGAGACCAATCCAGAACTACACGTGTCACCTTACATGATTTGATCAACACCATTATCATTGGATTTATTCTAGTAACTATTATCTTGATGTTTTTTATGGGAGCTACCAATGCGATTTTTGTTGGGCTCTCCGTTCCTTTGTCCATGTTCATCGCTTTCTTGGTACTACCCGGAATTGATTTTACCATGAACATGATTGTCTTGTTTAGCTTCCTTCTCGGGTTAGGTATAGTAGTAGATGATGCGATTGTGGTGATAGAAAATACGCATCGAATTTTTGATAATGGAAAAGTGCCCATCAAGATAGCGGCGAAAAAAGCGGCCGGAGAGATTTTCCTTCCCGTTCTTTCAGGAACGGCTACCACTCTGGCGCCGTTTGTTCCTTTGGCTTTTTGGAGTGGAGTCATTGGTAAATTCATGCACTATTTGCCGATTACTTTGATCATTACCCTGACAGCTTCTTTGGTAGTGGCCTATATCATTAACCCTGTATTTGCTGTGGATTTCATGAAACCTCATGAGGATCATTCGAAGCAACCGAAATGGAGCAAAGGCATGAAAATCACTTCCATTGTTTTTGTGGTGATCGCATTGATCAGCTACATCAGCGGAAGTTTTGGTATGGGGAATTTTACCATTACACTGCTTTTGGTGTATTACCTCTATAAGTTTATTTTAGAAAAGGCCATTAAAAATTTCCAAGAAAAAACATGGCCTCGCGTTCAGAATTTTTATGGTAGGTTCTTAGAATGGGCATTGCAAAGACAGAAAACCATTTTATTTGGAACACTTGGATTGCTGATTCTCTCCTTTATGGTAACAGGAATCAGACAACCCAAAGTTTTGTTTTTCCCAGCTGCCGATCCCAACTTTGTATATGTGTATGCTACCTTGCCTGTGGGGACAAGCGCCACTGCTACCGATAGCGTTGCTCAAATCATTGAAGAGCGCGTGTACAGTGCCATTGGAGATAACAATCCAATGATTGAAAGCGTAATTACCAATGTAGCCATCGGTGCCAATGAGAGCAGAGAGGACAGGGCACCGTATTCGCACAAAGCAAAGGTGGGCGTGGGATTTGTGGAGTTTGCCAAAAGAAATGGCCAATCAACTGTAGAGTATCTTGAGAAAATCCGTGAAGCCGTAAAAGGAATACCCGGCGTGGAGGTAGCGGTGGATCAAGAGCAAAATGGTCCCCCAACCGCCAAAGCAATTAATTTGGAAATCAGTGGTGAAGACTTGCAAGATTTGATCAACACCAGCATACGCTTAAAAGGATTTTTGGACGCGGCTCGAATTGATGGTGTTGAAGAATTGAAAAGCGATTTACAACTGAACAAACCCGAAGTAAAAATTATCATTGACCGCGAACGCGCCAATCGTGAAGGTATTTCGATGGGGCAAATCGGAGGAGAATTGAGAAAGGCCGTTTTCGGCTTGGACAATCCCTCTAAGTTTCGCGATGCAGCCGAGGAATATCCCATTCAAGTTCGATATAAAAAAGAACAAAGAAATGACTTAGAAGCGTTGCGCAATTTG
>CAZJCQ010000102.1:0-3662 GCA_964544665.1 uncultured Chryseobacterium sp. | reverse complement strand
GGGGGTGTAAGAGACCACCGGTGTTAGGGTAACTTAACATGCTAGGCAAACCTTGTGGGCAGTAAGACCATGTAGACCAAGGATATTCGAGCAATCGAATTGAAGGGCGGCTCGTCCGGTCTTGGAGGGTAGGTCGCATAGATAAATGATGAAGCAGTAGAAATACTGAACAGAACCCGGCTTACGTAATCATTATCATAAATCGAGGCATCTTAGGGTGCCTCGACCTTTTTTAATACATTCGCAAGGTGCAAAATGGGATTACCTACATTCGACCGTTAGACGGTATTCGGGCAATTGCGGCCATGATGGTAATGTTCTTTCATTTTTTTCAAAATGATCATTTCAGCGGAAATGCCTTGTTATGGATTCAAAAATTATCCTTTTGGGGACAAACCGGAGTATCGCTCTTCTTTGTGTTATCCGGCTTTTTGATTACGCGTATTTTGCTTCATAGTAAAGGTGACGCTCATTACTTTAAAAACTTCTTTATTCGTAGGTCTTTGCGCATTTTTCCATTGTATTTCTTTTATCTGATTCTATTCTATTACCTCTCCCCTCTTCTTATTCACACGCGTTGGAGTGAGTTTTCGGACCAATGGTATTATTGGTTTTATTTACAAGATTTTTCTTTGACTTTCCACTGGCCTGCTTTCGGTCCTATGCACTTTTGGTCTTTGGCCATCGAAGAGCATTTTTATTTGTTTTGGCCACTTCTCGTGTACTTCATTCCCAATCGACATCTTACCAAAGTAATTCTTCTTTTATTATTGATTGCACCCATTTGTCGATATCTCCTCGCCAGTCATCAATATGAGACTTTTTATTTTACGTTCGCAAGAATGGATGAGTTGGCGCTCGGCGCTTGGTTGGCTCTCCTTGAGCAGGAGGGAAAATTGACCGTTGCACTCAAGAATTACTTTCTATCTGCCTTGATCCTGGTAGGCGCATTAACGGTTTTTTTGTGGACCCAATTTTTTGGTGAAAAAGCCTTATGGATTCAAGTTGTCAAGTATGATCTCATTGCCATTATATATTTCTTGGTTATTGGCTTGATATTAATTATTCCGGCGAGCAACATCGTTTCCCGTCTTCTATCTCATAGAATAATGGTTTTTATCGGATCGATTAGTTATGGATTGTACGTGTATCATGCAATTACGTTTCCTGTCGTAAAACGTTCCTTTTTATCCGCCTATTCTCTTCCGGTACAATTTATTGCGGCCTACCTCTTCTCATTTTTGGTGGCTTGGTTGAGTTATATCGTTATGGAAAAACCCATTATGTCACTCAAGAAAAAATTTCAATATTCATGAAAAAATCACTTACCCTTTTCCTCTGCTTTATTAGTTTCTTAACTTCTCGAGCACAACAAAAATCTGTTCAGGTCAATACGCAAGTTTCCGCTATCTCTTATGAATTAGCGAAAAGCACGCTTCAAAATTGGCTCAACACCCATGCTTATCATATCATTAGTCAGAATGACAATGATCACCAAGTGGTTTTAGTGCTTCATCTTTCCGAAGTTCAATACAACGAATGGAAATCCTGGGTACCCTCTTTGGGTAACGTGGAATATCAAAGCATTGAAACGGTGGATAATGCAGATGCTATTGGCGAGGTCACGCTCGAACTGAATTTTCTACAAAGTCGAAAAAAAGAATACCTTGACTTGATGGAGAAACTGGGGACACAATCAGAAAATTATCAAGCCCTATGGCGCGAGAAAATGAATATTGAAGAGCGAATATTCAATCTAGAAAAAAGACAGCTCACCCTTAAGGAAAATTCGGAGCCGTTTCAGGTAAAATTCACCCTTTCTGAGGAGATGACGAGTCCGCAGGAAGGTAAAGTCAGTTTTGTCAATATGCCCGGAATGGAATACTCCTATTTTAAGGTCTCCTCTCCTAATCATCTTATTTCAGCAAGTGCTTATCAAGGCTATTTTCTAAAATATTTATTCACCAAAGGGAAAAGCTACGCCTCTGTGGGAGCTTACAAAGCCGATACTCCTGAGACGGACAGTGTGCTCACGGAATTGTTTGCTTTCAATTTTGGTCAAGACTTTTACTCCCGACATTTAGGAAGAGGAAATAAAAAATTTGGCAACTTGTATTCCGGTTACACGATTGGTTATATGATAGGAACGAATGACACGCGAAAGGTTGATATTGGCTATATCGCACCCTCGGTAGGATTGGAATTATTTAAGAATAAATATATTTTGTGGGATCTAAAGGCGAATTACATGATACCCTTTACCTATAACCGAGACTTGAGAGGAATTGCGATTAATACCTCCTTAAATTTTGTCTTCTAAAGCACAATAAAGCACAAGAGCATGCGTTATCCCTAAAAAACAAATGCTTATGAGTGATTCTACTTCTGTATCTGCAAAGGCTAAGCAGTTAAAAAAGGCCAGTCAACCTTCAGAAGATGTCATACAGAGAATTTTACGCTTCTCTCAATCCATTGAAGTGAGTCGATCTGAAAAACTAGGGACTTTGGTATTAATGGGTAACTAAAAAAGAGAGGATAACCTCTCTTTTTTTATTTCTTTATTTTTTTTCAAGAGTATCTACCTGGATGGTATCAGGCTCCAAGATAATGACACCGAAATCATAAATTTTCGTATCCCCCTCTTCCGTTACTTTAACAGGAATTTCGCGGCTTTGATGATCCTTCCAAACTTCAGTTGTTGTTTTCTTGGAACAAGCATACAATGCAACCATCAAGATGAGAAAAACGATGCTTCTTTTTCTGAGAATTGGATATTGTAAGGCTACGCGCACCAACGGATTACTTTAAAAGACCTGCCATCGCCTGTCCAATCTCTGCAGGAGAATCGACCACGATAATTCCACATTCACGCATGATTTTCTTCTTGGCAGATGCAGATTCGTGCTCTCCAGAAACAATGGCACCTGCATGCCCCATGGTTCTTCCTTTGGGAGCGGTTTCTCCAGCTATGAAACCTACTACCGGTTTGGTTCCATTTTCCTTGATCCACATTGCGGCTTTAGGCTCGAGCTCCCCACCGATTTCACCAATCATGATGATACCCTTGGTATCAGGATCGTTCATTAATAATTGAACGGCCTCCAATGTAGTAGTTCCGATAATAGGGTCACCTCCAATACCAATGGCCGTTGTTACTCCTAATCCTGCCTTTGCCACTTGATCGGCGGCCTCATAAGTTAAAGTACCTGACTTTGATACGATTCCTACACTTCCGGGTTTAAATACAAACCCTGGCATTATACCTACCTTAGCTTCACCTGCTGTAATTACTCCGGGACAATTGGGACCAATTAATCTTGCACCTCTATCAACCGCAAAAGTTTTGGCTTTCACCATATCGGCCACCGGAATACCCTCCGTAATGGTTACGATCACTTTAATGCCGGCATCAGCCGCTTCCATGATGGCATCTGCAGCAAAGGCGGGTGGAACAAAAATGATGGTCACATCGGCACCTACCTGATCTACCGCCTCTTTAACGGTATTGAATACTGGACGATCCAGATGAGAACTTCCTCCTTTTCCCGGAGTCACTCCACCCACTACATTGGTCCCAAACTCAATCATCTGCGTAGCATGAAAGGTTCCTTCACTTCCTGTGAAACCTTGAACAATTACTTTGGAATTTTTGCCGACTAGTA
>CAZJCQ010000101.1:0-3901 GCA_964544665.1 uncultured Chryseobacterium sp. | reverse complement strand
ATTCGATAAATTCCGCTGCGTCAGATCCAGCTTGATCTGCATCCACCTCATTGATGACCACTTGCGATGTTGCTGTTAAGGACAACACACAAGAAAAAAGAAACCATAGTTTTTTCATTCTATTTTTTTGTTTTACTATTTACTATTCCTAATTAAAATGTAGCCGCTAAAGATAAACTGAACCATCTTCCTTGACCGAAGAAAACCCCGGCAGAAGAGGCACCAAAGTTAAAGGTTTTATCATTATATAAAGCCGACTGTGAGTTATTCGTTGCATCGGTTATGTAATGTTGATTAAAAACATTAAAAACGCTGGCTCGAATGTCCCACTTCGTTTTCCATCCATCATAAATATTATAACCTGCGTGTAATTCAGTGGTACCATATCCAGGCAATTGCCAAGAATCTTTACCTGAATTTTCTCCATTCAAGGTGAAAGGATTAAATTCTGCATAGTAACGATCAAAATAGGTGTAACGTGCTTTCACATAAGCACCATTTTTCCATTCATAGCGGAGCATCGCACCGAACTGCGTTTGAGCGGCATCGCTTACGTGAACTCCATTGGCATCATAAACCACCTTATATTGTCCAGCACTGGGATCCGAAACATCGGCGGGAACCGGTCGATTGGCATCATCAAAAACATAAATGGTATCGGATGATGTCCAAATCCAATCTGCTGTGGAAGCTAATAATTCCAATGTGACACGATCGGTCAACTTGAACGCCGCATCCCATTCCAATCCCATGTGCCTTGCGTTCATTCCGCGAATATTTACGGAAATAAAAGAGCTGGGATCCATTGGATTGGGAACAGAGACCCCATAGGGATAAGGCTTATTCTTCCAAGTAGTGTAATACGCATTTACGTTAAACGCCAATTCTTTACTTTTCCAACTCCAACCATTTTCAATGCTGAAAATTTTCTCATTCACAATTTGATTAAAGCGCTCGTTAGAATTGTTATAAATCTGATTAAATAAAGGCGCCTTGTCCAAATATCCCACATTAAGAAAAACAGAAAGTGGATCGCTAATGCTGTACTTAACTCCGGACTTGAAAGTAAAAGTAGGACGATAGTACCAACCTGTAGATTGATATTCTGCACCTGGCATCCCACTGTAGATGGCTTGACCTTGATAAATTGTGGTATCAGGCGTAAGCTGAGTGGCGCCATTTTGATAAAGATAGCCGACATACACCGTGGTGTCTCCTACACTGTATTTTTTGGGTAAAAAATAATCCACTCGGTTGTAACCGGTTATGGCCGCGGATGAACTTAAAAATGCTGACCACTGTTTGTCTTGATATTCCACTTGGCCAAATAATCCGCTCCAACGGATAAAAGCATCATTATGGTAATCCACCATATCTCCTTCTCTTTTGATCAAATTGGGATCATTGGCATTATAATTTTCTCTGGCCCAAACATAATCGGCACCCATCAAGTCAATGATTTTCCTATAGTGACTACCGCGATAAAAACGCAAATCCAAACCTCCAGAAAAAGACCAGTTCTCGTTGAATTGATTATTATAAGTGCTCAAAGCTCCTACCCAAAAATGATCATTCATACCGGCCTTTAGAAAGTTGGCAACTGCATATCGCTCAGTGGGACTTACATCCGGATTGATATTGTAGTCAGGCCCTGTAAACAACGGGGGTTTAGCACCCACGTTGGAATCATAAAACGATTGAACATTTAAAGTTCCATCGGGTAAATAATCTTTGGCCGTGGTGGTGGAATTCCATCGTGTACCCCCACCCGAACCCAATGAGAGATACGCAACGGTAGAAAGGAAACCATGATCACTTAGATTCCAAATATCTTTAAAAGACAACTGGGGTTTAAAATAGAAATTTCGCTTCCCATTGTACATTTCTTTCTTCTGGATATCACCCACCACTCCATTCTCATAGGAATAGCGAGTCAAGTAGCCGACATCTGGGTTGTAGTTGATGCCTCCATTAAAAATGGGCACATTCGGATGATTGGAATCGAGATAATAGCCGGTGTCTGCACCTAATTTAATGGCCATATTGCGATCGTATAAGGCGATGGCATCTGCTCTAGAACGCTGACCGTGCGTCTGTGGCGCTCCCATGGCATAAAAACTTAAAATGTGATCCCCTAGTACTTTCTCCACTTTGAAAAAACCGAAAAAACCTCGAGTGGAAGTTCCATCTACCCATCCTTTTCCATCTTTCAATGATAATGCTGTAGAAAAGGCCCAACCATTTTTTAGTTTTCCCGTATTCATTCCGAAAGAGGTTCTTCCAAAAGCGCCAAAAGCATATTCTTGCTTCACTTGGATTCTGCGCTTTTGATCAATTCCTCTGGTGATGATATTCATGGTGCCACCTACAGCGGGTATGACTAACTTCGATGCACCGAGACCTCTTTGTATTTGAGTGGTTTGTGTGACCAGATCTAATCCAAACCAATTACTCCAATACACGGTTCCGTTTTCCATGTCATTCACAGGAACTCCATCCAACATCACCGCGACATTGTTGCCTGAAAAACCACGAATGGTAACTCGCGCATCCCCATCTCCTCCTCCTGCACGCGTTGCATACGCACCAGGAGTGGTATTCGCCAACGTCGCCATTTCTCTTCCCGACAATTCCTCATCAATTCTTTTCATATCAATATTGGAATAAGCAACGGGAACTTTCCTTCCAACCGCCAAATCGGTTACAATTAAAAGCTCTTTTTGATCTTGCAGAATCAACTCCACCTCTAAATGAATGGGATCGCCCATGACTTTCACATCCAACGCTTGCTCGACATAACCCACCGAAGTGAAATAGAGTTTTTGCATTCCCTTGGGTAATTGGATAGCGAACTTCCCCTCTACATCACAAACCGTTCCTTTGTCCTTTTTATCTCCCCAAACGACCACAGCATTGGGAATCGTCTCATTGGTAATGGCATCCTTGACCACTCCCGTAATACTTTCCTGCGATAAAATCAATTGGGAAAACAGCACTCCCCAAACCAAAAGAATCTTTTTCATCATACTTTACGATTGGAAAAAAAAGGGGCCTGAGCCCCTTTGGATTATTTTACAAATTGTTGTCTGAGTCGATTCCCGTTAACCAGCTGAACATCGACAATAAATGCTCCAACACTTAAATCCGATATGGGCAATGCGATCATACGATCCTGCACATTGACCATTGACTTCACTACACGGCCCATTGCATCATGGATGGTAATGGTACTCATCATGCTTGGCGCGATAATATTCACTACATTTCCTGATGCAGGATTGGGATATACACCCAATTGACTAACTTCGAAAGACTGAACTCCTGTATTACCGCATGCACAGTTGTGAAATCCTAACTGATTAAAAGTATTCGCTGGCAAAGTGTCATACTGCGCAAATACATCGAAAGACGAAGGGTTTTGAGACACTCCTGATTGTACGCTCGCTTTTCTGATCATGGTATGATCTTCTGATGCATACACAGGATCACCCAATGAATCCGTAGCATAAGCGCTCCAACCTCCGAAACCACTGCCCTCACCGATTCTACCAAACAAATCCACCAATGTTTGACCACCATTCTTCACGATAGCGATGGCATCGTTTCCATTGAAATACATCGCCCACACTCCATTGTCGTAGGTAGGATTGATAAAAGCGTCACCAGCGTCTTGCAATTCATCCCAAACCGGAGCTTCTAGGCCTGTGCCCAAAGAATCTCTTTTATCCAATACTACCACCAATACATCATGTGAGGCCACTGTATAGCCGTCTAAATAGGAAATATTCCCATAAGTAGTGCTTCCATTTTGGAAACGAACAATACCATAACCCGTGAGGTCAATGGCGTTGGGAGAGGCATTATAGATTTCAATGGCCTTGTTGTTACTCCAGCCTTCTAC
>CAZJCQ010000100.1:0-3949 GCA_964544665.1 uncultured Chryseobacterium sp. | reverse complement strand
GGACAATCAATAAAAACAACAGTTAAACTGTAAACTTTTTTTAGGACGGGTCAAAAACCTCCCCGTCAACTCCGCTGACACCCCTCCTCGCGAGGCATCGCGACCACTTCGTGGTAGGAGGGGAGATTTATTCCGATCTGTTTTTGTTTCTCGCTCTCACTCTCGCACCCGCTCTGTTTCTCACGGGACAAGCTCGGCTGCCTTTTTATGCGAATAATTTATAAGTTGCTATTGGAGCAAATAGAATTGAATTTTACAAAATGAATCCCACCAAGCTGCAAGAAATTGATCAGTGTATTTTCATCATTCGAGGAAAGGCCATCATGATTGACAGAGATATTGCTTATCTATTTGGAATTCCCACCAAGCGCATCAATGAGATGCTTAAAAGAAATGTCAATCGTTTTCCTGATTATTACTTTTTCAAGCTAAACAATAACGAGAAATCTGAACTGGTCGCAAATTGCGACCGGTTTAGCAAACTAAAACACTCCTCTCATCCTCCTATTGCCTTCACAGAATATGGGGTATCCATGTTGGCCACTTTAGCGAAAAGTGAAATGGCGGCACAAATAAGTATTAACATTATCGATGCCTTTGTTCTGATGAAACACGCCGAGAATAATGGGAGAGTTTTGTCAATGGAGATCCATCAACTGGTTCAAAAAACCAATAAACATGAAAAGGAAATTGAATGGTTGATGCAACAATTTGAGCAACCGAATAATAAAACCCAAGGCATCTTCTTCAACAACCAGATTTTTGATGCCTATGCCTTCAGCAGTGATTTAATCAAAAGCGCCAAGAAGTCTGTTTTATTAATTGACAACTACATCGATGAAACCACCTTACTGCAATTATCCAAGAGAAATGCAGGCGTATCCTGCGTGATTTATACAGAACGCATCACACCAGCAATAAAATTAGACCTTGAAAAACACAACGCTCAATATTCATCCATTGCAATACGCATACTGAAAAATGTACATGATCGGTTTCTGATCATTGACAATAAAGAACTCTATCACATTGGAGCCTCATTGAAAGATTTGGGAAAAAGGTGGTTTGCTTTTTCGCGCATCGATGGTTTTCTTAATGAAGTATTGGCACGATTGAATTAACTATTCTGATTCTCACTCACGCTCTGAAAAAACCACCCCGTCAGCTCCGCTGACACCCCTCCTTTCCACTTCGTGGTAGGAGGGGAGATGTTGTCCGCTCTCGCTCTCGCACGCGCTCTGAAAAAACCACCCCGTCTCGTCTCGGCTGAGCCGAGCCGAGACACCCCTCCTTTCCTTCGCTCCGCTCAGGCAGGAGGGGAAATATTGTCCGCTCTCGTTAGTTCATCATTTCATTACCATTTCGCAGAAAAGAACGAGTAGGGATAGCGATGTCTGGACGGGTTGGTCATCCTGCATAAACCCGCATAACTTATAGGTTGACATCTTGCACAACAAAATGGAAATTTACAAGATGAAAAGGTTTCAAAAATTAGCATTCAATAATTTCCCAAATTGGGAACTAATTAATATATTTGCACAGTGAGAGTAATTGCGAAAAGTACTCTCCGTTCCTTTTGGGAAAAACATGCGGACAGTGAGAATGCGTTGAAATGTTGGCACAAAGAAGCAGAAGAAGCAAAGTGGAAAAATCCAAAACAAATAAAACGGATGTATCCATCAGCGAGTTTCTTGAACAACAACCGCGTTGTTTTTAATATCAAAGGGAATAAATACAGATTAATCGTTCGCATCAACTATGACTTTGGAATCGTTTGGATACGATTCATTGGAACGCACGCTGAATATGATAAAGTAGACGCCTCAAATATTTAGAAAAATGAAAATCATCAAATCAGAAAAAGAATATCGACAAGCGCTTGAGCGATTGGAGGTAATATTTGCTGCCAAGAAAAATACAGCTCAGGGCGATGAGTTGGAATTGCTCTCGTTATTGATTGAGCAATACGAAAAGAAAAAGTACCTGATAGCCTTTCCAGATCCGATAGCAGCCATTCACTTCAGGATGGAACAAATGGGCTACAAGCAAAAAGATTTGGCGGAGATTATTGGGCTCAAAAGTCGCGTCAGTGAAATCCTGAACCGCAAGCGCAAATTAACCTTGGACATGATCCGCAAATTGCATCTGGCGATGGGCATTCCGACGGAGGTTTTGGTGAGGGAGTATTGAAAGGATGACTTCGTCACTTCGTCACTTCATCACTTCATCACCTCATAGCGAATCGCATTTCACAACGAGACATCCCTGTCGCTACTTCATCACTCAATCACTTTTTAATCCCTGATACATCGAACAGGAAAACCGAGACGTTTCGTATCAATGTCACGCTTAATAGTGGCGGTATTGTACACCAATTCACGATTCCAGGCATTAAGGGTTGTTCCACTAGTTGAAGTCCAAAAATATCCGTAAGATCCCTTTAGACCATAAGTTCCATCACTCCTTCGATAGCCAGATGGAAGGGCTGTGATTCCGCTGCTATTGGTTCCACCTGTATTGGGAGAGGTCCAAAGAGATGTAGATTTCATTAATCCTCCTTGGTTATTTCCACGATTAGAACCTTGAATTTGCTGGTCTGTAGTTGACATGCCAAGTATCCCTTCCAAATACATCCACTCACAATCTGTCGGCACATGCCAGCCTGTGGGACAAAGACCGCGGCTGTCCACGGTGGTGTACCAATTGTACAACTTACCATACGTGACATCGTTAGCTATATCGTTGTTGTAAATGGCATAGGCTCCAGCTGTGGTATTTTGCCAAGTTGCATTATCCAATCCTGTTGGAATGGGATCACTGTTGCGGTATTGATCCGTGGCGAGGTTGTCCGCAAACCAACATTGCCCGCCAATCTCCACAAGGTCATATGTTCGACCATTGTAGGTTAAAGAGGTCTGTCCACCGCAATCCGTGACACTGATCACTTGGGCAGAACAAGTGGTGTTACCAGGGAGCAATGAGGCGCCAGTATTTGACGGTGTTCCTACACATTGACAGCTGGAATTGATAACATCGTTCGATGTATTCGCGTTATTGTCATTACAAGCCGCCCCTTGTATCAAACAACTTCCATTGTCAACATTGGCTGCGGCGTTATAATTACACGCCTGCGGATTGGTACAACCATTCACAATGGCCTCCCCTGCACATTGGCAATTGCCATTGACCACATCATTGGTGGTGCTGGCATTGCCATCGTCACAAGTTGCATTTTGATACAAACAAGATCCATCATCTTGGGTGGCTGCGCTGTTATAATTGCAAGCCGCATTGTCTGTGCAGCCTAAAATGGCAGGAGGAAAATTGGCGGCACTGATGCCGGGGATAATTACAAAATTTCCTCCTCCCGTGTATAGCGTATCTCCGGTCAATGAAACCTCAATATCACAAGCTCCAGCATACAACGCATACGGCACACTCAACATCTGTTGGGTTCCCAAGTCAGTGCTACCCATCATCACATGTAAGTACTTGGCGCCATTGCCCCAATTGATATTAGAAATAGAGCCTTGAGACACAACACCGTTTCCCACCACACAACTCACCAATCCTTGGGCGTTGCTGGTCAGTGAATGGCTTTCTTGGTAAACAACCGTTCCATCGGCGGTACCGTCATGGATCATGAATGTCAAACTCACCGCACTATTCGCCATTACCGATCCGTCTGCATTGCGCATTACGGCTTGGTAAGGAATCCCCTGCGGAGATTGAGCCAGAAGGGATGAAGTGATGAAGAGACAAGTGAATACTAAAATCACATTTTGAAACAAGATTTTTTTCATGGTATTGAAAATTATAGGGCGAATATAAGGGGAAAATGCTCACTTCATGAGCGGGCCCGTCTCGTCTCGTCTCGTCTCGGCTGAGCCGAGCCGAGACACCCCTCCTCGCGAGGCATCGCGACCACTTCGTGGTAGGAGGGGAGATG
>CAZJCQ010000099.1:0-4035 GCA_964544665.1 uncultured Chryseobacterium sp. | reverse complement strand
TGCACAATGTTTCAGAAAAAACTTGCTTATTGGCTGTACAGGGTCCGAATGCTACACGCATCTTACAGCCACTTACGGAAATGGATTTACTGAATCTCGCTTATTACACGTTTGTAAAGGGAACATTTGCCGGAGTAGAAAATGTCTTGATCAGTGCTACAGGATATACAGGGGCTGGCGGGGTAGAAATTTATTTTGAAGACAAAGGCGGTCAGGCTGAAAAAATATGGAATGCCATTTTTGAGATTGGAACTCCACAAGGACTCAAACCAATTGGACTAGGTGCACGTGATACACTTCGGTTAGAAATGGGATTCTGTTTGTATGGAAACGATATTGATGATACTACGTCACCGCTAGAGGCTGGTTTGGGTTGGATAACTAAGTTTTCGAAATCTTTTACAAACTCAACCGCACTTGCTGATCAAAAGGCGGCGGGTCTTCAGCGAAAACTCGTGGGTTTTGAAATGATTGACAAAGGAATTCCACGCCACGGGTATGAAATAAAAAATTTAGATGGCCAAGTAATTGGCGTGATTACCTCGGGCACACAATCTCCCAGTTTAGGGAAGGCTATCGGATTGGGATATATCAATACCGCTTTCACTTCCTTGGATACTCTTGTCCATATACAGGTTCGTGATAAACAATTAAAAGCAAAAGTTGTCAAAGTACCTTTTATTTGAGTATGCCTACAATTCATCTAACTACATTTATTGCAGCACCTGCTAATATCGTATTTGACCTGAGTCGTCATGTGAGTGTGCACAAAGAGGCGCATGTCGGATATAAAATAGAAGCCGTAGCGGGCACCCGTTTTGGTTTACTGGAGAAAGGCGAAACAATTACGTGGAAGTCTTATCATCTTTTTAAAGAGCGCTTACAACGAATCAAAATTGTGGAAATGATCAAGCCGGAGATGTATGTGGAGGTTCAGTTGCAGGGCGATTTGACTATGTTCAGACACGAACATCATTTTAAGCCTATCGATAATGGAATGTTGATGATTGATTTACTTACCTATGAATTTCCTTATGGTCAACTGGGTCGGCTATTTAATGCAGTTTACTTCAATCAGTATATGGAAAAGTATCTCCAGCAAAAAATCTCGCTAATAAAAAATTATGCTGAAACAGATCGCTGGAAAAAACTATTAGTCCGCTAGTTCTTTTTAATCAAGCGCAGGCTTTGTAGAATTTATTCTAAATTTGCGCACGCTTATCAACCATGTCTAACAAACCAACGCTCTATACTTCACTCTCTCCCGCTCTTCTACATCTTTATGACCTAAGCAACAGCGTAGTTGTGATAATAGATGTATTTCGTGCTACTTCTACTATTGCTGCTGCCCTATATAATGGCGCTCGTGCAGTAATTCCCGTGGATTCTGTGCCCAAGGCCATTGAAATGGGAAAAAGCATTGACGGGATTGCCGCCGGGGAACGCGATGGTATGATCGCAGAGGGCTTACAACATGGAAACTCTCCATTGGAGTATACTAGAAGTTTTATTGAAAATCGCAATTTGGTATTAACTACCACTAATGGTACTCGATTATTACAGATGGCCTTAGATAGAAATGCTTCCACTATTATTGCGGGTAGTTTTCCTAATCTTTCTTCTGTATGTTCTTTTTTGATCAAGGAAGGAAAAGATGTGGTATTGGGATGTGCGGGTTGGAAGGACCGTTTTAATCTTGAAGACACGCTTTTTGCAGGCGCAGTCATTAATCAGGTGCAGGAACACTTTACCATACATTGCGATAGCTCTTTGATGGCAGGGACACTCTATCAAAAATATGCTAGTGATTTATTGGGATTTGCGCCACAGCTCACGCATTATCATCGTCTGGTGGAACGCTTTGGATTGATTAAAGACATTGAATTTTGTCTGACTCCAGATGTGGCCAATGTGCTACCCGTTTATCAGGATGGAAAGCTGATTGTAAAAAAATAAATCCTTGAAGATACGCAATTTTTCGCTTGCTAAATCCAATTGAAAATTATTCACTTCTTTATTTTTTCCCACAGGGAAATTTGCATCTTATTCCTTTAGATTTGTAGGTTCCCCTTTACACAAGGGGTGCATTGATAATTGTGGCACTACCCCATCTCGTAAAATATATTTACACACACGGTACCGATGAAGTGATTCGTCGTGGAAAAAAAATTCATGCTATTGGCTTTGTTGAGCTAACGGAGTATGATGAACTTTTTGGTACTGTAACCTTTCGGGTACGGGACGATAGTTATAATACTTATTATAAAGTATACATCCATCACTTTAGAGAGCCTGGTGCTACTTCCTTACGTTGCTCTTGTCCTTATAATCTGGGAGATATTTGCAGACACGAAACAGCCGCCTTACTTCAACTTCAGGAATTATTAGATCGTGGTCAATTACAAACCGGACAGATTCAGTATGATCAGCGTCACACGGTGGTAAAAATGAAAGCGATCGATCTTAAAAATATTCGATTGCTCTGTGGTCCGCAAATTTTATCGCAGGCTGAAACCTATTTGCGTACAAAAAAAGCTGCCATTGAATATGCAGAAAATGAAACGGTAAAAGCCCGCATTTCATTAGACGGCAAGGACTATGATGTACTGATCCGTAAAAACGAAGAAAGAAATTTTGACACAAGTTGTGATTATGAGGATACACAACATCCTCTTTGCTTGCCTAAAGTAATTGTGCTGCTCCAATTATTGAATACGCATGGAGCTAACTATTTTGATAGTATTCGGAATTGGGATAAAGAAAAAAATAAATTGCTGGAGGCTTATGGCTACTCACTCCAGGACGATCTTACTGGTAAGTTTGAATTTGCATACAAAGACGGCAAACCTTTTTTACGTGTGTTGGATCCTGGCATTAAGCGTGTAATTACATCCTCTTCAATAGCTCGTCCTGTGCTTTTCCCAACCAAGCCACTTCTTGCAGAAGAGAAGGTGATTGAGAAAATTTCCAATGTACCCAGCCGTCGGATTGGTGTTGTATTCAATTTTAATAAAAAAGAATTTCCACGTTTTACAATTGATCTGGTTATTGGCGAGCCCACTGACGTAAATGATGGTTTTGCGGGCAAGGTAGAAAAGTTGGATATCACACGCTTTGTAGAGGTAGATGATTTAAATGACTCTGATCGTGAAATACTACAAGCAGTACGAAAGCTTCAAGATGCGGAGGTAAAAAAGTATGTAAGTCGCAACTCTCCTTTTTCGGGTATTTGGGATAATATTATTCACCAGGAAGGCGATGATTTGCCTGATGAGACCAAGGATTTAATCACGGAGTATTTATTGCCTAAGCTACATCGTCTGTTCAGGGATCTTTCCACATCTCCTTTTGTATTTCAACTCAAAACAGGAAAATCTTTCAAAACAGCACATCTAGTACCGATCGAGTTGAGTGCAGAAAGTGTTGTACCGCAATTTTTGATTAAAAAGAATTCGCACTATACCGTACAGGCTCAGGTAAAAGTTGGAGCACTGGAATTGAGTTTGAAAGATAACGAGTGCACATCCTCACTATTATTTGAACAAAATGGAGTCTGCTATTGTTGGAAAACAAAGGAGATTGTTCAATTGAACGAAACGTTTTTACCAGACGGTAAAATAAATTATCCCATAGCGGGCTGGACACAGACCATGCAAAACTTTGTTTTGCCGCTTTCCCGTAATTACAGTGTTCGATTTGATAAATCACTCACTAAAGAAATTCGTGGTGTTAATCCTGAGGCAAGAATACAGTTGACAGAAAAGGGGGACTATTTAATTTTCAAACCCAATTTTGTTTATGAGGGTTTTGAAGCAGGTCCTACCGATGGAGATCGTGTATTGGTTCCACAGGCCGAAGGTGTAATGGTAGTACACCGAAATCGTGAAAAAGAAGATCAGTTTTTACAAAAACTAGCTTCTCTGCATTCAGGATTTGTGTACAATGCAGAAGATGGCACCTATGCATTAAAGGGTACAGAAGTGTTACGCAATAACTGGTTCTTCCTTTTCATTGATGCTATGAAAGAATCAAAAA
>CAZJCQ010000098.1:0-4067 GCA_964544665.1 uncultured Chryseobacterium sp. | reverse complement strand
CCTTCACTTCCTGTGAAACCTTGAACAATTACTTTGGAATTTTTGCCGACTAGTACGCCCATAATTTTTTATTTGGTTGCGAAAATAAGATAGGATGAATAAAAATGAGCAATTTCTTGTAACTTTCTCTCGCGTTGAAGCGTAAGACTGAAGGATGGAAACAATGAAAAAAATGGCAATTATTGGAGGCGGGGTTTCAGGGATACTTACCACACTGGAAATGCAAAAAAGAGGTTACCATGTTGATGTTTATGACAAAGATTACTTGAGTGGAAACCTTGGTTTTGGATTTTTAGTGATGCCCAATGGTATTGAAGGACTTCGGAAAATGGGATATTGGGGTGAATTAGAGAAAATCGGAACCCCCATCGCAAAAGTCCAGACTTATCACGACGGTTCCAGTCTGCTCAAAGAAAGTGAATTGCAAAATGTATGGGGATTCAGTCGTGTGGAATTTCTCCAATGCCTTGCTCAACACGTGAACAAAGATCAAACAACCTTTTTTCAAAACATGATGGAACTGGGGAGTGACAGAGGTTTGTTGTACAATAAAACGCCTTTCGATCAAAGCCAATATGAGTGGATTTTTGGTTGTGATGGAGCCAATTCTGTCATCCGACGCCATTTATTTGAAGATGCCGAAATCATTGAGGCCCCCACTTATGAGATCAATGGCTGTATTGAGGATGTGAGTTTTTGTAAATCCTATCCCAATCAATTGATTAAAATTGTTTTTGATCAACCGGGCCTCGCCGTTGGTTTATTGCCATTGGTAAACGGAAGGGTGATTTGGTTTATGCAATTGGCCAAAAAGTTTTTTCCTGTACCATCCCGAAGTACGGACGAATTGTTGAGCAGAGTGAAAGGCATTTTGGCCAACGCGCAAAACTCTTTGATTCATGAACATTTACTGAATCAAGATCTGGATCCGTATTTGTGGAAAGGTCGCATATTAATTGGGGTCGATCAGTACATTGTGGACAATAAAGTTCTACTAGGAGATGCCGCCCATTTATTTCTTCCCTTTACCAGTCAAGGAACCAATATGGCCATTGAAGATGTTATTTCATTTACTGAATCTTTTGAAGCGCTTAAAGACAAGGACCTAGTAGCGCTCGAGCACTTCAATAATAGGAGGGAAGCGGTGGAGGCCGTAGCCTTTCAAGGAATGGAGTACGCTCATCTTTTCAGCACAGAGAATTATGAATTTATGTTAAACCACATACCCTTGGTATTTACGAAATAGGATGGATATCAATTTTGAGTTTTTAAAACATCGTGCTTTCAACATGCGTTGGGCACAGGTGGAGGAAGGGGTGATTCCTCTGACCGCTGCGGATCATGATCTCAAAGTGCATGATGCGATTCTAGCGGCCATTCAAAATGAAATTCAGCAGGGACATCTCCCCTACTCTCCGGCCACTGGTTTAAGAGAATTTCAAATCGCCATATCTCAACATTTTCAACAACATAAATCGGCCTCTTTTGACTCGCAATGTGTATTGGCTACCAACAGTGCGGCTAGTGCTATTCAACATTTCTTTGATTATCATATCAAGGAAGGGGATGAAGTATTGGTACAAAATCCAGTTGATTTTCTATTGGCCCATTGTGCAGAGAAGGCGGGAGGTAAAGTGGTTCGGATTCCCACACCCCTACCTCAACATGATCATGAGGATATCACGGTAGGCTGGGCAGAGAAGATAACATCGAAATCAAAGGTTTTGGCCATTTGTCATCCGCACAATCCATTAGGGTTTTATTACTCAGCCTCACAGCTTCAACAAATCTCGGATTTTGCAAAAAAATACAACCTGATCCTTTTATCCGATGAAGTATGGAGCGATGTTGTATTGCAAGGAAAGTTTATTTCTATGCGAAATGTGGATAACGCATGTTGGGTAGTCTATGGATTATCTAAAGGTTTCGGTTTAGCGGGGCTGAGAATTGGAGCCTTAATTTGCCCGTCTCCGGAACACAGGGACGCCTTGGCTCTGGAGTGCGGATATATCCATACCACAGAAGGCGCCTCTACCCTTTCCCAAATGGCTGGGGTGGCCGCGATGGGAGATGCCCAAATATTGCAGCAATTCATTGCAACCATCAAACCGGTGTTGGAGCATGCCGTTCAAGGAATCAATTCCATCCCCTTTTTACAAACTTCCATGCCGAGCGCCACCTTTGTGCTATGGATTCAACATCCAAAAGGATGGGACACTGAGCAATTGGTGGAGGTCATCGAAAAAGAAGTGAGGGTGAAATTGGTGCCGGGTATGGATCGTTGGTTTGGACCTGCCGCAGAGGGGTATATCCGAATGAGTTGCGCCACGCACATGGACATCATGAAGGAGGCTATTCATCGCCTCCAAAATTGGGCCGCTCAGCAAAACGATTTCCAGCGTTTCGCTAAATAAATTTGTTCCGATTGCCCTGGTGTTGGAAAGAGTTCAGCATTCACTTTGAGTACCTTCAAATCCATCAAAGTGGAATACCCAGAACGCGCGAAACAACGCTCAGCGTTTTCTATCACAAATTTCATTTCCCCATCACTCAAATGGGAGATTCTGCGGACACCATTTTGTGTTGTATCAAAAGACAAATGGGGCTGGCCACAAATCAACAGACATCGCTTTCCAGAATGCTCAAACTTGTCTTGAAGAAATTCTTCAAATACACTGCGCTGCGTTTCGGGACCGCTCACCCACCCCACCCATTCATACGGCGCAAAGGGAATAGCTGCGGTGCAATTGAACCGCGAAAGCCAACCCATTCGATGGATGACCTGCTCTCCCTGATATTTTGAAAGATCCCCCGATAAATCGCTCGGAGCCGATTGATCGGGAATCCATATTTCCTGGAAGACTTTTAACTTCCTTTTTTGAGAATACTGAAAGATCTTCCTCATGAAGGACGGAAGAATGGGATTCAATTGATGAGATATGAAAATATTGTATGCACTCGAATGATGGATTCCAAATCGGTGATCAGAAAGGATAAAATCAAAGTTGTGTTCTTGAATGTGTTGACCCAACCACCTATTTTCTTTGAGAATTGCGCGCTCTAGTTTGGGCCATTGCAACAACATCGAATAGAGACTTACTCCGCTTTGACTATAATGAATTCCATAATCGGGACAATCTTCAATGTAGGTCAAACTATCAAAGCGTTGCTTTAAATAACAACCGCTCTCACCACTGCCACTGATGGTAATTTGGGCATTTACTTTAATCAATGATTCAATAATAGGAACACAACGAGTTGCATGTCCTAAACCCCAGTTCAAAGGAATTATTAAAACTTTCTTGTTGGTGAAACGTTGATACATTGAGGGCTTGAAAATACTTAATTTCGCACAATGGCGAAAGATAAACTCAAGCGATGGGCAGAAAATAAACACTTTCCACATGTTTTTGAGCCTCCGTTGCTTCCCATTATTCGCGAGGGAAAGACCTTCATGAAAGGCGAATGGCGCTCTTCCTTCTTTCAAAATGATCATCCATTGGTAATTGAATTAGGCTGTGGAAAAGGCGAATACACGGTAGAGCTAGCCAAGAAAAATCCAAATATTAATTATTTAGGCATCGATGTAAAAGGACATCGATTCAATCATGGAGCGCGCAAAGCCATTGCATTGGGATTGACCAATGTCGCATTTTTAAGAACCCGCGTAGAATTCATTGAGTCGTTTTTTGATGAGGATGAAGTGGATGAAATCTGGCTGACCTTTTCTGACCCTCAACCCAAGGATTATATCGGACACCGGCGCATTACCTCCATTTTTTATTGGAATAAATACCAACATTTCCTGAAGAATAATGGTCGCATTCATATCAAGCATGATAATCCGATGATCTATCACGCGGCATTGGAGGAGTTGGAAGCCACACCGCACATTGTAGAGACACAATCAGATGATGTCTATGGATCCTATCTACAAACCATTTCCCAGGAAGAAAGAGAAGTATTATCGATCCGCACCTTTTATGAATCGCGTTGGTTGGAAGAAGGAAAGAAAATTCACTACTTGCGCTTCCGTTATCAAAAGGGATTGCCCAAAATATAACGGT
>CAZJCQ010000097.1:0-4217 GCA_964544665.1 uncultured Chryseobacterium sp. | reverse complement strand
CCGTAGCTTTTGCCAGGGCGATCAAAATCAGGATCATTGAGATAGGCGCAGCTTCCAAATGCGATATGGAGAGCGGGTGGATCGGTTCTCCATTCCCATAAAGATTGAGTGGTAAAGCTTCCTTGGTAATGTTGATTGATCCGAAACTCATATTTCCTACCTGGTGTGAGCATCGATAATTCAAAAGTGCCGCAATAGCCGAAGGCGGAATCGAGGGAAATGGACGCTTTGTATACACTTACAGGATCACCGCTGGGCCAATATTCCAGTTGGGCGTAATGCGTTTTCGATTGGTGATACCAAATGCGGGCGTCTCGTTTGGAAACGCTACCCAACATCGCATAGCCTTTGGTAGATTTCGATGCCTGTGAAAGCAGTCCATGGGCTATCAAGCATAATATGAAAAAAAGACTAGTCCTGCGCATCAATGGTTTGTATTAAGGTTTGGATAATATTTTTCCAGTTGTGATTTAATGCAACGATATTTCGATTTTCCGCCAAGGGTAATTCAGCATGAGGATAGGTTTGTAAAATGGCTTCGGCCATTTCATGTGGGTTATTGGCGGTGATGAGATGTTTTTTGATTGGCAGATCAAATGCTTCTGCAGCGACAGGGGAAGTAATGACGGGTATTTCCATACATAGCGCTTCTAATATTTTATTTTGCATTCCAGTGCCCAATCTCATCGGTGCGACAAAAATGGCGGCTTCTTCATAGGCTTTCCGAATATCATCTTGTCGTCCAAGTATGATGATTTGGGAGGAGGCCAATTGCTGAATGGCAGAAACAGGATCTGCTCCCGCAATCAATAATGGAATCCTCGGATTTTTCTCCCATACCAGCGGCATGATTTCTTTTGCTAAATACAATGCCGCATCGATGTTGGGAGGATATGCCATGTTTCCAATAAAGACAATCTTTTTTCCAAGGTGCTTTGATTGTCTTTGAAAATAATCAAAGTCGATTCCGTTGCTTAGGATTTGCCATAGCTTTGGTTGAGGAGCATTGATTTGTTGCGCATCTTTTTCGGAGATGATGAAGTGATGGTCGAAATAATTCCAAATGATATTTTCGTATCTCGTTAAGCGCTCGGCTTCTTCTTTCCAAAATAATCTTTGCAAGCCACGTGTTTGATTTGCTCTTTTCGCAACGCCGCTTCCCAATGCATCCATATAATCTATGGATTTTTTTATGTGCACTGCTTGCTTGGCATACTCCGCAGTTCTTACCAGTTGGACCCAAATATGATCTGGCTGTTCTTCCGCTATCATTTTTTGAACTTCCCGATGCGCCTTGCTTTGATAAAAAAGGGCTACTTGAAAAGGTCGACGAGTGAAAAGATGATATCCGATTTGAGAAGCGGCTCGCCAATAACTCAGCGAAATAAAATGCCACTTACCTCCCAACGATTGTAAATGCGCTATTTCGTTCGCTTTTATTTTTTCAAAATGTAAGCAGCAAATCGTAAGCTCTACGTTCTGCTCTAGCAGATGTTTAATTTGATGATAAGCGCGCAGTTTATCTCCTTTATCCAAAGGATAGGGAATGCGTGATAATATCATCAATAGTTTCATTTCTTGTTTAATTGCTTCACAAAATGCACCAATTCCGAGGTGATGTGATGATGGTTGAAATGGGATTCAGCGAACGATCGACTTTGCGCAGCTAAGTGCTCTCTTTTTTTATTCGACTGAATCAACTCTTTAATTTGTGCAAGCCATTCATCGGGTGTGTCCGCGATAACGATGGGATGGTTTGGTTTATCTTCGATGCCAATGGCGCCGATGGTCGATGAAACAATGACTTTTCCTAGGGCAATTCCTTCTATAATTTTTACTCGAATGCCTCCTCCAGAAAGCAAGGGGACAATCATGATCCCATTTTCTTTCATGTATGCATGTGCATCTGCTATCTCTCCTTGTATGTAAACATTGGGCAGTTGCCATTGCATCCACGCAGAGGGCATGTTTCTTCCAGCTAAGTGCAGTTCCAGTTCAGGCAATTCGCGGTGCACCGATGGCCAAACCTTTTCCAAAAACCATTGAATGCCTTCCAAATTGGGCATCCAGTCCATGGCCCCAATGTGAAATAGATTCACTGACTGTTCCTTTTGTGCGATGTATTCCACTAAATTGAGCCCGAAGGAAATGGTCTTGATTGGTTTATGCGCTCCGAGTTGCATCATCCTGATTTTGTCGGAATCTGCAATGGTGGCAATTCCATCCACAAGGTTGAACATCATACATTCAAACTCCTTGAGTTGACGAGTGAGAAAGTTTAAGTAAAGCTTCTTGATTGGATTCCTTGTGCCCATCGCAATTTTTTCCCAGATGGTATATTCAATGTTGTGGGCACGCAACACAACAGGTGTATTCTTCTTATTTTTTCGTATGGTGTTGAGATAAGGAGTAACAAAGAGACTTTCCAGCAGGATGACGTCGTAGTTGTTTTTTTTTAGTTGGCGTTCGATTTTGATGTCCATGTCAGGACTAAAAAATCGATTCACGTGGTAGGAATCGTTGGTCATCCAAGCGATATAGGCATCGAGGATGTTGATTTCTGTATCGACGAACACCCCTTCGATGTCGGTTTTTTCTATGTAATCAGTAGGGAGTTCTTCTGGTTTGAAATCGTGTTTTTGGGTATAAATGGTAAGGATTTTAACCTTATGTCCAGCTTGTAATAATCCTTGTGTTAAATTGTTCATGGCAATGCATCCGCCATCCCTTGCGGGAAGCGGCGGTTTATGACATAGCTGGAGTACCTTCATGAACGTTTAGATGAAAGTTTAAATTTTTTCAGTGATGGAAAAGTTACTTTTAAATTCCATTTTTTTTCCTTCTGCGCAGCGTACATCATCCATATGGCGATGGGAGCCATGACAATGGTAGAGGCCCACATTCCCAGCCATGGTGAGACGATGAGGGCTTTGGCCATCTTCTCTCCCGCAATTGTGAGCAATTCGAAAATGATAAAAAGCAAAAGCGCGATGACGGAGGGTAACCCTAATCCACCTTTTCGTATAATCGCGCCAAGAGGTGCGCCGATCAGAAAAAGCACTAAACAAGATATGCCCAAGAAAAATTTCCGGTGCCATTCGATTAAATGTCGGTTGTAAAATCGCTTCTGTTCTTCTTCTATACTTTCTTCTTTATTATCAATGGAGATTTGACGCTTTGTTGCATCGATGGCCATACTCATCGCCTTGACTTGCTGTGTGGGAGGTAATTGCTCAAATAAGGATTGTTCGACTGCAGCAACTGCAGAGGTGGTGGTGTCTCGAAGTCGAAGTTTGGTAATTACTTTTTCTTTCGATGCATTTGCCACGCTGTCCGCATCCGCTTGTAAATGAACGACTGCTTGATTCAATTGATCGATGGTCATCATCTCGAATGCGTTTTTAAAGACTTCTTCATCATCTTCTTTGAAAAATAAGGAACTGAGGTCAACGCGCATGGTCATCTTCTCGAAGCGAGATTGCATGGCAGCAAGTTTTTGTTTTTTATTTTTCTTGTCTTCAATTTCATCGTACGTCACCCCATCATTCAATGATAAAATAAGCCAGCGTTTGTCGGGTGTTTGTTCCATCTTTCCGGATGCGGCTCGAATCACCGATCGATTTCCTTTGCCCGGTTGTCGATGATCGTAGATCAACACATCGGTTAATTCTCCGGTCTCTGGATTTTTCTTCATCACGCGAATGCTAATACCATCGATTCCATTGTAAAAAACGCCATCATTGATATTCAATGCAGGTTTTTGTTGCATAATAGAAAATAATAAGGTCCTGAATTTTAGGTTGGCAATAGGCCAAATGTTGTTGGCGAAAAGGAATGCCGCAATCGAAAGGATCGAAATAAAAATCAATAGCGGACGAAAAATGCGAACCAGGGATAGCCCGGCACTTTTCATAGCGGTTAATTCGTTGTGCTCAGACAGGGCGCCAATGGCCATAATACTGGACATGAGAATCGCAAGCGGTAGCGCCATGTTCACGATTCGAGCCGATGCATAGATAAGCAGTTGTAGAATTACCCACGTGTCTAAACCTTTTCCCATAAGATCATCCATATAGACCCAAATAAATTGGAGTTCAAAGACGAACATGGAAACAATAAAGGTGATGATGAAAGGCCCAATGTAGGCATTGAGCAAAACTTTTGATAATTTTTTCGGCTTTAACATCATCGAGCGTAAAGCTAAATTATCTTTCGCC
>CAZJCQ010000096.1:0-4372 GCA_964544665.1 uncultured Chryseobacterium sp. | reverse complement strand
TTTATTCCGCAGCATTGCAGCGGCTTCCATACTAGCCAAGACACACAGAGATGAACACATGCTTCAATTAGATGCATTGCATCCAGAGTATGGATGGAAGGAGAACAAGGGATATCCTACCCTTCAACATAAAAAGGCCATTGCGGCAATGGGAGTAACACCACACCATAGACTAACATTTAAAATGAGCATTACATGAAAAAAAGAACTTTATATCCCATGCCAGGTGAGCGCTGGCAACATTACAAAGGCGGAGTCTATGAGATCATCACTTTAGCCAATCATAGCGAAACGCAAGAGGCGTTGGTGATTTACAAGAGCATTCCATTTGGCAGTGTGTATGCCCGTCCTTTGAGCATGTGGCAGGATGTGTGTGAGATAGATGGCGTTGAATTTCCTCGATTTCAAAAACTTTAATCAAATGATTAAAGTCATTGATTAATACAACCGTTTAGTTTTACCTTCGCCTCATGAAAAAGCAGAAGCTGATTCAACATGAGGAGATATCCATCGGGACCGAGCAAAAAATCATTGCGGCTGCCATCAATATTTTTCAAGCCAAAGGATATGCCGCTACGCGCACTCGTGATATCGCGGAAGCAGCCAGAATCAACCTTGCATTGCTTAACTATTACTTCCGAAGTAAAGAGAAATTATTTGAGATCATTCTTTTGCACACCATGGATGAGTTTATGCAAGCCATGGTCATTACAATGAACGATGAAAAAACATCATTGGAAAAGAAAGTAGAAAACGTGGTGCTTTCTTATCACTCGCTCCTTACCGAAAAACCTGGTATTCCTTTGTTCGTCCTGAACGAATTAAGACAAGGAAATCATGCCGTTATGCTCAAAGCGATGGGGCTAAAAAAAATATTCAACGAATCTGTCTTTGCTACTCAATATCAAGAAGGAATAAAAAAAGGGAAATACGCAAAAAGACCGGTCCTCTGGCTTATTACTAACATCATGAGCCTAACCATATTTCCTTTTATGGCTTCGCCGCTATTACAAATGATCGGAGATACAGACTATAAAGAATATGATCGTTTTATTAAGTCACGAAGAGATTATGTTACGAAATGGATCTTTCAAAGTTTAAAACCATGAAGTACATTTTTATTTTGTATTTTATTACCACACTTTCCTCATTATGGGGACAAAGCACCGTCTTTCACTCTTGGGAGGAATTATACCAATTTGTGCAAACTCAATCAGTAGTGGAGAAGGTGGGTAACAAACAATTGGATCTTGCAGAGCTGACGGAGCAAGCGGCAGTAGCCAATATTTTTAATCCACGCATTCCTCTAACAGGAAGCGCGATCAATAATACCAATTTACCGGTCAACTTTATACCTGGAGAAGCCTTTGGCGGGCCCGCTGGTTCTTTCAGGGAGATTACCTTGGGGCAACAATACATCACCTCTTTTACCGCGGCTCCACAATTTGACATCATCAATGTGGCGAAGTGGCAAGATGTGAAGACGGCAAAGGCCAATACAGATCTTGTTAAATCCGAAATAGCGGTCAATAAAAAGAAATTATTAGAGCAGGCGAATGGTTTGTACTGTAATATTTTGATGTACCAACAGCAGGAGAAAATCGCCATTCGTTTTGTTCAAATGGCGGATTCATTGGTAACCATCTTAAAGAACAAAAATCAACAAGGACTCGCGCGCATTCAAGAGCTCAATGATGCCCAAGTCAATTGGTTGCAACAACAAAATCTTCTGCGCAGTGTACAAAGTGCGCTCGCCAATCAGTTGCGCAGCCTATCCGCGATTTGTCAAAAGGAGGTGGGTGTTGAATCGGGGAATGTGGCGATGGTATGGGAGGATAAAGCCATTTCCATGGGAGATGCGGAACTCAAAAAAGCGATGATGCAATACCAGTACGCTGTATTGAATCAGCGCTCGGCTTTTTATGATCAACTCCCGGTGTTGGCATTTCAATCGTCGCTGGCCTATCAGAACAACAGTAACCTCAAATGGGCCGACCCCAACAATAGATGGATTTACAGCAGTTTTATAGGAATGAAATTGACTTGGGATTTTCCTACCAATGCGGTTAAATACACCAATGTCCGATCAAGAAAAATCAATGCAGAAATGCTCGCCCTTCAATTGGATGAGGAAAAACACAACACTATTATTCGCAATCAGCAAGCGAGTGCGGATTACCAAAAAGCTCTGGAGGATTATAAGTCCGCTATTGAAATATTGAATTTGGATCGCAATAGCTATTTCCATTCGAAGGAATTATTTGATAAGGATGTAATGTCGCTCTATCAATTTTTACAAGTGCAAAAGAAGGTGTTGAGCTCAGAAATGGACTGTGCCAATGCTCAAGTCAATATCATTTTTCAAAAAAATAAAATCTCGATCAACAATGCGGATTAAGCTTCTTACTTATGTTGTAGTGTTCATTTCCCTGATGAGTTGCGGGGGAAAGGACGAGTCGTTCCAGCCTAAACGCGATACGATTACAGAAACTGTTTTTGCGGCAGGAAGTCTTGTTGCGATCGATCGATATAACCTCACTGCCCAGGCCGAGGGTTATATTCAATCCATCGTTGTTAAAGAGGGAGATGCGGTTTCCTTTGGACAAAAAATTGCCGAAATCAATAACACTTCCAGTGAGGCCTCTTCTTCCGCTGCGGCCAAGCAATTGGAGATTGCACAGCTAAACACTCAAAAAAATGCTCCTGCCATTCAAGAGGCCAAAGCCAATGAAGCAATTGCACAACAAAAAATGGCGCAAGAGGAAAAAAATTTTCAGCGCTATCAACAATTGGTCTCCACCCAGAGTGTTTCTACCCTAGAGGCGGAAAATGCAAAACTCAGCTACGAAACGGCTAAATCTAATCTTGTGGCAGCGCAGCAAAGATTAGCCCTGGTGCAACAACAAGCTGAATTGACCTTGGCTGCTCAACAAGCCCAGCAAGTGATTCAATCCAATACCGCTCAGTACAATCAGGTGAATGCGCTCTCTGAAGGCATTATTGTAAAGCTCAGCAAACGGGCAGGAGATTTCGTTAAAAAAGGAGATGTTATTGCCGTAATGGCCTCTACCCAAGCTATAGTAGCTCAACTCAACGTGGATGAAAATAGTATTCGAAAAGTACAGCCCGGTCAAAAGGTACATGTTCAATTGAATGTCAACAAGGAAAAAGTGCTAGAGGGCGTTGTTGCAACCATTTATCCGTTGTATGATGAAGCTACCCAATCTTTTCTCTGCGATGTGGTATTAAAAGACAACTTGGATTTTGGAATCCTCGGCACCCGACTTGAGGCCAATATTGATATTGTTACAAGGGAAAACGCCTTGTTGATTCCGAGAAAATATTTAAGTTATCAAAACACCGTACAACTCAAAGGAGAGAAGGAACCAAAGTCCGTAGAAGTGGGGATCAGAAGCACAGAGTGGGTAGAAATTTTGTCGGGACTTTCGGAAAATGATATTCTCGTTCCATTGAAAAAATAGTATGCGCATCAATCGAAATATCGCCTTTACTTATTTCTGGGCTTCCAAACGGATGACAGTAGTGGCCATTTTGGGAGTTCTTTTAGGGATGTCGATTTTCATGTTCATGAACTCCATGGCGGCGGGATTTGACAGGGCTTCAGGAGAGTCCTTTTTTAAGTCAACACCGCACATCCGAATTTACAAAGATGATGTGGTGAGCGCACCGTTGTCCTCTGATACCACCACAAGAACCTTGATCATCAACCCTAAAGTAGTACCCAACAAAGTAACCATTGAGAACCCCCTTCAATATGTGCAGTTGGTAAAGCAACACCCCGCCGTTACGGTGGCCTTTCCACAAGTAAATTGTCCTGTATTCTACAACAATGGTCAGTCACAAATTACCGGAACCACCATTGGTTTTCCTCCTGATGAGGCCAACCGGATGTACAACATTGCTTCTTACATGGTGCAAGGAAATATCAACGCCTTGGCACAAAACCAAAACGGCATCGTCATCGGATCGGGGATTGCGGATAAAATGAACATCATCACGGGAGATCACATCAACATCACCTCTTCCCGTGGGGTGAATATGACATTGGCCGTGGTGGGCATTTTTAAAACCAACAACTCCAAAGAAGACAAAAGCAAATCCTATGTCAATATCGCCACGGCCCAACAGATGCTGAAAGAAAATGGCGTATTTGTCACCGACATCAATGTGAATGTAAAAGATCCTGAAACAGCACCACAAATCGCGGCAGAGTTAAGTATGCTGACAGGATATAAAGCAGAAGATTGGAAGGCCGCCAACGAGGCTTATATGGCCGCATCTCGCATGCGAAAGATTGTCATCACTTTTATCAGTTTTACTTTGCTGATTGTCTCCTGCTTTGGGATTTACA
>CAZJCQ010000095.1:0-4409 GCA_964544665.1 uncultured Chryseobacterium sp. | reverse complement strand
TGAACAGTGCAGATTTTTGGAACAGCATTGTTGAATGCCGTCCCGGTATTGGTCCATATGACTCCTCCTTCGCCGATCAGATCAGATTCAAAAACGGCGCAGACATCAAAAACTTTGATGCCAGCAATATCATTTCAAAAGATGACCGTGATCTGATGGACCGATTCACTCAATTGGCAGTGGTTGCTGCAAAAGAAGCCGTTGCACATGCAGGAATCAGTTTCAATGAAGACAACGCCTATCAAACTGCGGTGGTTTGCGGAACCTCCATTGGAGGCGTGCATGCACAGGAACAATCTTATTTTGATTTATACCGTGAAAATAAAACGCGCGTTCATCCGCTTTCCATTCCCAAAACAATGCCCAATGGTGCAGCGAGCAATATCAGCATGCAGATGGGAATCAAGGGACCCGTTTATGCGATCTCAACAGCTTGTGCCTCATCCAATCATGCAATTGGAAACGCATTTTGGCTGATCAGAAACGGTGTGTGCGATCAGGCAATTTGCGGTGGAAGTGAAACGCCTTTCACATATACTTTTTTAAAAGCATGGGAAGCCATCCGCGTGGTAGCCCCCGATACTTGTCGCCCTTTTTCAAAAAACAGACAGGGAATGATCTTGGGAGAAGGAAGCGGTATGCTGGTACTGGAATCACTCGATGCTGCAAAAAAGCGCGGCGCAAATATTTTGGGAGAAATCGTGGGATTTGGCATGACTTCCGATGCAAGTCACATTACAAAACCAGATCAGAAAGGTGCAGAGCAGGCAATGATGATGGCAATGAAAGACGGATCAGTGAATGCTTCACAAATTGGGTATATCAATGCACATGGAACTGGTACGCTGGTGAATGACACAATGGAAGTGGCTGCTGTAAAAAATGTATTTGGAGATCACGCAAATCACTTGTCCATCAGCTCAACCAAATCATTGCACGGACATGCATTGGGTGCAACAAGCTCTTTTGAAGCCATCGCAACCATCATGGCATTGAAAAATGGCATTCTTCCTCCTACGGCAAACTTTCAAGAGAAAGATGAAACATGTGACATTGATATTATTCCCAATGCATCCAAAGAAAAAAATATACAATACGCAATTTCAAATGCCTTTGCATTTGGGGGATTGAATGCAGTACTTGCATTTAAAAAATGGGAAGGATAATTTCCTAGACTTTACCTTTGCACCAATTCTATGGGTCAAAAAAAATTAAAACGTTTTGCGGAAATAGCAAGCTTTGCTCATGTATGGGAATATCCTGAAAATACGGCGGGAGAGTGGAGCGGATATTTTAAAAATGATCGGCCCATCACACTGGAACTGGCTTGTGGGAAGGGAGAATATACCATCGGACTCGCATCCATGCATCCGGAAAATAATTACATCGGTGTCGATGTAAAAGGAAACAGAATTTGGGTAGGAGCAAAACAGGCACTGCAGCTTGAATTGAAAAATGCATTTTTTCTTCGTACACAAATTGGGATGATCAATGCCTATTTTGCAGAAAATGAAATCAACGAAATATGGTTGCCCTTCCCGGATCCCCAAGTCAGAATTTCAAAAGCTGCTAAAAGATTAACCCACCCAATTTTTCTTCGTAAGTATAAACAATTTCTAAAGCCCGATGGTTATATACATCTGAAGACTGATTCACCAGTACTCTACCGGTTTACAAAATTGGTAATTGAAATGTATCAACTGGATTTGTTGGAAGATAGCGCAAATATTTACGAAGAACTTCCACAAAACCAGGAACTGCAAATCAAAACGCACTACGAATCACTCGACATCGCAAAAAGCAAAACAGTTCATTACCTTAAATTCAAGATCAATCATCCGCTCCCTATAGATCGAGATAATGAACTCTACCGCAGAACCAGAGAAATTGAATCAAACCCAGATGGAGCAAAAATCGAAGAAGAGAAAAAAATTGGTTGAAGGCGAAGACTTCTACTACAATGAGAGAGGCTTCATGGTGCTTACAGCAAAATATCATTTGGAAAATGGAAGGTGCTGCGGGAATGAGTGTGTGAATTGCCCCTATGATCATGTGAATGTTCCGGGGAAGAGGGACAAGGGGAAAGGGACGAGGGGGAAGGAGATGGTTGACAGTTAACGGCTGTTTGTTGTAGTTGTTGTAATAGTTGTAATTGTTATCTTTAGTTACAATTTGTCTCAAACCATGCATCCGTTACAATTTGAAAGAGAGAAACTTTTTTGAAGATGTTTTTGAAGTTGTAAGACTCATACCCAAAGGAAGAGTTACAAATTACGGCAGCATTGCCAAATACCTTGGGACCGGTCTCTCCTCAAGAATGGTTGGATGGGCCATGAATGCTTCCCACAATGTAAAGCCTAAAGTTCCAGCCCAACGAGTAGTAAATAGAAATGGGCTCCTAACCGGAAAGTTCCATTTTAAGACGCCTACTACTATGCAGGAATTATTGGAAAAAGAAGGCGTTAAAGTTAAGAATGATAAGGTTGTAAACTTTAAAGAAGTTTTCTGGGATCCACAAACAGAACTAAGTCTATAGCTTAATCGATCTTTCATTAACAATTAAAACAGCTACAACTATTACAACAACTACAACAAACAGCCGTTAACCGTCAACTGTAGAAAGGACTAATCATCCAATAAACCACTACCCCCGTCACAGATACATAGAACCAAATAGGCCAAGTGATTTTAGCGAGCTTCTTGTGCTGGGGCCATTCTGCAATCAAAGCGCGATAAGATGTATACAAGATAAATGGCAGGATGATACCGGCGAGCACCACATGGGTGATCAGGATAAAATAATACAAATACTTCATTGCCCCTTCTCCCCCATATGAAGTAGATTCAGAAAGCAAGTGGTGGCAGATATAGGAAACCAAAAACAGCAATGACAATACCATTGCACTCAACATCACTTTCTTGTGCAGTGCATAGCGCCCTCGCTTGACTGAGAGAAGTCCTACGAGCAGTAAAAATGAAACGGCTGAATTGATGAGTGCATTGATCTTTGCAAAAAGATGTACATCAAATGGGAGTGCAAGATCCAATTTGATCTTTGAAAGAAATACGACTGCAACAAATACAATGACGGAAAAAAGAATGATCAAGATATTTGCCTGTTTATCATTTTTTTGAATACTTGCTTCTAACATAAAATTTTATTTATTTTCTAAAAAGATTTCTCTTGCGTTTTTTATCACGCTCCATGCTCAACATCACAACGTCTTTGATGACGCGATCCAGGTTGGTGCTGTCCAGTCCATTGTACCACCCCCTGACAACACGATCCCTGTCAAGCAGGAATAATTTCTCGGTGTGAATGAACCCTGTATCGATATTTCCGTTGGAGGCAATAGAGGCCTTGAATTCATTCAGTGCCAAATCATAAATTTCTTTTTTATCTCCTGTCAACATCCACCAACCATCGTGATCAATTTGATACTTGTCACCAAATGCTTTGATCTTCGCTACACTGTCTCGCTCTGGATCAACCGTAAACGAAACAAATCGAACAATGGTGTCGGTTTTTTTAAATGCATCTTGAAGTCGCTTCATATTACGTGTGAGCGTTGGGCAGACAGAGGGACAAGAGGTGAAGAAGAAATCGACTACAATTATTTTTTGCCCCCAATCTTCCAGACCAACCTCTTTGCCAAACTGATTCTTCAGCTTGAATGGCCTTATCTTGTGCCAAACTGTATCGTTGACATCTCTCCCCTTTTCCTTTTTCACCAATACAGTGTCATAAAAATACCTCCGAGGCATATTGGTTGCGCCCTTGCTATAATAATTAACAATCAAATAGCTGGCAACAGGAATTACCACAATTACGATAAAGGCTATCAGTACTCTCGTCTTCATTCTATTGTATTAAACAAAAAAAGCATCAAGAGGTTGTGTCCAGTCGATGCTTTTTAACCGTTAACAGTTACCCGTCAACAATGGTGTCAATGTTTTCCACCTTCAGCATGCACTTCTGTGGCAGCCTTGGGATTGTAGGTATTTCTCAACACTTTCCAAGAATTTCCATCCCACAAGAATGCGGCAATGAACCAAATGAAAAGCATCAAAGGAACAATGATGGTCATGATCAAAGTCTTGATCTCTTCGCCCAAATGCATGAATACACCTACGATGTAGAATGCCTTCAGCAGAGAAAGTATAACAATTACGCCTTTTAAAAACAATTTCAACCCCGCTGCCATGGGAAATGCATACATCGCCAGACCCATCCCCAATTCAATAATGGTGATGACAGAAAGTATGATGGTTGTCTTGATAATTTTTTTTACCACTTCACTTCCACCCGGTTCGTGATGAAATGTGACTTCTTGTACTGAATGTTCCATAATAGTTTACTTGATATGTTTAAATAAGATAGAAACAAAGGAATACGAAAACCCAAACCA
>CAZJCQ010000094.1:0-4439 GCA_964544665.1 uncultured Chryseobacterium sp. | reverse complement strand
TGTAATGATCGGAGCGATAGTAAAACTGGTTGGGATCATTGGGATCATTATAGGTATAATCCAATTGAAGCTGAGTGTATTTTTTATTACAATCCTCTGATATTTGATGAAGATCCGTACTTAACTTATCAGATCCTATCAAATAAACATAGCGCTCATCTTGATGATCCACATCCTTTCTTCCCACCATATCAATGTTTAAATCACATACCGTATTTACCAATGGATATACAGGGTGATCAGAATACCACTCGCTGCCCAACAACCCTTTTTCTTCACCACTTACATGTAAAAATAAAATACTACGCTTAGGTCCATGACCCTCCTTCTTCGCTTCAGTGAATGCCTTAGCTATCTCCATTACACTCACCGTTCCTGATCCATCATCATCGGCACCATTATGAATTTGACCATTGATAATTCCAACATGATCATAATGGGCACTAATTACAACTACCTCTGCTCGCAACTCTGGATCTTCTCCCTCTAAAAAAGCCAATACATTATCTGAAATCAAATCTTCTCGCTTAACCTGAATATTGATTTTTAAATTCAATACTCCTTTTTTTCTTTTCACCTTTTTTCCTTTATCCGCTACCTTTTTTATCGAAGCATAATTCTTATATCCTCCGTTCTTTAAAATCACATCTGCCATTCTAGAAGAGCAATGAATATAAGGTATGGTTAAATCTTCTTCATCTTCTGATCCTGTTCTGTCCAACGTCATTCTCGGAGTTTCCAAGTAATACTTAATACGACTTATATATTGATCATAGTTTTGATCAATCATAACAAACATCCTTGCGCCCGCTTTTATAGCCTCCTTTCTTTTTAGTTCTACATCAAACGTCCAATCAGAATATTCATCACTACCGGTAATCATACTCTTACCGTTTTTTACAGGTTCTCCAGACAAACACATCACCACTTTTCCCTTAACATCTTGGTCTTTATAATCATCCCAATGTTCTGTGCGAATTCCGTATCCAATAAAAACTACTTCATTAGCAAGTATTTCCTCTGTTTTTTTTGCACTGAAAAAATAAAAATCTTTGATAAAATCAAAATTTACGTCGTTTATCATCGCCTTTGAATCGGTAAAAAATAACTTTTTCAAAGGAAAAATTTGTCTTTGGGTTTTAATACCTATTGAAGCATAATACTGATCAAGAAAAGCTGCGGCTTTGCGCTGTCCTTCCATTCCTGTCTCCCGACCTTCCATATCATCGGAAGCAAGAAAATATAAATGCTCCTTCAGCTTCGACTCAGATATCCGTTTTGCATATTCCGCGGACCAATCTTTTTGTGAAATAAGCCCATTAGAAATGATGAGTAAGAGGAATAGAATCCAATTATTTTTTTTCATTACAAACAAATTTTATTAATACGATTTTGGTGTCTTCCCCCTTCAAATGAGGTATTTAAAAATTGGTGAATAATCGATTTTGCCTCCTCTATTGAAATAAAGCGAGCGGGTATGCATACAATATTTGCATCATTATGCTGTCGTGCCAATGTCGCTATCTCGGCTGTCCAACATAATGCAGCCCTTATACCCGCGTGTTTATTAGCACTCATGGACACTCCATTGGCTGAGCCACATAACAAGATTCCTATACTATCTTCGCCTTCTACTTTCTTGGCAACAGCATGAGCGTAATCTGGATAATCAACACTTTGATCGGAGTAACATCCTTCATCAAAAACAGAATACTGCTGCGATTGCAACCAATCTTTCAATACCTCTTTCATCGAATATCCAGCGTGGTCGCTTCCTATGATAATTTTCATTCTTCAAAAGTACAATTTCTTTTATCTACAATTAAGAATTTTAGATTGTTAATTAGTGTTGATAACATAGTAAAAGTAATATTGCGGGTTAACTTCAACCACCTTCTGATAAAAATGAATACGGAATACAAATTTTCTTTTTCTTTTTTATACACAACGAAGAATAGAATTGAACTCAGTTGTAAACAATCATCAGAGAGAATAAGTTATACACATGACGTAAATTTGATTAATTTTTAATAAACCTATTAAATAATTGATTTACAGAAAGCTAAGATGGTAAAACGTGTCAACAACTCTAAACAAAAAGTGAATTATTAATAAAGCAAGGGTTTTAAAAATTACTTTTACACGCTATGAACAGCTTTATATATCTAACTACTCTTTTTTTAAAAAAGAATTTTTTGTTTTTATATAAAGACAATGGTGTAAAAAGAATTTTTTTCCTTTTCCTTTTCCTCCCGTTTTCACTGATCGCGCAAAAAGAGTATAAGACATTTTATCATACCAATGGAAAAATCTCCAGTGAAGGATATTGGGTCAATAATCAACCAGACGGACTTTGGAAGACATATTCTGAAAAGGGGTTTTTAATTTCTATAGGTAATAGAAAATCAGGACAATTGGATTCCACGTGGAAGTTTTTTGATGAAAGAGGAAGGATAGAGAGATCGATTGATTTCAAAGAAGGGAAGAAAAATGGTTGGCAACAAGAATTTGATACATTAGGGATTTTAGTAGAGATGGTTCCATATATCCAAAACTTAAAGGATGGAATAAAGAAAACATTTTATTCGAACGGTCAGGTACATTGGTTAATTCCATTTACTGCGAACAAGGAGGAAGGAAAAGCAAAAGAATACGCAGAGGATGGTCGTTGGATAGGTATTACTAAATATTCGTTGGGTTTTGTTACTGGGGTTGAACGATTTAATAGACTGGATAAGAATGGTCAAAGAGAAGGTTTATGGAAAGAATTTTATCCGGAAACTGAGATAATTTTAAAAGATGGAATTTGGAGCGCAGGAAAGAAGAATGGTTTGTTTCAATATTATGATAGGAAGGGAATTGTAAACCGTACTGAGACGTATGAGAATGATGTGTTGGTAACAGATAATGGTGAGGCGGGTAATTTGAAGTTTAAGGAGGAGGAGCTTTCTGATGGTACAATTCTAAGAGGAGGTTATGCAGGAAATGAGAAACAGGGTGTTTTTCATGTGGAACGAAAGTCGGGAGAGAGAATTATCAATCAAGTTTATCAGCAGGGTATCAAGGTGGCAGAGGGTCTTTTCGATGATGAGGGAATGCGACAAGGTATTTGGAAGGAATATTATTTAACAGGAGAGTTAAAGGCAGAAGGAAAGTATGAGGAAAATCTTAGAGTGGGTGATTGGAAATATTATAATGCTTATGGCAATATTGAACAGACAGGAAATTACTGGAAGGGTCTTCCCCATGAAGAATGGGTTTGGTATTATTCTAATAAAAAAATGCATAGAAGAGAGCATTACGATAAGGGTAATTTAGAAGGGTCGTACATAGAATGGGACTCCAGCGGTGTTGTTATTTTGGAAGGAAACTATGAGAATGATAATAAAGTGGGACTGTGGAGATATCAGTTGAATGATCACCTAGAAGTGGGAGAATATCAAGATGGAGAAAAGAATGGAGTTTGGAAATGGTATTATAATAATGAAAACGAACCAGCATTTGAAGGAGAATTTGTAGGCGGAGTTCCACGTGGAAAGCATAAGATGTGGTATCAGAATGGAAAGGTAATGGAGAAAGGGGAGTATGAGGGAGGACTTAAATCAGGGGATTGGTTGTATTATAACGAGTTGGGTGAGTTACGAATTACACTTACCTACGAGGCAGGAGTTGTTACCTATATTGATGGTGTGAGAGCACTTCCAAAGGGCATGTGATTACCATCGAGATGGCCAGGACATCTTGAATTGAAATTTATAACCATCCCCGGGAGAGATGGTAAAACTCTCTTGACCTGCGTAGTCAATAAATCGAATGTCAAATGAATACACTTCATATTCATTCGAACCCTCTTCTCTCATTAAGGTAATGGTATATTTCTTTTGTTCTTTTTCTGCTTGAAAATTCGGGTAAAAACTTGCGGAAGTAAATCCAGGGTAAATAGTGATTCTATCGGTTTCGTCATTTATTTCATTCCCTTCAAATTTTAAAAAGTAATTATTTCCTACCGTGATATCCTGTAATCCAGTTTCCATTTTCACCTCATTAACAGCGAATCCTGTGTATTGAATTCGTGTACATCCTAAAGAAATGATTACCATCCAAAGTAAAAGACCAATGAGTATATGCTTATTAATTTTCATTAGGCAAATATAAATTCCATTATTGCTTCAAAAAAGCGAATTTCACAACGAACATTGTGCTGTTTATTCTTCATTGTCAAGCATTGTAATGTATAGGTCTCAAAATTCGACTTTTGTGACCATGTCAATATCAATTCATTTCCAAGGGATCAAACGTCCTTATTTCGCCTCTAATAAGCTTATTCGGACCTGGCTTCCCCTTGCATGTCTCGAATTTGACCGAAAAATCGGTGATTTGACCCTGGTGTTTGTTTCCGACGATGAATTATTGGAAATGAACCGACAATTTCTCCAGCA
>CAZJCQ010000093.1:3208-4622 GCA_964544665.1 uncultured Chryseobacterium sp. | reverse complement strand
TATAAATAACAACATGGAAAACGGAATGAACCTGACCTTAAAAGTATGGCGCCAAGCAAACGCAGAGAGCGCAGGTCAAATGACAGAGTACAAATTGGGGAATGTCTCACCAGACATGAGCTTTTTGGAAATGATGGATGTGTTAAACAACGAACTCATCCGCAAAGGAGAGGATCCAGTAGCGTTCGATCATGATTGTCGTGAAGGAATTTGCGGAATGTGTTCCATGTTCATCAACGGTGAAGCGCATGGACCCAATCGTGGTGTCACCACTTGTCAGTTGCACATGCGTTCTTTCAAAGATGGAGATACCATTTACATTGAACCATGGCGCAGCGCAGGATTTCCTGTGATCAAAGATTTGATGGTGGATCGCAGTGCTTTCGATCGCATACAACAAGCCGGAGGATTTGTTTCCGTTAATACTTCAGGTCGCACCATGGATGCCAATGCGATTCCAGTGCCCAAAGCAGATGCAGATAAAGCTTTTGATGCTGCTACTTGTATTGGCTGTGGGGCTTGTGTGGCTACTTGTCCGAATGGATCCGCCATGTTATTTGTAGGAGCTAAAGTTTCTCAATTCGCTTTATTACCACAAGGTCATCCAGAGCGCAAAGACCGTGTATTGAACATGGTGAAACAGATGGATGAAGAAGGATTTGGAAACTGCAGCAATATTGGTGCTTGCGAGGTGCAATGTCCCAAAACCATCAGCATTGAGAACATTGCTCGCATGAACAGAGAGTATTTGTCGGCGACATTGAAGCCGGAGAATTAAGGGGGATACTCGTGTTGCTCGCAGGGAACAAGTTCGCTGCGCTCAAGGGACAAGCTCACTGCGTGAGCGGAACAAAGAAACTAGTGACTTGTGCTACTCCGATGTGATGAGTATAGAACGATCTTCATTAGAAAGAATTGCTATTTTCCAATGAATCGTAGAGGAGGGATAAAAAGGAGTGCCAAGTGCGGGCCACTCGATGAAATGCCAATCGGCACTCTCCAGCAAATCGGCAAACCCTATTTCTAACAACTCCTCTATGGTTTGAATTCGATACAAATCATAATGATGGATGCGCTTTCCTTGATCAGAAACGTACTCATTCACTACACTATACGTAGGACTAGAAACTTCTTGCACTCCACACTTTCCCAATACCGCTGACATTAAAGTAGTCTTCCCCACTCCCATTTCCCCCTCTATTAATACGACACAGCGCGTTGGCAAAGAAGACAACAATTGCTTCGCCACTTGCTCAATCTCCGGCAAAGAATAATGGATGCTTTTCATTACTTCGGTTGAAGAAATACAAAGGGAATTAACACCTCCTCCATGCTCACACCACCGTGCTGGAAGGTGTTTCGGTAATGTGTAGCAAAATGGTTATAATTATTTTGATAAAAAAAATATCCTTTT
>CAZJCQ010000093.1:0-3195 GCA_964544665.1 uncultured Chryseobacterium sp. | reverse complement strand
AAAAATATAGGTGCTACTCAACTGTGGGCGCGGCAAATGCGCTTGATCGGCATCTTTCACTTCAAATACTTCTTTTGCATTATAATTCAAATTCTTACCCACCTTGTAACGCAAATTGCTATTGGTTGCCTTATCTCCAATCACTTTCACTGGTTCTTCTACTCGCACGGTACCATGATCGGTTGTAATAATAACCCGCGCTTTTTGTTCAGCTATTTTTTCAAGCATTTCTCTCAATGGGCTATGCTCGAACCATGAACGAGTTAACGACAAATAAGCGGGTTCGTCCTCAGCCAACTCTTTAATGACGTCCATCTCGCTGCGCGCATGGCTCAATATATCGACGAAATTATAAACGATGACGTTCAAATCATTGTCCTTCAAATTACTCATTTGATCGACGAGTTTTTTACCAAACTGATGCTGCACAACTTTGTGATAGCTGGTCTTTAGATTCAATCCAGATCGTTTCAATTGCGCTTGTAAAAATTCATGTTCAAAGTCATTTTTACTACCATCTTCATCCTCTTCTCTCCACCATTGAGGATGCAAATTTTTCATCTCTTTGGGCAATAAACCAGAAAACATTGCATTTCTCGCATACATCGTAGCTGTAGGTAAAATGGAATAAATGATATCCTCACTTTCCCAGCGAAATTTATCCTTTAAAAAGGGAGCAATGACTTTCCATTGATCGAATCTCAAATTATCAATAACCAACCAATACAAGGGTTTGCCAGGCGCAATTAGGGGCTTTACTTTTTTAGAAAAAACCGTATGAGACATGACCGGAGCCTCCTTCTTTGCATTGATCCAATCGAGATATTGATCCGTATAAAACTTAACAAATTGCTCATTGGCATCAAGTTTTTGAGAGACCAACAAATCCTTCAAACTTTCCTCCTGCGTTTGAGAAAGCTCCATGGTCCAAAAAACCATTTTCTTATAGAACTCACTCCATTCTTCGGCATTCATTCGATTGCCCAATTGCATCGCTATTTCGCGAAATTCTTGACGATAATCCTGTGTTGTCTTTTCATTGATCAGACGTTTTTCGTCCAAGTTTTTCTTGATGCTTAGAAGAATTTGATTAGGGTTTACGGGTTTGATCAAATAATCGGCAATTTTAGAACCGATGGCGCCTTCCATGATATGCTCCTCTTCGCTTTTGGTAATCATGATGACCGGTATATTGCCATCGTAACTTTTGATTTGCTGCAGCGCCTCCAAACCGGAAATCCCAGGCATATTTTCATCTAAAAAAACCATGTCATAATGAGCAGACCTTACTCTGTCCACCGCCTCTCTGCCATTATTAACTGTATCAACGCTATACCCTTTGGTCTCGAGAAACAACACATGCGGCTTGAGTAACTCTATCTCATCATCCGCCCATAAAATTTTTGGATTCATCTTCATGCTAACGCAAAGGTAGGGAGAATATTTTAGGCTCGCTGCGCTTCTCTGATGAGCTTATCCCGCTCAACCTAGCGAATTTGTTCCGAGAGTAAAGTGAATTCTCTCAAACCTACAAAACGAGAAAGAGAAACAGTGCGATAAATTTCCCCTCCTACTCGAACGCAGTGAGAGAAAGGAGGGGTGTCAGCGCAGCTGACGGGGTGGTCCTTTCAGAGCGAGAAAGAGAAACAGAGCGAATGAATCTTAGCTTTTCTGCCTTGTCCCGTTCGCGTAAGCGAACTTGTATGACTTCGTGAATGATAACAGCAAACTCTTTGTATATCCCATGCGTTTCCTCTTTGCGCCATTACACCCGCTTCCTGATCAAAGTAAGAAGGTATCCACTATTCCAACCTCATTCTAATTGCTGGCAATACACCATCCATGCGCGAAAAAGCAAACCACCGTTTTCCCAGGTCTTTTAAAGAGGCACCCAAATGATACAATTGCTCATCGTCAATCATCAGAAACCGATCGTGCACTTTCTTGATAGCGCGAATGTTGATTGCAGGGAATTGCGCATTATGCTTGTCCAAATCTAATTGTAAGGTCCTGGTTACCTTCTCTGTATAAATAGTACAATTCACGCCCTCCTCTCGCTTGGACAATTGTAAAAGTGTTACTTCGTCAATATAGTTGTCTATTAACACAACGGACCTCTTTGCACTCTTGATGAGCTCACTTGAGAACACATAGGCATCAAAAATTTGATCGTTGAAGAAGATGCCTGATTTTGGAAGGGAGCCCGTTCCAAGAGCATCTAAAATCTGATTCAACTTATTTTCATGCAGCATATGACGATGTTCCATCCCCTCCATCCGCTGAATGATGCCATTCGAATACGCATCACGCTTTCTTAGCTCTACAAATGCACAAATAATTTGAATGCTCACTTGAACAGCTACTTTAGAATTCAAAACTGTCGATAACATAGCCACTCCCTGCTCCGAGAACACCATCGGGAGAAATTTTCTATGCAGACCTCTGCCTTTTGAAGGTTCTAAGGTTCCATTTTGGAACCTTAAAGCCTCGGATTCTTCTTTGGTTATTTGAAAGCAGAAAAACGCAGGAAATCTATCGGAATTCCTTTTCACTGCCCGATTGATGAATTTTGTTTCTGTCGCATACCATATCGCTAAATCACTGTCCAACATCACTTGCACGCCCCGAACAGTATAAATCTTGTTTTGAATATTCGCAATCAAATTTTCATTTTCCATCCTGCAAATCTCCCAATACTCACATGCATAGGCAACCTATAAATTATTCGGGAAAGGGATGAGGGTAAAAATTATACTTTAATGGTGAGCGATGATCAACATTAAAAACCTTTCACGCAATGACCGCAAAGAATCCGCAAAGTCCGCGGAGAGAACATTTACTGCTTGTCTCCTTTGTCCGCTCGGCTCCGCCGAACTTGTCCCGCACGAGCAACGCGAGTGCTTGTCTCCTTTGTCCCGCTCGACTCCGCCGAGCTTGTCCCGCAATCCTTACCCCTTTATTACCCGAAGATTATAGCCGTCAATTTCTAGCAAGTAGATTCCGGTATCCAACGCCTTCCAATCCAATTCCAACACGTTGCCTTCTATGACCACTTGCTGCTTCCATACCACTCTACCTTGCACATCGCGCAAAGTAAGTTGCTTCACGCTCTCTTGACTTTCTTCCCAGATCAAGGTCACTTTGACCCGTCCTAAAAAAAGTTTACAGTTTAACTGTTGTTTTTATTGATTGTCC
>CAZJCQ010000092.1:0-4737 GCA_964544665.1 uncultured Chryseobacterium sp. | reverse complement strand
AACCAATACCGCATGCGGCTAAGATACACAATGTGAGTAACCTGTTCATATCACAAGAAAAAAAATGCTTTTTGTCACTGCGTGTTGGCAACTCCTAAGTAAATTTGGCGCGCAACTAAACTGCAGAATATGAACAGTTCTCATTTGTGGGATTATTTTCCAATTGTTATCATGGCTCTTATTGCCTTGGGTTTCGTAGTAACGGTGATGGTGCTCACCCACTTGGTTGGACCAAAGCGTAAGGTAAAAATTAAGGAGGAGGCTTTTGAATGTGGCATCGAATCAAAGGGAAATGCGAGAACGCCTTTTTCCATTAAGTATTTCTTGGTTGCCATTCTCTTTGTTCTCTTCGACGTAGAAGTGATTTTCATGTACCCATGGGCAGTGAACTTTAAGGAATTAGGAGTGTTTGGATTGTGGGAAATGTTCACCTTTATGGGATTGATGATCGTCGGTTTGGTTTACATCATTCGCAAAGGCGCATTGAACTGGGATTGATTTAAAATACAACTTTAAAATGGAAACATCAGTAAATATTCATCCAGATCATCAACCGGAAGGACTCGAGGGAGCGGGCTTTTTTGCCACTACACTCGATAAGGCCGTTGGCTTGGCAAGAGCTAATTCGCTATGGCCTTTGCCTTTTGCTACTTCCTGTTGTGGAATTGAATTCATGGCCACTATGGCTTCCACCTATGATTTGGCTCGCTTTGGATCTGAACGTTTAAGCTTCTCTCCCAGACAAGCAGATTTGTTGATGGTGATGGGCACTATCTCCAAGAAGATGGCTCCCATCTTGCGCCAAGTGTACGAGCAAATGGCCGAACCTAAATGGGTATTGAGCATGGGAGCATGCGCCTCTACGGGCGGGATTTTTGATACTTACAGCGTTCTTCAGGGAATTGACAGAATCATTCCTGTTGATGTATATATCCCTGGCTGTCCTCCTCGCCCGGAGCAAGTGTTGGATGGTATATTAAAAATTCAAGAATTGGCAAAAAGCGAAGGCCTGAAGCGACGCATGACTCCGGAATACAAAGCCAAATTAGCTGCTTACGGTTTAGAATAACAACATGAGTGAACTATTGAACAAAATACAACAACACATCAGCACTCATTGTGAGGGGGCTGTGTTGTCCACCACCATGGAAAGGGAATTTCCTTGTTTGGTGATTGAAAAGAAGCAACTCATCGCGGTACTGACTACGATTAAAAATGATTTAGGATTTAGTTTCCTCACCACCATGTGCGGCATTCATTTTCCTGAACAAGGGGATCAGGAATTTGCCTTGATGTATCAATTCCATCATTTGCCCAATAACGAGCGTTTTAGGATCAAAGTTTTCATGTCCAAATCAGATTTGGATGTCCCTACCGCGTCCACTTTATATGCTACTGCCAATTGGATGGAGCGCGAGGCTTTTGATTTTTATGGATTTAAGTTTACTGGTCACCCTGATTTGAGAAGAATCCTCAACATGGATGAAATGAATTACCATCCTTTAAGAAAGGAATACGCTTTAGAGGACAGTGGTCGTGACGACAAACAAGATAAATACTTTGGAAGATAATCATGAGTAAGCACATTGAAACCTTGCACACGGAGGAAAAGGATTATACCACATTGAATCTTGGACCCACGCATCCGGCTACCCATGGTATATTCCAAAATGTTTTGACCATGGATGGCGAGATCATCGTAAAGGCCGTGCCTACGATTGGATACATTCATAGAGCTTTTGAAAAACTGGCCGAAAGAAGACCTTACAATCAAATCACGCCCATTACCGATCGATTGAACTATTGCTCCTCCCCTATTAACAATATGGGATGGCACATGACGGTGGAGAAATTGATTCAATGCGAGGTGCCCAAGCGAGCGGAATATATGCGTGTCATCATCATGGAGCTCTCTCGTATTGCCGATCACATTGTTTGTGACACCGTTATCGCGGTGGATACAGGAGCCATGACTGGCTTCTTGTATTTATTTCAATGGAGAGAAAAGATTTATGAGATTTTCGAGGCCATTTGTGGCGCTCGATTGACTACGAATATTGGCCGCATTGGTGGAATGGAACGCGATTTCCCAGAAGACGCCTGGAATAGAATCCATGCTTTTATGGAAGAGTTCCCTACTGCATTGAAGGAGTTTGATAAATTGGTTACTCGTAACCGAATTTTTATGGATCGTACGATTAATTGTGGTCCTATCAGTGGCGAACGCGCATTAGAATATGGATTTACCGGTCCCAACCTCAGGGCCGCTGGAGTGGATTACGATGTCAGGGTAATGAATCCTTATTCTTCATACCAAGATTTTGATTTCAATATTCCCATTGGCACCAATGGAGATACCTATGACCGCTATTCAGTAAGGATGGAAGAGATGTGGGAAAGTATGAAGATCATTCGTCAAGCCATTGAGAAAATGCCTTCAGGGGATTTTCATGCTGAGGTCCCAGAGTTCTACTTACCTGAAAAGCAGGATGTGTACAGCAAGATGGAAGCTTTGATTTACCATTTCAAAATTGTAATGGGAGAAACAGATGTGCCCAAAGGAGAGGTATATCACAGTGTAGAAGGAGGAAATGGAGAGTTGGGATTTTATTTGATTTCAGATGGTGGAAGAACCCCATTTCGATTGCATTTCAGAAGACCCTGCTATATCTATTATCAAGCATATCCCGAGATGATCGAGGGAGGGATGCTTTCAGATGCTATCCTAACCATGAGTAGCATGAATGTAATCGCAGGAGAATTAGACGCATAAAAACGATGGAGAAAAAAATTGAATTTTCAGAAGAGACGATGGCCGTTGTGCAACGGATGATCAATCGATATCCTAAGGGTCGTCAAAAGTCTGCGCTATTGCCCGTTCTTCATGTCGCGCAAGCCGAATTTGATGGATGGTTGAGTGCACCGGTGATGGATTATGTGGCCTCCATATTGGAAATTGCTCCGATTGAAGTGTACGAAGTAGCTTCCTTTTATTCCATGTACAATTTACAACCCGTTGGAAAATGCGTACTAGAAGTATGTCGCACCAGCTCTTGTTGGCTCATGGGTTCAGAAGATATCGTCAAACATTTGGAGAGAAAACTCCATATAAAGGATGGCGAAACCACGGCAGACGGTATGTTTACCCTCAAAACTGTGGAGTGCTTAGGATCCTGTGGCACAGCTCCTATGTTACAATGTGGAGCGGATTTTTATGAGAACCTCACCTTGGAAAAAGTAGATACATTGGTAGATAAATTGAAAGCCGAAGGCGAGCGAAAGGTATATACCAAGGATCAAAAAGTAAATCTGGACTGATATGGGAAAGAAATTATTACTGAATCACATTGATGTTCCAGGTATTGAAACACTGAGTGTGTATCAACAGCAAGGGGGGTATGCAGCGTTGAAAAAGGCGTTGTCTTCTATGACCACTGATCAAATTGTTGAAGAAGTAAAAACTTCAGGATTGCGTGGACGCGGAGGTGCAGGCTTCCCTACCGGAATGAAGTGGAGCTTCCTTGCCAAGCCAGAAGGTGTGCCTCGTTACTTGGTGTGCAATGCCGACGAATCGGAACCCGGAACTTTTAAAGACCGTTACTTGATGGAAAAGATCCCTCATTTATTGATTGAAGGGATGATTGTTTCCAGCTATGCATTAGGTGCCAACACCTCCTATATTTATATCAGAGGAGAGTATTTTTATGTCGCTCGTATTTTAGAAAATGCGATTGCAGAAGCTTATGCAGCGGGTTTGTTAGGTAAAAATATTTTGGGCAGCGGGTACGATTTGGATTTATATGTTCAAATTGGAGCAGGCGCTTACATCTGCGGCGAAGAGACGGCCTTGTTAGAATCATTAGAAGGAAAAAGAGGGAATCCTCGTATAAAGCCCCCCTTCCCTGCTATCGCGGGACTGTATGGTTGTCCAACGGTGGTGAACAACGTAGAAACCATCGCAGCAGTAGTGCCGATTGTGAATGAAGGAGGTGCTGCTTATGCCGCCACTGGTATAGGAAGAAGCACAGGAACCAAATTGATCTCCGCCTCGGGTCATATCAATAACCCAGGTGTCTATGAGATTGAGTTGGGACTTCCCGTTGAGGAATTTATTTTCTCGGAAGAATATTGCGGAGGAATTAAAAACGGAAGAAAGCTCAAGGCGGTAGTTGCGGGAGGTTCTTCCGTTCCGATTTTGCCCGCGGACTTGATCCTGAAAACGGCCAATGGTGAGCCCCGTTTGATGTCCTACGAAAGTTTGGCTGACGGTGGATTTGCCACGGGAACGATGTTAGGTTCAGGAGGATTTATTGTAATGGATGAAGATACCAGCATCGTCAAAAACCTTTGGACTTTTGCCCGTTTCTATCACCATGAAAGTTGCGGACAATGCTCGCCATGTAGAGAAGGAACCGGTTGGATGGAAAAGATTATCCATAAGATTTTGCACGGGCATGGCACTTTAGCCGATGTTGACTTATTATGGGATTTGCAAGCTAAAATTGAAGGCAAGACCATTTGCCCATTGGGAGATGCGGCTGCTTGGCCCGTAGCCAGTGCGATTCGTCACTTCAGACATGAGTTTGAAGAGTTTGTCAATAAGGGTCATCACATCAAAGATGTCAAGCATTATTACCGTTTGAATCATTTGCCAGAACCAGTAAACTAATCAAGAATTAATACATCTCAAAGATGCCAAAAGTTACCATAGACGGAGTGAGCATAGAGGTACCGAAC
>CAZJCQ010000091.1:0-5009 GCA_964544665.1 uncultured Chryseobacterium sp. | reverse complement strand
CATCCCAACTGAAGTTGGGATTTTTCATTTTTAATGAGATGTCTATATTTGCTCAATGAAAAAAATAGTATTCACTTCTTTTTCATTCTTTATTTTGCTTTTTATTTGGGGATGTAATTCATCACGACTCCTTCCCCTATCCCTTATTGAGCATCCAAAATGCCTTCCCCTCATCATCACCGTACGAACGCACGAGCATCATGAATATCAGTTTATCAAAGACTCTGTACTTTTCGAAATCAATTTTCTGAATCAAAATAACCATGCCCTTGCTAAAGGCAGAATTGGATTGTCTTCCTTTGATAATTGCCCAGTTCGATACAACCAAGGTTTACTACCTCCATCCATCACTGGAATTGAATGGATCGTTACATGTGACAACATGGGCCCCCTATTTGAAAAAGATCCATTGGCCCGCAAACAAATGGAAATTTGGATAACCCCAGAAGACGAAAAGGGAAATCGATCTTTTGAGATTAGGTATACAGATGGAATGTCTAAATTCCCGATGGCTGGCGGGACTTGGACACATTAAAATACTTGGTGGTAAATATTTATTTTTATAGATTCACTTTACTTTAGTCAAATTATTTAAATATGCCTTATCCACCTTTAATATTGAAGACAAAAAATGTTGGTTCTGCTTTAAACAATCTCGATCTTGTAAAAACAGTTGAGCCGTGAAGTATGCATTCGGCCAATCGGATTGATAAATCATCTGATCATTACTCAGAAATTGAATTCCCTGTTGTAAAAATCGTTGGGCTGCCGATTGAAATTCGAGGTCGCTGAAATTTCCAAATACCACCTGACGGCAATGGGTAATCCATTGGTGGTTTTCAAATGCCGCACTTCCTGATTGTGTCAAAATCATCGCCCTACATAACCTACCTACCACTGCACTCTCTTCACCTTTGAATTCCGCTGAGTGCAACAATTGCATTGCCTCCTCTACGTTGTCCATCCACTTTTGCTCATTTACTCCACCATTCCGCAACCATTCCTGTAAATTCGACACCTCCCAAGCCCTTGATTTTAAGTGGAGTGAATCAGAAAAACGAGCCGCTCCTATCATCTCCTCCATTTGCGCCTGCTCAATGACAGCTCCACTCAAACTTCTTTTTCTAGCTTCATACAAACGAACAAATAACTTTTCCTGTGCATTTCCATCCGGTGAAAATATCTTTTCTAATGATTGATTAAAAGCTCCATTAATATCATCCTCATCTATATAAAATTGAAAAAAATATTCTCTAGCCATGGGCTCCTGTGCCAAACGCAGTAATGCTTTGCGATACCGATCTTTATCTTGATATAGAAATTTACCTAAATGCAAGGACAAAAAACAATTGGCGCTATCCAATTTCAAGGCATCAAGAAAAAACGTAATAGCCTCATCAATAGCACCGCTTGTCAAGAGAATTTCTAATTGAAATAAAGTGTCATTTTGAAATCGAATGACCGATGGTCGTGCATCTAAACTATGACAATAAGTTTCAAAATTGGGGAATCCTACAGCTCGAGATAATTCATTTAATGTATGCCTTCGAGGAATCACCCGCTGGCTGCTCAATCCAAATATTCGAGACAATGTTGAATAAGAAATATCCACCTTGTGCTTCTTCAACCATTGCTCAGCTTGACGACATCGCGCAACAGAATCCAGGGAAATACCCATTCGTTTTTCTAATGACCTTTTTATCGCTGTGATGACTGGTTCCATAATCAAATATATTGTACTACATTACAAAATCATCCCTTTATCTTGGAACTGCATGGTCTACCACCAATATGCTTTCAATACGACCCCCAACAATCCCAAGAAAGCAGTCGTAAAGGTAATCCACTCCCTGGTATCCGGCTTCTCTTTAAATATTCGAAGACTGAGTAAATAGTATATCGGAAAAGTGGTGAGTTGTAGTATACTCACCCAGGATAAATCATTTTCGCGATAAGAAAAATGATTACAGTAGGAAGCTAAAAAAATAACAACACCCAACAACATCATTCGTAAGCTCCATGCCCGATCGATTACCCAATCTCTTTTTTTCAGATCTCCCTTCCACATGACGATGACTCCACTTCCCAGTACCAAAACTCCCTCCATTACCGCCACGCTCCAAGCCAAAGGAAAATGATCGATTACATTAGAAAGCCAAGCGTACCCGATGGTCCAAGACAACGAAGAAAGCACCACCCACTTCGCTCCCTCAAAAGATGTTTTGACACTTAGTTGAAGAATACTTCCGAAAGACAGGAGCAGCATGATGGGAATATCCCAAAACACCACCTCCTCATTAAAAATGATCCAACCTAGCAACCACTGAATCGGGTTTCCCACCAAGGAAAGCGCACCCACATTCGCAAATCGATTGACCTTTACCGATCGTAAATAAAAATAAAGACCCAGCATACAGATTAAGCAACTGGCCATCATTTGCAAAATGCTTGGCAAACTCAATTCCGACAAAGGCTCATTGAAAAATAAAGCAATTATGGTGGTTACCAAGAAAGTGAAAATGGACCGAAAGAAAATAAACGTCCATCCGTTGCGATTTTCAGAGGTCTTTTTTTGGACTACATCTGAAATATAAAATAAAGCTGAGGTTGTATAAAAGGCCAATACCCCCCACATTCTATATTCTCAATACAGCATTAAGCATTCAACAGTCGATTCCTGATCTCTGGAAAGCGAAAAGCGGCGGCAACCCACAAAATTACCTCAAACAAGACTACTGGAAGGAGGGGTTGCTTAGTCAACAAATGAGCGCAAATGGCCCCTCCCATGTACACCATCAACAACAAAACACCGACAACTCCTGTTCTTGGAATTAAAAACAATACGACTGCCAAGAGCTCCAAATAGCCCAACACCTGATAGGATGAATTTTCAAATCCCATCGCCATGGCTTGTTTTAATGCCTCTTCATTGCCTGTTATTTTCATCGTGGCACTCATGACAAATACGAGCGAAAGCAGTATGGATAAGACCAACCGATTCTGTTTTGTAATTTTTCTGACATCATTTTACAATAATATACCAAATTTTAGTCGGACATTTATTACATGACCATAATCATCTATTATCCGTCAATTCCTTTATTTAAAAACCAACTTCAGAAAATTCCTATTTATCATTAATTTTATGACTTCATTTACGAAAAAAAACATTAATGAGAGACTCCGTCTATGGCGCTTCGATTTAAATAATAAACCTCTCTAATCTGGCAACTTCATGGAAATCAGCATCAATACCCCGGCCCTATTGTTTCCCGCCATCAGTTTGATCATGCTCGCCTACACCAATCGGTTCTTGGCCTTGGCCAATGTGATTCGCCTATTGCATGATCGATATCAACAAAAAGATGAAAAAACCCAAGCCTTACTGCATGCCCAAATCAAAAATTTAAAATACCGATTGCGCTTGATCAAGAATATGCAGATCATGGGGGTGCTGGCCTTTGTTACTTGTATTCTTTGCATGTTTTTCATATACAATCAATGGTCCCATTGGGCCAGTATCTCGTTTGCCATCGCTTTGATTTTGTTTTGTGTATCGTTGGCACTATCGCTATTTGAATTAATCAGTTCCACCAAAAGTTTAGAGATCGAGCTCAGTGACATGCAAGACATTGATGAAAGCTTCGTGGACAACTTGAAAAGGATGATGAAGGATTAATTTTTTTAATTCCGTAAATACCATACGGAATGAACCCGTTGGTTTGCATTTGAACAATTAAACCAACTACCATGAGTCCATTTACTTTGTGCATTGCGCGTCAAGATGACCAAATGAAGCGCATCCGTGAGTGTTTAAAGCAATTGAACCCACCCATTCCAGATGATTGGAAAACGATCTTTGAAACTCCACCCTTTGGCCAAGAAGAAGCAGTCGAGGATACTTCCGAAAATCAATTGACCTTGGTTCACCTCACCTACACTACCAATCCCAAATATGATGCTGGTTGGTGGGTATGTATTCATCCTAAAACTTTTCTATTCAATCCCGTTACTTGTGATAAATTGGAACTGCAAAGTGCTATTAACATTCCCTATACTCCGAACAAAGCTTATTTGCAAAACAGAGGAGATCAATTGCATTTCACGCTCATTTTCCAAGCTGTCCCAGAAGATTGGGAAACCTTTCATTTAGTGGAGCCCGGAAAGGGAGACACCTTTGTGTTGGAGAATTTTAAGCGCAACGCAGAGGGAGTGTATTACAGGAGTGTTTATTGAGATTACTCCCATGTAAACGCCACGCTCTTGACATAAAGCCCATCGGCAGAGGGAACCAAGCTCAGTTGACCCGCGGGACTTTGCATCACCTCCTCGATATTCTTGATACGACCATACGGGATGTGCGCTGCTATCCATTGCGATTCCATTGGAGAAAAAGCACATTGAGCGGCGGCGGCTTTTAACCGGCTTGCCAATTCCTTACGATGCGCAACCCTACTCGCGTTGTCTTTAAAGTCAACTTCACTGGCTATTTCAGGAATTTCCAGAAGAGCTACCATTTTTTCAAATTGCAATTGACTGCCCACTGCCAAGACCACTGTGATTCCATCGGCAAAAGTGAGAGTCTCACCATAGGGGCAGATATTGGGATGTAGAGATCCCATGCGCTCTGGAATGATTTCGCTTTTGACATAGGTCATGGCTTGATTCATGAGGCCTGTAATGCCCGCCATTTCCAAAGAGCAACAGACGGACGCGCCCTCCCCTGTTCTTAATCGATGAATCAACGCACACAATATGGCCTCTTTCAATTGATGAGCGGCCAACACATCCATCATGGCCACGGGCATTTTGAGAGGGCCTGAGTCGGGTGTTCCATTGATGGACATGAATCCCGTTTCGGCTTGCAACACCACATCATAGGCCACTCTTGTGGTATCTTCTTCAAAACCTTTGATACGAGCGATGATCAGATGGGGGTATTTTGCACGCAACTCGGCAGAAGTTAATTGCCATTTCGCATCATCGCCTGGTTTGAAATTCATGATGAC
>CAZJCQ010000090.1:0-5312 GCA_964544665.1 uncultured Chryseobacterium sp. | reverse complement strand
TCAATCGAAATGGGGCCTATTTTCTTTAAAATGATGATGAATAAAGGTCCGTATGATTACATGGTTGAAAATTGGAACTACCGGCTTTATGTGAAAAACGGAATTGTTCGTGAAGATCATATTTTCGAGGGTAGAGACGGTATGCGTGTCATAGAGAAAATGAACTACCTCGAAGTGGAACAAGACCGAAGAGAAAAGCAAGACCAAATTGCAAAACAAGATGAACTTTCAAAGAAAATTCTTGGTATTTGGGCTGAAAAGAAAAAGTCACAGATCGACGAAAAACCAGAGTCTTTTTACAACGAGAATTCGACCAATCCCCAGGCATGAAGGCATTGCTAGGAATGAATGACGAGGCACTCGAAGTTGCAGGAGGCCAAGAACGCATGCTTTATGCAACGGTTTCTTGGTGGCTTGTAGCTAATGTGATATTCTCTCTTGTGGGTAATGCTTTTTTTGGCTTTCTATCTTCTGGAAGTTGGTTTTTAACTGCGGCACTTGGCCTACTAATGGGTTTTATTCATTTTTCGATTTTACGCTTGGCAATGATTACCTTGGTTACAAAACCCCTTGCGGAAGAGCAAACAGACCAAGTCTTAACTTCGGAAGATTTGAAAAAGCAAACGGTTAAACTTCAGGCTTTCTTTGCGCATTTTAGATTTTTAAATGGGGCGTTCATTTTACGAGCATTCTTTGTTGGAGCTATTGCGCTTACCGCAGCACTGCCTTTTGGTGCATTCATGCAAAGAGAAGAAGCCTTTGCAATCAATGAAGCACACCGTTTACATGTCTTAAAAGAATTGAAATACCATGAGGCAATGGGAACGCAAGTACTCAAAGAAGCGCATTATCCAATAACCGTTTTAGAGGAGTTGTGGAATAAAAACGCAACTTTTCGAATACAAGTTATACTGGTAATGCTTTCATTTTTTGCTCCTGTGGCTCTATTATATTGGCTTCGCGAAAGCAAATCATTTCAATATGTTAGTCGTTTAAAAGAACTTTCACGGACCGCTGTCATGATTGATTATCATGAAACCATAGAACAGTCTCAATACGCCTTGGATCAGAATTTCCCACTGCATGGTTATCAACTTAGCCAGTTGTCAAATCACGAAGACGCTCCATTCAACACGAAATTCAAAGGGGAATTGAAAAGAAAAGTAGCCGATAGAGCTGCCTTCATTGCACATTTGAAATCAATCGCGTGACAGAGATAAAAGCCACATATTACAAAGGTGATTTTAGGTCGCAATTTCAATCGGAGTCTTTTGTAGATTCGAAAGGATTCAAATCGGCTGTTATACGACTTGAACCTCGCTATTATCTTGAGGTGAAGGAGGAAATAACTCTTGAGGAGTACGAAGAGGCAAAGAAGAATCGATTGTCAAAGGCAAGCATGCAGTGGCAAGAAAAGTTTCACTTGCATCATACCAAAGAACAATCGCAAGATGCTATTCCAACGGGTGAACAGCAATTCATACGGCCGCATATTCTGCAAACTGAAACTTGTGAAATTGAGTTAGAGTGGAAGAGGGGAGTTGCCCGCCGTGAAATTTGTTCAGAGTTGTATGTTGAATTTGAGCCTTCAAAAAGCAACCAACAATACAGCGGTTGGGATTTTATTATGCCTGCAGAAGGCGTTGTTCAAGGGAAAATTCAGGGTACAGGTTATGTGCGAATTCCAATCCTAACTGAAGAAGAAAAAAGAAAAACTTGGGAAGGCCTTTTTTTGAAAAGAAAATTGAATAAGGGGTGTGGTAATCCAACGGTGAACAAATTGTATGGTGCCTACATGAACCAGAATAGCGGATGCAGATCATTGTTTCCTGGTATTGGCATCAATGCTGGATGCATGCGGGGCGGATGCGGAAAAATGGGGTGTGGGTTATTGAGTTTACTGTTGGGATTGCTTTTACTTATGGCATTGTGGAAGTCATGCAATAAAAATTTACAAGATAATGGTGGTCAGCGTGTAATTCACGATACTGTTTATGTTGATGAGAAGACGAAGGAAGATGTGATTAAGCGATTCAAAGACACCACTACCATTTCAAAAACGGAAGCCATAGAACTGCCAAATGTTCAATTTTATACCAACAGTGCTAAGTTGCTGCCATATTCCATAAAAAGTATACAAGAACTGGCTGATTATCTCAACAATCACCAAAATGTACATGCGGTGATTGAAGGTCATACAGACAATGTAGGGGAAGATCAGTCGAATCTGCAGTTGTCACAGGCACGTGCAGAAACTGTACGAAATGTACTTATTTCATTCGGAGTTGACGCTTCGCGCGTTGAAGCTAAGGGGTATGGAGAACGCAGGCCTCGTGCATCGAATGAGACAATGGAAGGTAGAGCCCTCAACAGAAGAGTGGAAGTAGTTTTAACCAATACAGAGACTTCGGAAACGAAATCAACAGAGATTCAAGATGAGTAAAAAGTGGTTGCATTTCAAAGCAAGTTATCGCGGTGTGTTCGAAAAAATCGAAGATTCATCTGCGCATAACTATCACTTTTATGAGTTGAAATTAAGGTCTATTGAAATTCGTGATTTACAGCGAGTAGAGCATCGAATGGAAAAGGAAGAGTGTGTTTTTGATTTTCTCTATTATAACCGTTTAACTCCAAAAAGGTGGTATTGGCCTTTTGGTGTTGAGTTAATGGTTATTAAAGATGATGCAACTGCTTTTTCAGAAACGTTGCATCGGGTAGTCTTGCAAAACCATTCGGGTAAACGAATAAAACGCGATTTATCCATTCGCGAGCATGTTGCTATTGTTGGAAGTTCAGAACAGATATTGAGCGGAGACATTTATTTTTCAATTCCTGATCCAACACCGCCGCCGCCGCCAGTGGCAGTTGCACCCGCATCTGTGATTCCATCGCCGGAGGTAATTACTATGGTTGAGCCCCCCGTGATAGCTGAGCCGCAAGTAAGTTCATTCGTTGTGCCGGATTTGGTTACTGCTCCGGTGGTAAGTCAGAATGCAGGATGCTCGCAGCCTCAATTGTTGAACGGATGCAGAAATCCGGGATGTTCACCAGCAGGGGGGTGTTTTTCAAAATTGGGTGGTATTGTGAAGTGGATCTTCATCATACTCTTTTTACTTGGGTTGCTAGGGCAGCTTGCGAATTATTTAAAACGGAAGGTTAAGCAGCAAGATACAGAGCGAGTTGAAACCAAAGATGGTAGTATACGCATGAGTGACCCTATTCTTGATCCAAGGCAAGATACACTTGCACCTCAGCCATGGAATTACCTGATTAATCATGAGATCAATTGGGGTGATTTTGAATCACGAGACTTCTTGGCGCATTATACAACCAGCACTTATTCATTTGAGGAGAGCGGAAGATTGCATAGCCATTGGGAAGTTCCTCAGACCAACAATGAGTTGTTGTATTGGCATGATGTCTATGAGGATTTTTCTTCGCATGACCGCACGAAATTGGATAGTTTAGTAGAGTATTTTCGGAGCGAAAGACAAACAAAGGGATTGAATGCTTTACAAACAGCGGAGATGGTTGTGACCTTCATACAAGAAATACCTTATTATTTGGTACACGATGGAAGTTGTGAGGAAGCATCTCAACAAGGTGGTTTCGTGGAAGATTATCATGATCAAGGTCTGCCATGCAAGTCCGAGGTCATTGCAGGGGTTCAGTCGCCGTATGAATTTCTGCATGATCTGAAAGGAGATTGTGATACCCGAAGTTTATTGGGCTTTACAATATTGAAAGAATTGGGAATACCTGCAAGTGTGTGGGTCAGTAGAGCATACGGTCACAGTATCATGGGAGTTGCTGTGCCTGCTGGAGGTGATAATTTTAAAATGGTAGATGGTGCTCGTCACTTTGGCGTTGAATTAACAGCGAAGGGTTTCCGAATAGGAATGATGGCACCAGACCAGACGGCACTGCAAAATTGGAATGTGGTATTGAATTAAATAAAAATAGACTAACAATTAAAAAACGAATACAATGACATATTTACCTTTTTTACAAGCGGCCATAGCCTTTACTATGGGAGTAGTTTCATTGGTGGTTGTATACAAACTGTTAAACTTGTATTTGAAGAAGACATTTGGATTAACCGAAGTGAATAATGCGTATGCAATATTTCAGATGGGAATTTTAATTTCAACTGCATTGTTGGTCAGTTCCATTATAGGTCCGGGGTTGAATGCGGTACGCTTTATCAATCAGAATGTAGTTGACTTCAATACAATCATGACTAGTTTGGGTTATGTGTTTGTGTTTTTGATTATTGGAATCTTGTTCTCGCTTCTGATTGTTGCTGGCGGAGTAGTGGTATTGTTTCAATTGACTCATGTTAATGAATGGGAAGAAATAAAGAATAACAATTTACCAACAGCATTAATTAGCGCTGCATTAATATTTGGTCTAGCCATTATCATGAAAGACCATGTAGCTTCTGTTTGCGAGATGCTTATTCCTTATCCGGAAGTTTTGGAGATTCGTTGATATTGAATTTATTTTTTTTTGATCGAAATAAATTGAATTAAATGTGTGTTATCCTGAAAAGGAGGGCGCAATGGTATTCGAAATTTTAACAGCAAGTTTTGTCACGCAAACGGCCTTATTAGCCGCTAAGTTTGAAGGGCGGTTTTATCGCTGGACCGAACCTCACCGTGGAATTTTCCTATTGTTCTTTGTGTTTGTTGCGCTTTTTGCGGTTGGATATTTCGTTATAGATTTAATAAATCCCATTGCAGGTTATAGTGGTATTCGCGAAGTTGGTTTCAATGTTTATCGTTTGTCCGAAGTCATCGGAACTCAGGAGCGTGTTTTTATCACGTTACTTTTGACCTGCATTTATCGCTTTCATGATTTATTTACCAATTCGTGGAAGTTGTTGTTTCTTGAAGAGGAGTGGTTTAATTGTGCCATTTATTTCGGGCTCTTGTATGTCTTTGTGGAATTGGGTTGGTGTATTTTGTGGGTAGTGGATGTGTTTTGGGTTTAGTGACCTAAAATTAATTTTCACTTAATTTGTTTATACATTTATCTGTATTATTTTTTGTAATTTAGTGTCTAAACAAGGGTATTCGTTTGTCATTTGTTTTTAATTCCGATAACCCTGAAATTTGGAAGTATAAGTTTCTTGATTTATCAGGTGAAATGGATAAAACAATAACTGTTTTTGGTGAAAATTTTGAATTCGCTGATGTAATTTACCAGATGTACGATTGTGGTGATTATGATACGGGTATGATTGCTTTTAATATGGAGCTCTTCGAAGGTCTTGAGCAAGACTCTTATATGAAAACAGAGAGTCCTGATAA
>CAZJCQ010000089.1:2667-5467 GCA_964544665.1 uncultured Chryseobacterium sp. | reverse complement strand
GTGTTATTGCACGATCACCACAGCATCATGAAGTTTGAAGAGCATGACGTGGTCATTCCCATCACGGTGTTAGAGGAGTTGGATAAATTCAAAGTGGGCAATGAAATAAAGAACTTCGAAGCGAGAGAATGCATTCGATTTATCGACAAGATTTCGGAGAATTACACCCTCAACGATTGGATTCAACTGAAGAATGGAAAACGCGGTCGCTTGCGCATTCAGATGCAAACCGATCACGCACTACCTGAAGATGCTACCAAGATTTTTGAAAGCAAGAAGAATGATCACCTGATCCTCAATGTCGCCATTGAACTCAAATACCAATTCCCTAGAACCAAAGTAATTTTGGTATCCAAGGACATCAATCTGCGCCTCAAGGCCAAGGCCATGCACATTTTTGCAGAAGATTACAAGCATGGAAAGGTCAATGATTTGATGGTCAGTTACAGCGGCATTACGCAACTGGATGATGTGGATGCCACGACTGTGAAAAAGCTCTATCAATCTGGAGTAGTAGCCAAACCCACCGCCATTGGGAAGGATAAAGTGAACAATCATTTTTACATTTTACGCAATCATCAATCGAGTGTATTGGCCTATTACAACGAGACAGAAAATGCCTTGTTGCGGGTGGACAAGATGTATTGCTGCGGGATCAAGCCGAAAAATGCAGAGCAAACCTTTGCGATGCACGCCATCATGAATCCCAACATCAAGCTCATCACCATCAGCGGAGTGGCGGGTACAGGAAAGACCTTATTGGCCCTGGCCGGCGCATTGGAACAGCGCAATCAGTTTGAGCAAATTTTATTGGCGCGTCCCATCATTCCATTGAGCAACCGAGAGATTGGATTTTTACCGGGCGATGCCCAAGAGAAAGTCAATCCCTACATGCAACCCTTGTTTGACAATTTGAATTTCATCAAAAACCTATATGGAGAGAACGAGAAGAAAAGGAGGTGGATAGAAGAAATGCAAGAGCAAGGGCGAATCACCATCACACCGTTGGCTTTTATCAGGGGTCGCAGTTTATCCAACTGCATTTTTATCATCGACGAGGCACAAAACCTCACACCCCATGAAGTGAAGACGATCATCACCCGCGCCGGTGAAAACACCAAGGTGATCCTTACAGGAGATGTTCGGCAGATTGACACCCCCTACCTTGACGAGAATTCCAATGGACTGAGTTACGTCATCGAGCGCCTCAAAGGCAGTGATCTCTATTGCCACATTACCCTGGCAAAAGGAGAGCGGAGCGAATTGGCGAATTTGGCGAATGAAAAGTTATAATATGAGAAACCTATTTTTTTTAATTGCATTTTTCGTTATAACGATCAATGCAACAGCTCAAAACAACGATTGTTTATTTAAAAACCCTCTTTGTTTTTACAACACGGATATTCTGACCTATTTACAAACTTTACATAAGCATCAACAATACAAAGAAATGCTACCCTACATGTATGGGCCTGCATTAGATCTCTTGAGTATCGAAAAGAAAATTGAGAAAATTGAAAATGCTGCCTTCGGTTATCAAATGAAACGAGCAGGGGTTAAAAACATTAGTGAAAAAGAGTGGTCACTCACCTACTCAAGAACGATTATGGGCACTCAAGAAACATTTAAAATTAATTGCGATTTAACCAATGATAAATGTCGTGTCTATTTTGACAATAAAAAATGGAATGAAGTGTTCAAAAATTAATTATTATTTTTCCCCATTTTATTTTCCAACCCTCTCCTACTATTAAATCAACGACTGTACCCCGCACATTATCCTTAATGGAGTGTCGGATGTCGTTCTACAAAACAACTCCTAACAACTCCTCGCAACTCCTCGCAACTCAGCGAAATCGAATCTATTAAAAAACCATACATCCCGCCTCAATGGCGATCCTCAGTTCCGCTTCATAGCGAGATTCATATCCCATATGAACATACTTTTGAAGCTTACCATACGGAATAATCAACGTTCCGGTATACCAGTCTGCAAAAACGGGGTCGCTAGTTTGAAAAATTTCTTTGAGACTGCTCTTCACGAACTTTCCGTCTCCTCTACATCTGTAACCCGTTAAATGAAGCAACCACAACTTCCCTTCCTCCAATTTCCATTTACCTCGATACCCTCGCCAATTCGCCGAACTACTGGAAACAAAGCCTATCGGAAGTTCCATCTTTGCCCTTAGATTCAAAAAAGGAAGAAGCGGCTCCGAGTGCATTTCATAACGCTTCCCTTCCCAAAATAATATTTCTCTTACTTGTGCTGTCATGGATACACGCTGATTAGTTATTAAAAAAAATATCTGATTCTGACTGGGGAAGCAGGGAGCTTACCAATCGAATCTTTACGCGATTCTTCTTACAATATCTTTCAAAATAAAAGGGCATTGGTACTTTCCCATCGGATTGTATGTAGATGACTCTGATACGGTGGCGAGTCATATAAAGCATGAGCTGTTCGAGCAAATCTTTTAAATACTCACCTACTGACTGATCAATATTGACTCTAAGGGTCCTTAAAATTAAAACACGATGATCGCCTTTACAGAGCACTCGAAAATCGCCTAGCAGATTGCTCCCACGATAATGAACATAGCCAGCAACCTTTAATTGGTGTACGACACCATCCATGACATCTACTTGAAACATATATTCTTTTTTAATGATTGAAATTCCTAAAAATTACAGATAATAAAAATCCCGATATCTCTACCGTCCGACTTCTCCTTTGCAGTCCACTCCTTGGGATAACCGGGTTCATTCGATTTATAAGTACCATAATCCGTATGGCGCACCA
>CAZJCQ010000089.1:0-2567 GCA_964544665.1 uncultured Chryseobacterium sp. | reverse complement strand
CTTTTACGCTAATCTACCCCTACTACGAGAAAATAAGTATCCTCGACCTTGACCTCCTCCACCCAAAATCTACAAGCTGAAATCTCTTGGAGATAGCCAAACGCATCTTGGCTTTCGATAAGTGCTTTGAACTCTCTCATCACCGTGCTCATCTTCAATACTTCTAAAACAGGTTCCCCTTCCATCTTCAGCCGAGCATGATAATGGGCCTGACCTTTCACGGGCGCAATCACATTTCCAGAGTAACTCTCCTTGGCACTATTAATACATCCGTTGCTCATATTGGGATCCAATGTAAATTTCCTACCAAAATCTTTATAAAGCACTTCAGACAGCGAATCAATCACTGCTTGTCGATTTTGAGCGAAGTTGGACAATGTGAACGTAACAAATAAAGCAATCAAAAATCCATTTTTGATGCTACCTTGAAAGTGACTCTTTTTCATAATACAAATTTTAAAGGGTTAGAATGAGATAAAACCAGCCTGTATCTGAAAGGATTTCCAATAAATAAATAAATAAATAAATTCCTTGATTAGACCTCAACACAAAATCTACCTTAAAATTGCGCAGAAAAAAAATAATAATCGATGTTTTATACATCTGACATTAGAAGCCGAAATTTTTATTCCTCAAAATGAATTTTATCTCCATTTCATTTTTTTATTGCAGACTTTTGAATTATATTTGTGGTATGACGCTTCTGTTAACTCCCAACGTCTTCTAATCATTATAATTACTACAAAATTTGAGTCTCTACAAATTTGTAGCCTAGTATTTTTTTGTCCAAAATTTCTATTTTTTAAAAACTTAAAACCCTAATCGTATGCAAAAAACAAGAATCAATCAATCGGTCCTCAGTGCAACTAACAACAATTCCTTATTTAGAAAACGATTTGACGAGTGGATTATGCAAATCCCAAATGGCCCCGGCAGCTGTATTATCATCGGATACATCGGCCAAGAATCAAAAATCATCGACCTCGTCAAATCAAACGATCGCCTAAAAAAAGCTTTAAAAGTGGGGCTTAAAAATTGGGAAGGTGAATTCATCAGCCGATATCTCTGGATTCAACGCTACATGAGACAACATGGTTATAAAAAATTAGCCATTCAACTGCTAGAATAAAAAGCAAAGCCGACCAGTAAACTGCTAATAAATCAATAACTAAAAACAATTCAACCATGAAAACAATCACAAAAACCAAATTCCAAAAATGGACCGTCATTCAATTAAGTGGAGCCCTTTATGTTAATTTTTTTGTAGAAAAGAGTATTTATATTGTTTTAGACGGAGTTCGATTTTACAAGATCAAAAAAGCAGTCCTAAGGCGAATGGGCATGCGATTCGCAACTCGTAAAAAACCGGCGCTTGTTCCACCTTCGCTGAGACAAGCTGCATAAATCTCCGTTCCGTACTCGCTCCATCTCCCCTATACATTCTCTTAACTTAAAACTAAATGGCCCATGAAAATCATCAACTTCTTTCGTATCGCACAGGATTTGGATTGGAACGTTGAGCTCCCCACCCACATCCATACCCTTCCTAAAGAATCCAGAAACAATGGTATAATTCAACTGCTGAATAACATGGCCCAAGATCAACTTTGCCTACAATGGATGATTTCAAGCAACAATTTTGAAACAGCTTCACACTATTTATTGCGCAAAAGCATCGAAAAAGATTGGAATGTTGCGCAATATCATTTCTATCCAGAAGATCCATGCATCGACCTAATAGCAATGGATGATTGGCTTCATCATTTTTTAGGGCAATTCCCAGAAAACCTTTATTTACTCCCTGTTTCATTGGCTGAAACCAAAGAATCAGCAAGGCTCGCATTTTTTAAATGCGGAAAAAGGAACCGATTAGCTTTGGAAAAACTACAATATGAGTGGCATTTGCTCAGCAAAACGAGCAGATGGCGATGGTGGTATGCCTTGGCCAGTTGGAGTGACTTCGCTAATGACGAAGAAATTCCTTGGATTTTCACTAATGAAAAACCGCTACACTTTAAAAGTTTTCAATACTTAACCACCCCCTACTCGAATGTTTCCATGACACAGGCTAATCCTGACGAGTTCATAGCCATACATCGCAATCAGCATCTAACCAACCAAATACCCTTTCAACTATCCATTTTGGTCTATCCGCAACACGAAGAAATTGCGCGACACTTTTTTAATCAGTACTTTTACTTACAAAATCACGGATTGAAGGTGACAGACCTCAAAACCTTTCAATCTTCGTATTCGCCTCCTCCCCATCCCAACGAATGGTATGAGGGTTGGAAGAACTCCTTCGATTGCTTTCTGCATGATCCAATGGATCCATGGATGTAAATTGGGTCTTTGAAAGAGACCAATCATCCCAAGACTCCAATCATTTTCTGGTAGGTATTAGAAGGTCCTCAACTTTCATCGACCGAACATCCATCATCAAGTTTATTAAAAAAAAATAGAATTCTTAGCGATTTCGCAACTATTTTGGTTGACTTTCCAAAGAGTTATACTATCTTTGCACTCCTTAAAAGGAAATTACATAACAATTACTAAAAAGTATTAGC
>CAZJCQ010000088.1:0-5471 GCA_964544665.1 uncultured Chryseobacterium sp. | reverse complement strand
CCATGGTTTATCAACAGGATCTAAATTCCACCTTCGACCCAACCTGCCGTCATATTCCCAGAACTGGGCTGTGAAATGATTACCGGTCCCAGATATTTCATCGGTTTTTTCTTGTGTATTAAACCCAAACCTATAGGCTTCAGTTGCATACCCACGTCCATTTATAGGTGCCCCGAAGGGGTAATAATCGGAGCTGGAGGTTATTTCGGGTTGGAAGAAAATAGTAGTACTAGAGACCTTATAAACGGGTTTATCGGAGACGGTTACCAGGACGTTTCCGAGGTGATTGGCGAGTTCGAAAGATTTCGAACCCAAGTCTCTTCGTGATGTGCCAACCCCTCCCCAAGTGGGCGTATAGACAGCACCCAAATACAAAGTATCCTTACGATTATCTACACCAACGCGAGAAGATCCATAGATGCTATGCTCTTGGGCCACGTACATGAGTTGGCTGGTTGTGTTGGTATATTTAACGTAACGACACATTTCGTTTCCTTGTGCATCACGAAGATAGTAATAAGTGGAGATGGCAGCGCCACTGCCTTTGGGGGTTACTTTCTTCCACAGGCGGTTGCCTGAGGCGTCATACCCAAACTCCAGATCTGCTTTGGAACTGCCGGAGTTTCGGGTGATTTTCTTCATTTTCCCGTAGACGGTCCATTCAATGCTGGCAATTTCTTCCTGTACATCTCGTACTAGATTCCCTAGCTCGTCGTACCCATAGTTGTTTGCGGTTTCAATGGTGGAGTGTGTGTTGTTAAAGGTGCCTTGATCGTCTATGTCATCAGTATAATTCCCCGCAGAAACCACATCATTTACCTGGTACAACCTATTAGAGACCAAACCATCGGTGGTGGTGTGGTAGATGTAGGTTAATTCATCCAGTGCGGTAGCAGATGCCCCACCGCCATTTCTCTTTTGTGTGAGAATGTTTCCCATGGCATCATAGGTATAGTCTGTGGCGTATGCAGTGGGGTTCGTGCCGGCACCAGACTGCCATTGATTGGTGGTGGTGTTGATATTGGTAAATACACGGCTGCTAACTTTACGGAGTAATAGTAACCTATGGTGTGTTCCATTCACGTGTCAGTTACCTTTCAAAATCTAACTGGCACGTGAATGGAACACCAAATTTTTTTATTGGCAGTCAATATTATTTCGTTTTAATGTCCTCATGACCCTAACAGCGTTGGTTCCAAGATGATTTGCCATTTCCCTTAGGGAGGCGTTGGGGTTATTTTTTCTAAAAAGGAGTATTTTTTCTTCTAGTTCCTCCTTGCCTTGTTCTTCTTTCAGATGATTTCTTTCCGTTCCAATACCAGTAAATTTAAATTTCAGGAAATTCGAAGCCTTAGTCAACTGACATTCAATGACATTTTCGGCATCAAATACAATTTCCACAGCCCTGGATTTCAGCTGTTTAATATACCGAAAGCTTTTATCTTGAGCACTTTCACCAATGGCAAAAATGCTGTCTGCAAAATTTGCCAAATGTTTGCTGCCTGCAATGTCATTTCGGGTAAGTGGGTTGAACAAAGATCTTTTGGGTGAGTGAGCCAAAACCAGCATGGACAGTCCGTATTTGGTTTTAAGGGACTTTAATTTTTGCATCAAAGGCAAAGCCTCTTTGGCAGTGTCCATAGATTGGGTTCTTAAAAAGGTTAGATTGTCTATGATAATTACCCGTGATCCGGTTTGTTCAACCAACAATTCTAGATTGAGTAGTAGCTGCTCATTGAAATCAACTAACTCGGAGAAATCGGGATTGATTTCTAGTCTAAAAAGATTATCAGCAAATTGGTAGTGGTTACAATAATCCGTAGAATACCGGTTTTCAAATTGCTTATAGCTCAACTCAAAATCTCCATAAATCACAGACTGTGGTTCTGCCCGAAAGGGTAGGTAAGGGTTGCAAAGGCCCTTGGTAATACAGTCGGCGATTTGAACTCCGAGAATTGATTTGCCAACATTGGTATCGGCGGTGAGAATGCAGAGTTCCCCCTCATGCCACAATGGCCCAAATAACATATTTGGCATGGGTTGGTTCTTGGCAATGTCTATCCATTCATTCGCTGGTTTGATCGTTAACAGATTGTCAGATATAATATTTTTAGTCTTGTCCGGACTTTTTGAACTAGTTGCCCTACCTGCTCCATTTGAATTGACATGAATATTGATTGGCACGAACTCTTTAAATCCACTCATAATCCATCGGCGTTAATATCAATTCGGGCCATGTGACCGCCTGGTTTTTCTGTAATAAAAATGGAGAACCCCTTGAGGTGGGGATCTATTTTTCGCATCTCATCCATACAATTTTCCAACGCTTGCCATAGTTTGGCTTGGGGAATTTGCATACCATTGTAGGCGGTGGTTAAATTTAGAATGAGCGTATTCTGTTTTTCAACATACCCCGGTTTCGCATCTGGTAAAATAGCATATTTCCGCAGCTCATCTTGCAACGAATCAATGGTCTCAGACAAAAGTAGATTAGAATCATGGTAGCTAAGCATATTACCTTCCTCCTAAACGCTTGTGAATTTCTGAAATGGATTCATGCTTTCCCTCTTTTAACCATTCTTCGAGTTTACTCTTCTCGAAATACAATTTCTTGCCTCGTTTGATAAAGGGGATTTGACTTTGAGAAGTGTATCCATAAATGGTTGTGACTTTTAGTTTGAGGTATTTTGCAGCACCTTGAAGATCTAAGAACTCATCCTCAGTTGACTGCTTTACCTCTTTGACTTCGGATAACACCTCTTTTAATGATGCTCGAATCATCCGCTCAAGCTCATCTTTGCTAATTACAATTACGTCGTTCATTTGATTTGCGATTTGTATTATTCGCAAATCTTTTGTGTATGTTTAGGTTTGGGATACCCATCTGACCAAAGTTGGGATATCCCAACTTTCGTTACTCTAAGGATTCTTTGTCCTTTATTAGCTGCTCTATGGCTTGTGCTAATACGGTGTTTTGACCCTGGTCCAAATCCTGAAATTGTTTTATCACAGCCTCTAAGTCTGCGGGGTTGAATTGCGCTGTTCTACTCCCAAAAAGTATTTTGATGTTGCGATAATAGGAAGTATTGTAAATATTCGCTGCAGTTTTTTTCCCATCCAATGAGTCACTACCAGACATGAAAGCCATAAATCGGGCGAATTCGGACTTATTTGACAGAATTCCTTTAACACCACCCGCATTCAATAGATAATAATAAGCGATGGCTTGTCTTTTTCTGCTAGTTTCTATCGATTCATGAAACTGGAATTGTTCAGTTTCAAAGGTCTGAGTACTCTCTGAAATTATTGATTCACACTCAATGGTAGGATCTAGTTGGACATTGAAATGCTTTTTGAAACTGTCGAAGTCTAAATTTGATAGTTGTTGAGTAAAATTATTTATAGCTCGATATCTCACAATTTCATGGAATAGATTTTTCCTTGTGGGCTTGCGATAAACTTGAATCATTGATAAAGGTTGGTTATGGGTGGGTCTTTTGTCAACGATTTTGCTTTTCCTATAGATGGTCGACAAGATTTGATCAGCATCTAGTTTGTTCTTTGCCTTGCGAAGTTCCTTCCATTTAGATACACTAAAGTTCCATTCAAAATGCACAATATATTGAATTTCCCCGGCTGTATTATAAACTTCCACAACTTTTGCCAGCGTAGGGATGAAGCCAAAAAGTTTGAATCGTTTTGCCGTTTTTGAATAAATTCTTGAGTCGGAAACAGTATTGGGACGTTCATATTCCTCCAACATTTCCAATCTAATGGGCTCAACTGATTCCATTAATTGTGGCATGGTGAACCACAAGGGAAATAGGGTATTAAAACTATCCAAAGCCGTCAATAGTTTTTGTTCAACAGTAAAAGTGGAATTTAGAATGTAAAAAACTTTCGCCACTTCAAATCCATTCTCGTTGTCCCTTGATAAAGTTGACAACTCTGCAACAAACTTCACTTGTTTTGCCTGAATTCTATCATACAGGGCTTGATACCTTTCAAACGTGAATTCAGAAAAATCATCTTTGGATGCCATCGAGCAAATTTATAAGAGTGAGTTATTTATTGTGTTGCCTAAAATACTAGCATCTAATTGAGATGTATAGACTTCTGTCATCGCTTCACTCTCATGGCCCATGGCGTCTTTGATGATGGTAGTAGATACGCCACTTTGCCGTAGGACATTTGCAAAAGAATGTCGAGCTACATAGGATGTGAGTTTGGTGGAAATGCCCATTAACTCCCCAATTTCTTTAAGGGCATCGTTGTATTGCTTTCGTACTTTTTTGATGCGATAATTTTTACTTTTGGCGCTTTCATGGAATTCATTGAAAATAGGAAAAACGTATGGGGCCAGCGGGTTAAGGTTGGCTGTGCGATAATATTTTAATATCTCTATCACTTGAGGTGCGAGCATGATATTGAATTCATCCCCTGTTTTTTGTCGAGTGTAAACCAAGGTGTCCCCATGAATATCTGACCATTTAAGGTAGGCGGTGTCAATGAAATTCATACCCCAGCATAAATAACTAAATCGGAAGTAATTCCAATAATGGTAAAGATGGCTACTGGGCGGCAATTCAAGGTTCATGAATTTTAAAATTGTCTCTTTGGGTAAAGCCCGTTTGCGAGTTTTAACTCGGCGGAATTTTGCAAAACTGATACCCTCAAATGGATCGTATTCTTTTGAGACAACTCCATCTTTTCTAGCATAGTTAATCAGTGTTTTGAATGTTCGTAGATATAAAAATATGGTGTTTGGGGCCAGATTTCGGCCATCGAGGTATTCTTCATAACGTACCAAAAAACTCGGGGTCACTTCACTAAAGTTGAAATCATGTTTGTTTCTAAAATTCATCAGACTGTTTTTTGTAAATCTGAAGGCATCGGCATATCCGATTCGGTTGGCATTTTCCATCCTTAAAATGAATGAATCAAAGTATTTTCCCACGGTTTGACTGGCTGTTGAAGGAGTTCCTTTTATTTTGTTTTTGATTTCATGCGCTGATACTTCCGTACTAGCGGTTTTGATTCCAAAAATCAGTGAACTGGCCTCGGCTCTTTTTATATCAATTAATAAAAGAAGTTCTTTAAAATCGGGGTGACTTTTTTTGGGAAGTCCTGCTCTAACATCCCAATTTTTTAATGAGCTTGATGCTCCAATCGATAGATAGGAAGATTTACGGTCTTTTATCACTCGAATAAGGATTGGATGTTCCCCATTATTGAGGATTTTGCCTTTGAATAATATGACTTTTAAAGATGATGACATGGTATGCTGGTTCAAACATAGTTCAAACATTTTAGCTAAAAAAGCCTCAAGGAATACAAAGAAAGCCAAATGCGAATTTTGTAAAATATTGAAAATCAATTAAATAACAAAAATATCTAAAAATAGCAAAGTGAAAAATACCTGCATGGCATGCAAGAGGTCGCCGGTTCGACTCCGGCATTCTCCACCCAAT
>CAZJCQ010000087.1:3992-5627 GCA_964544665.1 uncultured Chryseobacterium sp. | reverse complement strand
AAGGGGTGTCCATCAACGGATGGTCTGAGATTATACCCTTCTTGTTGATCTCAACAAGGGAACCTGGGCAGGTCATGCTGCCAAGGGAAAAATGAAGTTTGCCTTGTCATGACCAAGGCCCATTATTAAACTACCATGTTACGCAAACAAAATGTCGTATTCTTAGCATGTATGCTGGCCACTGCTCTAGCATTTTCACAAAAACAATCTATCCGCCAAGATTCATTGCCTCCTGTCATCGGGGAATTCGTTTCCATTCCATTGACCATTGAAGATTCTCCTTTGATCGTGAAACAAAACAGTCCTGTTGCTCACTCCACTTTAAATAGCAAAGACATTCAAAAACTGAACAATGGACAGGACCTCACTTATATCCTCAGATTCACGCCCTCTCTGGTGACCACCAGTGACGCAGGTACAGGTATCGGTTATACCGGTCTTTGGATTCGAGGTTCCGATCCCTCACGCATCAATGTAACCATTAACCACATCCCGCTCAATGATGCGGAAAGTCAACAAGTATTTTGGGTGAATCTTCCCGATTTAGCATCCAGTTCACAAAGCATCCAAATACAACGAGGGGCAGGTCCTAGCACCGCCGGTCCTGGCGCATTCGGCGGAAGCATCCACATCAATACCCTCGATCAGAATTTAAATGAGCCCAGAAAAATCAGTTATCAAACCTCAATTGGCTCCTTTAATACCTTCCGACGTACTTTACAATTAGATCGCATCGCATTACCCCAACAATGGTCTCTTTCCGGTCGTCTTTCAGAAATCAGCAGTGACGGATATGTCGACAGAGCCTCGGCGCAATTAAAAGGATATCAAGGCACGCTTCAAAAAAACGGAAAAACAAGCGGTTGGCAATGGAAAGCCATGCTGACGGCTTTCGGGGGCAATGAGCGAACTTATCAAGCTTGGAATGGAAGTCCGTATGAGGCCATTTATGGCAATGGGTCAACGGACCTACTAGCCTACATCCAACGCAATGGTTTATCTGATACTGAGGCACAAAATCTCTTGACCTCTGGAAGAACCTTTAACTACTACACCTATCCTAATCAGGTTGATCAATACCAACAACACCATCAGCAAGCACACCTTCAAATCACTCGTAATAATTGGCTCTGGCAATCCGCAGTTTTTCATACGCGGGGCGCTGGTTATTTTGAGGAGCAAAAATTGGGGACTTCCTTGAGCCAATATGGAATCGATAGTCTTGCCTTCCTATCGAATGGTCAAACACAATTCTTTCAAACGGCCGACGTGGTGAGAAGACGTTGGTTAGATAATCAACTTACTGGCTTCAACACCTACTTCCAGTATCTATTCAACCCCCAACATAAAATCATTTCTGGAATAACCTACCAACAATATCAAGGCATCCATTCCGGAGAAATCATTGACATCGTCCCATTACCGATCAACGATTTCAGCGCTCCTTATTACCAGGGGGATGCTCACAAAGGGGATGTGAACACCTTTGCGCAATACCACTGGAGTAGTAATGAAATACAATCTTTTATTGATCTTCAATACCGTCAAGTCAATTACCACACCCAAGGCACCAACAATGACTTGGTTTCCTATGACATCAAAGATCAATTGCATTTCTTCAATCCCAAAATAGGC
>CAZJCQ010000087.1:0-3892 GCA_964544665.1 uncultured Chryseobacterium sp. | reverse complement strand
AACTTCATTTGGGAGAGAGCCAAGCACTCCATTCAATTGAATACAAATGCTACTTTCTCTCAAAATAAAATTGAAAACTTCGAAGAAATTTTGTACGATTACACCGTCGATTACGCGATACAAAAAATACAACACACCAACACGGATATCGCGTTCTCACCCCAACAAATCGTCGGAGGTATGCTCACTTACGAATGGGATCAATCATGGGGTATTCAAACCCAATGGAAACATGTATCTCAACAATACTTGGACAATACACAAGATGCGGAGAAAATACTTCCTGCATATCAGGTGCAAGATGTAAAACTATTTTTCCAATGGAGAGGCAGCAAGGCCAACACTGAAATTGCCTTTTGGACCATGAACATTTGGAATCAAATGTACAGTGCGAACGGATGGACCTACTCCTACATTTACGGAAGTAAAATCAACGAGCGCTTTTATTATCCCCAGGCCGGGCGTAATTTTATGATCAGTGTGAAAATAGAAATTGAATGAAAGCCATAAAAGTACTGGGAATCATACAGGATGCCGGTAGAGGAGGAGCCTATGTGCTTCTTCCCATTGACCCCGAGAAAGCATTTGGAAAGAAGAATCGAATACCGGTTGTCATCACATTTGAAGATAACATAACTTACAGAGGCAGCATTGTCAACATGGGCGAGGGGCCGATGATCCCCGTGCTTAAAAGTATACGTGCCGAACTAGGAAAAAACATTGGCGACGAAATCCGTTTAGAAATAGCGCTGGACATGACTGAAAGGAAAATCGTACTCCCACCAGATTTATTGATTGTATTTAAACACAACGACGTTTTATCCATTTTCGAAAAATTGAGTTACACCCATCAGAAAGAACATCTCCGCTATATAACGGAGGCCAAGAAAGAAGAAACCAAACAGCGACGAATTGAAAAGACCATTCAATTTTTGAAAGGGAAAAATTAACCTAAGCCTACATCCAATAACATCATAATCAGGAAGCCTGCGATGAATCCCAAGGCGGCGATGTCGGTATACTTGTCTTGTTGGGTTTCGGGAATCACTTCTTCAATCACCACATAAATCATCGCCCCTGCGGCAAAGGCCAAGGCGTAAGGTAAAATGGGCAACATCTGCATCACCGCTATCGCCCCAATGGCGCCAGCCAATGGCTCTACAATGGCGGACAACTGACCGTAAAAAAAACTTTTCTTCCGAGACAATCCCAATCTTCTCAACGGAAAAGAAACCGCCATTCCCTCTGGAAAATTTTGCAAACCGATCCCTACCGCCAACGCTACCGCACCTCCTATTGTCGCCTCTGGAATGCCCGCGGCAGCACCGCCAAACAATACCCCTACCGCCAATCCCTCCGGGATGTTGTGCAAGGTGATGGCCAATACCAACAACATCGTGCCTTGCAAATTGGTCTTTACGCCTTCCTTTTTTTCTTCCGGAAAATTGATGTGCAAATGCGGCAACCACTTGTCTAATCCAAATAAAAACAATGCACCCATCGCAAAACCCACCGCGGCCGGCATGGCCTTCATGAATCCCTCTCCCGGGCTCATCTCAATGGCCGGACTCAGCAACGACCAAAAACTCGCGGCCACCATCACACCCCCCGTAAATCCTAACATCCCATCTAGCCATTTGCGATTCAAATTCTTGAATAAAAAAACCAAGGATGCCCCGGCCGCTGTCACGAGCCAGGTGAATGTAGTCGCCAAAGTAGCCGCCCAAACCGGATCACAGGACGCTAAAAATTCTACTACTTTATTCATGAGACTATTTATCACCAAAACTAACGATTTTATCGCTAATCCATTCAAGATTATTCTATTTTCGCTAAAATGAAAACGCTGATCCTAGTCCGACATGCCGAAGCGAGCGCTTCCAAAGGAAGTCAGTTAGACTTTGATCGTTCGCTTTCTGAGATGGGCGAAAAGCAAGCCCATGAAATGCGTCACCACTTGTCCAAATATTCGTCTGTAAAAATGCTGAGTAGCAGCAGCGTCCGAACCTCGAAGACGGGAGCCATTTTAAACGTGGATTGGAAACAAGAAATGACCTTTCTTAAGGAATTGTACAACGCTAGCGCAGAAGAAATTTTATTCATCATTCAATCGCAAACAACCAACCAACACATACTCATTATCGCCCACAATCCAGGCATTAGTCAACTTTACTATGAACTGACCGGAGATTGGATTGCTTTCAGTCCCTGCTCCATCGGTATCATTGAAGTACCGTTCGATAACTGGGCCGAGTTGATTGCTGAAAAAAATTTAAAGGGCCTATTTATTTCACCACAACATTATGAATAAGGAAAAAAATTGGTGGGTGTTTGTCATCCTATTACTCGTCGTTGCGGGAGTGGTTTTTATTTTCAGAAAGATTTTACTGTACATGGTAATAGCCGCGGTGGTTGGCTTTATTGGGGATCCTATTGCGGATGCCCTTCAGAAAATAAAGTTCAAAAAATTAGTCCTGGCGCGATGGGTCGCTGCCCTATTCACCATGGCCATCATGCTGGCCGCATTATTCGGATTGATAGTGTTATTCATCCCGCTCATTCGACAGGAGATTAGCATGATATTAGCATTAGACCCGCTGGTCATAGAAGAAAATCTAAAGCATCAATTTCCAACTCAAATGAATTGGCTCACCAATGCTGGATATAATCAAGACACTTATGCTCACTTGCTTGGTCAAGTTCAAAACAAATTGAATTTTACTAATTTTTCCGTTGCCGTAGGAGATGCCTTGAGTTGGGTGACCGGCATTGTGGGTGGTTTTTTTTCGATCCTGTTTATGTCCTTTTTCTTTTTAAAAGATGAAGACCTTTTTTATAAAATATTACTTTCCATCACCCCCGATGAACATGTAGAAAAAATGAAAAATATTGTCATTCATACCAAAAAAATTCTATCGCGTTATTTTGGAGGATTGGTCATTCAAATCAGCTTAATGATCATCATGGTGGGAATTGGGCTGAGTATTTGTGGCGTTCCCAATGCGTGGCTCATTGCCGTATTTTCAGGAATCATGAACGTTATTCCTTACCTAGGTCCATTGATATCCTTTGTATTTGCAATGGTAATCGGGCTCTCCACAGGGCTTTCCATAGATCCATCCCAATCCTTTTCAGAAATGATGTGGGGGATCATCATTGTATATGCCATCGCGCAGAGTCTTGATGCCTTTTTGATTCAGCCTTTAATTCTAGGAGGCAGTATAAGGGTGCATCCGTTGGAACTCTTCGTGGTGTTGATGGCCGCTGCCACGGTAGGAGGCATTGCCGCCATGGCCGTTGCCTTGCCCGTATATACCATACTCCGAATTGCCGCTCGAGAATGGTTCATTGAATTTAAATGGGTGAAGCAATTGACCAAGAATATGTAATTTATTCGGTATTCGTCGGTAAACTACCCTATCTTTGTATCCCGTAATTCAATTTTTCTTTTTACGGGCATGTCAGACAATACCAAGTATATTTTTGTTACCGGCGGTGTTACTTCTTCTTTAGGAAAAGGCATCATATCCGCCTCATTAGCCAAACTTCTACAGGCCAGAGGATTCAAAGTAACCATCCAAAAACTAGATCCTTACATCAACATTGATCCAGGCACATTAAATCCCTATGAACATGGAGAGTGTTTTGTGACCGATGACGGCGCAGAAACCGACTTGGACTTGGGACATTATGAACGCTTTCTCAATGTGCCTACTTCGCAAGCCAATAACATTACCACAGGTAGAATTTATCAGAGTGTGATTCAAAAGGAGCGTAAAGGAGAATATTTAGGGAAAACCGTTCAGATTATCCCCCACATTACCGATGAAATCAAACGATGTATTCAAATTCTAGGAAATAAAAAACAATTTGATTTTGTCATCACCGAAAT
>CAZJCQ010000086.1:1058-5831 GCA_964544665.1 uncultured Chryseobacterium sp. | reverse complement strand
TCTTCAGAAAACCCTTCTAGTTTACTAGGAGGGTTTTTTGTTTTAAGCAAATGGGATAATGAGAAGATGAGGGGATGAAGAAAGTAGCGAGGCCCAAAGAATCTCCCCTCCTACCGCGTAGCGGAAAGGAGGGGTGTCTGCGTAGCAGACGGGGTGGTCATTTCAGAGCGGGTGCGAGAGTGAGAAACAGAAACAGAGACCAATGAATTTCCCCTCCTGCCGCGCAGCGGAAAGGAGGGGTGTCTGCGTAGCAGACGGGGTGGTTTTTTTCAGAGCAGGTGAGAGAGTGAAAGCGAGAGTGAGAGCGAGAAACAGAGTGAGAGCGAGAAACAGAGTCCAATGAATTTCGGGAGATGCCACCCTGACCCGCCGAGGTCGTTTCAGTTTCTATTGCTCGCGGTTAGTTGATCGCAGCGATTAAAATAAATATACACATTGGAAAACTTTTTCCTCTGTGCCACTTTTCTACTATTAATTTTGTCAGAATGTCTTTTTTAAATGAACTGAACGAGGCCCAGCACGCTGCGGTCACCCATATCAATGGACCCATGATGGTTATCGCTGGTGCAGGCTCAGGGAAAACAAGGGTCCTGGCCTATCGAATTGCCTATTTGATTCAAAATGGAGTGGATCCCTTTCAGATTTTGTCTCTTACGTTTACCAATAAGGCAGCGGCCGAAATGAAACACCGTATCGGTCAATTGGTGGGAGATGCCCATGCTCGAAATATTTGGATGGGTACTTTTCATAGTGTGTTTGCACGAATCCTAAGAAATGAGGCGGAACGTATTAATTATTCAAGAAATTTCACCATTTACGATCAGACCGATTCCAAGAATTTAATTAAAGATGTCATCAAAGAAATGGGTTTGGATGATAAAATCTATAAACCCGGAAATGTCCAGCATCGCATATCGGCTTGTAAAAACAACCTGATTGGACCTGAAGATTATAAAAATGATATCGATTTAATGAATGAAGATCATCTCAGCGGAAAATCAAGGATGTGTGAAATTTATGAGCGTTATAACATTAAGCTATTTCAATCCAGTTGCATGGATTTTGACGATTTGCTTTTTAAGACAAATGTCTTACTTCGGGATCACCCCGATCTGCTTTTGAAGTATCAACATAAGTTCAAATATATTTTGGTGGATGAGTATCAAGACACCAACTTTAGTCAATACTTGATCGTGAAGCAGCTTGGTCGCATGCATGAGAATGTGTGTGTAGTGGGAGATGACGCCCAAAGTATATATTCATTTCGGGGAGCCAATATTCAAAATATTTTAAATTTCAGAAGAGATTATCCCGACTATAAAATCTTTAAACTCGAACAGAATTATCGCAGCACGCAAACCATTGTGAATGCCGCGAATTCAATTATCGCTAAGAATAAAGATCAAATAAAGAAAAATGTTTGGACACAAAACGATACCGGCAGTTCTATCGGTTTGCACAAAGCTTTGTCGGATAATGAAGAAGGCTTGTACGTAGCCAATCAAATTTTTTCAATTAAAAAAGAGGAGTCGGCCCCATCCAGTGCGTTTGCGATCTTATATCGAACCAATGCGCAGAGTCGTTCATTCGAGGAAGCGTTGAGAAAATTAAATATTCCCTATAAGATTTATGGCGGACAGAGTTTCTACCAGCGCAAAGAGATAAAGGACATCATTGCTTATTTTCGTTTGGCCGCCAACCCAAAGGATGAAGAAGCCTTGAAGCGAATCATTAACTATCCTGTTCGTGGCATTGGAAAGACGACCATTGAAAAGATCCAGGTTATCGCTGCTGAGAAAAGTGTAAGTATGTGGGAAGCATTGTTGCAACCCCTTGGGCTAGGTCTTAATGCTGGATCGCAGCAAAAGTTGATGGACTTCTCTACTATGATTCGGAGCTTTTCCGTTCAATTAGAAACTCAACCTGCTTATGAATTGGCGCATCTCATTGCGAGTAGCTCTGGTTTGCTTTCCGACTTGTACAATGATAAAACACCGGAGGGTGTGGCTCGTTACGAGAACGTGCAAGAATTACTCAATGGTATCAAAGAATTTACAGATAAAATTGACCCCAATGATCCCCACAAAGTTAACACCCTTTCGGAATTTCTAATAGACGTTGCCTTGCTCACCGATGCTGATAATGAAGATGAATCGGAGAAGGATAAAGTTAGTTTGATGACGATCCATGCATCCAAAGGATTGGAATTCCCGTATGTGTTTATTGTGGGATTGGAAGAGAATTTATTTCCTTCGATGATGGCGATGAATTCCAGAGAGGAGTTGGAAGAGGAGAGGCGTTTGTTTTACGTGGCACTCACCAGAGCCGAAAAGAAAGTAGCCCTAAGTTATGCCACCATGCGTTACAAATGGGGGCAAATGACATACGGGGAACCATCGCGATTTATTGACGAGTTAGACGATCAATTTATTGATAAATCCCAACACCAAAAGCCATATGCTTATCAGTCCAGTGGAACCCGCATCGATTTCGGAAAGGAACGTGGACAATTTGGAACGAAGCCAAAAGTAGAGGAGGCGCCGATGAGATTTAATCCAACCACGCCACCGCAGAAAAAGGCCATTCTCGGCGATCAGTTTAAAAAGGTCGATCATCTTTCCGCAGCCGCGCCTAATGGACCTGTATTGTCATTAGAAACAGGTCAGACTGTTCTGCATGATAAGTTTGGGAAAGGTAAAGTATTAAAGATCGAAGGTCAAGGGGCGGATGCAAAGGCCACTATCTTCTTTCCAAAAGAGGGACAAAAGCAATTACTGCTTAAATTCGCCAAGTTGACGATAATAGAATAATCATGGAAGAAAGAAGGGCATCAAGTTCATTTCGAATGGCAAGTGATGTAATCAAAGCACACGAGTTGGAAATCAATAGTCTTCGAAAGGATTTAAAAATCCCCGAATACGGAAGAAATATTCAAAAGATGGTGGAGTTTGCGATGACATTGGAGGATCGCGAACAGCGCAACCAATGCTGTAAGGCAATACTTTCTGTAATGGGACAGTTGTTTCCCTATTTGCGTGATATGGAGGATTTCAATCATAAGCTATGGGTTCATTTGATGATTATTTCAAATTTCCAATTAGACGTTGATTGTCCCTATCCAATGCCGAAGCAAGAAGAATTAAAGGAGAAGCCCAATAGCGTGGCCTATCCCAGTGGTGATGTGAAGTTTGGTCACTATGGAAGATATGTTGAGAAGATGATTGATAAGTGCGCGGTCCTTGAAGAGGGAGAGGAGAAAAAGCAATTTACCCAATCCATTGCCAATTTAATGAAACAAAATGCGTTGAATTGGAATCGTAATACGGTTACGGATGATGTGGTCCTAAAGGATTTGCAATATTTAAGTAAAGGAAAAATCAGTGTAGAAAATATTCAGGAATTAACAGCAGTAAAGACCATACAAGGTAATAAGCTAAATGATTTCCTCGAAGATGGATTCCGTAAGAAGAATAAGAAAAACAAGAAGCGTAAATTCGTTAAGCGTTAAATCTTTCTCTCCATGTTTTCTCATGATAGCGCGGGTTCTCATTTTTTTCGTTCGGTTGTATCAACAATACCTGTCTCCATTGTTGGGAAAAAATTGTCGCTACGAGCCTACCTGCAGTCATTACATGATTGGTTCGATACAAGAATGGGGAGTGTTCAAGGGAGTTTGGTTGGGGTTGAAGCGCATAGGCAGATGCCATCCTTGGGGAGGTTATGGGTGGGATCCGGTTCCAAAAAAAGAAAATAATAATCAATAAACTAATATGAAAAAGTTCAGTGTAGTATTTTCCATTGTTGCTTGCGTCATGATCGCAGCATGTACATCATCCGAGAGTGAAATGATGAAAGAGGCCAGAAATATCCAAGCTGGTTTGATGAAACAAAAGTCCAACTTAGACAGCGTAATGGATGTAGAAATTGCCAACGTTGACAAAGCGATTACCCTGATGTCGGAGGATAGCACCATGGCAACAGATACTTTGAAGTACAAGGAATTTATTAATCTTACTGAAAAGAAAAAGGCATTGGACGAAGGAAAAGATAAGCTTTCGGATTGGATGATCAATACTAAGTTGTTACCCACTCCAGAGGAGGAGAAGAATGGAATAACCAATCCATTTGGTCCTGAGGCCAAAGATTTGGATATCCTCAAGGCGATCAAAGATGCGCAAAGTTCATTTAACGATTTACGTTCACAAATTGAATCAGAAATCCAATGATGCATCGTCCCAGAAGGAATCGAGCTACGGCAGCTATTCGTGATATGGTAAGGGAAACAAGTGTTTCCCTTTCTCATCTCATTTATCCCATGTTCGTTTACGAGGGAGCGGGTTTACCTATACCCATTCCTTCAATGCCGGGGATATTCAGATGGTCGCAAGCGGATATTGCCAAAGAGGTGGCAGCTTGTGTGGAGTTGGGTATATTGAACTTTGTCATTTTTCCAGCTTTTCCCGAGGAGAAAAAAGACGCAAATGCAACTTTAAGTTATCATTCGGATAATTTTTACCTACACGTTATCGCGGATCTCAAGCAACGTTTTCCTCACATTGTTCTGATGAGTGATGTCGCCATGGATCCTTATTCGAGTGATGGTCACGATGGCTTAGTCAGAGACGGACAAATAGTCAATGATGAGACATTAGTGATTTTAGCAAAAATGGCGGTGGCTCAGGCACAGGCCGGCATCGATATAGTGGGGCCATCTGATATGATGGATGGCAGAGTGGGATTCATTCGCAATGCGTTGGATCACTCGGGATATCA
>CAZJCQ010000086.1:0-1048 GCA_964544665.1 uncultured Chryseobacterium sp. | reverse complement strand
TTTCGATAATGAGTTATACGGCTAAATACGCGAGTGCTTATTATGGTCCTTTTCGGGATGCGCTGGAAAGCGCACCCAAGAAGGGGGACAAAAAGACTTATCAAATGGATCCCGCTAATAAAACGGAAGCATTAAGGGAATTGTATTTGGATCTTGAAGAAGGGGCCGATATGGTGATGGTCAAGCCTGCCCTTTGCTATTTAGATGTGATTCATGCGCTGAAGGAGCAAAGCACGGTTCCTGTAGCAGCTTACAATGTGAGCGGTGAGTATGCCATGATCAAAGCGGCTGCTCAAAATGGTTGGTTGGATGAGGAGAGATGTATGTTGGAGATGCTCACCAGTATAAAAAGAGCGGGTGCTGATATCATTCTGACTTATTTCGCCAAGCAATTTGCACTGGCTGTGCGCTGATGGTTATTCTGGAAGTGAATAGGGCTTGTTTGGGTGTTCAGGGTCAATGTCAACGCCTAATGCAATGGATTCCATATCTCGCTCATTGTAAGGTGGAAGTCCTTTATTTATTGCCCATTCAAAAACGAGGAGAACAAAAGGCTTTCGGTTCTCCCTATTGCATACAAGATTTTTGGGAATGGGATGAAGCTTGGGGAAATACGCAGGACTGGGAGCGGTTGGTGAAGCTATGTCGAGAGAGTAATATTCGATTGGTATTGGATTGGGTCATGAATCATACCGCATGGGATCATCCATGGCTCCAAGGTTGTCCTGATTTTTACCTGAAGGATGAATTAGGAAATTTTATTTCTCCTCCAGGAACAAAATGGACGGACGTCGTTCAGTTGGATACAAATCATCCAGCAATGATTCAAGCGATGAAGCAATACATGAAATCTTGGGTTGAGGAACGCGGCGTGGGAGGATTTCGTTGGGATGCCATGCAAAGAATTCCAAGAGAGGTGCGAAAGGAAATCCAAGTCGAAATCAATCACTCATTTCCTGATGTAATTTGGTTGGGTGATGATTCCGCAATATCAGCACACGAGGAAGGTGTGGATTTTATTGAGCGACGTTGGACCCATCAATCGAAA
>CAZJCQ010000085.1:0-5852 GCA_964544665.1 uncultured Chryseobacterium sp. | reverse complement strand
AACAACAAGCACTTAGGAACGCCCCAACTAAAAAAGTATATCTGCATTGTTGGCGCGGTGGATTAAGAAGTAAAATCACCGCTGGTTTATTAGCGCAAGTGGGAATAGAAGTCATTGTCCTGCAAGGCGGTTACAAGGCCTGGCGAAATGCCCTTCTTCAAGAATTTACAATAGCCAGAAAAGGATGCGTAGTCTCCGGGTTAACCGGTACAGGAAAAACCGATATTCTTCAAGTCTTAGAAGCACAGGAAAGAGGGGTGGTGAACCTAGAAGAGTTGGCACACCATAAGGGCTCTGCCTTTGGTGGTCTCCGAATGCCAGATCAACCCACCCAAGAGCAGTTTGAAAATCTGCTAGGACTTGCGCTTAAAAAAATAGGCCCGCTTCACTCTCCCATCATTGTAGAAAGTGAAAGCCGAATGATTGGAAAAATTAGAATTCCAGATCCGTTTTTCAACTTGATGTGGTCTTGGCCCAGGATTCTGATTCACCGAAATTTAGAAAGTCGCATTCAATACATTGATAACCTTTATTCCCTTTGCCATAATGATGAGTTGTCAGAAAAGACAACCCAGCTTTCCAAAAGAATGGGCTCAGAACAAGTCCAAGAGGCGCTGAGTTTTCTGCAATCGGGGAATAGAAAAGAATGGATTCGATTGTTATTGCGCTACTACGATAAAAGCTATTCACATCACGCCTCTTTGATCAAAACACCCATCTTATTGGAAATAGAACATGCGTTGGGTAAAACAACCGATACGGCTCACCAAATTCAACAACTATGTCGGATAAAATACAGCTAACCCAATACACCAAAAGCGGAGGGTGCGGGTGTAAAATGGGGCCTCTTCAATTAGAAGAGGTGCTAAAAAATTTACCCAAGCCTCTCTTCCCTGCTTTACTAGCGGGGAACGAGCACAATGAAGACGCGGCAGTGTGGAAATGGGATGAGGACACTGCTTTGATTCAAACCACCGATTTCTTTTTACCCATTGTGGATGATCCTTACGACTTTGGATGCATCGCGGCGGCCAACGCCTTAAGCGATGTATATGCAATGGGAGGAACACCGCTGATGGCATTGGCTATTGTGGGCTGGCCCACTTCCAAAATTCCATTGAATCATTTGCATGAAGTTATGCGCGGAGCGCATGATATCGCCGCTACAGCAGGAATCCCCATCGCGGGTGGACACACGATAGAAACAGAAGAGCCCATTTTTGGTTTGTCTGTTTCTGGCAAAATTCATCCCCAACACATCAAACGCAACCACCAAGCGCAACTGGGTGATATCATCTACATCACCAAACCTTTGGGAGTTGGAATCCTCTCCACCGCATTAAAACGCGGCCGCATCAGCGCAGGAGGAATGGCTCCTGCCATAGCGGGAATGAAGAAACTCAATGTGGAAGGAAGTCTCCTGGGCAGTCTTAAAGAAGTGCATGCCATGACAGACATTACCGGATTTGGATTGGTCGGACATTTGATGGAAATGCTTCAACACAGCGGGCTCGCTGCGGAAATCAAAAAGGACCAACTACCGCTGTATCCCTTCGTCAAAGAGCTCGCCGCCGAAAACATCTATGCTGATATGGCCATGAAAACGCATGCTCGTTATCAAAAAGAATATACCACAGCGCAGCTGTCCGATCTCATCATTGGTTGTGATCCACAAACTTCAGGAGGCCTTTTATTCACGGCGTCCGCAGATGCTCGCGCAATTCTTCAAGATCTAGCACAAGAGCATGGTTTTGAATTTATCCAAATTGGAGAGGTGGCAGAAAAGAGAGAACAAACTATATTGTGGACATAATTTAGTTTCGCTTTGGCCACTTATACCCCCTTTGAAAAAGTTCATGAATTTGTTCTTGAAAAGCTTCAGGATTCGGATATATGCATTGGAAAAAAGGGATCGTACATCAAAGTATTTCAATCGGCGTTGCATTACAAAATCAACGACATGCCCAAAGCAAAAGCGGGAAGAAATTATTTTGAATTTCCTTCCCTATTGCATTGGATCTATTTTCTCATATTGTGGTTGAAACAAATTGGAAACAAACGTATTTTATTGCGGCAAAACGTCATCATTGACGGGGGAAGATTTGAAGAAAAAACAGGGCAATCTTTGTTTTTTGACAAGTTAATAGATAAACTCGGGAAATCGGTAACAACCCACATTTCCAGGAAATCCTTTATCCCTAGGACATACGATTATACTTTGGATCAAGCTGAAAACACTTTTTGTTTTCCAGGAGGATCTTTTCTTGAGCAATGGTCAGATTTGCGAGAGGTGTACCAACGTGCCAAAGCATCTGGTCGTTTTAATCAAGAGGAGCTAGACTATTTAGGTGCTTGTTTCCATAGTTTCATTCTGCGATATGGCAAAACCATTGCCCTTTTCAAAAATCAACACGTGAACACTGTTTTTTTCATTGTACATTATCTCAATGAGGGTTTCATCGCGGCTTTAAACGAATTGAATATTGGTTGTGTTGAATTACAACATGGTCTTATCAGTAATGCAGACTTGTATTATGTTTACGATCATCGATATGAGCCTTATATAAAACGCGCATTTTTTCCTGACTATTTGTGGTTATATGGCGCTTTATGGAAAAATCGCCTGCTGTGCGGGATGGAATATGATGAAAAAAAGTTAGTGGTCGCAGGGGACTATACCCATTTATTTAAAAACATACCGAATGCTTCATTTGAGAAAGAAAACCTCATGGTCATCTGTACGCAAAAATTCTTGGGCGCTGATTTTTTTCCATGGATAGATCGCGTGTTAACCCATCTTCCGTTGCACCCAGGTTGGCGCGTAATAATAAAACTTCACCCCAGGGAAAGACAAGAAGATCTCGCTCGATATTTAAAATACGAGTCAGAAAATGTGCAGGTTGAAAGGAATGGAAGTTTAGATGAAATTTTTAAAAAGGCAAAAATTCAATTGAGTATTTACAGCACCACCTTTTACGACGCTGTCGGTTATGATATCGTTAACCTCGCCCTGATCGATGCCACCACACACGCTACTTATGTCCAAGAAATGATTGATGAGGGGGTTGCTTTACCCATATCTTTCCATGAAGATCCTATTTCCCTGTTCCATTCTTTACCTCAAGGAGTGAGGCTGGAGAGGAAAACGGTTTATGACACTTTTCCCACTACAGAGGTAGAGGATTGGTTGAAAAATAATCTAAAACAATGAGGGACCTCTTTTCTATTGCGATTCCTTCATTCCAGAAACTGAATTTATTGCGTTTCCTTGCGGCCAGCATGGTGGCTATTTTTCATTGTGGATATTTATTCTCGTCTACCCACCCAACACTACATGAATTTTTTATTTTGGGAAGTGACGGGGTATTTATTTTTTTTATCGTGAGCGGTCTCATTATTCCATGGTCGATGGAACAATCCAATTATAAAATATTCCATTTTATTCCCTTTCTATCAAAACGATTTCGACGGTTGTTTCCCCCTTTTATTGCCAGTCTCATGATCTATTGGTTGGGTTGGCACCTCGAGTTTAAACCCCCATTCATAACATCTCTTGTGCAATTCCTTTCGAATCTTCTTTTTATCATTCCCTTTGGAAAAGGAACTTGGGTAAATCAAATCTATTGGACCCTCTTCATCGAGCTTCAATTTTATATTGTTACGGGTCTGCTCTTCCATTGGCTCAAACATAAAAATCATTGGATACCATTTTCTATTCTCGTGATTCTCAATCTGCTTTCCTTTATTACTTTCCTTTTGCCTAGCTGGACTGAAAAAAACTTTATTTTCTTTCACCTACCCTATTTCTCTCTAGGCTATTTACTTTTTATGATCTTTCGAAAAAAAACTTTTACCCTTATCCATTTAATGTTGTTCCTTTTTATTCTTCTTGTGCTGCTGATTAATATTGGGTTCTTACATCATATTCCATTATCATCTATCCTATTCTCAATTATCACCTTTATTTATATATTGTTTTTTAATACAACTTCCAAATTTTTAGAAAAGTTGGGAGATTGCTCTTATTCCTATTACCTTTTGCATGGATTAATGATCGCATGGTTTCACCATTTTTTCCAAGTTCCAGAAACGTTTATGGGAAAATGGTTACATCTCATCGGGGTTATCAGCCTTTCTTGGCCACTTGCTTATTTGGGATATGTTGTGATTGAAAAGAAAAGTTTACTTTGGTCCAAGAAAATAAAATATACTTATGCCACTGATATTACCCGTTCAAGATAGGCGCCCAAAAATGGGCGAAAATTGTTACATCGCGGAGAACGCCACCATGGTAGGCGATATCATCATGGGTGATGAATGTAGTGTTTGGTTTCAAGCCGTTGTTCGCGGAGATGTCAATTTCATTAAGATGGGCAATCGCGTCAATGTGCAAGATGGAGCCATCATCCATTGCACTTATCAAAAATGTGGTACTACCATTGGAAACAATGTGAGCATTGGACACCGTGCCATCGTTCATGGCTGTACCATCCATGACAATGTGCTCATTGGTATGGGCGCCATTGTAATGGACAACTGCGTCATCGAAGAGAATTGCATCATCGCCGCAGGATCTGTTGTTTTAGAAAACACCGTGGTAAAAAGCGGCTCTATTTACGCGGGCATTCCGGCTAAAAAAGTAAAAGACTTGAGTCCTGAATTGTTTCAAGGAGAAGTACAGCGAATAGCAAAAAATTATGTCATGTATTCCACTTGGTTTCGGGATAATACCGCCCTATAATTTTACCTTCCAAATTTCACCAATAATACAGCAATATCAGAGGGGTTTACTCCACTGATTCTGCTTGCCTGACCAATGGTTTCTGGTCTCACCGTGGATAATTTTTGTCTGGCTTCCATGCTCAAACTTTGCATTTGTTGGTATTCAAAATCAACAGGAATTTTGACATGATCCAATCGAGTCAATTTATCCGCGAGGGCTTTTTCTTTTTCGATATACCCCGCATACTTCACTTGAATTTCAGCTTGCTCTAATGACTCCTTTGCCATGGTGAGCGTATTTACCTTTTCCTGTAGGGCGTTGGTGTTTTGAATGATGCCTTCGAGGGTAGTTTGGGGGCGGGTTAATAAGGCGTGGACATTGGTTTTTTGATTGATTTCCGAAGATCCATTTTGGGCAAGATAGGGATTCATCTCATCTGGCATCACCGATGTTTCTTTGAGCCAATTAATCATCTGTTCTGTTTCAGCTCGCTTCTGATTCAACCGTTCCATGCGATCATCTTTTGCCAATCCTATGGCGTGCGAGAGTGGTGTCAAGCGTTCATCGGCGTTATCTTGTCGCAAGAGGGTCCGATACTCTGCCCTACTCGTAAACATTCTGTACGGCTCGTCGGTGCTTTTGGTGATCAAGTCGTCGATCAATACTCCAATGTACGCCTGGTCACGGGTCAAGATAAAAGGATCTTCTTCCTTCACAGCCAATGCCGCATTAATCCCCGCCATGATGCCTTGGCAAGCCGCTTCTTCGTATCCGGTTGTTCCATTGATTTGACCGGCAAAATAAAGCCCCGGCACATCTTTCGATTCCAGTGTGTGCAACAACTGGTTCGGTGGAAAATAATCGTACTCGATGGCATAACCCGGGCGGAAAATTTTCGCATTTTCAAATCCCGGAATTTCTTTCATTGCCTTCACCTGAACTTCTTCTGGCAAGCTGGTAGAAAAACCATTGACATAAATTTCTATCGTTCGTCTGCCCTCTGGTTCTACAAATAACTGGTGTTGATTCTTATCCGCAAAGCGCGTGATTTTATCCTCAATGGATGGACAATATCGAGGTCCGGAACCGGTGATCCTACCCGTGAACATCGGCGACTTTTCAAAACCCT
>CAZJCQ010000084.1:0-6386 GCA_964544665.1 uncultured Chryseobacterium sp. | reverse complement strand
GATCGCATCATGATTCCATCATTGGCCGCACCCCACATACCCGCTACATTCTCCGGTAAATTGGTATAACCTGCCGCACCGTTGGCTGACTGACACACCCATACATTCAAATATTTGTTGCGTGGCCACATAATCAAATCTTTCACTTGATCATCGCCAATATAAGTCAGATCGCTTACCGTCCGCGTGATTCCATTGGTACAATTTCCATTGGGATCCTTGGTAGCCAATCGAAATTCAATTCCTATATCGGCAGCCAGTTGATCAAAGGCATCTACAATGGACATGGTATCTGCATTCTGTAATCTAAAATCACGATTTAAAATACTCACTGCATCATAGATTTGCACGTTATCGATGTTCTCCGTTCCGTTGTTATGTACGATGTGAAAAACAACAGGAATGGTGTAAATCGTCATGCTGCCTCCGCGCAGTTGCTTGTACTGCCGCGTCCATTCCTCCAATTCTGTCCTCGCCATATCTGCCATCACCCTTTCCTCAGGATGAATTTTAAAAAAATTGTCCATCGCATGCGCTTGTCCGCAGGGGTGAACTTCTTGCGCTCGACTCCAAAATGGAACCAAGACTAACCACAGTAAAAAATAGTTTTTCATTTTATTCGTTTGCAGGATTACAAAAATATCGGAAATCTAACCTTTACAAGACATTTTTTTGATTAAAAGGTTGTATTTTCGCACACCTTTAAAATTCAACATGGATCACATTCGTAATTTTTGCATCATCGCTCACATTGACCACGGTAAAAGCACATTGGCTGACCGATTGCTGCAAGTGACCAAAACCATTGACGACCGCAAGCTGGTGGCCCAGACGTTGGACGATATGGATCTTGAGCGCGAAAAGGGCATTACGATCAAAGCTCATGCGATTCAAATGAACCATGAGCATGAGGGAAAGAAATTTGTTTTGAATTTGATCGATACCCCCGGCCATGTGGATTTTAGCTATGAGGTATCCCGCTCCATCGCCTCTTGCGAAGGAGCCCTTCTGATAGTGGATTGTACCCAAGGCATACAAGCCCAAACCATCTCCAACCTTTATTTGGCCTTAGAGCATGATTTGACCATCATTCCGGTGTTGAACAAAATTGATTTGCCCAACGCAGAACCCGAATTGGTGAAAGACCAAGTAGTGGAGTTGATTGGCTGCGAGCGCGATGAAATTTTGATTGCCAGCGGTAAAACAGGCCAAGGGGTAGATGATATATTGGCCGCCATCTGCAACCGAATTCCCGCTCCCAAAGGAGATGTGAACGCTCCTTTGCAGGCGATGATTTTTGATTCCGTTTTCAATTCATTCCGCGGTATCATCGCCTATTATCGAATTTTAAATGGCACCATTAAAAAAGGAGATCAGGTAAAGTTCATGAGCAATGGAAGAACCTACCAAGCCGATGAAATTGGAGTGTTGGGTTTGGATTTGATTCCGAAAACCGAAGTGAAAGCGGGGGATGTGGGCTACATCATTTCCGGAATTAAAACGGCCTCTGAAGTAAAAGTAGGAGACACCATCACTACTGTTCAGAATCCATGCTTGGAGGCAGTAAAAGGTTTTGAAGATGTGAAGCCGATGGTATTTGCAGGCGTATATCCTGTGGATACGGATGAATATGAAGAGCTCAGAGCGAGCATGGAAAAATTGCAGTTGAATGATGCTTCCCTGGTATTTGAGCCCGAAAGCTCTGCTGCGCTAGGATTTGGATTCCGTTGCGGATTCTTGGGCATGTTGCACATGGAGATTATCCAAGAGCGATTGGAAAGGGAATTTAATATGACGGTGATTACCACCGTTCCCAACGTAAGTTATATCGCGTATTTGAAAGATGGCACCAGTCATGAAATTCACAATCCATCTGAGCTACCCGATCCCAATAAATTGGAATATGTAGAGGAGCCCTATATCAAGGCACAAGTGATCACCAAGGCAGAGTACATTGGCTCCATCATGACGTTGTGCATTGAGAAAAGAGGGATTTTAAAGAATCAAATTTACTTGACCAGTGATCGTATTGAGATCACCTTTGAAATGCCATTGGCCGAGATTGTATTTGATTTTTATGATCGCTTAAAAACCATTTCGCGCGGCTATGCCTCTTTTGATTACTTCCCCATTGGCATGCAACAAAGTGATTTGGTGAAGATGGATATTTTATTGAATGGCGATCAAGTGGATGCTTTGAGTGCCTTGATTCACCGCGACCACGCCTTTGACTTGGGTAAAAAAATCTGCATCAAACTAAGAGAATTGATCCCCAGGCAGCAGTTTGAGATTGCCTTGCAAGCGGCCATCGGCGCGAAGATCATTGCTCGTGAGACCATCAAAGCATTGAGAAAAGACGTTACGGCCAAATGTTACGGCGGGGATATTTCCAGAAAGAGAAAATTATTGGAAAAACAGAAAGAAGGAAAGAAACGCATGCGACAAGTGGGCTCGGTAGAAGTACCTCAAGAAGCCTTCCTTGCGGTATTGAAATTGAATTCCTGATTTCCGACAAGCGCCAGGGATAGCAGCGGATATCCTTTTGGGCGCAGCCCAAAAGATAGGAGCGAATAGCCCGGCCCGAGGCTTGCCGAGGGGGCGCCCAAAAAAGCTACTTCCTCTCCCCTTTTTGATACCTATCTTTGAGGCATGATATCGCAACCCCATTCCAAAAAACTTTTCCTGCTCGATGCATACGCCTTGATTTTTAGGGCATATTACGCCTTTATTCGCAATCCCAGAATCAATTCCAAAGGATTGAATACTTCCGCAATGTTTGGGTTTACCAATGTGTTGTTGGACATCATGAAAAACGAACAGCCCTCTCATTTGGCAGTAGTATTTGATGCTCCCGCGCAAACGCTCAGAGAGATAGATTACGAGGCCTACAAAGCCAACCGAGAAGAAACACCTGAGGACATTAAACTCAGCGTCCCTTTTATCATGGATATCATCAGCGCTTTTGGTATCCCCATCTTGATGAAAGAGGGATATGAAGCCGATGATGTGGTAGGCACCTTGGCAAAAGTGGCCGAGCAAAAAGGATTTATTACCTATATGATGACCTCGGACAAAGACTATGGTCAATTGGTAAGTGAAAATATTTTTGTCTACAAGCCCGGCTATCAAGGTGGGCCTGCAGAAATTTTAGGCATTCCGCAAGTATTGGAAAAATTCAATATTGAGCGCATTGATCAGGTGGTGGATATTTTAGGAATGATGGGCGATGCAGTGGATAATATTCCAGGAATTCCGGGTGTAGGGGAAAAAACCGCACAAAAACTGGTGAAAGAATTTGACTCGTTGGAAGGGCTTCTAGAAAATACGCACGCGTTGAAAGGTAAGCTCAAAGAGAACGTGGAAAATTTCAAGGATCAAGCCATCCTTTCAAAAAAACTCGCCACGATCCTGTTGGATGCGCCGGTTCCGTTTGTCGAAGAAGATTTGATTCTAAAAGAATGGGACAAAGAAAAATTGCAAGCCATTTTTGAGGAATTGGAGTTCCGCACTTTGAGTAAACGAATTCTAGGTCAGGAACCGGCAGAGCCCATTCAAGGAGAGTTGTTTGCCGTGAGCAGCATCGAGACACCGGCTGAAATTCAATTCAAAACCATTTTAGATGTAGCACACGATTATCAATGCATTCAAACCAAAGAAGGTTGCGAAGCACTGTGTAGTACTTTATTACAACAAGACGCTTTTTCTTTTGATACTGAAACTTCGGCATTGGATGTGTTTCAATGCCGCATGGTAGGAATGTCGTTTTCAATAAAGGCTGGTCAGGGCTATTATGTGCATTTACCCGTTGACAGCGATCAAGCCAAGGAATGGGTGCAGATTTTCAACCCACTCTTCTCAGCAACCGACAAAACCCTGATTGGACACAATATCAAGTTTGATTTGAAGGTGCTCAAAAAATACGATGTTGTCATACAAAACAAAATGTACGACACGATGGTAGCGCATTATCTCATTTACCCCGATGGCAAACACGGGATGGATGAGGTAGCCGAAAAGATGTTGCACTACTCGCCTATCAGCATTGACACCTTGATTGGAAAAAAAGGAAAAGGCCAAGGCAGCATGGCTGATTTGAGCGCAGAAGAAATCTCCGATTATGCTTGTGAGGATGCAGATATTACTTATCAGCTATTTGAAAAAACAGCTCCTCTTTTGAAGGAATATGAGTTGCTCGAATTGTTTGAGCAAGTAGAGATACCCTTGATCCCCATTTTAGCGGACATGGAATGGGAAGGAGTGAATATTGCGGTTGATTTTTTGCAGGACTATTCAAAGGTTTTGGACACGGATATTCAAGCGATTGAAAAAGAAATTCATGCACTCGCTGGAGAGCATTTTAATATTGATTCGCCCAAACAATTGGGGCCCATTTTATTTGAGAAATTAAAAGTGACCCACGAGGTGAAGAAAACCAAGACGGGTCAATATGCTACCTCTGAAGATGTATTGAGCAAATACGCTCATGCCCATCCGATCATCGGAAAAATACTGGACTACCGGGAGCTTCGAAAGTTAAAAAGCACTTACGTAGATGCCATTCCTTCCCTTGTCAATCCTGTTACCCAACGCCTGCATACTTCGTTTATGCAAACGGTAGCCGCCACAGGAAGATTGAGTTCCAACCAACCCAATATCCAGAATATCCCCATTCGCACGGAACGAGGCCGGGCCATCCGAAAAGCGTTTGTACCCAAAGACCACGAGCATACGATTTTATCCGCCGACTATTCGCAAATCGAATTGCGCGTGATTGCGAGTTTGAGCGAGGATCCCAATATGTGCGATGCTTTTAGAAACGGGTTGGACATTCACCAAGCCACTGCTGCCAAAGTTTTTGGAGTTCCTATTGAAGAAGTGACCAAAGACATGCGAAGCAAAGCCAAGGCCGTCAATTTTGGAATTATTTACGGACAAGGCGCCTTTGGATTGGCTCAGAATTTAGGCATCAGTAGAACGGAGGCCAAGGAAATTATCGATTCCTATTTCAAACAATTTTCAACGCTCAAAAATTTTCAAGCCGATCAAATCGAGCGAGCCAAAAAACAAGGGTTTGTAGAAACCATTTTGAAAAGAAAAAGAGCCCTGCCCGACATCAATAGTGCCAATGCCATTGTGAGAGGATTTGCCGAACGAAATGCGATCAACGCGCCCATACAAGGTTCAGCGGCAGACATCATTAAACTCGCCATGATTGCTATTCAGCGCGAATTACAATCCCTTGGATTAAAAAGCAAAATGATTTTACAAGTACATGATGAATTGGTATTTGATGTGGTGAAATCTGAATTAGAAATCCTTTCCACCATGGTGAAGCGATGCATGGAAACGGCTGTTCAAATGAATGTGCCCTTGATCGCAGAATCGGGAGTGGGAGACAATTGGCTGGAGGCCCATTGATCGCAATTCACAATTGTTGGTAAGTCCGTTTTCTTACAACGCATTCCTATCCGTACTTTGCGTTCAATTGTTAGCACTATGAATGTATTGATATTAGGTTCAGGCGGAAGAGAGCATGCCATGGCGTGGAAAATAGCTCAAAGCTCATTGATTCGCGACTTGTACATCGCCCCTGGAAATGGAGGCACTGGTCAATTCGGAGAAAACATCAATGTAGATGTCGATGATTTCAAAGCCATCAAAAAAGTAGTGCTCGAGAAAAATATCAAAATGGTGGTGGTGGGCCCTGAAGTGCCATTGGTAAAAGGAATAGTGGACTTCTTTGAGAAAGACAAGCAACTGCAAAATGTTTGGATCATTGGCCCTAATCAATTCAGTGCACAATTAGAGGGAAGTAAAAAATTCGCGAAGGAGTTTATGCAACGCCATGGCATTCCCACCGCGAAGTATCAAAGTTTTGATCACACCCAAATCAAAGAAGCGCAAGCCTTCATTGATACCATCAAAAAGACAGTGGTGCTAAAAGCTGATGGATTGGCTTCTGGAAAAGGAGTATTGATCATCGATGATCATGCAAAAGCCAAAGAGGAAGTGAAGAAGATGTTGAGTGGAAAGAGTTTTGGGGAGGCCGGTAAAACGGTAGTAATCGAGGAGTTTTTAAAAGGAATTGAATGTTCTGCTTTTATCGTTACCGATGGTAAATCGTACAAAGTACTACCCGAAGCCAAGGACTACAAGCGCGTAGGAGAAGGCGATACAGGATTGAACACAGGCGGCATGGGAGCAGTATCCCCTGTTCCTTTTTGTACGCCAGAATTTTTGGATAAGATAGAAACCCAAGTGATCATCCCCACGATGAAAGGGTTGCAGGCAGATGGCATGTCGTACAAAGGATTTATTTTCTTTGGAATCATGAAAGTAGGCAATGAGCCCTTTGTCATAGAATACAACTGTCGATTAGGAGATCC
>CAZJCQ010000083.1:0-6460 GCA_964544665.1 uncultured Chryseobacterium sp. | reverse complement strand
CTCAAGGATCCTTTTCCGATTGAATTTTTTACTATCCTGTATGTTACGCCCAAGACGCTATGCTTTCACCAGCATACTCCCCTGCCAATAATTTTTCTCGCACCTTAGAAAAACTTTCAATGGTATATCGCACATCTTCTAAGGTATGCACAGTGGTCGGAATCAATCTTAACATAATGACATCTTTGGGCACCACTGGATAAACCACAATAGAGCAGAATATTCCATACTGCTCCCTCAAGGCGAGGGTAACGTTCGTGGCTTCTCCCAGGGAACCCTTTAAGAAAACGGGGGTTACCACCGAATTGGTTCTACCAATATCAAATCCCGCTTCTTTTAATCCACTTTGCAATGCGCGTGCGATGTCCCATAGATTGGTTTGCAACTCAGGCTTGTTTCTGATCATTTCAAGTCTTTTCAAAGCACCGATAACGATTGGCATCGGTAAAGCCTTTGCAAATAATTGAGAGCGCATATTGTATCGAAGATACTCCACCACATGCGTCTCACTTGCCACAAATGCCCCAACGGTGGCCATGGCTTTGGCAAAAGTGCCAAAATAAACATCAATATCCGCTTGAACTCCTTGAAAATCGCCAGTACCTCGTCCCATTTCACCAATGGATCCGAAGCCATGCGCATCATCTACCAATAACCTAAAACCATATTGTTTCTTGAAAGAAACTATTTCTTTCAACTTTCCCTGATCACCTGCCATTCCAAAAACCCCTTCAGACAACACAAGGATTCCTCCTCCCGTTTTGTCCGTTAGTTTCTTTGCCAACTTCAACATTTTTTCGAAACTCTCCATATCGTTGTGTTGAAATACAAAACGACGTCCTTGATGCAATCTTACCCCATCTATCATACAAGCATGACTTTCACTGTCAAAAACGATCACGTCATTTCTTCCCACCAAAGCTTCAATAGCGGACATACATCCTTGGTATCCAAAATTCAAAAGAAATGCATCTTCCTTTTGCATGAATGCGGCTAACTCTTGTTCTAATTGCTCGTGGTATTTTGTTTGCCCGCTCATCATTCGTGCTCCCATCGGATAAGCCATTCCCCATTGAGCCGCCGCCTCGGCGTCGGCCTTTCTTATTTCGGGATCGTTCGCTAATCCGAGATAATTATTCAAACTCCACACCAACACAGGCTTACCTCTAAAGGTCATGTGTGCGCCCAATTCTCCCTCTAATTTTGGGAAGGAAAAATAACCATGTGATTCTTTGGAGTGTTGACCAATAGGACCTCTGTTGTGCTTGATTCTTTCAAAAATATCCATTGCAAATAAATTTATCTCGCAAAGATAAATGTTTTTTAGAGTGCTGCTCAACCTCCCATTTCAGTTATCAACACCTCGAGAGTAAAAAAGGGGCCTCACGCCCCTTTTTTGACAAGAGAAACTTTTAACGCTGCAACAACCAAGGAATAGATTGCATATCACCATTCGAAAACTGAACACGCAAATGATAGAGACCATTGGATAAAATGGCATCATCCAACATCATCTGTTGAACACCCATTTGCTTTCCTGTCATCAGCACTTGCCCCGTGATGTTCGTTAGTGTGTAGGTCACGTTATCGCGGTATGACCATTGAACCCAAACGGATCCGGTCGAAGGATTGGGATACAACTGAACTGCTTGTACGGAATGTTCCATGACGCCAACCACCACTTGACCATCGCAATTTTCATCCACGTTATTATCAGGGATTTCAGCTGCGCCTGGATTAATATTCAGATTGCTATCATCACAATCGGTTCCATCCAGCGAATAACCCAGTCCTGGGTTTGCACAAAAAGCCACTGCATTTCCTGATCCATAGGCGTCTCCATCCAAGTCGATATAATAATCATTGAAAATTAGGCCTTCATCAATGACATTGTTACAATTTTGATCAAATCCGTCACATATCTCGATCACCTCTGGACCTATTTGCGCATTCGCATCATTACAATCATCATTTAATAACACGCCTGAGCATGCCACTGGATTTCCAGCGCCATGTCCATCTCCATCAACATCGGCAAACAATATCAAGTTATCATCACAATCATCATTGGTCAATGCACTGCCACATGCGATCGGATTACCCACTCCATATCCATCTCCGTCCACATCTGCATAGGTTATGTTAAAATCATCGCAATCGTCACCATTGAGCACAAAACCCATGGGCTGGGTGCATTCAAAGACCGGAACTGAAGGATCTCCAAAACCATCCGCATCCAAATCCGCAAAATATTGGGTCAATAATCCCTCATCGATCAAACCATCACAATTATCGTCAACTTGGTTACAAAACTCAATGGCCATCGGATTGATACTAATATTGTTTGGATCACAATCTCCAGCGTTAAAAACATCTCCACATGGCACCATCTCTCCAGCTCCGTATCCATCCATATCTACATCATAATAGGTAGCGGAATTATCCGTACAATCATTCATGTTAGAAACAAATCCTGCTGGTGCAGAACAAGCATACTGCACAGTATTGGAACTTCCAAAGCCATCTCCATCCGCATCAATGAAATAAATTTGCTGAACAAATTCGTCGATTTCTCCATTGCAATTATCATCTATCTCATTGCAAACCTCAGGCATAAGTGGATTATTGGCTGCATCTAAGTCGTCGCAATCCTCTGCATTCGTCACTCCGCATCCCGCCAATTGAGGTATTCCAAAACCATCTCCATCTTGATCTAAATAGAACCAAAGGTTATCGTCGCAATCATTGCCATTGGTTACAAATCCAGAGGAGGGCATGCTACATGCCGCGATAAAATTATTGGGATTTCCAAAACCATCCGCATCGCTATCCGCGTAATAAATAAACAACACGCCATCATCAATTTGTCCATTACAGTCATCGTCAAGGTTATTGCAAGTCTCACTGATCAAAGGATTGATATTGGGTGATAAATCATTACAATCCCCGCCGGTCAATAAAAAACCTGGAATAGGAGCACATTGATTCACTACCAAATTATTAGAACCAAAGCCATCACCATCATTATCTGCATACCAATTAATACCCAAATTTTCATCAATGGTGACATTGCAATTATCGTCTTGTGCATTACATAATTCGGGAGCTCCCGGGTAGGCCAGCGCATCAGCATCGTTGCAATCATCACTGGTAAATGCACCGCAAGCATCAAAGAATATCGTTCCAAAACCATCACCATCAGCATCCAAAAAAGTAATCATTGCATCGGTACAATCATCACTATTTGTCACATATCCATTGGGAAGAGAACAGGCGAAAACAGGCGCATTTAGATCACCAAATCCATCACCATCCATGTCAGCATAATACGCATTGAGTAAAAACTCGTCGGCCTCTCCATTACAATTTTGATCCACTTGATCACAAACCTCCAAAGCCGAAGGATGAATAGCTGCATCCGAATCTTGACAATCGCCACCTGTCAAAATATAGCCCGGTTGAGGAATACAAGCCACCTCATTGACCAAATCACTTCCATAACCATCTGCATCGATATCCGCGTACCACGTTTGAAGGGTATAGCAACTATCCGGAATAAATGCCATCGGGTTGTAATTACAAGCTGTATTATCCATGCAACCCTGACAGTTGAAACATCTATTCAAGCATACAACTGGAACCTCCTCATTCACACCATTGCGAATGAAATAACGGAAATAACCTTGAACAATGTCATAAACACCACAAGAGGAAAGGCCCTCATTTTCTATCCATGACAAATTATTCGTGTTAGTACCTAACGCAAATCGATAATAAACGGCAGAAGATCCTTGCATCATGGTAGTTAAGGTGTAAATACCGTCTCCATCTCCATCTTGCATTTGAAGCGTATCTACTCCATTATTGGCAGTCAATCCTGAAGATATGACCCAAACAAATTCATTGAGCACATTGGTTTGCAAATACTCATTCATGTTCACCTGAAAAGTTAGTTGGGCATCCCCTGGATTATCATTGCAACTAAAAGAACATTGATTGTAGCAATACTGAACCGTCTCCACGACACCTTCCACAGTGAGCGGTCTATTGCCATTGACATTACACAAAAGCGGCACATTCTCATTGTCATTATCAACCCCCGACCAATCGTTTCCGTTCACGTACTTAAATTCATAATATCCCGGAGGAATGTCTTTCACCAATTCGAATATACCACCGCCAACGGGATACATTTCCCATTCCGGATCGCCTGGATTCCAATTCTGAAAACTGCCCGCAATGTGAACTCCATTAGGAGAAACAACTTCATTCGACATATTCAGTCTGAACGTAACATGTGTGTCCGGAATACAACTGGAACAACCTCCGAAACAGACCACAGGTAAACTCAACAGATTTCCTGAGAAATTGATCACCCTATTCCCCGACACAAAACAATTTGCCGTTGATGGCTCTTCCAATCCCCAAGCATTACCATTGACAAACTTGTACTGATATTCGCCAATCGGCAATTGGAGCAGAATACTAAAAATATTTTGATTCTGTCGGGTACATTTTAAAGCTGACGGATCCCATTGTGCGTATCCAGCACCATTTTGGGCAAAATTCCCTGCTAAATGAACACCCTCTGGACCAATATCCTCAAACTCTCCAGGGATTCCATTGCCATTCAAATCCACCGTGGACATATCAACTAAAAACAACACCCCATTCTGTCCACATTCCACAGCGCCAGCAAAGCAAACACTGTATTCCGTAGCACCATGAACCTCCAAATAACGATTGCCTCCATTTACCAATCCCATAGCCGCTATGGCCGGCACTACTTCCTCGGAACCCCAATTATTGCCGTTGATAAATTTAAACTCATAATGTCCTGGTACTAAATCCAACGTAACAGCGAAAACACCATTTCCTTGATCCAACATTTCAATGCCCGCAGGATTCCAATTTTCATAAGCAGCGTTCTCCACCACCAAATCATAATCTAAATCTTGAAAATTTCCAGCCAAGTGAACTCCATTGGGACTGGCAACCACATTAGCGCCCGCTAAATCAACGGTGAATGTTACGGGGTAAACGACTGACATGGCAAGTTCCGCGGAACCCATCATCATCGTCACCAAAAAACATACAAGTAAATTTTTCATCATCATCTTCCTTTTATTCAAATTTAAGATTTAAGTTGGATCAACTACTATTCTAAATAAAGTTTTAACAACAACGGGAAGTGAAAGAAAATGAATTGCATTCCCTCCTTACCTTTACACCATGAATTTACCATGGAATCAACTTAATGCGATGGTTTGTGGCGCCTCGCAAGGGATTGGAAAAGCTACCGCTGAAATGCTCGCATCCTCAGGAGCCAATGTGACCTTGGTCGGTCGAGATCAAGAAAAGCTTCAATCCGTGTTAAAAGGTCTTTCCCAAAATGGTCATCAGCACCATCAAATTGTAGTGGCTGATTTCTCGGACAATAGCGCGGTTTCAGCAGTCATAAAAAAATTTAGCGAGGATCACACCATTCATATTCTCGTGAACAATACCGGAGGCCCAAATCCCGGTAAGGCGCATGAGGCCAATATTGATGAATTCAGATTGGCTTTTAACCTTCATCTGATCAATTTCCAAATCATCACCCAAGCGCTTCTTCCTAAAATGAAAGCATCCGGTTATGGTCGTATCATCAATGTAATTTCCACTTCTGTCAAACAACCCCTTCCTAATTTAGGAGTTAGCAATACCATTCGTGGAGCCGTTGCGAATTGGGCAAAAACCCTGGCCAATGAATTAGGACCCTTTGGCATTACGGTGAATAATGTGCTCCCAGGAGCTACGGCCACCGGAAGATTAGATCAAATCATGCAGAACAAAGCAAACAAAACGGGGGTGAGCAAAGACGAGGTAGCCGAAGAAATGAAAAAAGAAATTCCCTTGGGAAGGTTAGCATTACCAGAGGAAATAGCAGCCGGCATTCACTTTTTGGCTTCACCAGCCGCTGGTTATATCAATGGTATCAATTTACCGATAGATGGGGGCAGAACTGCTTGTTTATGAGCGAATTAAATATTTTTTGTTGAAATAAAAGTTTTGATGTATATTTGCACCCCTAATTATAAAAATTATTAACATGTACGCGATTGTAGAAATAGCAGGGCACCAGTACAAAGTGCAAAAAGACCAGCAGATTTTTGTCAATCGTTTACAAGACGCTGAAGGTTCAAAAGTTAGTTTTGACAAAGTATTGCTTGTAGACGATGGTAAAAAAGTAACTGTTGGCGCCCCAGCTGTAGAAGGCGTTAAAATTACCGCCTCTGTAGTACAGCATTTAAAAGGTGACAAAGTCATCGTCTTCAAAAAGAAGCGCCGCAAAGGATACCAAAAGAAAAATGGATTCCGTGCTTATTTAACTGAACTAAAAATCGAAAAAATCGGTTAATCCGATCTAAAACTGTAATACCATGGCACATAAGAAAGGTGAAGGTAAAGTAAAAAACGG
>CAZJCQ010000082.1:0-6696 GCA_964544665.1 uncultured Chryseobacterium sp. | reverse complement strand
CATGATTATGAATCATGCGCTCTAACCAGCTGAGCTACCTCGCCATTTCAAAAAAACGCGTGCAAATGTAAAGACGATCAAGGCAAATTCCAAATAATTGTGCGCTTTCCCTTCTCCATAATCATTCTCGATGGTCTATTATCATTGCCTTTTATCTTCTTCTCTCGAGCCATTAAATTGCTAAAATTTTGGTCACATCAAAAAAAAAGATTAGCATTGAGGTATGAAATCCTTAACGCAGCCTTTACAATTATTTGGGTTTTGCCTGATCTCGCTTGTGTCAAGCGCCCAATGGAATGCCGATCCTACCTTGAATACGCCCGTTTCTGTAGCGACCAATTGGCAGATCGATCTTCGGATGATGGAGGATGATCAAGGAGGCGCTTTCCTGGTTTGGAAGGATTATCGAAATGGCACACCCGATATTTTTGCTCAGCATATCGATTCCAATGGAGTGTGCCTTTGGCAAGTGGATGGCGCGCCCGTTTGCACCCAAAGCGCCGACCAAAGTACACCGGGTTTAATCTCCGATGGGGCAGGTGGTATCATTGTCTCATGGAGCGATTGGCGCAGCGGTATCGAACGAGATATTTACGCGCAACGATTGAATCCACAGGGCCAACCCATGTGGACTTGGGATGGAGTGGTCGTTGTGAACAAAACAAATAGGGAGCACAATCAACGAATGGTGATGGATGGTCAAGGCGGTGCTATTGTAGTGTTCGAGCAAAAAAATTCGGCTACTTATTATTGGGAAATTTGGGCGCAACGCATCAATGCCTCAGGTAATGCACTGTGGACTCCCGGTGGTATTCCGGTAACGGGCGTACTTTCAGAGCATCTTAACGAGCGCATTCAAAGCGATGGTCAAGACGGTGTTTATGTGACGTTTCAGGATTTTAGAAATGGAATTGATCATGATGTATATGTGCAGCACCTCGGCCCAAACGGAGAATATTTATGGGGAACGGGTGTGCTGGCTTGTAATGTGGTAGGTACTCAAACCAATCCTAAAATTGATCCTGATTATGCAACGGGTGGAGTCATTGTGTCATGGACAGACCAAAGAAATGGTTTGGATTACGATATCTATGCACAGCGCATTGATCCCTCTGGGCAATTGCTATGGGAAGCAGGTGGTAAGCCCGTTTGCGTGTCCGCGGGCAATCAAAGTGCTATTGATTTACTTGGTAATGCTTCCGTAGAGGGTTGTATTTTCACTTGGAAGGATGATCGCTCCGGGAATGGCTATGATATCTTCATGGATAAACTCGATGCCAATGGGAATTCAGTTTGGGTGCAAAATGGATTTAGTGTATGCTCGGACATTGGGGATCAATTGAATCCCAATATTACCGGTGACGGATATGGAGGTGCAGTAGTGGTTTGGCAAGATGGTGCGAACGGCAATTTCGATATTCGAGCACAGCATGTGTACAAGGAAGGGGTTGTGCACTATCCCGGATTTGGCGTGTGGTTGGGAACGGCGACGGGTATTCAAACCAGCCCGAAAAGTTGTTCCGATACCGAAGGAAATGGAATTTTTGCATGGGAAGACAGTAGAAGCGGTACTCCCGATATTTATTGCACTCGGTTGTCTTGGGGAGGCCCATTGGTGGGTGTTACAGAAAAGGTGGGGAGTCAAATGCGTTGTTTTCCCAATCCGGTGCGTGATGTATTGACGATTGAAAATAACACGGGCATTCACTCCGTTGTAATTTGGGACAACCAAGGAAAAAGTGTAAAGCAGCTCAATGGAATGGGCAAAACAAAATGTCAATTAGATGTTGCGTTCTTGACGCCCGGAATATACTTTGTACAGGTGATGGGCCATGATGGAGAATTGGAGATGCAAAAAGTGATAAAATGAGACATGTTTGGATTTGTTTTCTCCTGTTGCAAGCGCACATTGTATCTGCACAATGGGTAGAGAACACGTTGATTAATACGCCTATCTGTACGCAGTTTGGTAAGCAGAATGATGTGCGGCTGGATGGCAATGGTCAGCATGGAGCTTTCTTGGTGTGGAAAGATGAGCGGGTGAATAACAATAATCCAGACATCTATATTCAGCAATTAGATGCCAATGGATATCCGTTGTGGAATGCAGATGGTGTTGTGCTTTGTGACGACACGAGTGATCAGAGTACTCCTAATCTTTGCACCGATTTGAATGGTGGAGTTATTGTGGCATGGTCCGATCGACGTAATAATGGTGAGCGAGATATTTATGCTCAGCGAGTAAATGCCAATGGGCAAGTTCAATGGACAACAAATGGTGTTCCCATTGCTTCCAAACCCATCCGTGAGCACAATGAAAAAATTGCATCTGATGACAACGGAGGTGCCTACATTTTTTGGGAGCAATACGATTCGCTATTGGGCTATTGGGATATTTGGGGGCAACACATCGATGCCAATGGTCAACGCCTATGGGACTTCAATGGAATTCCCGCAGTGACCTTGGGAAGCTCAACAATACCAGGTGATAAGTTGAATGTAAAATTGCAAAAAGATGGTCAAGGCGGTGTTTATGTGGTGTGGCAAGACCTGCGAAACATTTGGGATCATGACATTTTTGCGCAACATTTCAATGCATCGGGTGATCGATTGTGGTCACAATACGGAGTAGTTGTTTGTTCAGCCGTGGGAACACAGAATAATCCGAAAATAGATCCGGATAGCGTCCACAATGGTGTGTACATCGCATGGGCAGATGATCGAGGTGGGATGGGGTATGATATTTATGCCCAAAGTTTAAATTTTGATGGAATGCCGCAGTGGTCATTGAATGGGCTTCCAGTTTGTGAAGCGGCTGGCAATCAAAGTGCAGTCGATATTGTGAGCACAACATCTATTGCGGGTTTGGTGTTAACCTGGAAAGATAGTCGAAATGGGCTAACCGATATTTACGCGCAAAAAATGGATCCTAATGGTAATGCCGTATGGAGCGCCAATGGAGTTGCGGTTTCAGTTTCGCCTTATGCACAAATCAATCCTAACATTTGTTCAGATGGAAACGGAGGTGTCATTATCGCATGGCAGGATTCTACCATCAATGATTGGGATGTGAAAAGTCAACGATTAGATGCTGCGGGAAATGCACTTTGGGATTGGAACGGAGTAGTGGTTTCGCAAGCGGTGGAAATTCAATCACATCCGAAAAATATTCCAGACGGAAATGGCGGATCTATTTATGCATGGCAGGATAAACGAGCCAATCAATATGATATATACGCCCATCATTTGAATAAAGATGGAGTCTTTACTGATATTCGAAACAGGAGTGGAGTTGGTCCTCAGTGTTTCCCGAATCCTTTTATCGATTGTTTTCAAATCGATGCAGCGAGTCCAATATTGGGTTTGGAATGCTACAATCTATTGGGAGAATTGATTTTCTCACAGGGAGCTCTTGCTCAGCCATCCTATCGGGTTAATACGCAAGCATGGCCAGCGGGAAGTTACCTATGGGTCATTCAAACAGCGGAAGGAGTGCAGCGAAAGATCGTGGTGAAAGGGTAGATCAAATTTCCTATAATGGTTGTATTATTGTGGTATGTCAAAATACTACTTTACACTGCTTTTGTTTTTTATGCAACTGGTTGGATTTGCTCAGTACCTGCATTTACCTAAAAACCATCAGAATGATCCTCAACTTCCGGACTGGGCAATAGCTATGTATGCTGCCAATCCCAACGCTTGGGAAGTGAAGCGGCTTTACGAAGCCTATTATGCGGAGCATCCTTTTATTAAAACAGAGCATACACAGTATTACAAGAGATGGGTAAGCGCCATTCAATCTCATGTGCAGGATGATGGGCGAATACAATCGCAGCCTCCCTCACGGCGTCAAGCGATGCGCGGAGGCGGAAGCACTTGGACCTATTGCGGACCGGAGGTGCATTTGGTGGCGGATGGAAGTGAAACGGAAATCAGTGAGCAGTCCAATGTGTATTGCCATGATCGAAGTAGCAGTAATAGTTTGGTCCTATTCTGTGGTACAGAGTCGGGAGGTGTATATAAAACCTTGGATGGTGGCGATCATTGGACGCATGTCACCGCTCAAAATTCCATAGGAAGTGTCTCTGCCATTAAGATTCATCCGACCAATCCTGATATTGTGATTTTTTCTTCAGGGAATGATTTATGGAAAACCAACGATGGTGGTGTCACGTGGAATGTCATAGGTCAGGCCAGTTTTGTTAGTCAAAACATAGCAGCGTGGGAAATTATTTTTCATCCAACCAATCCCAGTATTGTATTTGCCGCTACCAATCTAGGATTGTTCAAATCCACAGATGAAGGGGGTAATTGGACGGAAATTCTGCCGAATGAATGCATGACGGTGAATTTTCAACCGGGAAATCCCAACGTGGTTTTTACGGTTCATTTCGAAACTTCATTGGGTTATTGCAAATTTTATCGCAGCGATGATGGGGGTAATAATTTTGTTATGTATGACAACGGATGGTTTGAAGAATTACCTGGTTATACCAATGTAGAATGTTTAGGCGGTCACATGGCGGTAACAGAGGCGGATCCTAACAAGATTTACGTGTTGTTGACTGGATACGGAACATACGATGCTGGAGTAGAGTTGAACGGTTGGATCGGTACATACGTGAGCAGCGATGGTGGCTTCACTTGGAGCAATCCACATGGATTGATTGGTACGCCTTATACCGCAGATGTTCATCCGAACCTGATGAACTTTTCAGCGGATGATGGCACCTACACACAAATTCATTACAACACCACGATTATCGCTTCGCAATTGGATCCCAATAAAATTTTAATTGGTGGATTGAATTTGTGGAAGAGTGAAGACGGAGGCGCCACTTATCAAGGGGTAGCGGGATACATCGGAGGACTGCAGTATTTCCATGTCGATCAACAGGAGTTGCGCATTTACAAAATATCAGATACAGAAGAAGTGATTTGGTCTTCTAATGATGGGGGAATCAATGTTTCGAATGATTTCATGACTTCATTTGCAGCTAAGAACCGAGGCATCAGAGCCATCAACATGTGGGGTTATGATCAGGGATGGAATGAAGATATCATGGTGGCGGGTCGATATCACAATGGGAACATGGGTTATCATGAAAACTATGGTGCAGGGAACTATTTGGCCTTGGGAGGTGGAGAAGCAGCTACGGGTTATGTCAATTATAGCGATGAGAATAAGACTTATTTCAGCGATATTCAAGGAAGGATATTGCCGGAGTCTGTTTTGGATAATCCAACCGGATTTTCTATTTCTATTTATCCCAATGAGAGTTATTGGTATAATGAGAGTTCTCGCATCTTGTTTTCTTCGGTGTATTTCAATACGGCCTATTTGGGCAATGCCAATAAGTTGTATTATACCACCAACAATAGCTCTTTTATGGAGTTGTACTCCTTTGGAACCAATGAGGCAGACAAGGTCCTTTGGATAGAGCAGTGCTACAGTCAACCGGAAGTGTTGTTTGTTCAACAGCGTGTTGGAAATACCTGCAAACTTTGGAAATCCACTAATGGCGGATTTTCATTTGAATCCATTACGCTTCCATTGAATCAAAACAATATGTGCTTTACGGTGGGTGCAACGGATCAAGAAATTTGGTTAACTTACCCCAATGCGAGTAATATTCAGCGAGTATGGCGTTCCGTAGATGGAGGGGTGAATTGGAGCAATTACACGGGTGGATCTGCACTGGGTAATGGACGCCCATGGGCAATAGCACATGCATTGGGAACCAATGGAGGCGTTTACATCGCAACCAATGATGGTAGGGTGTTGTATCGAAATACAACGATGAATGATTGGATGGAATACAGCAGCGGTTTGCCGGTGAGCACAGAAGCGTTGCGGCTGGTTCCGTTTTATCGGGATCAAAAAATTCGACTTGCCACTTGGAATTTAGGCGTGTGGGAAGCTCCCTTGTATGAGCCCTCTGGGATGTTGGTTGATTTCGCTGCGGAGAACAGAAGCTTTTTTTGTCCAGGAGATGAGGTTCATTTTGTAGATCATTCCGTAGTACCAAGTGGTGCCACTTATGCATGGACATTTCCCGGGGCCACTCCCGCCACCAGCACAGCACAAAACCCGACAGTGGTGTATAATACAACAGGTAGTTTTGATGTTACTTTAACCGTCACATACAATGGGCAGAGTATCTCGAAATCTAAAACGCAGTATATCATCTCTTCAGAATCTACAACCCAGATTGCAGAAGATTTTGAATCGGGAGCGATCAGCCCTGATTGGCAATTAGCACATCCAACGGGTGGAGGTTTCAATTGGGTAATTACCCAAGAATGTAGCGCTTATGGTGTGGGAAATTACTCGATGAAGTTTGATAATTACTGGGTAGATGCGCAAGGTGACCGAGATGAAATTTGGATGGATAAGATTTTCGTACCCAGTGCACTCAGTTTGGAATTTGATGTCGCTTATGCCGAATATGGTGTGCCCTATAGCGATAGTATGGCCGTATTGATTTCTACCGATTGTGGAACCACTTGGACAGAACTTTGGATGAAAGGTGGCAATGATTTGGCGACAGCTCCGGATAATACCAATGCTTTTATTCCGGATTCAACGCAGTGGCGACATGAAGTGATTGGATTGGATGCTTACGTTGGGCAAGAAGTGATCATTGCGTTTCAAAATCGAGGACGTTACGGAAATCAGTTGTATGTAGATAATAT
>CAZJCQ010000081.1:0-6805 GCA_964544665.1 uncultured Chryseobacterium sp. | reverse complement strand
GCTTCTAATAAAACTGATAATAGTTCCATTGTATTTAATTTATGGTTTTTATTTATTTATTTATTTTTAATGTCCTACTTCCTCATGATGATGTTCTTGGGTTGCATCACCAAAATATAGTGCGGCTAGCAACGTGAAAACATACGCCTGTAAAAACGCCACCAACAACTCAATGAAGAACATGAAAATCATGAACAACACTGCGCCCACTCCTACTCCATAACCAGCCACCGCACTATTCTGACCAAACAATAATACCAATCCCACAAAAGCAAGAATGATAATGTGTCCTGCCGTTATGTTCGCTGTCAAACGAATCATTAATACCGCTGGTTTAATGAAAATACTGAGAACCTCAATTGGCACCAAAATCAATTTGATTCCAAACGGAATACCGGGTGGCCAAAAAATATGACCCCAGTAATGCGCATTACCATTAAATGAAGTAATTAAGAACACGATGGTAGCCAACACAATGGTTATACTTAAGGTACCTGTAATATTAAAACCTCCAAGGAAAGGAATCAAACCTAAAAGATTACACATCCATATAAAGAAGAACACCGTCAATAAAAAAGGAATGTATTTAGGTGCTTTCTTCTTTCCTAGCGATGGAATCGCAACCTCATCACGAATAAATAGAATAAAGGGTTCTATGACATTTTGAAATCCCGAAGGAGCTTTATTCCTACCTTGTTTGTACTTATTCGCTATTGATTTAAAAAGGAAAATCATTAAAACAATAATAAACAGCATTCCAAACACCGATTTTGTGATTGAAAAATCAATGGGTTCCGCATGTGCTCCATGTGCCGCATCCGCTATCACAATCTTCTCATGATGATTTTCATATACTGCTCCAGAACTTGCTTGATATTTTTTGAATTTCAATTCTCCGTGCTCATCGAAACCATCCCAAAAAGCCGAGGAAAGAAAGACATCCAAATGTCCATGATTCCATAAAATAACTGGTAATGGCATGTATAATTTTCCGATGAAATGTATTTGATGACCATCGGTGATGTGATGAATAATCATCTCACCCGGATTAAACTTTCCGTGCTCTTCTTTCTCTGCTGTTACGTTTTCTGTGACGCTGGTATCCGCAACCTCAACACTTTCTGGAGTTGAAGGGGAGTCGTGGTGTTGCTGCGCGCTAACTGAGATTCCAAAACACAGCACACTAGCAAGCACGATGGCAACAAATTTAAATACACCCGAAACTAATTTTTGCATTCGCTTTGGAATTTTAGCGGTGCAAAAGTAACCATAAATTCTTTTTTTCAATAAAGAAATTTAGAATATTTCGTTCCCTTCTTATTTTTTATTGAATTTCCACTAAAAAATAATTTTTCTTTCCTCTTTGAAGTAAAATAACACGGTCATTCAACAGGTCTTGATGGGATAAAATGGTCTCTAGATTAACTTTTTGCTTATTTACACTGATACTATTCTCTTGAAGCGCCCTTCTTGCCTCACCATTAGAAGCTAGAAATCCGGATTGCACCAAAATTTGAATGATTGGAATCCCTTCATGTAATGCTTGCTTACTCACTTTTCCTTTACCTACTCCTTCAAATACTTCTTCGATTTCGGAGTCACTGAGCGTTCTCAAGGCCTCGATTCCTGCAGATCCAAATAACAAATCACTGGCCGCTTTTGCTTGATTCAAGCTATCTTCACTATGAACGCGAGCCGTAATTTCCTCTGCCAGCGCTTTTTGTAATATTCTTCTGCCCGGGTCCTTTTGATGTTCCTCAATAACGGCCGCTATTTCTTCTTTTGTTTTTAATGAAAATATCTTCAAATAGCCCGGGGCATCAGCGTCTGCCGCATTGAGCCAGAATTGATAGAATTTGTATGGTGATGTTCTTTTGGGATCTAGCCAGATATTTCCTCCTTCGGTTTTGCCGAACTTCGTTCCGTCTGCTTTTTTAATCAATGGTGTAGTAAGTGCATAGGCCTCGCCTCCTTCCATTCGACGAATCAACTCTGTACCTGTTGTAATATTTCCCCATTGGTCAGACCCTCCCATTTGCAGCATCACCCCCTCATTTTTCCATAAGTGAAAAAAATCGTAACCCTGTATCAATTGGTAAGTAAACTCTGTAAAACTCATCCCCTCACCTGTACCATCGATACGATTTTTTACTGAGTCTTTGGCCATCATATAATTAATGGTGAGCCGCTTCCCAACATCACGAATAAAATCTAAAAAACCAATTCCCTTAAACCAATCATAATTATTGACAATTCGGGCTGGGTTTTCACCTGAAAAATCGAGAAACTTTTCAAGTTGTGCTTTTTGACAACGTTGATTATGAAGTAGCGTTTCTTCCGACAACAAATTGCGTTCTTGTGATTTTCCGGATGGATCACCAATCATTCCGGTTGCTCCTCCAATCAACGCAATGGGCTGATGGCCTGCTCTTTGAAAATGCATCAACGACATGATTTGAACTAAATTCCCAACTCCTAACGAATCTGCTGTGGGATCAAATCCAATGTAGCCCCTGACCTTCCCCTTCATTAGCAACTCCTCTGTTCCTGGCATGGTGTCGTGCAGCATTCCTCTCCACTTCAGCTCTTCGATAAAATTAATTTTCATGGGGCAAAAATAAGATTAGTTATAACAATGGAAGCACTTTTTCCAATTGAATGCCGCGCGAACCTTTAATCAATATCAAGTAATCATTCAATGGATGGGCTTTTAAAAATTCGATATAATCTTCAACATGGGGGAAATAATCAAAACTCCCCTTCACCTTTTCAAATTCAACTCCAATTAAGATAGCTGATAAATTCAATTCTTTTAAAATCGCCACTACTTTCTCATGTTCCGCTTCTGAATAATCGCCCATTTCTTTCATCGCGCCGATAATCGCCAACTTTTTTGGAAACGAATGCGCTGCCAAATTTCGAATGGCATTTTCCAAACTGGTTGGGTTTGCATTGTAAGCATCGATGATCAATTGATTGCGCTCGGTTTTTTTCCACTGCGAGCGCATATTCTCGGGTTGATAAGCCGCAATTGCCGTTGTCGATTCATTGGCTGGAATACCAAAATGGATTCCTATCGCTATAGCAGCTGCAATATTATTGATGTTGTAGACCCCTGCTAATTTTGATTCAAATGTGATATTTTCTTTCCGCCAATGTATTTTCATTCCCTCTTTTTGTCCCTCTACTGTAAATTCCTTATCGGTATACTTGATGGGATGAAAAATAGCCTCCCACTCCGTCATATATGCTTGGTCGGTATTACAAAATATTACGCCGCCGGAGCTCAACAAATAATCATATAATTCCCTCTTTCCCTTTTGCACTCCAAGAATGCCCCCAAAACCCTCCAAATGTGCCTTGCCAATATTGGTGATGACGCCATGTGTGGGCCGCGCATATTGACAATATCCTTCAATTTCTTTCTGGTGATTTGCTCCCATCTCAATAATTGCGATTTCTGTGTCTGAAGGTGTTTCCAGAATGGTTAGCGGTATTCCAATATGATTATTCAAATTACCCCTTGTAGCGTAAACCTTTTTCCGAGTTGCCAACACATCCCGAATGAGTTCCTTGGTGGTGGTTTTTCCATTACTGCCGGTGATCGCAATTACAGGGATATCCCAAGTATTCCTGTAATCGAGTGATAGCTGTTGCAAAGCGATCAATGAATCTTCTACTTGAATGTATCGATCATGATGCATTACCTTTTGACCAATGACCAAGGCGCAACCTTTATCCAAGGCCGCCTCAATAAAATCATTCCCATCAAATCTCTCTCCCTTTAATGCAAAGAAAATATCACCTTCTTCGATTTTTCTGGTATCAATGGAGACCCTTCGATTTAGCAGATAAGAAGCAAAAATTTTTTCACGTTCTAGCATAATAGGGCAAAAATAAAAAACCCCTGATTGCTCAGGGGTTTATCTTAAAATATTATGAACAAAGAGAATTAATCTTCTTCTCCTTTGACACTGATTCCAACCGGACTTCCCACACGCGTCATGGCACATCTAAATCCAAGTGTAGCCAACGCTCTTCTCTCGTCGAGGAATCTGCGTGTTCCTGGAATGGTGTAATAGGAACGATCTCTCCAACTGCCCCCTTTGATAACGCGAGAGCGATTATTGATCAACGTTGTTCTACCCCAATCATACATTCTGTTCTGGTCGGTCTCCTTTTGAGCCTCGGTGAAATATTTTGAACTTTGCAAATCTCCATCGCGATAATCGATGTTATCCGCTCTTTGGTAGTTTCTGCGATCGATGTTCTCTTCAACGTTTACATTACGCATTTTTTGATGACCTGCACTGTTGGTAATATAATCTGCAATTCCATCTCTTAAATCCGGAGCTACAACCGCCTCAGAACCTACTACTTCGTCCATGATTTCGGCCATTTTATCCTGCGCCTCATCATATTTTCTTTCTTTATCCTTCTGACCTGCATCCGCCAATTTAGCCTTGATGCTATTCAATAATTGTTCGTCTTGGGGAGTCAAGTGATCTGCGATTTGAGCCTCTCTTTGGTACTTCGTTACAAATGTATCCACTCCAGCGATATCGTATATAGACTTGTCGTACTTATCTGCGATGGTACCATCGTTGTTCAAGACCTTTGTTTGATAGACGTTACCGCGGAAAGGACGGAAATCACTCTTGTCCTCAGGAGAAAGTGGACGATACACATCTAACACCCACTCCGTTACATTACCTCCCATGTTGTATAATCCATAATCGTTTGGAGGATAAGAATAAACTGGGGCCGTGATTTCAGCATTATCATTTAAGGCTCCCGCAACTCCCATATAGTCACCATTACCTCTTACAAAGTTCGCACGAATAGATCCGAAGTAAGAACCATCAGTACCATCATTTCTTACGAAGTGACCATCCCAAGGATAAGCCCTACGATCGGTAACCAATTCTTGAAATGAATTTCCGATAAGACCCAATGCGGCATATTCCCATTCCGCCTCCGTTGGGAGTCGATAGCGTGGTAAAAGCATACCATCTTCCATGCGAACCCTGCGGAAACCTTTTCCACCTTCATTTTTCGCATTATAGTCTTTGAGACCCGGAGCCTTCAACTCTCCTTGATATTGACCTGCAAAATATGTCTCTGTAGTAAAGTGCTCATCTGCGGTTTGAGCAGCTGTATTCCATTTCAACAATTTCTCACGTACTAAAATAAACTCATTTACACGATCTGTTCTCCATTGACAGTAATCATTTGCTTGCAACCAGTTTACACCCACAACCGGATAATCTCGGTAAGAGGGATGGCGCAAATAATAATCCACGAATGGTTCATTGTACTCCATTTTCTCTCTCCACACCAAGGTATCTGGTAACGCGCGATTAATCAATTCAGGGTACTCATCCCCGTAAACGATTTTTAACCAGGTCAAATAATCCAACCAATATTGATTCGTGATTTCTGTTTCGTCCAAATAGAAAGAAGAAACGGTAACCCGTCTTGGAATGTTATCCCATGTAAACTTTAAATCTTCTTCTACTCTACCCATGGTAAAAGTTCCACCTTCAATCAATACCAATCCAGGACCTGTTTCCTGATCGTTGTATCGGTTCTTGGTGAATCCACCATTTTCAGGGTTGTTGTATTCCCAAGCGGTAGCTCCGGAATTGTTCTTTTTACAGGCGGTCATCAAGGCAGAAGCCGACAACACTACCAAGAACACAAGTTGAAATGTGCGATTTTTCATGATTTCCTAATTTCTAATTCCTAAACAACATTAAAACGATGGACAAGACATGGCTCTCATTCTTACCTTACTTCTAATACAAGGGAAATTGACCATCACGGAAATTTCGTGTGATCCACCCGTAGAGGGAGTAAGTTCTGAAATGGTAATATCATAACTATATCCAAAATTTATATACTCTGTTTTCAAGCCCAAAGTAGCAATAAAAGAGTCTCTGTAAGTATTCCCAAACAAGAACCCTCTGAACCACACTCCCGCCACAATCGGCCCCTTGTTAACGTAAGTTCCGAAATTTAATTGTTGAAACTCCCCTTGTCTGCGATATAAAATGTTCGGAGAAAGAAAAGAGGTCTCGCCTTTAAAACTTCTTTTGAAAGGAAACAGCCCCCCAATGTGACCCGTGTACTTCATCGGAAGGCGGCTGGTTCCAACCACCAAAGATTCGTTGGGCTCCGTTAGGTGATGGGCAGCAAAACCAAAATAAAATTTTTGTGTGTACCCGATGACTCCTGCAGAAAAGTCCATTGCCGATACTTTACCTCCTCTGGGGATATCCGCTGTCTCGTAGATAAAACCTTTGCGAGGGTCAATCATATCTCCAAAAGTCAATTTTCCCCAATCCAATGATTTTTGAAAATACGACACTTGTAAAGCGGCTTTCATTGAAAACTTTTTTCCAATAGGTTGAAGGTAAGAATACACTGCACTAATGGTATTGGAGGTCAAGGTGCTTTGAGCCGCGCGGTCATTCATGAACATTAAACCAATACCTCCGCGAGCCGCATCAACGTGTTGATCGTAAGAAACCGCACTCGTAACGAAAGCGCCAGAAAGACTAGGCCATTGATTACGATAATTCATCACCAATCGAGGACACTTCGACGTTCCCGCAAATGCAGGATTCAGATACATCGGGCTCGCATAAAACTGGGTAAACTCAGGGTCTTGAGCTTTGACTTGGCCAACCAAAATCAAAGTCAACATCAACATCCCTAACCCTATTTTTCTATGTTTCATCATAGTAAATTTCCTTTTTCGCTTAATCTTCGAATTTACAAGTATACAACAAAAGTTTGAATT
>CAZJCQ010000080.1:0-6863 GCA_964544665.1 uncultured Chryseobacterium sp. | reverse complement strand
AATACAAGCAGAATCAAAATCTGCTGTCCTGCCATTAGACGATCGGGCAATTGCGTTGCAAAAATAATACGTTTTTACTAAACAATGCAATTCTTTTATGAAATAGATACTTTTGTAAGAAAAAAAAGATGATTACCATTCAGAATTATATCAATGGCGTTTTAACTCCCTCTATTTCAGGGGAGACCATTCCTAATTATGCACCGCGCAATGGAGTCGTTTTTTCTTCCATCCCCAACAGCAATGAAAAAGATGTTGCCCTTGCGGTGGCCTCCGCTCAAAACGCTTTTCCTACTTGGAAAAAAACTTCCGCAGAAGATCGATGTAAGATATTGACCAAAATAGCCGATCTTATTGCATTTCATCAAGAGAAACTCGTACATGCAGAATCCCTGGATAATGGCAAACCCATCTCCGTCTCAAGCCACGTCGATATTCCAAGAGCCGAAAGCAATATGCGCTTTTTCGCTTCGGGCGCTCAACACTTTGCAAGTGAAAGTCACGTAATGGAAAACGGAACCGTTAATTATACCTACCGAAAACCACTCGGTGTGGTCGGATGCATATCACCTTGGAATCTCCCCTTGTATCTCTTTACCTGGAAAATAGCACCGGCATTAGCCGCTGGAAATTGCGTAGTCGCCAAACCTTCCGAATTAACACCATATACAGCATTTCTTTTTTCTGAAATCTGTATCGAAGCCGGACTTCCTGCAGGTGTGCTGAATATTGTACACGGAACAGGTACGAATGTTGGAGAAGCGATGGTTCAGCATACTGGAATAAAGGCAATCAGTTTTACAGGAGGAACAGCTACCGGAAAAAGAATCGCTTCCATTCTGGCTCCGCAATTCAAAAAAATGTCACTGGAGTTGGGTGGAAAAAATGCCACCATTGTCTTTCCAGATGCGGATATAGAAAAAACCGCTTCCGCTATTTCTCGTGCCGCATTTGCCAACCAAGGACAGATTTGTCTGTGTGGTTCCCGGATATTTATTCATGAAAGTATTTATGAGGTGTTGAAAACCAAATTGATAGAAAAAGTAGCGAAAATGAAGGTGATGGATCCCTTGTTACCAGAAAGTAAATTCGGAGCGCTGGTGAGTCAGTCTCATTTGGACAAGGTGCTTTCCTATATTCAATTGGCAAAAGAAGAAGGGGGTAATATTCTTTGTGGAGGAAGCGTGCCTGCGATGTCAGACGATTTAGTAAATGGATATTATCTCCAACCAACACTTATTGATGGTTTAAACCACATGTGTCGAACCAATCAAGAAGAAATCTTCGGACCGGTTGCTACCATAATACCTTTCCAAACAGAAGAAGAGGTTATTGACTGGGCAAATAGCACTCCATATGGCCTTGCCGCTTCGATATGGACACAAGACATTTCACGGGCGCATCGCGTGGCGCATCAACTAGAGACTGGGATTTGTTGGATCAATACCTGGTTAAACCGGGATTTGCGGACACCATTCGGTGGCGTGAAACAATCTGGCTTAGGAAGAGAGGGAGGATGGGACGCTTTTCGCTTTTTTACAGAACCCCAAAACATTTGTATTGACCCCTCCTATTAAAATGGCAAAACAACTCAACGGTAATCAATACCTCAACAAAATCGAGGCATTGAATGAAATAGAGCAAATGCGAAAAAACAAATTGCCTTTAAGGGGAATCGAATTGTTTGCAGAAGAAGGGGGTGGTATGAATACTCATTACGAAAAAGCAATTTGGTTTAAATCACAACGTCTTTGTTATAGTCAGGGTAAAAACTTCTTGCAAAAGCAGATGATTGGAGTTTGGCAATGGGCAGAATTAAAATTGTGAAATTCTGTTAGATTCATAAGGTTTGATGCCATTTTGCGTTACCTTTAGGGGTTGAAGCAATGGCCACACTAGAAAGCGAAATTTTAGTTGAAAAACTCGATTTATTTATTCGGAAATTTTATAAAAACCGAATACTCAAGGGCGTATTATACACCCTTGCTTTGGGTGTGTCGCTTTTTCTTTTAATCGTATTACTGGAATACATCGGTCGATTCAACTCTTCCATCCGTGGTTTTTTATTGTTGTTTTTTGCTGTGAGCATACTCTCCATCTTATTGTACTATATTCTACTGCCTGGATTAAAATGGTTAAAGTTGGGAAAAACCATTTCTAATGAAACCGCCGCAAATATCATCGGTAATCATTTTCCTGAAATAAAAGATAAGCTCTTGAACACCCTACAGCTTCAACAAGTGGCGCAAAAAGAAAACAACGAACTGCTCATTGCCGCCATCGAACAAAAACAACAAGAGCTTTCTCCTATTCCTTTTCAAAATGCGGTCAATTATAAAGAAAACACCCGGTACTTAAAATATGCCGTTCCACCAATCGCAATTCTACTCGTGTTGCTTTTTGCAGCTCCCTCCACCATTACTCGACCGTCCAAACGGATCATTCAATTTACGCAAGCAGAAGAAGCCCCTTTTGAATTTATTGTGACATCCAATCTCACCGTCACCCAAAATAGTGATGCACAAATTGAGCTGGAGTTAAAAGGAAACGAAATTCCCGAACACATTTTTTTATTAAAAGATGGTCAAAAAATAATGTTAGAAAAGGAGGATTTACTCCATCATAAAATGATCATGCCCCATGTAAGTGAATCTTTTGATTTTCAATTTTTAGGGGGGGATTTCCAAAGTCAAATATTTCATCTCTCCGTGATTCCTGAGCCCAAAATGAGTGGCCTATCCGCTCGTCTCATCTATCCATCTTATTTGCATAAAGAGGAGGAGCAATTAAATCAAGTGGGGGATTTAACCATTCCGGAGGGCACTATTATTCAATGGGCTTTCCAATGCGCAAACGCGAATGAACTTTCACTTCACCTGAATGGAACGCATCAGCGAGTGGAACTAAATGACAACCGGGGAGATTATCAAACGCAAGCATACCAATCTTTCCCCTTTAGTATTGTTCCTAAATCCAATCAAGCAAAAAGTCCCGATTCTTTGAGCTATTTTGTAACAGTAATTCCGGATCAATACCCCTTAATTTCGTTGGTGGATCAAACCGACTCGCTCAACATTAATCAACATCTACTTACCGGAGATATTCAAGATGATTATGGAATTTCCGCGCTCTACTTTTACAGCAAAACACCCGGAAAAGGATGGGAAAAAAAATCTTTGGGAATCAGTGAAAACACCACCAGCGATGTATACTATTTGCCTTGGGATGTAAGTCAGTTTAAACTAAACCCCGGAGATACACTTCAATACTATTTAGAGGTGTGGGATAACGACGGAGTACATGGTGCAAAATCAAGTAAAACCTCCGTACAAAAACTTGTAGTCCCATCATTGGAAGAGTTGGAACAAAAATCCGATGAGCAAAGAGATGATTTATTAAACGGCCTCAGCCAATCTCAAAAAGAGGCGCAAAAAATTCAGCAAGCCCTGAAGGATTTAGAGAAAAAACTGCTGGATAAAAAAGAAGCCGACTGGCAAGACAAAAAAAAGTTAGATGAGCTGCTGGATCGTCAGAAAAAACTGCAAGAGAAAATAGAGGAATTAAAGAAAGAAAATCTGGAGCATCAAAAAAGTCAAGAAAATCAAATGCAGTTGCCAGAGGAGTTGCTTGAAAAACAAAAACAACTCGATAAGCTATTTGAACAATTAATTGATCCTGAAACCAAACGGATGATGGAAGAATTAAAAAAGATGATGGAGAATATTGACAAGAATGAGCTCCAACAGGAAATGGAAAAAATGAGAATGAATGAGGAAGATTTAGAAAAAGAATTAGATCGGACGCTAGAGCAATTTAAGGAATTAGAAGTAGAGCAAAAGCTAGAAAAAACACTCCAAGAATTAAAAGAACTCTCGGAAAAACAAGAGCAATTAGCAAAGGAGGCAGAAGAGGGAAAAAAAGATGCTGAACAACTAAAAAAAGAACAAGAACAACTCAACAAGGAATTCCAAGATGTAAAAGATGATCTAAAAAAATTGGAAGAATTGAATAAACAATTAGAAGAACCAAAAGATTTGCCTAATACAGAAGAACTCCAAAAAGAAATTCAAGAAGAACAACAAAAAAGCAGTAGCGAATTACAAAAAAATAAAAAAGAAAACGCCAGTAAAAACCAAAAAAAGGCAGCAGAAAAAATGGAGCAAATGTCTCAAGAAATGGAATCTGCCATGGAAAAAGAACAAGAGGAGGAACAAGAAGAAGACATGGCGTCTTTGCGACAGTTACTAGAAAACCTGGTTTCATTAAGCTTTGATCAAGAAAAACTAATGAATGATTTTGCTAAGCTCAATACGACCGACCCTAATTATGATAAGTACGGACAGCGGCAAAGAAAAATAAATGACGACATGAAAATGGTCAAAGATTCGCTATTCGCATTGAGTAAACGAGTTAATGAGTTGTCCGCATTTATTAATAAAGAAGTTGCAGAAGTGCAATCTCACATGGACGAGGCCCTCAAATGGATTCCTGAAAGACAAATACCCGCCACTCGATCCGAACAGCAATTTGTGATGACAGGGCTTAACAATCTCGCTTTGATGTTAGAAGAATCATTGCAGCAAATGCAACAACAGCAGCAACAACAACAACAGCAAAAAAAATCAGGAAAGGGTAAATGCAACAAGCCGGGCGGAAAAGGAAAAGGAAAACCCAAGCCCTCTGCAGGACAAATGAAAAAAATGCAGGAATCCTTGTCCAAACAACTTGAAGAATTAAAAAAGCAAGGTAAAAACCAAGGACAAAACAAATCTGGAAACAACCCTCAATTGAGCAAAGAATTAGCGGGCGCCGCGGCCAAACAGGCGGCCTTGAGGAAAATGATGGAAGACAAGGCTGGAGAGCTCAACCAAGACGGTTCGGGTGCCGGTAATGAACTCAAACAAATCGCGAAAGAAATGGAGCAAATTCAAAAAGATATCGTAAATAATAATATTACAGAAGAAACGCTGCGTCGTCAACGCGATATATTAACCCGTTTACTAAAAGCTGAAAATGCTGAAAGAACCCAAGGAGAAGAGGAGAAGCGTGAAAGTCAAGAAGGGGAAGATTTCAACAATACACCACCCCGGGGGTTAGAAGAATACATGAAAAAGAAAACGAAAGAAGCAGAACTACTTCAAACCATTCCCCCACAATTAAAGCCTTACTACAAAAACAAAGCAAACCAATACCTAATGAATCAAAACCCTTAATCGGTTAATGATTTTGTTCATTAATTGATAAAACCTTGTAACATCTCGCTTAAATTTTCGCTTCATATTTGAATTATTAATCATGGCCTCAGAAAAAACATTAACCTTTTCCTCCGATATTGAAAACATTCATCTCGCGGAACAATTGATCGATGATGTGTGTACCAATCATCAAATCAAAGAAGAGTTTTTTGGGGAAATTCTAATCTCCTTAACCGAAGCTGTGAATAACGCCATCGTACATGGGAATCGCCTTGACCCTCAAAAAATGGTAACCATTCATTTTCATGAAGATGGGAAAAACATGTTTTTTACCATTGAAGATGAGGGTCCAGGATTCGATTACAACAGTCTTCCAGACCCAACCAGTCCTGAAAATATAGAAAAACCCCATGGTCGCGGCGTTTTCTTAATGCGTCAATTAGCCGATACCTGTGATTTCGAAGATGGAGGAAGGGTGGTTAAATTATCTTTCGATGTGATTGGGAAATCGATAGAGGTGTAATCTGCACCCTTTTTATTTTTCTTCCAATGCCTGTACAATCCACTTTTCGAGTTGAAGGACATCCTTTGTGTAATAGGCTCCTGTTGCAGGTCCGTTGAACCCTGTATGAATGTGCAGGACCTCTCCCTTACTGTTCAACATAATCATAGTGGGAAAAGCCATTACTTTTTCTAGCTGAGGAAACACATTTTGCGCGCGCTCTTTTCCCTTTCCCTCTGCCCTTCCCACGTACGCTTCATAACCGCAATTCAATTGCGCCATTTGCTTTTGTATGACGCGCTTATTTTCTGCAATATCATCCGAGCGCTCAAACGCCACCGGAATGATCTGCAACCCCTTTGCCCCGTATTTCTTATGCATAGCCGCCATCACCTTGCCTTCATCTGTGCAGTTGGGACACCACGAGCCCATCAATTGAATGATGGTTGCCTTGCCTTTCCAATCCTCTGCGCCAAAAGTTCTCATATTGCCCTGCAAATCCATTGCGCTAAATGTGAAAATCTCCTTTTCTCTCCCTGGCTTTAATCGCACAAGCGCTTCAGCATGACGCAATTCAAAAGTTTCATTATCTTCCCCTTGCCATTTTTCAGAATAGGTATTCCCGCTATAAAATCTACCATTGATAAAGCGCCCATATTCATGGGCAATTTCCGCCGTAAAACAAAACAAATGTGCGCCATCCAAACATTGCATTTGAATATGATCATTGTCCCATTCTCCCTTTAAAAATCGATAATCCCCTGTTTCTGTCAAGAATGTTCCTGTGCATGTTCCATCATCCTTTAAATCAAATAAGCCAATGGAATTGTAGGCGTCAGGAGTTCCAGGCTCAAACACTACTTTCTGTCGTTTTTGAATCACCAACCCTTGCTTTATCGCATTGGGCTTATTCTCTTCCTCTGTGTTAATGAAAGGTTGTCTTTGTGCGTCAAAATAAACCGGCTTTCCTCCTTTCTTAATAAACCACCCTTTCCAAGCCATATCGCCCTTATCCGCTGCCTTCCATTCTATTTTGGTTTCAAAATAGGGAAAAAGAAAGCCAGGGTATTCCTGGCCTTCTATACTGTTTAAATAAATAGATTCTCCTCCGTTTTCAATGGTCAATCCCATGGACTGATCCCCATGTTCCAACAAAACATCAAAAA
>CAZJCQ010000079.1:0-6938 GCA_964544665.1 uncultured Chryseobacterium sp. | reverse complement strand
CAACTGCCTTCTAAGCAGTCGGTCACAGGTTCGAATCCTGTCGGGATCACCAAAAACCCAGCGAACGTTGGGTTTTTTGTTTTTTTATATTTGCGGCGATGCCCTTCGAACACAAAAAAAAGCCCATCATCAGTCACCGCGATTTTCTGCGTAGACAACTGAAATATGCCTTGTATACCACCGTATTGGTGGTGTTTTCTTTATTGATGGGTATGGTTGGATACCATTACACAGCAAACTTGTCTTGGTTAGATTCACTGTACAACAGCTCAATGATTTTAACAGGGATGGGTCCGGTCAATATTTTGAGCAATGACAGCGCAAAATGGTTCGCCTCTTTTTATGCCCTGTACAGCGGTGTCGCTTTTTTGACCATGGCGGGTGTCCTTCTCGCTCCCATGATCCATCGCATTCTGCATATTTTACATGTGGAAGATCAAGAGTAGGTCTGTTGTATTAAAGTTCAATCAAGTTCTTTCAGAACCCATCCTACTTTTAGATCAATGTTGAATCCAAATCTTTCGCGCCTTCCATTCAGGATGTGTCGCGCAATGGATCGTATACACGCCATTTTCGAGGTGAGAGAGCATTGTGGATGCATGCATAGCAAGAGGAATGATTCTGCCTGTTATGTCAAATAACGTGTAGTTTAACTGAGGTTGTGCAAAACGCAGTGTCGGAATACCGCCGTTGTTCTGAATGACCACCCAGTCTTGATCGGGTTGATCATGGACATCATTGCTGCAGAATATGTATTGTAATTTACTCCAAATGTTGTCCCATAGCGTAACGGATATCAGACTGTTGTTGCCATTTCCCATGCGTATCCAAGTGATGTTTTCATCGGGGCTGACGCTAATAATTTGTCCGTTTTTTCCCAGGGCGGCATAGGTGGTGGTCGGTGCATGCGGGGCCATCATGCCAGGGAAAATCAATTGAGAGGAGGGTACCATAAAGGTATTTTGTCCATTGAGCCAAGTAAGGTAGCCGTAACTTTGGTTGAGATTTTGGGAAGGGCTTGTCATTAATGCATGATAAGTTGAAGGGATAATGGTGGTGCCATTCCATACCCCTTGATTTTGAAGTAGCAGTCCGTATTTCGCCATATTGCGCGGCGTGCTGTAAAATACTTTGTTGTATCCGGAATTGATAAAAAGACCATTGATACCACACGGAGTGCCAATTTTTTGAAAGAAGTACTGATTATTAGTGAAGCCTGTGGCGCCTTGCAAAACATCATCCAGTAGGGTGTAAGGTGCATTGTGATATGCCCAGCGCGTTCCAGGATTGGCTAGAAATTGAAGGCAAGTGGGGAGGGTGCAATCTTCATCGACTACCCCATCATCGAGGCCGGTGGTCATGGTTAATTGGTGGCGCACTGTAATGGCGTGCTCCTGATTGGCCGACAGACTGGTCCATCCTGCTCCCAAGTAGGTGTCTGATGGAGCGTCTAAATCGAGCCCGTTCTGATCAGCTGCGATTCCAATCAGGGCGCTGGTAAGCGTCTTTCCAGCACTCGCCCAATACCAAAGACTATCGGAAGTAAAGGAGCCAAAATAGGTTTCATTCAAAATTTTTCCGTTGTACAATAAGACAAAAGCCTTGCTGTCTTCTTGTTGTAACAACTCCATTAACGCAGGTAAACTATCTGGGCAAAGTCCCGCCTCTGACCAAGTGATGGTTTCCCAGTTGCCTGTCACGGGTGGAAAATAAGTTTGTGAACGCATCCATCCAGCGTAGAGAAATAATAGCATCCATAAAAAATTATTTTTAATCATCTCAAAAAGTTGAAGGTTTTTAGCATTCTATTGATGCCAAAATAATCAAAAAGGTTGGGTTGTCGAACATTTGCAAAAAATAAAGAGCGTAAGAATGAGCGGCCATTACATTTTTTGAATTCAATTTTTAAAAAATCACGAACGAGTCAAAAAAGGAAATAGACGATACTATGTTTTCGGACGTGGCTTATTGAATTTTTTCCAACCGCCTTTCTTCTTATTCTTCTTATTCTTCGGTTGCGAAACAGGCGCGTAGGGTGGAGTTTCGCCGAATTGTGAGGCCACCGGTAATTTGTTGACCGCTGACTGAATCAACGTTTCAATTTTCTTGAACTTGATTTGCTCTTCTTGTACCACAAAGGTCACCGCCTCTCCTTTGGCTTCGGCTCTTCCGGTCCTTCCAATGCGATGCACATAATCTTCGGCATCACCGGGTACATCAAAGTTGATGACGACATCTACGCCTTTGATATCAATCCCTCTGGACATAACATCGGTGGCGACTAAAATTCTGCACTTTTGATTTCGAAACTCATTCAACGCAAACTCACGTTCGCTTTGTTCTAAATCGCTGCTCATGGCCAATGAGGAAAATCCATTTCGTCTCAATGCACTTTGAATGCCATTCACCTCTGCCTTTCGACTGCTAAAAATAATGATGCTTTTCTCCTTCCTTGGCTTTAAATAATCCATTAATACTGGAATCTTCTGGTTGCTATATATAACAAAAGCACCTTGATCCACATTGCTCGGTGGTTTACTCAAAGCAATGTTGATGTTCACCGGATTTTTCAGAATACTGGCGGCCAATCGAAAGATATTGTCCGGCATGGTGGCCGAGAACAACAAACTTTGTTTTTGCTCTGCCGTATGTTTTAGGATGCGCTGAATGTCGGGCATGAAGCCCATGTCCAGCATGCGATCTGCCTCATCTAAAATCAAAAACTGCAATTGCGAAAAATTGACATAGCCCAAATTCAAGTGCATGTTCAATCTGCCCGGTGTCGCCACCACGATATCTGCACCTGATTCCAACGCATGACGCTCTTGATTGAAGATCTTGCCATCACCTCCACCGTAAATGGGAATGGAGGAAATGTCAGTAAAATATCCATACGCTTGAATGGCTTGATCTATTTGCGTAGCCAACTCTCTGGTAGGAACGATAATCAAAGCTGAAGTGTTTTTCCTTTCTGCTTTTTCCTTAATTTTTTGGATGATGGGAAGTAGAAAAGCCGCCGTCTTGCCGGTACCGGTTTGGGCAATGCCCAACACATCATTGCCCGCTAAAATCGCCGGGATGGCTTGTTCTTGTATCGCAGTTGGTGTGGTGATTCCCATGGAATCTACGCCCTGTACTAAATCTTCATGAATACCGAGATCGGAAAATACTTTTGTCATTGGGCGGCTAAGTTCAGGAATATTGGACAATTTGCGCTAATAAATTTCTTAAATACATGAGATTGCACCATTTGTTAAAATCATGTCGTACCATTATCTTTGCCTCGCTCAAGAAAATGACTCTTGGGTAAAACAAAACTAATTTTTTCTTTTATGTCAAACAATCTTTCCAATGACACGTACAGCAATGAACTGAGCGTGTATGTCAATCAAGAAAGAGCGGCGGTGGATCTTGCTCACATGGTGGGCAAGTTGCTCTTTGACAAATCCATCGAGCTGGTTCTTTTCCGTAATCACTTAGCGGATACTCGGATCACAGAAATTCTTCGTTTGCACAAATACGCGGCGGAGGTAGTGGGCAAGCCCATCAGTGTATTTGACTCTTCTGAATTGTCAAAAGAGTTATACAACATGAATTTAGCACCTGCTAAAATCGACATCGGTAAATTGGCCTCTGAGTGGGCCCAATCGAGAGAGCATTATAAAAGTCAGCGCGACTTTTTAGAGGATAAATTACAAAATTTCATTCAGGACAACAGCGCCGACATGGAGCCCAGAGATGTGGTCTTGTTTGGATTTGGACGCATCGGGCGATTGGCGGCTAGAGAATTGGTGAGACAAGCCGGAAGCGGACAGCAATTACGTTTACGCGCCATTGTCACCAGAGAAGATGACGAGTTGAGCATTAAGAAGAGAGCAGGGCTTTTTGAAAATGATAGCGTACATGGTCGATTCAAGGGAACCGTTGATACCGATTATGAAAACAAATGTTTAATCATCAACGGTCAACGCGTGCACATGATTGCGGCCAAAGATCCCGGCGCAGTGGACTACACAGCTTATGGAATCAATGATGCCTTGTTGATTGATAACACCGGTGTATTCAAAGACCGCGCAGCATTGAGCATTCACTTAAAGTCCAAAGGAATTAGCAAAGTAATCTTAACCGCCCCTGGAAAAGAGGTTCCCAATATCGTTTACGGCATCAACCACCGCGATTTGGACATTGAAAATGAAACCATCTTCTCCGCCGCCTCCTGCACCACCAATGCCATCTGTCCGATTCTAAAAACCATCCATGATGGATTTGGCATTGACAAAGGACACATCGAAACCGTGCATGCTTATACCAATGACCAAAACTTATTGGACAATATGCACAAGAAAAGTCGTAGAGGAAGGAGTGCCGCCATCAACATGGTCATCACCGAGACAGGCGCTGGAAAGGCCGTTACTAAGGTGATTCCATCATTGTCCGACAAGTTGACCTCGAATGCCGTTCGCGTGCCTACGCCCAACGGTTCACTCGCCATCATCCATGCGTATGTGGACAAAGCGACCACCCGTGATGAGGTGAATGCAGTGGTTAGAAAGGCGGCATTGGAAGGGGATTTAGTGAATCAAATTTTCTTCAGTATCAGCGAGGAGTTGGTATCCAGTGATATTGTCGGCAACGATTGTTGCAGTGTATTTGATAGTCAAGCCACGATTGTCAGCAACGATGGAAAAGGCATCGTATTGTATGTTTGGTATGACAATGAATTTGGCTATACCAAGCAAGTGATTCGTTTGGCCAAATATGTAGCCAAGGTGAGAAGAAGCATGTATTATTGAGGATGAATCCGTTGAATATAAAGCCGCTCCCATTGAGCGGCTTTTCTTTTTATACCTATATTTCCACCATGAGATATTTTATTGGAATCCTCTTGATGATGATGGTGTGGTCTTGCACTACCACTCGACCGCTTCCTCAAAAACCCAATCTAAGTTTATCCTCGCCGTTGTGTCATCGGGCCGAACTCGCCACTTTCTTACTACAGTTGCATCAAGGTCAATATCCAACTTCATCCATTAGCGCATTATCCAATTTGCAATTTCACGTGTATTGCCAGTTTGCGGCTTCCCATCCCAATGCCATAGCAGCTCAGCAAATCAGGGAATACCTGGATGATTCCATCCCGCGTTCTCCTTCTTGGACGGAGGATTTTATGGTATTGCAAAATCAAGCCATTCGCGGAGTTCAATCTGATGTATACTGGTCACTCGCTCAACAAAAAGATAGTTTGACTTTTGATTGGCTAAGAGAAAAATATGCTACTTTGCCTCCTTCATCTGATTTCTCGCAATATTGGATTCAGACATTGGGAGAGAGTGTGGTGAATGAAAAGCAAGCTGAATTATTTTGTGGTATTTTATTACAAAATGGGTTGGATAGTTTGCAATGGTTAGAAGGTGCTTATTCGGTTCTAAAGAACGGACATCAAAGTTCTCTCTTAATTCAAACCCTTACCCAATGGACAAAACAGCCCAACGCGAATCGCATCCCCATTCATCGATTGTGGAAACCCATTGCGCGTATTTCAAGAAAGGCCTTGGCGGGAAGTTCGTTGGCAGAAACGGCCATCGAGCATTGGAATCGGGCCACTGCACAAAATCAAATGGTAGAAGCTAAATACCTCATTCAAAGTTTATCGAAATTCAATCAAACCGAAACGTTGCAATGCCTATTGGACGGGGCATTGAATAAAAACAATCCAGAAAACATACGCATCGATTGTCTTTTAGGACTACAAAAAAATGACGCCTTTGATGCCCATCGGCTGTTGCCCTTACTTCAGCATGAAAGCACTCCCATCATTGCCTTGACTATTGCCATCATCGCTCCCAAAATTCCCTACGAACACCAGAACATCTTTATTGAGCAACAGGGCGATCAATCCCTTTCCAGTGCGGAAATAGAATGGAGCAAGTGGGCTTGGCGAATTCAGCATGGAGATGATAGCACCGGATCAAAAGCGTGGATGGAATTTTTAAATACAATGTCACCTTACGAGCGAATGCATGCTTATCAGGCGTTGAAGCATGCTCCCGCATTGAAAGTGAAAATCGTGAGACATCTTTTGCAACATGCCAGCACGGCGTCCGACTTGTACTACGGTACAGAATGCGTTCTCCATGATGCGGCGCGATGGGAAGGGAATTTTCTAGGGGAAATTGCAGGTCCGCTATGGAATAAGGGAGACATTGGGGTTCAGTCATTGCTCGCAGATGCCATTGCGCATTATCCCATGTCTGATATGGAAAAAACAGGTTGGTCGATGCGAATGGAGGGGCGTCTTCAATCTTTGATTTTGCCAATGGAAGTAGAAACGTACAATGAACTCATCAAGGCCATCAATGCTTTGAGCAATAAAAACCTACCGACCTATACGCCAAATCCAAATTTGAATTTCACCGTTTCAGATTTGCAAGCGATTCAAAAAATGAGGACTTATCGCATTACCACCACCAGTGAGGTGGGGGAGCAGTCTTTTTTGTTTTATGTGCATGAAGAGAGCAATCCCTTTACCGCCATGCATTTTCGTTCATTGGTCAATATTGGCTTTTATAACAACAAGTATTTTCACCGTTGGGTACCCAATTTTGTCATTCAAGGAGGTTGTCCCAGAGGCGATGGAATGGGGAGTTTGAATGAAGTCATTTCTTCAGAATTTAATCCATATCCCTTTGTGACAGGTGCCATTGGATGGGCATCTGCAGGGCCTCATACGGAGAGTTGTCAGATATTCTTCATGCTCGATGAGGCGCCTCATTTAGATGGTCGATACACGAACATGGGATTTACACCAGAAGCAGAGAAGCTCTCGCATTTGCGACTGGGAGATCAGATTTTGAGCATTCAGGAAATCCATTAACGTTGTTCGTTATATTTGCCTTATGTCCAATGAACGCAATGTTACCATCGTTCCTCCTGCTATT
>CAZJCQ010000078.1:0-7108 GCA_964544665.1 uncultured Chryseobacterium sp. | reverse complement strand
AGTTCAGGGTGAGTTTTAACGATACACTCCATGATAGAGAAGTTAAGTTGAGTAACGGATGGAATATAAAAATGGGAAGAGGCCTAGATTATTTTCAATCATTGGCGGGCAATTACTTACAAATTGGGGTGAGTGATTATGATTTACGACCTTGTTTGGAGACAAGTTTTGATTTCTATAAGGTTTAATCTTTGAAGATCAATAAAGATAAAATTAATTCACATGGTACAGTATTTATCTCGCTTGCAATTGAATTATTTTTACCTGAACACATTATTTCACATAACCATTTTTTCCATATTCTATCATAATCATCAGAAACTACGCGCAACCGTCCATGGGTTAATTTAAATTGGATTTCAGAGAAAATTTAATATGCTATGACAAAAGAAGAGATTGACAAAGAAGTATCCAGATCAATTCAATGCTTGGTCTATTTACCTCAATTCGAATCCCTGAAAAGAAAATTGACCAATGAAGTCAAAGGCGGTGACAACAACAAATATTTAAGCGAGATTCTAAAGCAATTAGAAGAATCGTTCATAATGGGGAAATTCTGCGCGAACAGCTTCAGAAATAAATTACAGCAACCTTCCAAAAAAACCTCACCAAGAAATAAGCCAAAAGAAAATAATAAGACTAAAAAAAGCAACAGTAGTTACGAAAAATTCCGAAATTTCACCTACATTAAAATCGCAGACATGGTCGAAGTTAGGGTTTCATTTCTTGAAAATATGCTTAAATCAAAAGTGAATTCCGGAAAACTTGAACCGAACGAAACGATATCATGGGAAAACTGGAAAATTATATCTGGGTTTGTTACCAATAAAATTACTGGAATCAAGAAAAAAGATTACGAGCCAATTTTGAAACGCAGCAGAACTTACGGATCTCCAGCGCCCATAAAATATATTGGAGGAAATTTCTCGAAGTTAATTTTAACCGGACGCTGAAAATGACCTCACCCACCAAATCCTCACCTTCGCAATGAACGCGATTGGGCGCAGTTTCAGAATACGAAAGGCCTCGCCATTACCCTGAGCACTGAGTCCGCTGAACTGCTTGAGTGTCTACTCTGGAAGAAACCGGAAGAAACAAAGCCCGAAAAGAATCGGGAAAAGCTGGCAGACATGATTGCCTGTCCTTGCTTCAACAAAAGAATCAATTCTTAATTCGTTAATTCATAAGCAATAGTCTTTGTGAAACTGTAAGTGCATCTAAAAAGCAGACAGGCAAAAAGAATAAAATAATTAAGATTAATCAGTCTATTGAAAAGTCAAAATTTACCGACATCAATTACACATATGAATGTCCCAATAACACTCAAGTGATCAACATCGAAATTTTCAAGTATTATCGTATTGTAGTCATTATTTTTTGAGAGTGGGTGTAACTCAATCTTAACATGTGACCAAGAATTTTCGTCTTCCACTTTTTTACTATGATATTCTTTGACAGTATAGCATGAACCGAGTTCTGCATCTAAATAATTTTGAAGCTCGACCAATACTATCTGTCCTTCGCGTGTGCCTCCATTGTATTTCTTAAAAAGTGCTATCGCTCCATTCTTAATTACCCTATTCATTGACTCTCCATTGACAACACATGCAAAATAATCCTCGCTAACCCTGACATTTTCAGGAACTCTTATCCATTCTTGAAATTCGACTTGCTGTGTTTCGCTGAAAGCACCTGCGGCGGCTTTCAAACTGTATAAGGGAACTGAATTTTTAAACGGTATTAGTGGTGTGTCCTCATTAGGCTCAGTATCAACAAACTTTGCAGAAAGGACATGCTCTTTATTTACCTGGCTTTTTAGATAGGCCCTTAAACCTGGTTCGCATGCGTAGAGAAACGTACCTTTGATACCGCGTAGCATCATTGTTTTGTATATATTGATGATATACTTTTTCAGTTCTTCATCGTTTTGCGCTTGTTTTCCTGTCTTATCTCTATAGTTATCCTTGTTGATAAAGATTCTTTCTTTAACCGGGTCATAGCCTATTTCATTGCCAAAAATAATTCCAGCATAATTCAGGTCATAACCTTGAGTCGTGTGAATACAGCCCACCTCATTCTCGGCATTTTTGGAATTAATCCAATCTTCAGTAACCCCGTTCCACTTGAGATTAATTCCATCAATACTGATATCCATTTTCTGAGATTGACCGAGCTTATTCGAAACCCAATCCCATGCGAAACCCGCAATTAATCGAGATAGCCCTACCTGATCATTTTTCAATCTGATTTCTTGAACCATTTCATCCAAAGATTCAAATGCCTTGAAATCATATGCTCGAGAGCTAAATTCATCTTCAGGATTTAAAGAAACATTCAACAACTTATCGATATACTCGACATAATCAACACCACCCATTACCCTGAACTGTGATGTCAATTGCTTGACAATAGTAGACTTCTGCTTTTTAAGTTCATCAAAATATACCTGAGGCACATCAGATGGCTTGATTGATTGCTGAGGATCGTAAAAAAACACAGCCTTATCAGATTGTTTTAAAATCCACTCCAATTCATTGGTCTCAGTCGGGACTAATCCAATTCTCCTTGATGCCTTGTCAAATGAACCTATATAAGCACCTGTGCTCTTACGCTGACGTAATCTATGGGATTCGTCAACCAATAAAATATCAAATACTTGCTTGGTTACATCAGCAGGAGAAATGACCATACTGCTCTTAAGTCCTTTGACATTGCCAAACACTTTTTTCAAGGTTTTCCGAAAAGAAGTCATTGGCACAACCAAACCCATTTTCAAATCAGTATATTTAGCCTTTATACCCTCAACTAACCTTACAAATTCCAATTCTTCATCACCAAAAGTTCTGAAATCAAAATCACTCGCATCACTTGCCAATAATTTAAAAAGGAAAACAGCTAAGATTGTTTTTCCGGTTCCTGCTCCACCCTCCATTACAACAGCTTCATGCTTTTTATCCGCCAGGGAAACTAGCATTTGTTTTAACGATTTGACTTGATCAAAACGCAAACTCTTATAGGGTGAATACTTGAACAAATCCGAATTATCAATGGTCTCAATTGATTGCTTTGCAATCCCTTTTGACCGAAGACCATCCCAAATAGAAGTAAATAGTGGCCAATAAACATCTGTTTTTTGATAGTAGGTATGGTATGCTATTCCTAAATTTCCGTTTATGAGAGAGTACTTTCCATCTCCCGCCATGTACTTAATAAGATTGGATTCGATGTCAAGAGTCGCTGATTTGTTAAACTTCTCGCTAGATATCAAATTGACCGTGGTAAGCTTCTTTTTCTTGTCATTTTTTAGGTGAGCCCCCATTCTTGAAACAACATCGGTTGTTTCACCTACATATGCCTCCAAGGTTCTGTCGTCGTGAATGATATAAACTATTGGCCACAATTGCTCAGCAATCGTGTGCTGCTGGATTTTGCCAAAAACAGTATTATCAAAATCGTAGTTTACTATTTCAAAATCCAAACTTGACATTACAACTCGTTGTATTTGCTAGCACTCCCTTTTGCCCTTTCCACCGGATATTTCTCTCCGTTCTTCTGAACCTTATCGCGCACAACTTGCTCAAGATCCAGGTTATAATGATGTCCAAGAAGAATGGCATAAGCCAAGACATCGGCTAGCTCTTCCTTGACCTTTTCAACTTTCGCTTCTTCTGCGCTTTTCCAAAGGAAAGCCTCCAATAGCTCTCCAGACTCAATAGAAAGCGCTGCAGCCAAATCCTTCGGATTGTGAAACTGTTTCCAATCGCGATCATCTCGGAATTGCACTAAAAGCTGCTCTAACTCTTTCAACTGTGACATAAGGAAGGTTTGTTGGCGAAAGATATTTCAGTATTATGAAAGGGAAATGGATTGTTGAAAATGGACTATTTACGGTAACCAAAAAATCAGTTCTTTCTCGGACGTCCTTTACGCCCATTGGTGAATCTCACCAAATCACCAATCTTGAGAACTTTTGCTTTCTTATAGTTATCGGTCATCCTGAGAGTAAACTCAAGATTTTCTTGTTTGGCAAGGTCAGTGTTTAACGCATTGGAAAAATAATCATATGTATCCGGGGCACAAACTTTATAATATTCTCCCTCCCTGTAAACCTGATTGCGATTACGATTGTCCTCTTGAGGACGATCAACATAAACAAGCTTCTCGACTTCCTTTTCAATAACTCTCTCCACCTCTTTTTCAACAATCTTCTCTACCTCCTTCTCCACGACAATAGGTGCCGGTTGCGGGAAATACTTCCAACGTGCTTCTTCAAAATGCCAATAAATACAATTGCTGGAATAGTAATAAGGCTTTTGTAACTGATCCAGCATGGCCTTCATAACCGAGCTACTTATGCCTGAGGCGAAACGAATACCGTAAAGAAATTTCAATTCCGCAAATTGAGTCGGGCTGACGTTCTTCGAAATTTCTGGCAACCAGCTCAAACAATCCTCTTGATACAACACCATCGCCTGATGGAAACTAAATCCCGAGGATTCAATATGCTCCCACTTCATTGAGTCGCCGGGCAAATCCTCATAACAATGCTTAAGTTTTACATTGCGAGCAAGCCCAGCCTTTTGCAACTCAACTTTCAATTCGCTGCGAATGGCGTTAATTCCCGCGCTCGGATTTGTTCCAAAGTTGAATGTTCTTGCACCTATCGTATTGGCAAAATGAGATAACTGATTTACCTCTGATGCTCCCGAAACTGTGAATTGAGCAAGAATTACATTGATCTGCTTGAACCACTTCATTTCTTCAGTTGTCAAAACATTTTCTATCGGATTGCCACAGGTATCGCCTCCGTCTGTTAACACGAAAATTGTCATTTCCGAAGCCTGTTGTTGTAAGGTTGTTTGCAAGGCGTCCTTCATGGTATTGAAGAGAGGCGTATCACCATTTGTTTGGATTCCGTTAATATATGAAATACAACCTTGAATATCACTCCCGAAGTATTTATAATCAGAATGCCCCAAACAACCATGGCGAAGCAATCGCACAGCCAGTTGAGTATCCTGCCCAACCATGGATAAAATATCCTGGCGGAAAAGATCCTTGGCCACCTCAATTCGTGTTGAATTAGCTAATGGTGCCCCCATGCTGCCACTGTTGTCAAATACGATTTCGAAATATTTCATATTCGTTTTCTATTAATTGTGGATTTAACTTACTAAAGTGACGATACCACCATCCAACCTCGCGGCCACCAATTTTCCTCCCTTGGCAACGCTGTAATCTAGACAGTATGCCTTTGGATGGTCGTTCTTAACTTCACCCTTGAGCCAATAGTGCCCAAAGAAAACGGGGATATCATCGCTGTAATCTTCTATCTGTAGATCAGCCTCGATGGTTTCGTGAAAAATGGCTGTCGGACATTCCATATAGATATCACCATACACATTGCGCTGCACTGCCCACCAGCGCACACGGCATTCGGTGCGCTTATTTCCGTCTTTGTCTATAAAGAAATTATCATCTGGCAACGTATGCTCTGCGCCTTTCAGCGTGTCTTCGACCACACAGTAGGCATCTGATCCTCCTACCGTTGATGCCAAAAGAAACTCAGGCGTCAACCCGCGATAATTAGCAGTCAACCATTCAATGTGCGAAGATTTCCAATAAGCGTGAACAACCCGACATTCGGGCAAATCTATGTGCATAGGCAAAAAACGGAACCATTCTAAAAACGATTCCCACTCTTCTTTATGTTCTTCAAACTGACGCATGGTTTCTGAGTGTTGATGAATTGCTCTTTCGGATCGTTTTCTGAAAAAACCAACATTCTGCTCGGTGTGGGGAGTATGAAAACACACAGCGTTGTATTCATGGTTGCCCATCACAGCCATGGCGTGCCCCGCTTCCACCATGTCGCGCACCAAATGCAAGGTCTCGCGAATTTTCGGGCCACGGTCAATAAAATCGCCCACAAACAAAGCCTTTCTGCCTTCAGGATGTTTGTAAACACCGCCTCTGCGGGAATACCCCATCTTCTGCAAAAGTTGCTCGAGTGCGTCGGCATGGCCGTGAATGTCTCCTATTATGTCGTAAGGCACTTTTTTCTGATTTGGTGAAATCGGGTTTACAATGTGCAATTAACACCGCAATTTATTTGAAAACTCAGATTCGTGAATATTTAGTGGATACCGTGACAAATACTATCGAAAAGCTCAACTGGCATTCATTGCTCTCTAAAGGCAAACCGATGCGAAACCTCATTCTTATTCTGCATGCTCAATAATTCAAAAGTTTCGAGAAATAATTCACCCCTGCATTAGGCTAAAGCATTATGGCACAATAAACGTATTTACCTCAAGGACACATTGATGCCGATCAGCAAACGGAAACGCAACTGTTTTCTGCGCTACCAAATATCAATGAAAGAAAACGCCAAGCAACGCTCATTCATTTGTCCGCAAATAATCGGAATGTGCAGCGCTTCAATCCATTCCTTACTTTTTCCTTGTCGAGGATTGTTAACCTCGCAAATCCCTCCTCAATACCCAAACAACTCCTCCAACGTGAGCTCTTTTACTTTACCCAATTTCGACAATGCAGCCATGTCCATATCTGTCTTCCTGCCAATCACACAAAACGTGTACGCTCTTCCTTTGATGTTTTTATTGAAGAATGTCTCTAGGTCTTTGAAGGTAATTGTCGACATTCTCTCGTAAACCTTCTTACGAATATCTTCCGTCAAACCCAATCGCTCAGCATTGCGATAATTCATATAAAGTGAAGCTTTTAATATTCGCTCAGATTCAATCTTTTTCATGGCGGCAATGCGCGACTCATTGAATTGAATTTCTGCATTCGGCATATTATTCATCAGCTGAATCATCGCATCAACGGCCTGTGGTAATTTGTTGACCTGTGTTCCTATGTATGCCTGCACGTAATGTGCTTCATCCTTTTTGCGTGGTACCGTATACCCCGCGTAAGCACTATACGCCAGTGCCTTAGATTCACGTATCTCCTGAAAGACAATCGATGAAAGTCCAGATCCGAAATAGCTGTTGAACAACGATATCTCAGGCATCATCGTAGCGTCAAAACTACCCGCCTTGGATAACATCAACATCTGGGTTTGTACCATATCATAGTCAAC
>CAZJCQ010000077.1:0-7633 GCA_964544665.1 uncultured Chryseobacterium sp. | reverse complement strand
GGATAGGTACGATTACCATACTTGAAACCACTAAATGAGCCACCTGTAATGGGATCATCTTTTTTGCAGGAAAATAAGAAAAGTGATGATGCAATGAAAACCAAAGCAAAAATTGACCAAAGAGCTTTTTTCATGATTTTGAATTTATGCAAAATTTTGATGAAACAAAAGATTATTGTCAAATATACTTGATGCGCTTTTTCAATAGTAACCTGAAAATAAATTTTTTGAGTATGATTATGTGGTCAAGATTTGAGCTAAATCTGTGACCAATCAGGTCAAAAATGCTTAAAGGCAATGTACAGAGAAAGTGTGGATTTTGAATTGTTTGTAATATCCATCCACCAAAAGATAAACAAAAGAAACAACCCAAAAAAAAGACCGCCCAGTTTGTTGGACGACCTTCCTTTTCCTTTTTGACTATCTAAAACCTATAACTCCTTGACCAGACCTCTTCCAACAAGACACCTGCGGACGAGGCAACCACAGCAACCAGCGTGAACAATCCGAACCCAGGCAAATACACCAAAGGGCGACTAAAGCAAGAAAGGCCAAAGTAATTTTTTAAATTAGAAGTCTCCTTGTAGGGAATTATATGAAACTTGACCTCTAGGCGAGAACCTCGGCCATCAATACCCCTAAGGATACCCAAAGCCATGTTTGTGAATAATTCTATATGAATTCACGGAATAACGATGGAGTCTTTTAGGGTTTTAATGAACAAATATGGCATTCATGACAGAATCACCAGGGCCTACCCAAGCCTCATAAATTAAACCCTGGACAAAAGACAAAGTCCAAGTCCCCGAAATTTGGGATATGAAACACTTCCACTACCATGTATTCATGGCATGGCTCATGGCCAAAACAATTTCTGCACCGCCAATCCCTGAAATCACCTTGTGAAAATCAACACAACGAACAATAGGGGCTACGCTGTAATTATGACGAGTGTTCATCAAATGCAATTTTCAATCAACACGGTCTATGCAAGGGCTGCTTGCATCCCGAATAATAACATTGGCCTTTGGACCTCGAATCGCTATATTCCAATTAACAAAAACATAGGCTTCGGAGATATTAGCCAACAGGTACTCCTTTATTCTTGAGGGAAATTTATTAAGGTCGAAGAAACCCATCGTTAACAGGCAATGTCTTCCCAAAAATTCAAAAATTGTATGAGCAATAAACTGGAGTGTTTGCGTCTTTGTTTTATTTTCATAATGTCTTTGGGGGGACTAAAATTAACCCATGGCCAAACGCATTCTATCATTTTAGGAAGGCCCACTCAAAATTCTATAACAATTAGTGTATTATTTGACCAAGCCTCGTTTTTTTACATCAAGTATGGGCAACAGCCGGGTCTTCTTAACCAGTCAACGACCCCGATGTTGTCCTTACCGACGGCATCAACCCACTTCGATTTAACCAATTTAAATCCGCATACACGATACTATTATAGAGTGTATTATCGAACAGACAGCACATTGCCCTATTCAGCTACACCGGAATATACTTTTTGTACACAGAGATCTTTGGGTTCATCATTTACATTTACCATAGAGGCGGATGAACATCTTTATGACAAGAAAGGTGTCCCAAGTTTGTACGAAATCACCTTAGCCAATCAAGTTGCAGACAGCCCGGATTTTATCATATCTCTTGGAGATATTTTTGGTGATGATCATGAGCCCTTTACCATTGGTTCAGGAGAATTGGACACCCTTCACCGATATTACCGACCCTTTCTAGGTAAAGCATGTCACTCGATCCCTTTTTACATATGTTTAGGGAACCATGAAGGCGAAAATGACTACTATTACGGATTGAATCCGCCTGACAATCTGGCTATTATGGCCACTTTATGGCGGAAAAAATATTACCCCAATCCATACCCCAATGGTTTTTATACCGGGAATACGATGCAAGAGCCTTTTGGAATTGGATACCCGGAAAACTACTATGCTTGGCATTGGGGGGATGCCCTTTTTGTGGTCCTTGATGCCTATCGGGACCAATGTGATACCAGCCCCCGCCCTGGAGGTTGGAATTGGACCTTAGGTCTTCCACAATATACATGGCTCAAAAACACCCTTGAAAATAGTACAGCAACCCATAAATTCGTTTTTGCACACCATGTAAGGGGGCAAGGCCGCGGAGGTATCAGCAATGCAAAATTATTTGAATGGGGGGGTTATGATGGGCCTAATGGAGCCAATTATAATTTTCCAAATAAAAGACCCGGGTGGAGCAAACCAATACATAATTTGTTTAAAGACAACAATGTTAAGATATTTTTTCAAGGGCATGATCATGTTTTTGCAAGAGAATCACTTGATAGTGTAATTTATCAGGCATCCCCTATGGCCGCAGATTCTACGTATGAAATTGGAATGCTCGCGAATGCTTCCGCCTATACCTCAGACACCTTACCAGGATCGGGACACTTACGGGTCAAGGTTACTCCCCAATGCGTTCAAGTTGATTTTGTAAGGGCCTATCTGCCCGCAGATACCCTGGGCGGAATTCACCGAAATCGCGAAGTGGCATTTAGTTACAGAGTTGGGCAATGCCCGGGAACTGGTTTTGACCCACTTTGGGGTAAATTAAACGTATCGGTTTCGCCCAATCCCGCCAAAAATTATCTTTCCTTAAATTTTTGGGAAGAAATACCGCATTTTACCGCCCAAATTCACAATGCCCTTGGTCAAATAATTTTAACCTCTCATGAAAAAGAAATTTCAATCCATGAAATCCCCGAGGGATACTATTGGATTGTTGTAAAAGCCGGGCAACGCATTCACCGTCAACGAATTGTTATTCAACATTAATTTGATCATTTTTATGAAATTTTTACAGTTACGAATAATCTTGTTTTTAATCGCATCTACTTGTTCGGCAAATGCACAAAGGGTCCTTTGCAAAGAGCTATTAGGGCGTTCGGGAAGCGTTAGCACCACTCTGCAAATGGTGTTTGCGGACTCTGCTGAGCTTCGTGTTTTGTTTGGAACCAACGCTAATAATTTAAATCAACAGACGGCATGGCATATCGGCGCTGATAGTATGCCATTGGAGGTCGTCATTGAGCCACTAAATCCAAACACTCAATATTATTACAAAGTCCAACACCGAATACCGAACGGTACTACAATCATCACACGACCCCAGTTCACCTTTAGAACACAAAGGCCACCAGGAGAAAATTTTCGTTTTGTCGTCCAAGCTGATCCCCACTTGGATGTGCAGAGCGATACGGCATTGTATGCGCGATGTCTTCAGAATCAATTGGAAGATGCCCCGGATTTCATGATAGATTTAGGCGATATTATCATGGTGGACAAGTGTAAGAATGCCTCGAACCAGATTACGCGCGATACTATTGAGCATCGAAATAAATTTATGCGTTCTTTTTATGAAATTATAGGTCATTCGGTACCGGTCATGATGGCCATGGGAAACCACGAGGCCGAAGCGGGATGGTACCTCAACAATACTCCTAACAATTTGGCAATTTGGGGAACCCTTGAACGAAAAAAATGGTTCATTAATCCTTATCCAGATGGCTTCTTCAGCGGGGACACATCCCAACAACCCTGGGTTGGTCAAAGGGAAGGTTATTACGCATGGCATTGGGGCGATGCTTTGATGATTGTTCTTGATCCCTATTGGCATACCTCCCCCAAACCGGATTCCCTTACAGGATGGCGATGGACTTTGGGCCTACATCAGTACCAATGGCTGAAAAAGACCCTTGAAAATTCTACAGCGACTTATAAATTCATATTTGCTCACCAATTGGTAGGCGGTGATCCAGACGGAAGAGGGGGAATCGAATTTGCTCATCGATACGAATGGGGGGGAAGTAATTTGGATGGAACCTATGGCTTCCTCAGCAACCGTCCGGGGTGGTACAAACCGATAAAAGACCTATTGAAGGAACATCGGGTCAATATATTCTTTCATGGGCACGATCATTTCTTCGGTAAACAAGATTTGGATTGTTTGGTTTACCAGGAAACCCCGCAGCCTAGTCATCCTAACTTCACCAACACCAATTATGCTACGGCGTACGGCTACCTAAGTGGCCAAATTTTGCCGCAATCTGGGCATTTAAGGGTTTCGGTTCAACCGAATGGAGTTCGCGTAGAATATGTTAGGGCATATCTCCCCCAAAACGAAAGCCCCACTCGCCATAATAAAGACGTTTCTGCCTCCTATTTCATTCCTTTACAAAATTGTTACGATTCACTGGCTTTAGACATTCCTGTATTATGGAATAAGGATTATTCCGATGAAATAATTTACCCGAATCCTTTTTCAGAAAGCACGACCATTTCATTCCGTTGCGAAAAACCGGAATTAATGACGATGGTTATTTATAGCGCTAATGGAAAAATGGTACGACAATTAATGTTAAATGAACCAGTGGTTCGCGGTTCCTATCAACTGGTTTGGGATGGTCATGATCGTCTTGGAAGGCCCCTCGAAGTTGGGAATTATTTTTATAGGCTGACAGGAAATTTAGGTACTTATAAAACAGGGAAATTATGCTTAACCCGCTGAGATTTTTATTGCTTATCGCGTGTTTTTGGGCGTTGGAGCATCACGTAGGATTATCTCATGACGCCCATTACAAGAATTCGCTCTTGCGCCAATGGAACCGGCCCAATGGTGATCGCCTTGCTACCGGATCCTTCACCGTCCAGCTTGACTCGAACATCTGGATAGAAAACGAGAGAGGGATTCATGTTTCCCTAAAATGGTCTGATTTATCCCCAAAAGACCAAAACTATCTGGCCCTAAAATCCAAGGAAATTAAGAACTTGAATCAAGGAAATACCCAGGCATCAAAGCCCCTCATGGCTAATGTTAATACGCCAAACATCCGCCGGACTTTTGTGCTGATCCTGCTCTTTGCTACCTTTTTAATTGCCCTAATTGTCCTTGAATTTAACATAGGGTTGACTCGTGTTCATTGGAAGTATTATAGAGTTAGTGGTATCCTGATTATTGCTGTTTTTTTATTGCAATCCTCTCAATCAAGATACCTTAACACGCCGTTGGCTTCAACATCCCCCTCCTTTATCGATTCAGCATTTCTTCCGTTCAAGCCCCAGGTTTATACCTTTTGGAATAATAATTATTTCTATGTTTCTTCTTTAGGCATTCCTACCACTCATCCCATGATGGTCGGTATTTCTAGTCATGGATGGCAACAACAGGTTCCAATTCCACAGTGCTATATAGGCAATAATTCATGGCCTATTCCATTGAATCCAGTTCCTGCCCTTAATCCCATACCTGTTGATAACGTTCATTTTACAAGAGGCGCCATAGCTATCGCAGTCAATGGAGTTCCCATATTCAATGTATTTACCAACACAGGGGTGGATTCCTACCTAGACGGTCAATTGGATCAATATGGAGGGCATTGCGGCAGGGCCGATGACTATCACTATCACCTACCACCATTGCATTTATCGAACTTTAGCCTATCGCATTTGCCCATAGCATTTGGTCTTGACGGATATCCCGTTTACGGGGCTTTGGAGCCCGATGGGGCCTTGATGCAGGCCTTGGACCTGAATCATGGTCACCAGTACGGGGGCAACTACCATTACCATGGCACACCAACATCGCCATACATGATAGCACGAATGGCGGGTCAAGTAACCGAAGACATAAACCATCAACTTGTTCCTCAAGCTGTATCCAGGGGCGTACGTCCGGCCTTAACGCCCCTTAATGGGGCCTTAATTACCGGATGCCTACCCAATGCAAGCCAGAACGGTTATCAAGTTGCATTTACGCGCAACAACAATAATCATACTATTGATTACCAATGGACTAATACGGGGCAATATTCTTTTGCCTTCAAAACGAATGGTATTCTGGATTCATCGAGAGTTTATAACGGACTTGCGCCTTGTTCGGTTCCGACCTTTATTGATATTCTAAATCACGATAACCTGACCGATAGGGCTTTTGAAATTTATCCAAATCCAAATATTGGTCTTTTCCGTATTGAATGGAATCACGAGTTAGCCGTATGCGATTCAAAAAAAATAATAATTCGAAATGCTCAAGGAGAAATAGTTTTGGAGACGAATGACCGGGAAGATATCATTGATTTAAAAGGCGAAAAACAAGGACTTTACTATATAATTGTTGTTTGCGGAGACAAAAGTTGGTTTAACAAAATTATTTTAAATGATTAAATTCATGAGAATCGCTCGGATCTTCCTCTTGGTATTCTCCATGGAAGCTAATTCACAGCCGGTTTTTAAAACAATATTGCGAATGCCTGATACCGGGGTTATCACAAGTTATACCGCCACATTTGGGGAAGATTGTGATTACCAAATAAACCCGCCTTTGCTATCCTTATTCAATGATAAAATTATATACGATTCTATAACAGGACTGATGTGGCAGCGATTGGACGGCGGCGAGATGACCTATGAAAATGCCATACTGTATTGCGATACCTTGCAGCTTGGTAGTTATTCAGACTGGCGTTTACCTTCTCCTTTGGAAGCGCTCTCCATTCTGAACTTGCAAATGAATAATCCGGCGCTTGATACTCAATTCTTTACCAAAACAAATGCTGAATACTGGTGGACCTCTCAACGACAAATTAACGATTCATCCAAGATATGGGTAACTAATTCAGGAGGAGGGATTGGCAATCACCTCAAAACAGAAACCATTTCTGCCGGTGGGCTAAAACGATTTCATATCCGCGCTGTACGGAGTCACGTGCCTCCATTATTCCTAAATAATCATTTTATTACAAACAATGGTACTACCCATGATATACTTACCGACCTCGTGTGGACATCCCAGGCTTCCATGGATTCCTTAACCTGGGAACAGGCCCTCGCTTATGCCGATACCCTTCAGGTAGGTGGGTACAACGATTGGCGCCTGCCCAATATCAAAGAACTTAGGTCCATCAGCCTAGAGTCCAGAATGAACCCATCGACGGACCCAAATTATTTTATAGGCACAAGCTTAGGCAGATTCTGGTCATCGACAACCTTACGAGGACAAGCCCTAAAGGCGTGGTACCTCAATACACAATTTGGAATTACAACTTACGACTTAAAAAGTTCTCGCTTACAGGTTTATTGTGTTAGAAATTCATCATCATCTAGCTCTATAAACCAAATATCCACCAGTGAATTCAAAGTCTTTCCCAATCCATTTGAGAATTTTATTCACATCCAATCTGCCGAATTCCCATTAACTTACAAAATATTGGACCTTCACGGCCGTACGGTCATGAGCGGACAAACCGAATATGAAATAACAACAGGATCATTAGCGCCGGGTATTTACTTTTTATGGTTGGAGTCAGTTCCACAGTCTATCCAAAAACTAATCAAGAAGTAACCGTGTTTACCCGAACTAAGCAAATGGCCTAAATAATTATACCTTACCCATCGTAAAGAGCAATTGGATCTGTTGATCCAGCATTCCTCGTGGCGAATTCTCTTTAAGCTGAAGTTGAAATTCAGTAGAATTCATTTGGAGTCATCAGAATTAATATACGTGATAAGGCCATTTGCCCCCCCTCAAAAACCAAAGCCCCTTGTTGGAGGGGCTTGGGGGTTGATTTTTGGTGGAGGAT
>CAZJCQ010000076.1:0-7655 GCA_964544665.1 uncultured Chryseobacterium sp. | reverse complement strand
TGGCCCCACGATGTCTTGGCAACCCTGGTAAAGCAGGGTGCCAAATCCTACTCTCAAATGAGAGAAAGATGAGTGAAGAGTTGCTCTTTGTCCCATTGATAAGTCAAGTATAGCACAATGGGAATATTTCAAGACATTAGTAAAAAAACATTGATCATTGATGGTGCTATGGGCACCATGATTCAACGACATTCCTTGACAGAGGAGGATTTTAGAAGAGAACGCTTCTCTTCTCACCCTTCTCCGCTAAAGGGAAACAATGATTTATTGTGTATCACACGACCCGATATCATTACAGATATTCATTACGCCTATCTCTGCGCGGGTGCCGACATCATCGAGACCAACACCTTTAATGCTCAACGCATTTCCATGGAGGATTATGGATTAACCGATTGCATCGCTGAAGTCAATGAAGCGGCCGTAAAATGTGCACAAGATGCAGTTCAACGTTATTACGATCAATATGGGAGTGAGCAGAAAAAATACATCGCGGGAGCCGTAGGACCTACTTCCAAAACCGCCAGTCTTTCACCCAAGGTAGAGGACCCCAGTTATCGAGCCGTTTCTTTCGAGGAATTGGTATCCGCTTACGAAGAGCAAATTACCGCCATGCTGAAAACCGGTGTAGCAGCCATTCTCATCGAAACTATTTTTGATACACTCAATGCGAAAGCAGCCTTTTTTGCCGCGCAAAAGTGCCTTGAGAGAGAAGGAAAGAGCGCCATTACTGCACTAAATCCCAATGGCGATATCGCCCTGATGGCCAGTGGTACCATCACAGATGCAGCAGGAAGAACACTTTCTGGTCAAACAGCTTCTGCCTTTGCTATTTCATTGTCTCACATTCCGCTTTTCAGCATCGGGTTAAACTGCGCATTGGGCGCCGATCAACTCATTACTTATGTAAAAGAATTAGGACAAGTTTCCGATTGCTTCATTAGCGCTTATCCCAATGCTGGATTACCCAATGCACTTGGACAATACGACCAAGGCGCACAAGAAATGGCAGAAAAAGTAAGACCCTATTTAACAGGAAAGCATGTCCAGATTTTAGGAGGATGTTGCGGAACAACTCCCGAACACATTGCATCGATTGCTAAAATGGCTCAAACCTTTCAATCTATCCAGGCATGAAGAAAGAGGCTAAATTGATATTGAGCGGATTGGAGCCACTCATCGTTACATCGGAATCGAATTTTGTTAACGTTGGAGAACGAACGAATGTAACCGGTTCTAAAATTTTTCTTCGTTGTATCCAAGAACAACGATGGGAAGATGCCATTGCCATCGCAAGAGAGCAAGTTGAGAATGGCGCACAAATAATTGATGTTAATATGGATGAAGCCATGTTGGACGGGGTAGAAAACATGCGTAAATTCCTGAATCTCATGGCCGCTGAGCCCGACATAGCGAAAATTCCTGTTATGGTCGACTCCTCCAAATGGGAGATTATCGAAACAGGATTACAATGCCTGCAAGGAAAGGGGGTGGTCAACTCCATCAGTTTAAAAGAAGGAGAGACCGATTTTATTCAGAAAGCAAAACTCATTCAACAATATGGCGCAGCGCTGATTGTCATGGCTTTTGATGAACAAGGCCAAGCAGATAGCTTAGAAAGAAGAATTGAGATTTGTCAAAGGGCCTATCGCATTCTCACCGATGAGGTAGGCTTTCCCAGTAATGATATCATTTTTGATCCCAACATTTTCCCGATTGGAACGGGCATGGAGGAGCATCGTAACAACGCGTTGCATTTTTTCCAAGCAACAAAATGGATCAAAGAGAATTTACCAGGCGCACTCGTTTCCGGCGGAGTAAGTAATGTATCCTTCTCGTTCAGAGGCAACAATACCGTGCGAGAAGCGATTCACAGCGTTTTCCTCTATCATGCGATTCAACATGGAATGGATATGGGTATTGTCAATCCGAGTCAACTGGTGATATATGACAATATTGAACCCCAATTGCTTGCCTATGTGGAAGACCTGGTTTTGAACCGAAGGGCAGATGCCACGGAGCGATTATTAGCACTTGCAGAAGAAATCAAGCCAACGCAACAAAAGACATCGGAAGTCATTGATCGCGGGACAATTCCACTCGAAGATAGACTCATTGATGCCTTGATAAAAGGTATTGGAACACACATTCCAACAGACATTCAAGAAGCGATTTCGATATATGCACACCCCCTCGAAATCATCGAAGGTCCCTTAATGAAGGGAATGAACATCATCGGTGATTATTTTGGAAGTGGAAAAATGTTTCTACCACAAGTGGTGAAAAGTGCCCGGGTGATGAAACAAGCAGTAGCGATATTGGAGCCGTTGTTGTTACAAAATACCACTACTGGAGAAAGGACGGCGAAGAAAAAAATCCTATTAGCAACGGTCAAAGGAGATGTTCACGACATTGGAAAAAACATTGTGGGCGTGGTGCTCGCCTGCAATGGATACGAAGTGGTAGACATGGGTGTTATGGTTCCCAACGAAAAAATCATCGAAAAAGCAAAAGAAATCAACGCAGACATCATCGGCCTGAGTGGACTGATCACTCCATCGCTGGAAATCATGTCCGATATGGCAAAGTTGTTACAAGAACAAGGAATGACCACCCCATTACTCATCGGAGGAGCTACCACCTCACGGGTACATACCGCTGTTAAAATAGACCCCCATTACGATCATGGTGTGCTCTATGTTCGTGACGCAGGAACAGCGGCACAAGCTGTTAGTCAATTGTTTCAAACAGACCAAACGTCAGTCATTGCGGAAATCAAAAGTGAGTATGAAAAAGTAAGGGCTAACTACCATCAGCATCAGCAACAAAATCCATTGCTTAGTTTGTCAGAGGCCCGATCAAAAAAACGGATCTATCCCCCTCAAATTGCATTGCCAAATGAATTGGGAACGCGAGAAATAACTTTTGATTTAGGGGTATTATCTCATTATATCGATTGGACTCCATTTTTTCAAACTTGGCAATTAGCGGGTCCCTACCCTGCTATTTTACAAGATGAAATAGTGGGCGAACAAGCCACCCAACTTTTTCAAGATGCACAAAAGATGTTGCAAACCATCATCGCGCATCAACAGTTACAAGCAAAAGGAATTTGGTCACTGTTCCCCGTATACAAAAATGAAGATGATATTATCTTAAAAGACAACCCGGGGATACGATTTCACACCTTGAGACAACAAATAGAAAAAAGAAACGATCCTCATCAATATGCACTTGCAGATTTCATCACCAGTGAAAATCCTGATCAACCTGACTATATGGGAGTCTTTGCAGTAACTGCAGGATTGGGGCTGGAAGAGCTGATTCTTCCGTATCAACAAGAGGAAGATGATTATCGAGAAATCATGGCCAAGGCGTTGGCCGATCGATTGGCAGAGGCCGCTGCAGAATACCTGCATCAACAAGTCAGAATAAAACACTGGGGGTACGCAAAAGATGAGGACTTGAGTACTGCCGATTTAATCAAAGAGCAATATCAAGGGATTCGACCAGCACCCGGATATCCGGCCTGTCCAGATCATTTGGAAAAAAATACGATTTGGCAATTATTACAACCGGATCAAACCATTGGCATTGAGCTAACAGAATCCCTTGCCATGACACCAACGGCATCTGTATGCGGATACTACTTCAGTCATCCAGAGGCGCATTATTTTGGAATTACCAAAATCAATGAAGATCAATTGAATGACTTTGCTCAAAGAAAAAACATCACCATCACCGAGGCACAAAGATGGCTCGGACATTTACTTGTATAAACCATGAAAGTTACCCAACACATTGCAGAAGCAAAAAACACCTTGTTTAGCTTCGAAATTCTTCCTCCATTGAAAGGATCTACCATTGACTCCATACATCAAACCATGGATACCCTGATGGAATTTGCTCCCGCCTTTGTCGATGTAACCTATCACCGAGAGGAATTCGTCTACCGAGAAGAAGCGGGTGGATTACTGCGAAAAAAAATTACAAAAAAACGACCCGGAACCGTGGGCATTTGCGCCGCCATTGGCAACAAATATAAAATCGATACAGTACCCCATATCATTTGTGGAGGCTTTACAGCCGACGAAACCGAAGATGCTTTGATCGATTTGCGATTTCTGGGCATTGATAACGTTCTCGCTTTGCGAGGTGATCCCATTAAAAGTCAACCCGATTTTAAACCTGAATCAGGAGGACATGCCTATGCCGCAGATTTAGTAAAACAAATTCGAAAAATGAACGAAGGGAAATACCAAGACCCTGAATTAAAAAACACTGAGAAAACAGATTTCTGTATCGGAGTAGCGGGATATCCTGAGAAACATTTCGAAGCACCCAATTTGAGTACCGATCTTTTTTATTTAGAACAAAAGATTGCATCGGGAGCAGATTACATTGTCACTCAAATGTTCTTTGATAATAAAGCTTTTTTTGATTTTCAATCAAAATGCAAAGAGCGCAATATACAGGTGCCCATCATACCCGGAATCAAACCAATTACCAGCAAGAAACAACTGGTAGCACTACCTAAAAATTTCTACATCAACTTGCCCGAAGTTTTGGTAGAGAATATACTAAAGGCGAAAAACGATCAAGAAGTGAAAGAAATTGGGATTGACTGGTGCATCCAACAATGCAAAGAGCTGAAAAACGCTGGGGTTCCAGTATTGCATTTCTACACCATGGGAAAATCGGAAGAGACCGCCAAAATTGCAAAATCGGTGTGGTAAAAAATTCGTAAACATTTTGCGCCTTGTCTTGTTATCAAGACATGAAACAACTCATTCAAAAACAATTACTGCCCATCAGTCTGGATGAAGCATGGGATTTTTTTGCCACTCCTAAAAATTTGAATGAGGTGACACCACCTGATCTGGTTTTTAAAATTTTATCAGATGTTCCTGACAAGATGTACGAGGGCCTAATCATCAGTTACAAAATTCAGCCGATGCTGAATATCAGTCTCTCCTGGCACACGGAAATCACGCATATCAAGGAACGTCAGTTCTTTGTAGATGAGCAGCGCTTGGGTCCTTATCAGATTTGGCATCATGAACATCACTTTGAGGCCGTCGATGGAGGCGTAATGATGACGGATATTTTGCACTATCATGTGGGCATGGGTCCACTCGGTTGGCTGGCCAGTAAACTTTTTGTAGATAAAAAAGTAGAACAGATTTTCCAATTCCGCTACCAGCGCTTGGCTGAATACTTTGCCCGTCCCACTTATGCTTTTTGATGGTCAAGCGCTTTCCGAAGCACTGGAAAATATCAACCCAAAACACTATACCACCAGTAGAAACTATGTTGATGGTGCAGTAACTCGTCTATCCCCTTTCATCAGTCGAGGAATCATCAGCACACGTGAAGTGTGGAAAGCCATACTGAAGCGCTCTGAAAATTGGAATGAGATTCAAACCCTCACCCAGCAGCTGGTTTGGAGAGAACATTTTCAACATGCTATTCAACTCCCAGATATTGCCTCATCTCTTGCTCCCTTGGAAGGAACTATCATCACTTTACCAAAATCCATTTTATCAGCCAATACTGGCATTGTGGCCATCGATAACGCCTTACGACAATTATATGAAACCGGCTATATCCACAATCATCAACGATTGTATATCGCGGCATTGATGGTGCATCATGGAAATGTATCTTGGCAAGATGGAGCACGATGGATGTACTACCATCTGCTCGACGCAGATTACGCGAGCAATACACTGAGCTGGCAATGGGTAGCGGGCATAGGAAGAGATAAAAAATACATGGTCAATCAAGACAACATCAATCACTACACTCGAACTTTCCAAAAAGGAACCTTTTGGGATGTATCCTACGAAGAATTAGAAAAGGTAGGAACGCCCTCGTTTTTGAAGGACAACCTCCACATAAAACTGACGACTCCCCTCCCAGATGGGGTTCCATTAAACATCCAAACCGAAAGGCCTACCCTCATTTATCATCCCTATCATTTGCATCCACAATGGCATGCCGAATGGAAGGCGAACAGAATTCTCATCCTCCCACCATCGCATTTTATTCAATGGCCCATGAGTGAAAAAGGGATAGCGTTCATCAATCATATGACACATTCCATTGAAGGCATTCAGTTTTGGTTAGGCGAATGGGATGAGTTGAAATACGCACTCAACGGAAGCACAACGCACATTCAGTATCACCCCCTTTTTCCTTATGCAGTCGATCACATTGAACCCCGAGATTTTGTGGCTCCCGAATTTACCAGCACGTCCAGAGGTTTCTTTGGATATTGGAAGAAAATAGAGAAAAATCATTTATCCCTGATTGAAAATGCGCGGCGTAGCTAAAGGTAATTTACCCCAAAAAAGTTGTGTTGTATGCCAACGATCGTTTACATGGCGAAAAAAATGGGAACGAGATTGGGAGCACGTATTGTATTGCAGTGAGGGATGCAAAAAGCGAAAAAATGAAAAAGACATTTGATTCAGAAGAAGTAGACCGCATCATCCAGATGGCATGGGAAGACAGAACTACCTTTGATGCCATTTATTTACAATTTGGACTAACGGAAGGAGCACTCATTGATTTCATGCGAGCCCATTCATTACCCTCCTCTTTCAAAATGTGGCGCAAACGTATGACGGGGCGTAGCACCAAACACGCCAAGCGGAGTGGAGTGGATGATTTCCGGTTCAAATGCAGCCGACAGAAAAACATTTCGAATAATAAAATCAGCAAGAGATAAATAAAAAGTCATTTAACTTCAAGCTGCAATGGACGATGGTGTTTAAAACCGCCTAGAATGATTAATTAGTAAACGGTCTTAAACAGCGTTTCGCTGAACTTGTAAATTATCAATAAATTATTAACATTGCTAGGAAGGTGTGAAATTCTTCTTAGAATTGTCGTTGAGTATCCATGTGAGATTATCGGGTATCGTTTCGATGCCCCAGAGATCGATCATTCGATATTTCGTAGTTAGTTACCTTACCAAAAACTAAAAAACCTTATGAAAAAAACTTTATCGTTTTTAGGAGTCCTCATGATTGCCACCGTACTTATCACCAGTTGTGGGAGTGCTGCTATTGAAAGTGATGCGAAAAAAGTAGCAGAATTACAATGCCGCGCGCAGAAATTGGCGCAACAGGCCATGTCCGGCGATATGACTGTATTGGAGGAGAGCACCCAAATCGCAGCGGAAGCAACTGCGCTCGCGAATGAATTGAAAGGTAAATACGAATCGGAAAACGACCGGAAAAAATTTGCAGAAGCACTAAGTACAGAACTGAAAAACTGTAAATAGCCATTAAAAAAAGTGGAGTCCAGCAACCACGCTAATCAACGGGGCGTAACCGAAAAGCCATATGAGTAGGAAAATTAAATCTTAACAATTATGAAATCAGGATTACCAATTATGCTTGTTGTATTTTATCTAGCTTTCATTGTATTGCTTATCGCTTCGATGTGGAAAGTCTTTGAAAAAGCGGGAAAACCGGGTTGGGCCGCAATTGTGCCTATTTATAATTTAATCGTTTTACTAGAGATTGTGGGAAAGCCTGCATGGTGGTTTCTTTTAATGCTTATTCCATGTGTGAATCTGATTATACTTATAATGGTTTACCATAGATTATCATTGTCATTTGGAAAAGATGCGGGTTTTACAGTCG
>CAZJCQ010000075.1:0-8050 GCA_964544665.1 uncultured Chryseobacterium sp. | reverse complement strand
TCCATCTCACCAAAACGCTGACCTCCAAATTGAGCTTTACCACCCAATGGCTGTTGCGTAATCAATGAGTATGGACCGATCGAACGTGCGTGCATCTTATCATCCACCATGTGACTTAATTTAATCATGTAAATCACACCGACAGTAGCGGGCTGCTCAAAACGCTCTCCAGTGCCTCCATCATAAAGATAAGTAACACCATAACGTGGAACCGCTGCATCATCGGTGATGTTGTTGATGTCATCCACACTTGCTCCATCAAAAATAGGCGTTGCGAATTTCTTACCGGTTTTGATACCAGCCCAACCCAATACAGTTTCGTAAATCTGTCCCAAGTTCATACGAGAAGGTACCCCTAATGGATTCAATACAATATCCACTGGTGTTCCATCTTCCAAGAATGGCATGTCCTCATCACGAACAATTCTCGCTACAATACCTTTGTTTCCATGACGTCCAGCCATCTTATCTCCCACTCTCAACTTACGCTTCTGCGCAATGTATACTTTGGCCAACTTCACAATACCTGCTGGTAATTCATCTCCTACTGTCAATTGGAATTTTTTACGCTTGTAACTTCCTAACGCTTCATTGTATTTCAAATTGAAATTATGAATCGCGCGCTTCACCAAACCATTAACGTGGTTATCCTTGGTCCAAGAATCCGCGTTAATCACACTGTAATCCAAGGTCATCAAAGATTTTGCATTGAACTTGGTTCCCTTTTTAATTTGCTCTTCTTTGAAATAATTGAATACTCCTTGACAAGTGCTGTCTTTTAAAATCGCAATTAACTTGTCTACCAATATGCGCTTCAAATCGGCCACTTCTTTCTCGTGTTCTCTATCCAACTGATCCACTTGCGCTTTCTCTGTTGTTTTAAGGGCCTTCTTCTCTTTGATTTGACGCTGGAACAATTTCTTGTCAATAACAACGCCTGTAGCTGCTGGTGGAACTTTCAAAGAGGCATCTTTCACATCACCTGCTTTGTCGCCGAAAATCGCGCGTAAAAGTTTTTCCTCTGGCGTCGGATCAGTCTCTCCCTTAGGAGTGATTTTTCCGATTAAGATATCGCCCTCTTTTACCTCAGCTCCCACGCGAATAATTCCGTTCTCATCAAGGTCACGTGTAGCTTCTTCCGATACATTCGGAATGTCCGCCGTCAATTCCTCCACTCCACGCTTGGTATCACGAACTTCAGTCGTGTACTCATCTACGTGAATCGAAGTGAAAATATCGTCACGAACCACTCGCTCAGAAATAACAATGGCATCCTCGAAGTTGTAACCTTTCCAAGGCATGAATGCCACTTTGAGGTTTCTTCCCAAAGCTAACTCTCCTTGTTTGGTTCCATAACCTTCCACCATGATCTGGCCTTCCACCACTTTATCTCCCTTCATCACAATTGGACGAAGATTCACGCACATGCTTTGGTTTGTTTTGGAGAACTTACGGATATTGTAGGACTTAACGGCCGAGTCGAAGCTCACCAATTCATCCTCTTCATTACGCTTATATCGAATACGAATCTCGTTGGCATCAACAAATTCTACCACACCATCGCCTTCCGCCGTCAACAACACTCGAGAATCCTTTGCAACACGACCTTCCAAACCAGTACCTACTACTGGCGCCTCTGGACGCATCAATGGTACAGCCTGACGCATCATGTTAGATCCCATCAATGCACGGTTCGCGTCATCATGCTCCAAGAATGGAATCAAGGAAGCCGCAATCGAGGCAATCTGATTAGGAGCAACGTCCATCAAACTCAACTCTCCTGGAGTGATAATCGGAAAATCTCCTTCTAAACGAGCCTTTACTGCAGGCGTTAAGAAGTTTCCTTTTTCATCTACTTTAGCATTGGCCTGAGCGATTACTTTCGAATCCTCATCTTCTGCTGTCAAGTAAATAACGCCATTATTATCCATCGAGGCTTTTCCATTCTCTACCTTTCTGTATGGAGTCTCAATAAATCCAAGACGATTAATTTTTGCATAAACACATAAAGAAGAAATCAATCCAATGTTTGGTCCTTCTGGTGTTTCAATGGTACATAAACGACCATAGTGAGTATAGTGAACGTCACGAACCTCGAAACCGGCACGCTCTCTTGAAAGACCACCTGGTCCGAGTGCCGACATACGACGCTTGTGAGTAACCTCTGACAAAGGATTGGTTTGATCCATGAATTGAGATAACTGATTCGTTCCGAAGAATGAATTAATGACTGAACTCAAGGTCTTTGCATTGATCAAGTCAATCGGGGTAAACACTTCATTATCTCTCACATTCATGCGCTCGCGAATAGTACGCGCCATACGTGCCAATCCCACTGCAAATTGATTGTACAACTGCTCACCTACTGTACGAACACGACGATTCGACAAGTGATCGATATCATCCACATCCGCTTTTGAATTCACCAACTCAATCAAATAAGTGATGATGGACATAATATCCTCTTTGGTAAGCGTGCGCTGGTTCGCGTCAATATTCAATCCTAATTTACGATTGATACGGAAACGACCTACTTCACCTAGATCATAACGCTGCTCAGAAAAGAACAACTTATCAATCACACTGCGAGCGGTCTCCAAATCTGGTGGCTCGGCATTACGCAACTGACGATAGATATACTCCACAGCCTCCTTTTCAGAGTTCGTAGTATCTTTTTGTAGGGTATTATGAATGATCGTGAAATCAGCCGCATTGCTTTCATCTTTATGCAGAATCACCACCTTAGCTTGGCTATCTACAATACGATCAATATGCTCTTCTGTTAAAACAGTCTCACGGTCTAAAACAACCTCATTACGTTCTATCGATACCACTTCACCGGTATCCTCATCCACAAAATCCTCAATCCAAGTTCTCAATACACGAGCGGCCAATCTTCTTCCCAATACTCTACTCAAACCGGCTTTCGAAACTTTTACTTCTTCTGCAAGGTTGAAAATTTCTAAAATCTCACGATCACTTTCATAACCAATTGCCCTTAACAAAGTGGTTACTGGTAATTTCTTTTTACGATCGATATAAGCATACATGACATTGTTAATGTCGGTGGCAAATTCAATCCATGAACCTTTGAAAGGAATGATACGTGCACTATATAATTTCGTTCCATTGGCGTGACGGCTTTGACCAAAAAATACGCCTGGAGAACGATGTAATTGCGATACGATTACACGCTCCGCTCCGTTGATCACAAAAGATCCCTGTGGAGTCATGTAAGGAATGGTTCCTAAATACACATCCTGAACAATGGTCTCGAAGTCCTCATGCTCTGGATCCGTACAATATAATTTTAATTTAGCCTTCAGAGGAACGCTGTAGGTCAAGCCTCTCTCAATACACTCATCGATGGTGTAGCGGGGAGGATCAATGAAGTAATCCAAGAATTCCAATACGAATTGATTACGTGTATCCGTAATTGGGAAATTCTCAGCAAATACTTTGAATAAGCCCTCATTACTGCGGTTCTCTGGGTTGGTTTCCAACTGAAAGAATTCGCGGAAAGAGGCCAATTGAATCTCCAGAAAATCTGGATAGTCATAGAAACTTTTTGTGGAAGAGAAATTCACTCTACCCTCTGTTTTTTTAAGCGTTGCCAAGGTGGTTCAATTTAAGGTTGAAAAAATAAATTCTTCTTTTTACAGTGTTCCCACTGTTAAATAAGTTTAGGCCACCTCGCAAAGCGAGAGGCCTAAACATTAAAACGGGGAGTTGATTACTTGATCTCAACTTTCGCTCCTGCTTCTTCAAGTTGTGTTTTCAAGCCGTTTGCTTCGTCTTTTGTAACACCGCTCTTCAAAGGTGCTGGAGCCTTATCTACAACATCTTTCGCTTCTTTCAAGCCAAGACCAGTAAGGTCTTTAACCAATTTCACGATTGCCAATTTATTGGGACCTGCTTCTGAAAGAATCACATCAAAAGATGTTTTCTCTTCAGCAGCTGCGCCACCACCTGCACCAGGTCCGGCCATAACAACCGCTGCAGCAGCTGGCTCAATTCCATAATCGTCTTTTAAGATGGTAGCCAATTCGTTAACTTCCTTTACTGTCAAGTTAACGAGGCTTTCCGCCATTGCTTTCAAATCTGCCATTGTATTTGATATTAAAAGTTTCTAATAATTTTGTTGGAACAAATTATGCGCTTTGTTCCTCTGGCGCTGTTTCACCGGATTTCTTGTCCGCATTTGCTTGAAGTGCTGAAATAATGTTTCTCGCTGGTGATTGTAATAAGCCAATGATATCTCCAACCAACTCTTCCTTGCTCTTCATAGCAACTAGAGTATCTAATTGGTCATCACCTACGTAACAATCTTCCATGATAAACGCACCTTTCAAAAGGGGTTTTCCGTGTTTCTTCCTGAACTCCTTGATCATGCGAGCAGGAACGTTTACTACCTCCGCTGTCATCACAGCTGTGTTGCCTTTTAAAGCTTCAAAAAGAGGTTCAACATTCTTGCCTTCAATGCGGTCAAAAGCCTTTCTTAATAACGTGTTCTTGACCACTTTCATGGTTACGTTATTCTTGAAACACTCTCTGCGCAAGTTGCTGGTCGCTTCGGCGTTCAGTGATGCAGTATCCGCTAAATAAAAAATATTGGTATTATTCAATAATTCAACGATAGCTGCGATTTCCTGATTCTTTTGGTCTTTGTTCATTTTTAGTTCCTCCGAATTTGACCTGATTAATTAGCTGATCGAGTATCTACTAGTACACCTGGACTCATGGTCGAAGACAAATAAATGCTTTTCACATAAGTACCTTTAGCTGCTGAAGGCTTTAACTTGACAATAGTTGTCAACAATTCTTGTGCATTTTCAGCCAATTTTTGAGCGTCAAAACTAACACGCCCAATACTTGCATGAACAATACCCGCTTTGTCTACTTTAAAGTCAATGTTACCTGCCTTTTTCTCAGTAACTGCTTTGCCTACATCCATTGTTACTGTTCCAGTCTTAGGGTTAGGCATCAAACCTCTCGGTCCTAAAATTCTACCTAACGCTCCTACCTGGCCCATAACACTGGGTGTGGTAATAATAACATCCACATCGGTCCATCCGCCCTTGATCTTGTCAATGTACTCCGTTAAACCCACATGATCCGCACCTGCTGCTTTAGCTTCTGCCTCTTTATCAGGCGTACACAAAACCAACACACGAACGGTCTTACCAGTTCCGTGAGGAAGAGATACCGTTCCACGTACCATTTGATTGGATTTCTTCGGATCAACACCGAGACGAACAGCGATGTCTACAGATGCATCGAACTTGGTGGTGGTAATGTTCTTTACCACAGTAGCAGCTTCAGCCAACGAATGCGATTTAGTCGCATCGAACTTGGCATTTACCGCCTTACGGTTCTTTGTAATTGTTGCCATTTCTCTCAGTTTTTACATTAAAAAGGACGTTCTCCTGTTACCTGAATCCCCATGCTTCTTGCCGATCCCGCCACCATACTCATAGCGGACTCGATCGTAAAGCAATTTAAATCAGGCATCTTGTCTTCTGCAATCGCTCTTACTTGCTCCCAAGTGACTGTCCCTACCTTTTGACGGTTAGGTTCAGCAGCACCTTGTTTTGCTTTCGAGGCCTCCAAAAGTTGCACCGCCGCAGGAGCTGTCTTGATGACAAAGTCAAAAGACTTATCAGCATAAACAGTGATCAATACGGGACATACCTTTCCAGCTTTATCCTGGGTTCTCGCATTAAACTGCTTACAGAACTCCATGATGTTCACCCCCTTAGAACCTAAAGCAGGACCTACGGGAGGGGAAGGGTTAGCGGCGCCACCTTTGATTTGCAGTTTTACAAATCCAGAAATTTCTTTCGCCATTTTATTATTTATTTAATCATCGGTCCTGGCGGCAAGGGGAAGCTTTCGTAACAGTTTAAGTTACAATGCTGCCAGGGCACGTTTTTAGTTCTAACTTTCTTTTTCTACTTGCATGTAACTCAACTCCAATGGAGTCTTACGTCCAAAAATCTTCACACTCACCTTCAACTTCTTCTTGTCTTCATTGATTTCCTCAATGATCGCCGAGAAATTGTTGAAAGGTCCATCAATCACTTTCACACTCTCACCCACTACGTAAGGGATGTTCAATTCCTCTGAACTCTCCGCCAACTCATCTACCTTGCCTAAAATTCTATTTACTTCGCTCAAACGCAATGGAATGGGTTCTCCCTTCTTCTCTGCACCTAAAAAACCAATTACATTCGTGATGTTGCGAATAATGTGCGGAATTTCTCCAATCAAATTCGCTTCAATCAACACATAACCGGGTAAATAACTACGCTCCTTGCTGATTTTCTTTCCGTTTCTAATTTGGAAAACCTTTTCAGTTGGAATAAGAACTTGAGAAACATAATCCTGCATGCCACGAGCCTTGATCTCGCTCTCAATGAACTCCTTCACTTTCTTCTCCTTGCCACTGATGGCTCGGACGACATACCACTTTTTTTCGATATCACTCATGGTCAATGGTATTATTGTAAAAATGAATAAATCATACCCACAACTCCTTTCCAACTAGACTCAGCGTCTCCACTTACACCAAAAATAAAGTCCATCAAGAATATAGATACGGTTAACAACAAGGTGGTAACAAATACCAATACGGTACTCTCTTGCAACTCCGACCATGTTGGCCAGGTGACATGATTTACCAATTCATTGTAGGATTCTGTAATGTATGTTTTGATGTTAGCCATTGTATTCAGTTTTTTCCTTTTGCACGGGCACCTGGATTCGAACCAAGATCAACGGTTTTGGAGACCGCTATTCTACCATTGAACTATGCCCGTTTTTAATATTGTCATTAAACATCAAAGTGAAGGTGGGATCAAAAGACCCACCTTCACTCTAAATGTGCAATTCAATTAAGCGATGATATCAGTTACCTGACCCGCACCTACTGTACGACCACCTTCACGGATAGCGAAGCGTAATCCTTTGTCCATCGCGATAGGAGCGATCAACTTAACAGTGATAGATACGTTATCTCCTGGCAACACCATCTCACGACCCGCTTCCAAAGTAATCTCTCCAGTTACGTCCGTTGTACGGAAATAGAACTGAGGACGATATTTGTTATGGAATGGAGTGTGACGACCACCTTCTTCTTTCTTCAATACATAAATCTCTGCTTTGAAATCAGTATGAGGAGTAATAGAACCGGGAGCAGCGATAACCATACCACGACGGATGTCACTCTTCTCGATACCACGCAACAACAAACCTACGTTGTCACCAGCCTCACCACGATCCAAAATCTTACGGAACATTTCAACTCCCGTACAAGTCGACTTCAATTTCTCAGAATTGAAACCAATGATATCTACTTCGTTACCTGTATTGATTACACCACGCTCGATACGACCAGTTGCTACTGTTCCACGACCTGTGATGGTAAATACGTCCTCGATAGACATCAAAAATGGTTTTTCTACTTCACGAGGAGGAATTGGAATCCATGTATCTACAGCTTCCATTAATTCCATCAACTTCTCTACCCACTTCTCATCACCATTCAAAGCTCCTAAAGCCGATCCACGGATGATTGGCGTATTATCACCATCATACTCATAGAAAGACAATAACTCGCGAATTTCCATTTCAACCAAGTCTAACAACTCAGCATCATCCACCATATCTACTTTGTTCATGAAAACAACAATACGTGGAACACCAACCTGACGTCCCAAAAGGATATGCTCACGAGTTTGTGGCATTGGACCATCGGTAGCAGCTACAACCAAGATCGCTCCGTCCATTTGAGCAGCACCCGTTACCATGTTCTTAACATAGTCAGCGTGACCTGGACAGTCAACGTGCGCATAGTGACGATTTGCTGTTTGATACTCTACGTGAGCAGTGTTGATGGTGATACCACGCTCTTTTTCTTCTGGAGCGTTGTCAATCGAAGCGAAATCACGCTTTTCAGACAATCCTTTGTTTGCCAATACAGTTGTAATAGCAGCAGTCAAGGTAGTTTTACCGTGGTCAACGTGACCAATCGTTCCAATGTTCACGTGGG
>CAZJCQ010000074.1:0-8149 GCA_964544665.1 uncultured Chryseobacterium sp. | reverse complement strand
TTCAAAGAAGAAATTGTACATAACGATAAAATCGCAGATTGGTTTTCAAAGGCCTAATCGGTGAAAGCTCATTTTTAAAAGGCTTTTTCGTAAGAAAAGGCCTTTTTTATTCTAATCAAGCATGAATTTTTTTAAGAAATTATTTTCCAAGGAGAAAAAAGAGAACCTGAATCAAGGTTTAGAAAAAACCCGTTCAGGTTTGTTTTCCAAACTAGCGCGTATTGTGGTGGGTAAGAGCACCATCGATGACGAAGTTTTGGACAATTTGGAAGAAGTATTGATTTCATCCGATGTGGGAGTTCCCACTACACTCAAAATCATAGCGAGTATTCAAGATCGGGTTTCGAAAGATAAATACATGGGAACGGAGGAATTGAATCGCATATTGAGAGAAGAAATAGCGAGTTTGCTTTCCGCTCATGAAGGTGAGGAGCAGGCTGAATTGTTTATTCCTGTGGATAAGAAGCCTTACGTCGTGATGGTGGTTGGAGTCAATGGAGTTGGAAAAACGACGACCATCGGTAAGTTGGCGTATCAATTCCATAAGCAGGGAAAAAAGGTGGTGTTGGGAGCGGCGGACACCTTTAGGGCAGCGGCCATTGATCAGTTGAAAGTTTGGGGAGATCGTGCGCAGGCACAGGTGGTGGCGCAAAACATGGGATCTGATCCGGCTTCTGTGGCATTTGATACCTTACAAAGCGCAGTAGCCCAACAGGCAGATGTGGTGTTGATAGATACTGCTGGGCGTCTTCATAATAAAGTGGGACTGATGAATGAGTTGTCCAAAATCAAACGCGTGATGGAAAAGGTGGTGCAAGATGCACCTCATGAGATTCTCTTGGTATTGGATGGGTCAACAGGGCAGAACGCCTTCGAACAAGCGAAGCAATTTACCGCCGCCACGGATGTGAATGCGCTGGCCATCACAAAGATAGACGGGACGGCCAAGGGTGGTGTGGTGATTGGAATTTCTGATCAATTTAACATTCCGGTGAAATACATTGGTGTAGGAGAGCAGGCAGAGCAGCTGCAAGTGTTTAACCGTTTTGAGTTCGTGGATTCATTATTTGGCGAAGAAGAGAAACGATGAAAACGAAAACCTTGAAGAAAAACAAAGTGAATGTGGTCACTTTGGGATGTGCCAAGAATATTTTTGACAGTGAAGTAATGATGGCACAGCTCAAGGCCAATTCCTATGACGTTTCGCACGAATCGGAAGAGCAGGACGCGTCTATCGTTATTATTAATACATGTGGTTTTATTGACAATGCAAAAGAGGAGTCTATAAATACCATCTTAGCGTGGGCCAGGGAGAAGGAAAAAGGAAATGTGGATCAGCTGATGAAAACCGCATCTACCTCAGAACGTTATCGCGATGTGATTGAGAGAGATATTCCTGAGGTAGATGCGGTTTTTGGAACTCGAGAGCTCCCGCGTTTATTGAAAACGTTAAAAGCCGACTATAAGCATGAATTGGTAGGAGAGCGATTGCTCACCACTCCTAGTCATTATGCTTATTTCAAAATTTCGGAAGGTTGTGACCGTCCTTGTTCATTCTGTGCCATTCCATTGATGAGAGGAAAACATCTTTCCACTCCAATAGAAGATTTGGTAAAGCAAGCAAAAGGTTTGGTGAAGAATGGCGTGAAAGAGTTGATTTTGATTGCGCAAGATTTGACTTTTTACGGATTGGATATTTATAAAGAAAGAAAGTTGTCAGATTTGCTCAAGCATCTCTCGGATATTGAAGGGTTGGATTGGATAAGATTACAATACGCTTATCCAAGTGGATTTCCGCTCGATGTGTTGGATGTGATGAAGGAGCGAGAGAATATTTGTAATTATTTGGATATGCCGTTGCAACATGGCACAACAAAAATGTTGCAGGCCATGCGCAGAGGCATTACCCGTGAAAAAACAGATGAATTGATCGCCACCATCCGTGACAGGGTGCCGAACATAGCCTTGCGCACTACTTTGATCACTGGGTTTCCAGGAGAAACCAAAGATGATTTTGCGGAGTTGGTAAGTTGGGTGGAACAAACCCGTTTTGATCGACTAGGGGTGTTCACCTATTCACATGAAGAGAATACCCATGCGTTTTCATTAAAGGATGATGTTTCAGCTAAAGAAAAAAAGCGTCGCGCTGATTTCATCATGGAGGTACAGTCAGAGATTTCATTGCAGAAGAATCAAGAAAAAGTGGGAAGAGAGATGAAAGTCTTGATTGATCGAGTAGAGGGACCTTATTTCATCGGACGAACCGAGTATGATTCACCAGAGGTAGACAATGAAGTGATCATACATGCACCGGATCAATATTTGCGGATAGGAGATTTTGTAAATGTTCGGGTAACAGGTGCAGAGCAATACGATTTAATTGGAGCGTTGATATGAGTCAAAAGTTGCCGGTAATGGAACGATTTTACACCATTCAAGGTGAAGGCGTTCATTCCGGCTGTCCTGCATATTTTATTCGTTTGGCAGGTTGTGATGTGGGCTGTGTTTGGTGTGATGTCAAGGAGAGTTGGAATGCCGAGGATCATCCATTGTTGTCGGTTGAGGAATTGATTAACGATGTCATCACTGCGGGTGCGAATCGAGTGATCATCACCGGAGGAGAGCCACTCATGCATGATTTGCAGGAGTTGACGGCAGGTTTGCGCACCAAGGCTATTGCAGTTCATTTAGAGACGAGTGGTGTTCATCCGCTATCAGGTGAATGGAACTGGATTACTTTCTCACCTAAAAAATTTAAACGCCCTACGGAAGAGATTTTTTTGCGTGCGAATGAGATGAAAGTAATCGTTTTTCATCCATCAGACATTGCTTGGGCCGAGGACTTATCTCATCAATTATCTCCGGATTGTAGTCTTTTATTGCAGCCGGAATGGGAGAGAAGTGAGGAGGTGTTGCCTTTGATTTTGAATCACATCACCACAAATCCCAAATGGCGATTGAGTTTGCAAACGCATAAATACATCGGGGTTCAATAAAGAGATATTTGTTTTAGCTAGGATTTTGCATTCTTCTCCAGTATTGGATAAAACAAATAAGCGATTCCTTCATATCGTAAAATCTAGAAGGAGATAAATGTTTTGTAAGAGTCATTGAATTTAGTTGTTGAAGAAAAGTTTTAGTTCGAAGAACCGTCAACGGGCACTAAATTTTTCTTTGCTTTACTTGGATTTCAGGACATTTCGTTCGAAAATGGTTTTAATTTCATATTTAAAATGTTAAAAACTGAACTTTATCAGTTTTGTTATGTTTAATCATTGTAATAAATAATTAAACAAACCAACATGAAAAAATTGTATTTAAAATTAGGATTGATTCTGTCATCGGCATTTTTCGTCCTTGAGACATCTGCTCAAACCAATGTATTTGATGATGTTATTGCTGTCAGCCCCAATCATAATTACCTCGAGGCGGCACTGCTTCAACAGGGTCTGGCCTCGGCGCTTCAAGACCCGAATGCTACCTATACCGTCTTTGCTCCTGATGATAATGCCTTGTCGAATATTGCAGCGGCGTTAGGTACCGATATTAATGGACTTTTATTGCTTCCTAACCTCACTGACATATTATTGTATCATGTGTTAGGGGAGACCGTTCCTTCGAGCGCAGTGACAAATGGTGCTATTGTACAGCCACTGAGTGCAACTAATACCTTGAAGTTAACAGTTACCTCTGCGGGTAATGTCTTTGTCAATCAGGCACAAGTTACCACTGCAGATCTTGCGGCTGATAATGGGGTTGTGCACGTGATTGATGCAGTCGTTTTACCATCTCAAACAGTGGTGGATGTTGCCTTGAACAATGGTTTTACCTCATTGGCTACCGCCGTCATCACAGCGGAATTATTACCTGCTTTGTCTGATCCTTTGGCTTCTTACACCGTTTTCGCGCCTACCAACGAGGCTTTTGACAATTTAGCAACTGCCTTGGGTACTGATATCGCGGGTTTGTTGGCTTTACCAGATTTAGCCGATGTATTGACTTATCACGTTTTAGGGAATACTGTGATGGCTGCAGATGTGACCAATGGCGCAATTGTACAGCCTTTGAGCGCTACCAATACTTTGAAAATGACGGCCACCAGTATGGGAGATGTGTATGTCAACCAAGCCCAGGTAACTGCGGCTGATATAACGGCTGATAATGGCGTGGTGCATGTAATCAATGCAGTGGTATTACCTGTTGAGACAGTGGTAGATGTTGCCTTGGGCAATGGCTTTACCTCCCTAGCTGCAGCGGTCATCACGGCTGAATTACTTCCTGCCTTATCTGATCCTTTGGCTTCTTTCACTGTGTTTGCTCCTACCAATACCGCTTTCGAAAATTTGGCCATGGCATTGGGAACTGATGTTACAGGACTTTTGAGTTTGCCGAATTTGGCAGATGTGTTAAACTACCATGTATTAGGTAGTGAGGTTATGGCTGCGGATGTTACGAATGGTGCGATTGTTCAGCCTTTAAGCTCCACCAATACTTTGAAGATGACCGTTACTTCCGCGGGCACTGTGTTTGTCAACCAGGCAGAAGTAGTATTGACAGATGTGATGGCAGATAATGGGGTAGTGCATGTTTTGAACGGAGTGGTTCTACCTCTAGAAACGGTGGTGGATGTTGCGATCGACAATGGCTTTACTACATTGACCACTGCTGTGATAGCCGAGGAGCTTGTTCCTATTCTTTCCAATCCTTTAGCTGCGTTTACCGTTTTTGCTCCTACTAACGCAGCTTTTGATTCATTGGCCGCTGATTTAGGTACGGATATCAATGGAATTTTGGCTTTGCCAAATTTGACTGAAGTGTTAACCTATCATGTTTTAGCAAGTGAAGTCTTGTCAACGCAATTGGTATCGGGTCCAGTAGCCACCGTCAATGGTGCTTCTGTGAATGTTTCTTTAATGAGCGGTGTGATGATCAATGATGCTAACGTAACATTGGCGGATGTTTTGGCTGACAATGGAGTAGTGCATGTGATTGATAGAGTATTGATTCCAGCCTCCAATGGAGTGAATGATGAAAATGCTTTGAATATCAATGTTTACCCGAATCCAACAACCGAGATGATTACCATCAGCACTGCTTCTCCAATTCAATTTTCCATCTATGATATGAACGGAAGATTGATGGAAAGCGGAAGAGCAATGAATGGACAATCTTTGAGCGTGCATCATTTTCCTTCTGGATTGTACCTAATGCAATTGAAAGGTGATGCTGGGATGGAAAATATCACTTTCGTAAAGCAATAAAGAATGGTGGGGGGCGGCTGAGCCCCCCACTATTTTATAATAAGAGATTGTACTACCGTACAAAGGCGAAACCGAAAAGCCTCAACAGAGTAGGAAAACTAAAAAACAAAAACCTATGGAGCATTTAACAATTGCTAGCGACAACTATGTTGCATTCACGTTCTTTATCGGAACAATGGCCATGATGGCCGCGTCAGTATTCTTCTTTTTTGAATTGAACAACACTTCTCCCAAATGGAGAACGTCTGTTCTCGTTTCTGGTTTAATCACCTTCATTGCAGCCGTGCATTATTACTATATGCGTGGTTACAATTTAGAGACAGGTGAGTCCCCAACGTTTTTCCGTTATGTAGATTGGATTTTAACTGTGCCTTTGATGTGCGTGGAATTTTATTTGATTACCAAAAAGGCAGGTGCCAAAGTGGCTTTGTTGTGGAAATTGATTTTTGCCTCATTGGTGATGTTGGTAACGGGATACTTTGGTGAGACCATTGACCGCGATCACAGTGTGATGTGGGGAGTTATTTCAGGTGGAGCTTATTTCTACATTGCTTACTTGATTTGGTTTGGAGAAGTGGCTTCATTGGCTCAAACTGCAGGTGCGCAAGTGGCAAAGGCTACGCGTGTTTTGGCTTGGTTTGTTTTAGTAGGTTGGGCTATTTATCCTTTGGGATATATCTTAGGAACTCCGGGTGGTTTGTTCGGTATGCAATTGGTTGCAGATCCAGCCGCGGCTTCTCACGCTATGGACATCGTGTATAACATTGCGGATGCCATCAATAAAATTGGTTTTGGTTTGGTGATCTATGCATTGTCAAGAAATGAAGATTAATGGTTAATTTCATTTGTTTAGTAATGAAGGGGTGTCTCCGCAAGGAGCACCCTTTCTTTATTCTTGTGTCGGAATGAGTCAAATGAGCTTCAATAAAACGGAAGTTCATGCGGATGCTGTTATCATCGGTATGGGAGCTTCTTCTTGTTTGCTGCTACTGGCGATGGACAGAAGGGGTTGGTTAAGGGGTAAGCGTGTAGTGGTGATAGAGCCTCTTCTGCAGCAATTGCCTCAAAAGACCTTTTGTTTTTGGTCTTCAGACAAGGATAATATTCAAAGGGATTTAAAAGAGATTATCTCAGATTCATGGAGCCATTGTGAGGTGATGCGAGGACAAAGTTTATCTATGTCTCCCTATCAATATCATGGTGTGGAAAGTTCAGTTTTGTGGCAGCATACGCGCTCTGTGGGAAATAACAATGGTGTAGTATTTATCGAGGGTCTTGTGGATGCGATTGAGGAAGAGGGTGATAAAAAAAAGGTGCACACCGCGAGCGATGTTTTTTGTAGTGATTATATTTTTGATTCTAGACCTCCTTCTTTTGCATCGAACGATGTAGGATTCTATCATATACATCAGAGCTTTGTAGGTTGGTTTGTTCGGCCGAAAACAGCTCACTTCATCAGTGACACCATTCGACTAATGGATTTCGAAATTCCTCAAAATGGTCAATGTCAATTCATGTATGTGCTTCCCTTTTTGGATGGGCGAATTTTGGTGGAATTTACTCGTTTTGGTAAACAAAAGATTGAGCAGCAGGAGGCGCAGGAAATGTTGGAAGCCTATATCGGTGAGCATTTTGGCGACATTGAAATTGTCGCTTCTGAGTATGGATGCATTCCGATGTCCAATGCTCGTCTTGAATTATCCAGTCCAAAATTGACCATTCCGATAGGAACGAGAGCGGGATTGCTCAAGCCCAGCACAGGTTATGCATTTCGAAAGATGTATGATCATGCAGAAAGATGTTTGGACGAGTTAGAAAAAGAATGTCCAAAAGCTTTTGTGTCGGAGACTTCGACAGGGCCGAAAATAGCCAGCAGGTTTGCTTGGTATGATCAGTTGTTGTTGCATATTTTATCTTATGATCCACAGCAAGGTAAAGGGATTTTTCAAACCTTATTTTCAAAAGTAGCATTACAAGATACCTTTCAGTTTTTAGACGAAAAAACGAGTATTTGGCAAGAAATGAAGATTTTTTCACGTCTTCCCAAAATCCCGTTTATGAGAGCCGCATGGGCGGGCTGTTGCCATTCAACGATGTTTCATCCTGTTAGCTTGCTCCTTTTGTCAGCCTTCTTGGTTGTAATGGGATATAGTACTGTTATGCAGAGTATTTTTGGATATACTCTGCTCGGATTGGGTATGGTGGCCATAGGGATGCCACATGGGGCTGTGGATCACCTTTTAGATAGTGGCGATGGGGTGAAAAGTAGAGCGAGTTTTATAGGCCAGTATCTAATGCTAATGCTCATGATGGGTGTGTTGTGGTATTTTGTTCCAGCCTTGGCTTTGTTTTTTTTCATTGTTTTCTCGGGTTGGCATTTTGGTACCGGTGATGGGCATGGATGGGGTTTGAAGAGTTCCTTGTCTTGGTTGTGGGGATGTAGCGTTTTGTTGTATCTTTTTACCACTCATTCTGCGGAAACTACTTCGATATTGTCACAAATGAATATTTCATTTGAGGTTTCCAGTCACTACTCTTGGATTTTATTTCCCTGGTTGCTATTGGCATTATTCAAGAGAAACCTTTCATGGTTGTGCACCATTGCGATGCTATGGGTTTCGAGTTTTCTTCCTTTGGTTTTTGCTTTTGGCTTGTATTTCGTGGGACAACACAGTTGGGTGGGTTGGCAATATTTAAAGCTAAAATTGAATAAAAACTCAATGCAAATTTGGTGGAACGCGTTTCCCTTTCACTTAGGGGCATGGTTATTATTGGGAGCAACATTTTTCTTTCACATGGAGCTTTCGAGTTGGAGTGAGTATTCTGCTTGGGGGCTATTTTTTATTTTTTTATCTTGTGTAAGTTTTCCTCATGTTTGGATGACTCAT
>CAZJCQ010000073.1:0-9455 GCA_964544665.1 uncultured Chryseobacterium sp. | reverse complement strand
GTTCACCGCCTCGTTTAATTCACTCAAAGAAGAAGCCATTGTTGCTGCCGTTGCAGCGCAACCGTTCTATGAACCGGAGGAAACTCACGAATATCAATCGCTCGATGTAAACCTGCTACCAGGTCAATTGGTAGTTGGTGTTTACTTGGACACTTGCCCTTCAAACATATTCGCTCCTTACATCGTGAGTTTATATCTCAGATGCACTGACAGCGTGCAGAAACCGCAAGTAAAAAGCAATAATCCTGTTTCTGAAACTGTGCAAAAGGAAAAACCTGTTGCAGAGAATGAAACAGAAGACTGCTCATGTCCAAATCCCATGGATGACGAAGATGAATATGAAGAACAATCAAATCCTGACCAGTTATGTTCGATCATCTAAATCACATCCATCAGCAATACAAACAGCGTGAGCTAGGAATTCAGTTACAGAGTTTCAAAACTGTGGTAACTAAATCCCCAAAACAACGCTACGAAATTGAAGCGTACAATGAGTATTTGTTACTCACCAATGCTTCTGTTCTGCCTATTGGTACAAGAATCATTTCAGACACCAATAGCCTAGAAATAACAGCAGCTCAAAACGCACTAGAAGGCCTGGAGGAATTCAGTGGGCTAATAGCAATTGAGTTGCCGGAAAAGGTTGACACCTATCCAATCATTGAATTCATACAAATCGTCAAGGAATAATGAAAAAGAAAAAGATTTATCATGTCATCGAGGTAAGCCAAAAGATGATAAAAACCTTCCCGAAACAGGGACACGAAAATGTGGCTTTTAATGCAAGCTTTTATCGCAATGGTAAAAAGCTCAATAGCATTGAACAAGCTACCATTGCCAACTTTTCGGAATTGGTTCGAAGCTATGATAAATCTGAAAATCCTGACAAGGTAAGAGTAGAATTCAAAGACCTGGAAACAGGAAGTTTGATATGGTCAAAGACTTTTCAGTGGACGGATGCTGACGAAGATATTCCCAAATCCTTATCCGGTTATTCAGGACTGGGAGAAGCGGAAGTTAACGATCTAGTGCAGCGTAAATTCTCTGAAATGGAACGCTCTCGTGAACTGGAACGCATGAGTGCAGAGCTTCAAAAGTTACAAGCTATCAATGAGGACTTGGAGTTTCAAGTTCAGGATATGCAAAATACGATTGAAGCCAAAAAGCAAGTTGAGTACTATTCTAACATCATCGGAATGGCACTTCCTGGGCTTGCTAAGTTCTTTAACGATACGCCCGTTGGGGCAGCAATGAATTTCCTTGCCGGAACCGATGAAGAAAAGGCAAAGGGAATTGAAGAAAGTAAAAACGAACCAAAGGACACACAACGTGAGACCATTTTGGAGATGATTACTTCCTTCATTCAATCCTTGAATAATCAGGAATTGGGTACGATGTATTTGATGCTATCGGAGATTGAAAAAGACCGTGGCACTATGCAGCGAATCATTCACTTCATCACACAACCACAAGCAAATACAAACACAACAAGCGCATAATCATGGCAAATCAAGATGTAAATATTTCAGTCAAGGTGGCATCTGACCAGGAAGCCCGACACGCACAAAAAGCATTGCAAACTATTGCAAACAATTTCACTCTTCAGGAGCTCATCACCATTTCTAAAAAGATTGAGATGCCTTTAGTGAAATTGAAAATTAAAAGTATGCTGTAAACCATACAACCATGGCAGAACAAGGAACTAAAGAACGCATCATTCAAGTGGTTGAGAATAATCAATCCAAACTCATCAATGGACTTTTGGTGGTGGGTGGAATTTATTTGACTTACCGCTTGGGCAAAAACTTGATTGCAGGCATCAATAAAAACGATGCGCAATCCAAAGCTGATGACAATCCGGATGTTCGTCAAGCCATGGCACTTCGTTCCGCAATGAATCCTTCAGGGATCAGTTGGATGATGAGTATGGACACAACCAATACATCCTCAGTTTTAGATACTGCAAGAACAGTTACCAACCTAGATAATGTATCAAAGGCATACAAAAATCTCTATCAGAATAATCTGTTAGACGATTTACAGAGTGAGCTTTCAACGAGCGACTATCAAAAATTCTTAACCATTGTAAGTAGCAACGCTAAGAAAGATACTTCAGGAGGTGGTGCAGCTCCAGTACAATTTGCAAAGCCCAATCAACTGGTAGTTTGTAAAAAGTCAGTAGCACTTAGAACCTCCCCTGATGCAACCAATCATGGAGCATTCTATGAAGTGTTTTCCGAAAAGAATATCATTCGCTACGCACAGCCAGGAGAGTTTTTGGGTTATGCCACAGGCAGACAGTATTTCGATGATGTAAACAATGTCAAATTCATTGAAGTAGCCTTTGTAGTCCGTGCTCAATATGCACCTGCCAAATACAAAAATCAAAACAAAAAACGCTACAACTATTGGGTGTCAAGCTCATCGAACTATGTAGAGATTTTCTCTTACTACAAAAACATGTTTGATGCATATCCCAAAACACAAAACTATACCGGGTGGATGAAACCAGTTGATTATTTCACTTTAAAAGGGATGCCAATGCCTAGGATTTTAACCAGGGCAAGAACACCCATTTTGAATGATCAATTAGTTGCAATCAACATGGCTGAACCCAATACCATCTTGGGACAATATATCATGGGGCTGAATACTGGTAAAGCAGAGTTTTTACAGTTCAGAACCGTTGACAATAAACTTCGATGGGTAGAAAGACGATTCATTCAATTAGAGCAAATATGAGCATCAAAACAGAACAATACGTGGTAGATAATTATACCTACGCAAAAAAAGCCGGAGAGAAATTCAATATGGATCCTTTGGTGATTTTGGCGCAAGGTTCATTTGAGAGTGCCTGGGGTACTTCCAATCTTTCTAAGAAGTACAATAACTTCTTTGGAATAACGGCAGGTGGCTCCAAAAATGAGTATTGGAAAGGTGGCGTTTATCAAGCGCAGAACCAATACAAGCTCAAATTCAGAACCTATGAATCTCCACAGGACAGCTTCTATGACTTTGCTCGGTTGATTTCGAAAAATTACCCTTCTGCACACGCTGTAGCAAAAGACTACAAGCAGTATGCAAATAAGATTGCGCATAGTCCATACATCTCTGAGAGCAATGGAGATAACCGCACTTCTTACATGAATGGACTCATAAAAAACTATGAGAACATCTTGGACATAGCTAAAAAAAAAATTTACTCGTCACAGGAGGATTCACACTCGGAGCAGCCGCAGTGATTTTCCTAACGGGGCGATACATCTATAAAAACTGGATAAAGAAAAAGTAATGGCATTTTCATTAACACATATCAGAACTGGAGAGCAAAAGAATTTCACGGTGCGTGAAATCCTGGAGTTATTGGGCGACCCAATCAATGATGAAATTCTTATCCGTGGCGAGAGTTACCGGATTAACAACGTACAAGGAGACCTTTCTTCCGGAGGCGGTGGAACAGACATAAGCACCTGGAGAGCTGATTGGCAAAAAATACCAATGGCAGTAAGCGTTAGTGGACAAACACAGTTTTCTGTCAATGTAAATACAACTGATCCAGAAGGATTATTCCTGGTGGTAAATGGAGCCATTTACGACTATGGAATCAACAGTGCCTTTGATATCAATTCAGGTACATTAAACTGGCATGGTGGCTTCAATTTAGAGCCCACAGACCATGTTTACATCAAACATTTAACCCTAGTAAATAACTAAAATCAAAATAACATACCATGAGTGAATTCATTAAAATCAAACAGATTGAAGGCCTGTCGGCTGACCTTGCAACAAGAGCCTTAGATGCCCAGGTTGTAAAAATTGCGAATAACCTTTCGGATGTCAATGCCGGAACTGCACGAACCAATTTGAGTATCTATTCTAAAACAGAGGTAGATGCATTGGTTACTGGTGCTAAAAACGCTTTCAACGTAGCGGACACTACAGCACGAAACGCCTTAACTGGTTTGAAAGTGACTGACCGTGTATTTGTAAATGATGATGGCGATACAAAGTGGGCATTGTACATTGTTACTGCTGTAACAACCGGTACGGGATCTACTTCGACATTCAAAAAGATTGCAGATGAGGATTTGTTTACCAATGCCTTGACTGCTGCTGCCGTTAAAGCTGCATACGAAAGCAATGCTGATACCTATGCTTTCAACGGAACATACAAAGGAAAGCTTGACAAGATTACTGTTACAGGTAACGTCAACCTTGATACTATCAAATCAACTGCTGATTCAGCGTTAGCGAATGCTGCTACTGCTCAAACCACAGCAAACAGTGCATCCACTGCTGCAAGTAACGCTCAAAGTACTGCGAACTCTGCTGCTACGGCTGCAAGTACAGCACAGACCACAGCTAACAATGCTGCAACGGCTGCCGCTGCTGCCCAAACCACAGCCAACGGTAAAGAGGATTCTTTCACAGAAACTTCTGAGGCATTCACTGGAATTAGTGGAGCTGCCGGAACTGCCATTGCTGTTACCCTTACTCAAATTCCAAAATTGGGATTTGCAATTGATGTATTCTTCAATGGTGTGAGAGTGAAAAACGTAACCAATACGCAAGGTTCAAGAAACGTCTCTTTCAATGTTCCTTACATGACTGAAACCACAGATGACGTGGTAGTAAACTACTCTTATTAATTCAACTTTTAATCACTAGTAAATGGAGAAAATAGCTGCAAAACAAGTGGACGGTGTTGTTGATTTGAATTCAGAACAGATCGTTCCAGGAAGAAAACAATTTGATGGCGGTGTAGGTAGCTCTGCCGGACAGACAGGTCACTATCCCTTGATAGTAGCGGGTTTTCTGTATTGGGTTCTAGACCCTTCGGGTAATGTACAGGACGGTGATTTTCGTTTGGGCATTTCTCCAAATACTAGAATGGTAGCCTTACAAATTCTCAAAGGTGGCCTTTGGGAAAATGTTTGTTTGGACGGATGCGGAACAACCACAACCTCAGGTGGTGGTACAACGGATCCTGGAACTGGTGGCGGTACAGGCGGAACCGGAGGTGGTACTGGCGGATGCCTTGTTTATGGCACATTGATTACACTTGCTGATGGAATGACAAAAGCAATTGAAGACCTAGAAATTGGAGACATTCTCAAGACTGTCGCTATTGATGGATTGGATAGTGCTAATGAAAACGCCTGGAAAACATTTACCACTTCGAGCTTCAGCTCAACTGAAAGTTCATCTACTGTTGTTGGTATTCAAAAGTCACAATTCAGTTACTACTTCCTGATTAATGATTCATTGGAAATTACGCTAGAACATCCAATGCTTGTTCAACGAAACGGTCAATATTCATTTGTAAGAGCCAACGATGTTTTAGTTGGCGATAGTTTACTTGATGAATACGGACAGTGGATTGAAATTACAAGTAAAGTAAGAGTAGACGAAACAGTAAATGTGGTAAACATCAATGTTGAAAGCCAAGACACATACTTCGCTAGTGGCTATTTGGTGCACAATCTAATTGATCCTAGCCAAGAGAAAGCCTTAATATAATATTCCTATGACATCTAGAACTCGATTCAAATTAACCCTGTTTGCTGCCGGATTTTTAGCACTGGTAACACTGTTGGCAATTGCTTCCAAAATGGAAACAGTTGCCACAGCTTCCATTGCCGGAATTATGACCATTTTATCGGCATACATCTGGTCGCAAACCACAAGACCCTCAAAAAATGAATGTAATAATCAATATCCTAAAAAGCAGAGAAGTGCAAAGAGTTTTACTGCTCGTGGCTCTGATAACAGCTCTAGTTCTGCTAATTAGAAGCAACCGAGAGTTAAAACAGGACAATCAAAGATTGTCGCTCAATATGCAAACGCTGAGTAGTGAAATCTCTTTTGTGAAAACGCAAAATGGAACACTCGCTGCTCAAACGGATGTTTTACTGCTTCGTACCAGTGAACTGAAATCTTTGTTTCCAAAAGAAGCAAAGGTAATTAAGGATATGGGCGTGAAAGTTTCTAATGCTACTCTGGTATCAAGCACTGTAGTTGAAACTCAAAAGAACATTATCACCTTGGTCAGAGATAGTATTGTCAGTGATACCATCCATGTGAAGGTATTTGACTATAAAGACCAGTGGTATCAAATCAGTGGTATTAACCAGGGCGATTCACAGCGATTACAAATTCATAGTACTGATACACTTACCCAAGTGGTTTATAAAGGAGAGCGAATACGTCCATGGCTATGGATATTCTCCCCTAGAAAGCTACAACAACGAGTGAGCGTATCAAATCCCAACGCAACAATTAAATACAGTCAATTCATCCAAATACAAAAGCAATGAACAAGATATTTTTTGGTGCTGCTGCATTAGCAATTTTAGCTTTAATGAGCAAAAAAGGCACAGACAAAGACGACAACGCTCCAGTGACGGCAGCACAGAAAGAAAACCGTGTAATCACATTTTTCAAAGCATAAGTTATGGCAGCACTTGAAGTACCAATCCCAATGACACCAAGGGTGTTTTATTCCAATGCAGCACTGCCTCAAAACAAGGCAAAGCTCGATCAGATTGGAAAGAAATACTACAAGGAAATCAAGCAAGCTGAAGAACTTACCAAAGTTCCTGGCGCATTGATTCTATCGGTAATCTTTACAGAGAGTGCCGGAAATCCGAGTGTGGTTAGTTATGTCGGTGCAGCAGGACTTATGCAATTAAAGCCACAAGCAGCCAACGACACTATTTTCCTGGAGAACAAACAAGGACGATTGACAGCCGGAGAATTGGCTGTGCTGAAGAAGTATTTAGGCAACCGAATCAATGGGCCGCTGAAACAGAAATATCTCTCCCATAAAATCAAAGAGAACAACTACACGGGGAATGTTGTGACTAGAGCTGATATGCTCAATCCTGAATTCAATATCCTATGTGGAGCGATGCTTTTAGGAATTCTCATTGACCAACACCAGGAAGCAGGATTACTAAGATTAGATAAGGTATTGCTGAGATACGGAATGGGTTATTTCTACAAACCAGGAGAAGGTAGTATTGAGCAGGTACTAGACAGAGTGAAACCAAAGAGCTCTGAGGGATATGCCTATATCCTAAAAGTACTAGGCAAAAACGGACTATTAGAAACCCAAGCCGTGTAATGAACCAATTTGAGCTCAATAAACAGATTGAACAGTTTATTCTAAAAAAGGATAAAAACTCCGAATCGTATTCGACTGCGGACAAGAAGTTTATTGCAGGCTACAGTGGATCCGGTGGACAAGGTTCTAAAGGTGCAACAGGTGAAGGCGTATTGTATGAGTTCTTTACTCCCGATTATATCTGTGAGCTCATGTGGGAACTGGCGTATCGCTTTGGATTTAAAGCATCGGGAACGGTGCTTGAACCAAGTTGTGCCACAGGAAATTTACTAGCTAACGCACCGGATAAAAGCAAATGCTACGGCTTTGAAATCAATCCAAACTCCAGGCGCATTGCTCAAATACTTTACCCTGAAGCAAAAATCTATGACGGCTATTTTGAAACCGCATTTTTGCAAGAGCCTCGATTTACCCAACGACTAAAAGACAAACTAACTTGGTTAGAAGGCTATCCATTTTCACTGGTTATTGGTAATCCTCCCTACGGTAAGTATAAGAACAAGTACAGTTCTTATTTCACTAGACCTAAGATGCACCAAATAGAATTGTTTTTCATGTACTACGGGCTTCAACTTTTAAAGCCTGGAGGACTGATGGTATATCTCACCGGGAGCAACTTTTTACGCAACGGCATCACGTATCAACCCGAAAAAGCAGAGCTAGAGCAAGTGTGCGACATCATGGATGCGTATCGACTTCCTCCGGTATTCAAATATTCACAAGTACCCACAGACATCATCGTATTAAAGAGAAAATAATGAGCTATTCCACTGCACCCATAACGCCTCAAATGGTTTTTGACAAAAGCAGCTACGCTGACCTAGAAACCCAATTAGATGAACTTGATGCTCAGTTTAAGATTCGTGAAATTGAAGTTACGTTCAATACCGAGGCTTACTTCTTTGGTCAAGTTACAAGCTCCAAAGATGTGTTTGATTTTTTGAAAGAGCGCATCTTAAAGGGTATTGAAATTCAAGAGCATTTCATTGCCATTTATTTGAATCAAGCCAATAAAATCATTGGTTACTATCATCATTCAACTGGTACGATAAACGCCACCATGGTAGATGTGGAAATTGTTGCTGCGGTTGCCCTAAAAACGCTTGCCAAGTCTGTAATCATCTCTCATAATCATCCGAGCGGAAACCTAAAACCATCAGAGGCTGATCGTCAACTTACGAGAAGAATCAAATCAGCTTTGAAGCTCTTTGACATTGCATTGCTTGACCATATAATTGTTACTAGTCAAGGGTATTACTCATTTGCAGAAAGTGCGGAATCTTCACTTAGCGGTTCAAGTTCTATTCCAAATGTACTAGAACAAAAGTTACGTTATGAAATTCTAAAGCAACTCAAAAGAGTGACGGAGGCGAATGCACCAAATCTCTATGCCATGATGCAATCACCCCAAGGCTATGAGCAAGTTGAGCAACTTGTTATTCATAAAGTACTGCATGACCAAATGGTTCCTGCGGCGGTTATTCCATTACTAGAATCTGAATATCAAATGATTTAATGAAACATGGAAGTTTATTCAGCGGTATTGGAGGTTTTGACCTTGCAGCACAAAATGTTGGCTTTAATAACATTTGGTGCTGTGAGATTGACTTGTATTGTCAATCAATTCTGCGAAATAATTTCAGCCATGATAAAATCTATGATGACATTGTTGAGCTTTCAAGCCCTCCTTATGTTGATATTCTTTCAGGTGGTTTCCCATGTCAAGATATTTCAAATGCCAAAACATGGAGTTCAAATGATCAATTTAAAGCAAATGGAATCAAAGGTAAACGAAGTGGATTGTGGAGTGAGTTTGCTCGAATTATTGAAGAAGTTAAACCCAAATATGTTGTAATTGAAAATGTCCCAGCTCTCACAAAAAAAGGGTTTGAAAAGGTCTTATATGACCTTGCCGTCATCGGGTATGATGCGGAATGGACAATTATATCTGCTGCCGAATTTGGCGCACCCCACCTTCGCAAAAGACTTTGGATTGTGGCTTACCCCATCGGCTTCGGACGGTCAAACGAGGGCATCATTTTCAGCAGCGAGTTTAGGGAAACGATTTCACAATCACCAAAATGGGAATCTAGCAGAACAATATGCAGGAATAACAAAAAAAAGACTTTGCCCAAATCTTTTGGAATACATGATGGGGTATCCCGAAAACTGGACGATGCTCAACGTATCAAAGGACTTGGAAACGCAATCGTACCAGATATCGCAGAATTCATCTTTACAAGGATTAAACAACACGAAAGAGATGTATTATAGCGAACAACCAAGATATTACCGTGCCCGAATCGATATGTATCGGGATATGCTCACA
>CAZJCQ010000072.1:0-9594 GCA_964544665.1 uncultured Chryseobacterium sp. | reverse complement strand
GAAGCTGCTCGTGAAGCAGGGCTTAAATTCTGATAAAGAAATGGCAGAAGTAAAAGTTGTTCGCTCTAGCGAAACAGAATTAAAAGATCGTTTGGTAGCGGTAAATCGTGTAACCAAAGTAACCAAGGGAGGACGTACCTTCGGATTCGCTGCCATCGTGGTGGTGGGTAACGAAAATGGAATCGTTGGTCATGGTTTAGGTAAGTCCAAGGAAGTTGCAGAAGCAGTAACCAAGGCAATTGAAGATGCAAAGAAGAACTTGATCAAAGTTCCGGTTCATCATGGTACAATCCCTCATGAGCATTCTGGAAAATTTGGTGGAGCAAGAGTCTTCATCAAGCCAGCCTCTCATGGTACAGGTGTTATCGCTGGAGGTGCCATGCGTGCGGTATTGGAGTCTGCAGGTGTAACCGACGTATTGGCAAAATCGAAAGGTTCTTCCAATCCTCACAACGTAGTAAAGGCAACTTTAGCAGCGTTATCTGGATTACGTGATCCTCAAGAAATCGCAAGAATGCGTGGTGTAAGTTTGGATAAAGTGTTCAACGGATAATAATTAAGAAAATGGCAAAAGTTGTTATCACCCAAGTAAGAAGCGCTATTGATTTTCCAAAGCGCCAAAAAGAGACTATCAAAGCTCTTGGAATAAAAAAGTTGAATGTATCCGTTGAAAAGGAATTATCACCCAACATTGAGGGGATGATCCGCGCGGTGAGTCACTTGTTAAAAGTAGAATACAAATAAGTTATTTAGATTACGATGAAATTAAATACATTAAAGCCAGCTGAAGGATCGGTTAAAGATCGTAAGCGTATTGGAAGAGGTGAGGGTTCAGGTCATGGTGGTACCTCCACTCGTGGACACAAGGGTGCCGGCTCTCGCTCTGGTAACAAAAGAAAGATCGGTTTTGAGGGTGGTCAAATGCCTTTGCAACGTCGCTTACCTAAGTATGGTTTCAGAAACTTCAATCGTGTCGAGTACAAGGGAATTAACCTTGATACCCTTCAGATGTTGGCTGAAAAATTCAACTTGGCGGATGTTTCTCATGAGATTTTAGTATCCCATGGTATTTGTTCAAAGAACGATTTAGTGAAAATCCTAGGTCGTGGAGAGTTGAAAGGTAAAATGAATGTTACCGCTCACAGTTTCTCTGCTTCTGCTAAAGCAGCTATTGAAAATGCAGGTGGAACTGCAACTGTACTCGCCTAATTATTGTTATGAAAGGATTCATCCAAAAAATAAAAGATATCTGGAACCACGAAGAGCTTCGTAGAAAAATTGGTTTTACGTTGCTGCTTTTATTGGTTTATCGCATCGGTTCATTTATTGTGTTACCCGGTGTGGATGCTGCAAAATTGAACACAGGGCCTCAGGACGGTCTGCTAGGTTTCCTAGGTTTGTTCACCGGCGGTGCCTTCAGTAGAGCTTCCATTTTTGCGTTGGGTGTGATGCCTTATATCTCTGCCTCGATCATCATTCAATTGATGGGATTGGCGATTCCTGCGGTTCAGAAATTACAACGTGAAGGTGAATCAGGTCGTAAGAAATTGAATCAGTGGACCAGAACCTTGACCATCGCGATTGGTTTGTTACAAGCACCAGGATATGTTTCTCAATATGTTCCCAGTGATGCTCGCCCCGATCATTGGTGGTGGTTATCATCTGCGGTTATCATTCTTACTTGTAGCACGTTGTTCGTGATGTGGTTGGGTGAAAAGATTACCGATAAGGGAATTGGAAACGGAACCTCATTAATCATCATGACCGGTATCATTTCAGATATCCCTCGCGGTTTCATTCAGGAAGCAAGTGCACAAACACCCTTCTTCTTTTTAATTGAAATAGCGGCCTTGGTGATTATCATCGGAGCGACCATTGCGATTATTCAGGCGGTTCGTCGAATTCCAGTGCAAATGCCTCGATTGAATGCGGGATCTGCAAGTGGACTTCCCCAAGGTGATGCTGCTCGCTCATTTATTCCGTTACGTGTGAATTCAGCGGGTGTTATGCCCATTATTTTTGCGCAAGCCATCATGTTCGTTCCCTTGTATTTGCAACGAACAGAAACCTTCAGCACCAATAAAGTATTGGAGAGTTTAACCAGAATAGATGGAATAGGATACAACTTGTTGTTGTTTACCATGATTATTCTATTTACGTTCTTCTATACGGCGATCGTGACCAACCCAACACAGATTGCAGACGATTTGAAAAGAAACGGAAATTTTGTACCAGGAAAGAAGCCCGGAAAGGAAACTGCAGAATTTATTGATACAGTTTTGTCCAATATAACCTTCCCTGGTGGTATATTTGTCGGCCTTATTGCCATCCTACCCGCATTGTTAATGATGGTGAACCTCTCAAAGTCTCAGCAATTTGCTCAGTTCTTTGGTGGTACTTCACTATTGATCACGGTAGGGGTGATTTTGGATTTACTACAGCAAATTGAAACACATTTGTTGTCCAGAAATTTAGATGGTTTGATGAAAACTGGAAGAGTGAAAGGTAGAAGTAATACCGGAGCCGTAAATACAGGTTTTACAGCATAAGGTGGGACGGGAAAGAAACGTGATAATAAAAACCCCGGATCAGGTTAAAATGATCCAAACGAGTTCTTTACTTATTGGAAAAACACTGGCTATGTTAGCTCCTAGAATTGTTCCGGGAGTGACCACCAATGATTTGAACAAGTGGGCCCATGAGTTCATCTGTGATCATCAAGCAACCCCTGGTTTCTTGGATTACAATGGATTTCCCAAAAGCATCTGTGCCAGCGTGAATAGTGCGGTGGTACACGGAATACCGAATGATCTTCCTCTGAATGACGGAGACATTGTCTCGGTCGATATCGGGGTGATAAAAGATGGTTTTTGGGGAGATTCAGCGTTCACTTTTGGAGTCGGAGAAATTGCTCCAGCGTTGCATCAACTGCTCAAGACAACCTATGAAAGTTTGTTGTGTGGGGTAGAGAAAGCAGTTGCGGGTAATCGAATCGGGGACATTGGATACGCGGTACAGCAATGTGCGGAAGCTCAAGGATATGGAGTTGTAAGAGAATTGGTAGGACACGGAGTGGGAATTGAATTGCACGAGGCACCGGAAGTTCCTAATTACGGGAGAAGAGGATCCGGAATGTTGTTGCAAGAGGGAATGGTATTAGCGATAGAGCCGATGATCAATTTAGGAACCAAGAATGTTAAGCAGGCAAAGGATGGCTGGACCATCGTTACCTCCGATAATAAGCCCAGCGCTCACTTTGAGCATACGGTTTTGGTGGGAAAAGAAAAAGTAGAAGTGTTATCCAGTTTTGAAGAAGTTTTTGCGGCATTGGCCGAAAAAAAATAAAAAGTAAATGGCGAAACAAGCGTCGATAGAATTAGATGGTACCATTGTAGAGGCTTTGTCCAATGCAATGTTCCGTGTGGAGTTGGAAAATGGGCATATTATCATCGCTCACATCTCTGGAAAAATGAGGATGCACTACATCCGAATATTACCAGGGGATAAAGTGAAGGTGGAGATGTCGCCATATGATTTGACAAAGGGAAGAATTAGTTTTAGATATAAATAAGTAAGCAAAAGAATATGAAAATCAGAGCTTCGATAAAAAAGCGCTCAGCCGATTGTAAAATCGTGCGTCGTAAGGGAAAGTTGTTTGTAATCAACAAGAAGAACCCGAAATTTAAACAAAGACAAGGATAATTCAAAAATAGAAAATGGCAAGGATTGCAGGTATTGATCTACCAAGAAACAAAAGAGGAGAGATTGGTCTCACCTACATTTACGGCATCGGTCGTAGCACAGCGCGTCGTATTTTAACCAACGGCGGAATCAGCTTTGATAAGAAAGTATCAGAATGGAATGACGATGATTTGTCTAAAATCCGTGGTTTCATCACTGAAGAAATTAAAGTGGAAGGAGCGCTACGTTCTGAGGTGCAAATGAACATCAAACGCTTAATGGATATCGGCTGTTACAGAGGTGTTCGTCATCGTTTGGGCTTGCCATTGCGTGGTCAGTCTACCAAGAACAACTCTCGTACTCGTAAGGGTAAGCGTAAGACAGTTGCGAATAAGAAAAAAGCGGTTAAATAATCAATAGAACCATAGATACAAATCATGGCTAAAGTCGAAAAAAAGAAAAAGAAAAATGTAGTGGTAGAGGCCGTTGGTCAAGCACATGTGCAATCTACTTTTAACAACATTATCATCAGTCTGACCAACAATTCTGGTCAAGTGATCTCCTGGTCATCAGCCGGTAAAATGGGTTTCAGAGGTTCAAAAAAGAACACCCCATATGCCGCTCAAATGGCAGCCGAACAAGCTTCTAAAGAGGCATTCGATTTGGGATTACGTAAGGTAAAGGTGTACGTAAAAGGTCCAGGTGCTGGTAGAGAATCTGCCATCAGAACTATCCATACTGCAGGTATTGAGGTAACTGAAATTGTGGATACCACTCCACTTCCTCACAACGGTTGTCGTCCACCAAAAGCACGTCGTATCTAATTAATTAAAGAAGAAGAAAATGGCAAGATATATAGGCCCAAAAACAAAGATTGCACGTAAGTTTCGTGAAGCAATTTACGGTCCCGATAAAGGATTAGAAAAACGTAATTATCCTCCCGGACAACATGGTCCAAATAAGCGTCGTGCAAAGCAATCAGAATATTCTGTGCAGTTGACAGAGAAGCAAAAGGCGAAATATACCTATGGTATTCTAGAGCGTCAATTCGAGAACTTGTACAAAAAAGCTTCGGCTCGTCCAGGCGTTACTGGTGAAATTTTACTTGCTCTTTGTGAGTCTCGTTTGGATAACGTAGTGTATCGTTTAGGCATTGCTCCTACTCGATCAGGTGCACGTCAATTGGTAGGTCATGGTCATATCACCGTAAACGGAGGAGTTGTAAACATTTCTTCTTACCTTTTACGTCCAGGTGACCGCATCGCAGTTCGCGAAAAGTCGAAGTCTCTACAATCAATCGTGATGTCATTGGCGAGTCGCTCAAAATTCGACTGGTTGGATTGGAATGACGCCGATAAGCAAGGTGTTTACATCAAGCATCCGGAGCGTGTGCAAATCCCTGAAAACATCAAGGAACAGTTAATCGTCGAGTTGTATTCTAAATAATCAATCACTTAAAACAATAATAATAATGGCCATTTTAGATTTCGTTAAACCAGACAAGGTCATCATGCTTGATAGCAATGATTTTACTGGTTCATTCGAATTCCGTCCGTTGGAACCCGGATTTGGAATTACCATCGGTAATGCTTTGCGCCGCATTTTGCTTTCTTCTTTAGAGGGCTTCGCGATAACTTCAATTAAAATTGAGGGTGTAGATCATGAGTTTTCTACCATCAAAGGTGTTGTAGAAGATGTAACAGAAATGATTTTGAACCTTAAGCAAGTACGTTTCAAATGTCAAATTGATGGAACGGATTACGAAAAGTTCTCTATCACTGTAGGTGGTCAAGAGCAGTTCAAAGCAGGTGAAATCGGTAATTTTACGACTGCATTCCAAGTGTTGAATCCAGATTTAGTGATCTGTAACATGGATCCTAAGGTGAAGTTAAAGATGGATGTAGTGATTCAGAAAGGTCGCGGATACCGCCCAGCTGAGGAGAATAAGTCGAGCAGCGCCCCGGTAGGAACCATCTTCATCGATAGCATTTTTACTCCCATGAGAAATGTGAAGTACAGCATCGAGAACTTCCGTGTGGAGCAAAAAACAGACTACGAGAAGTTGATCTTGGAAATTCAAGGTGATGGTTCAATCACACCAAAGAATGCGCTACAAGAAGCAGCGAAAATTCTCATTCATCATTTCATGTTATTCAGTGACGAGAGAATCACATTGGAAACTGAAATTAAGCGTGAGTCAGAAGAGTTTGATGAGAGCAGTTTACACATGCGTCAATTATTGAAAACCAAATTGGTCGATATGGATTTGAGCGTGCGTGCTTTGAACTGTTTGAAGGCTGCTGACATCGACACTTTGGGTGATTTGGTTTCTTTCAATAAAAACGATTTATTGAAATTTAGAAACTTCGGTAAGAAGTCATTGACTGAGTTGGAAGAATTGGTGGAAAACAAAGGTCTTCAATTCGGAATGAATGTAGCAAAATACAAATTGGACCGTGACTAATGGTTCATTAAAGTAGGAAGAGAAAATGAGACACGGAAAAACAGTTAACCATTTAGGTAGAAAAGCAGAGCATCGCGAGGCATTGCTTATGAATATGGCTTGTTCATTGATTGAACACAAGAGAATCAATACCACTTTGGCAAAAGCAAAAGCTTTGAAGAAGTTCGTTGAGCCATTGATCACAAAGTCAAAAACAGATAGCACACACAGTCGTCGTATTGTATTCAGCTACTTGAAGAACAAGGAGGCCGTTACGGAATTATTCCGCACAGTATCTCCAAAAATTTCAGATCGTCCAGGAGGATACACTCGTATCATTCGTACAGGATATCGTCCAGGCGATAACGCAGAGATGTGTTTGATTGAGTTAGTAGATTTCAACGAAATTTACGGTAAAGAAGCTGAAAAAGCAGCGGCTAAGAAGCGCACTCGTCGTGGCGGAGCGAAGAAGAAGGATGAGGCAGGGGAAACAGCGCCATCTGCTGATGCTACAGAAGTGGTTGAAAAGCCAAAGGCAAAAAGAGCCCCAAAGAAAAAGGCGGATGATTCAGCCGCAGAGTAAGCTTGAAATTAATATTGAAAAAAGCCATCGAAAGATGGCTTTTTTGTTGGTATTTACTACCTTTGCGACCTATTTAAAAGGAGAGTATGAAGATATTAGTTTGCATCAGTAAAGTGCCTGATACGACAGCGAAAATTGCATTTACATCACCCAATACGTATGATGAAAATGGCGTCACTTTTATTATTAATCCCTACGACGAGTGGTACGCGCTGGTGCGCGCATTAGAATTGAAAGAGACACAAGGCGGATCTGTGACGGTGGTTTCTGTAGGAGGAGCTGATTATGAACCCATCATTAGAAAGGCATTGGCGATTGGAGCAGATGATGGAGTGCGGATTGATGCACCAGAATCAGATGGTTTGGCAGTGGCAAGTGAAATAGCAGCTTACGCAAAGAACCAGTCATTTGATTTAATATTATGCGGCAAGGAAACGATACAATACAATGGAGGAATGGTTCCGGGTTTGATTGCAGCAATGATGGATTGGTCTTATGTTTTTGGGGCATCTAAACTAGAAGTAAATGGTAGTTCGGTAGAATTGGAAAGGGAAGTTGCGACAGGAATTGAGGTGTTTCAATCAACGTTACCAATGGTAATATCAGCAGCGAAAGGAATGGCTGAACAGCGAATTCCAAATATGCGTGGGATTATGGCTGCTCGGACCAAACCACTGACGGTAGTTCCGAGTTGTGGAGTATCTCCGAAAACAAGTGTCGTGCAATTTGAAATGCCTCCTGCAAAGACGGGATGTAAAATGATTGCACCTGAGAATGCAGCCGATCTTATTCAATTATTACACGAAGAGGCGAAAGTAATTTAATCCGAGCACAATGAAAACATTAGTATATATTGAGAATTTTAAAGGCAAGGCAACCAAGGCTTCATTAGAAGCACTGAGCTATGCTATTGCTGTGAATGGTGGTGATGCGGCAGAGGTGACTGGAGTCGTATTTGGAAATATTACAGGAGATGCCGGAACAGGAGTCTGTGGATTGACCAAGCTGGTGAATGTGAGTAATGAGTCGGATAGTAAATCGATGTCTGACTTTTTAAAACAATTTGCTGAAGAGAGCGGCACAAAATTGGTGATTTTAAGTCATGATAATGTGGGTAAAGAAATTGCTCCCAGATTGGCTATCGCTATGCAAGCATCTTTAGTATCGGGTGTCACACAACTGGCACAAATTACCGATCAATTAACTGTCAAAAAGAATGTTTTCTCAGGAAAGGCAATAAGTGAAGTTGTATCAAAAGACAATCTTTATATTGTGACAGTCCTTCCCAATTCGTTTGGTGTGAAAAAGATGGATTCACAAGTATCTATCGAAGCATCATCAGCAACTCTTTCGTCCCGAGTGGTCACTTTAAAAGAGACTAAAGGAAATCATGAAGAGGGTGGAATCCCATTGCCAGAGGCAGATATTGTGGTGAGTGGAGGGCGTGGAATGAAAGGTCCTGAACATTGGGGCCCCATTGAACAGTTGGCCAAAGAATTAGGGGCTGCTACAGCTTGCTCTCGTCCCGTGTCTGATATTGGATGGAGACCTCATCACGAGCATGTAGGACAAACTGGGATAGCAGTCCGTCCGAACTTGTATATTGCAGTAGGCATTAGCGGTGCGATTCAACATCTTGCAGGTGTAAATGGCAGTAAGGTGATTGTAGTAATCAACAAGGATCCTGAAGCGCCCTTTTTTAAGGCAGCGGATTACGGTATCGTAGGAGATGCTTTCGAGGTGCTCCCAAAAATAATTGAGGCGGCAAAAGCCTTTAATGCGGCAAAATAGTGTCAAAGAGAATAGAACTCCATATTTCTGATATCAGTCCCAGTGGCACGACCAGTGGGGCCTATCAGATGGTGCTCATGGATTTGGAGGGCATCTGGCGCTTGCCCATCATTATCGGTGGGGCAGAGGCCCAGGCGATTGCCATTGCCATGGAACGCATTGAGCCCTTGAGACCGTTAACCCATGATCTCTTTAAAACATTGGCGACCGGATTTGGAATTGAAGTCATGGAAGTGGAAATTTATAATTTCAAGGAAGGTGTCTTTCATTCAAAAATTGTCGCCCTACAAGATAGCAGACAGGTAGAAATTGATTCAAGAACCTCCGATGCCGTAGCGATAGCCTTGCGATTTGACTGCCCCATATTTTGCAAAGAATTTATTTTAAAAGAGAACGCTATTACCCATCAGGATGAAAAAGCGATGGCCCTTCAAGATCTTGAGCAGGGTTTAATGGGGGAGGAGGATATTACAGAGGATTTATCTGTTGGAGAGTTGGAGGAAGCCCTGCAATTAGCATTAGAGAATGAAGATTACGAGCGGGCATCTCAAATCAGAGATCAAATAAATAAATTGAAAAATCAAGGAAAATGATTTTCCTTTCGTAATATTGTTTTATGTCAGAGGATAAAAAAGATAAATCTCCAGAAGAGTTAGAAGCCCTCAAAAGGGATATGGAGGCATTAGCGGAGCAGAATGCGAAACTTCAAAGGGAGCTGGAGGCGCGCGAAGAAGTGATGCAGAGTCTTTTTTCTTATTTCACAACGAAATCCTCGGAAGAAGAAAAAAAGAATTGATTCTGGTGTTCATTTGAATTTCTCGAAATAATGCTTATGTTAGGCCCATGAAAAAATCAGGGCCTTTTTTATTCTTGTTCCTTTGCGTTCAACTGCTTTGGGGACAAACTAATTTAGAAATACAGAAAGATGAATTTGAGGTGAGACTGCCTGTTCAAAAGCAGACCAATGCTCATGTGCAACAAACTTTGAGATCGTCATCAGCCTGGCAACATTTTCTGTCCGATCATCCAGGTTGGATGGTACACTTCAACGAAGCTTCGGCCATGCCGCACAGAGCTTATGGCCCTGGTTTTCTTT
>CAZJCQ010000071.1:0-9802 GCA_964544665.1 uncultured Chryseobacterium sp. | reverse complement strand
AAGAGAGCGGGAGCGAGAAACAGAATGAGGAACAGTGAGTATGTAATGAATCTCCCCTCCTGTTTTACGAAGTAAAAAAAGGAGGGGTGTCCCGTAGGGACGGGGTGGTCCTTTCAGCGCGAGTGCGAAGCCGAGTTTGTTTCTTTGTCCCGTTCGTCACCGCAGATTCTGTCCCGCTCGCGCAGTGAGCATTTTTCCCTATATTCGCTCCATGAACGGAGTACAATTACATTTTCTTTTTAATCACATCCCTCTTTTTTTCGTACTGTTTGGATGCATGCTGATTTCGTATTCGATATTCACCAAAACAACGACTGCACGCAAATGGGCTTTCGTTATTTGGATACTGGCCGCAGGGGCCAGCATGGGAGCAATGGCTACCGGTGAGGAAGCTGAGGAAGTGGCTGAAGAATGGGGCATGTCTCATAAAGCCATTCATGAACATGAAGAAATGGCTGAAAAAGCGCATCTACTCTGTGTTTCTCTAGGGATTCTTAGTTTGGTGTTAGCGATTTTCGATATGAGACAAATCAGACCTTGGAAAGGTTCGGAATATGTGATGACCATTTTGGCTTTGGTTACTTTCGCAATGATGGCTTGGACCGCTCATGAAGGTGGTAAATTGCGCCATCCCGAGTTATATCAAAATCCCCCCACCGATCAGCCAACACCGGAGGGTGAGTCCACGGATGAGGAGCATGAGCATTGATCGTCATCCTGCTTTTTCCGGTATCGCGGCCGTTAAAAAAGGCATAGTCCTCAATTTATGTTTAGTTGTATTAAAAGCCACTGCGGGTTTTTTGGGCAATAGTTATGCTTTGGTGGCAGATGCCATGGAAAGTGGTACCGATGTTCTTTCTTCTGTTTTGGTTTGGATTGGTTTACGCACAGCCGCTAAACCGCCGGATCAAGATCATCCTTATGGACATGGAAAGGCGGAACCAATGACCGCTGGCATTGTCAGTGTCATGTTATGGTTGGCGGCGATTTATATTTTTATGGAGGCCATCCACAATATTCAAACACCGCACGCACTTCCTAAATGGTGGACATTGATTGTATTGGCAGCTATTGTTGTTGGAAAAGAATTGGCATTTCGTTTTGTCAATCATACCGGAAGAAGCATTGAAAGTCAAGCCGTGCAGGCGGAAGCGCAGCATCATCGGGCAGATGCCATTTCTTCCGTGGCAGCTTTTGTCGGCATTACAGTGGCCCTTATTGGTGGGCAAGGTTTTGAAAGTGCAGACGATTGGGCAGCCTTGATTGCGGCAGTTTTTATTGCGTGGAATGGAGGTAAAATTATGATCGGTGCATGGTCTGAATTAATGGATACCGCACTTCCTCAAGAACAAATTGATGAAGTCATGATCATTGCAAATCAGGTTGAAGGAGTCGAGAAGGTTGAAAGTTGTTTTATTCGAAAAACCGGATTTGAATGGTTTGTCGATATCACGATTCAAGTCAATGGACAGCTTTCAGTATCTGAAGGACATGCCATTGCACATGCGGTGGTCGACCGAATCCGAGCGAAGAAGAGCCAAGTTTATGCCGTGCACACCCATGTGGAGCCATTCCAATTTTGATTGTTGAAAAATGATGATCTCGTTATGGAGTATTCCTTCCGAGAACGTTATATTTGTATCCTAATCGTAATACAAGACCATGAATATTGTAGTCAATAGTTCCCTTTTGCACAAGTCGTTGCAATTGTTGGGAGGAGTGTTAAACAACAACAACTCTTTGCCCATTCTAGATAACTTCTTGTTTGAAATCAAGCCACAACAGTTGATTATCAGTGCATCCGATTTGGAAACCGCTATTACCGTTCATATGGATGGCGTAGAAACCAAAGGAGAGGGTATCCTCTGCATTCCCGCAAAATTATTGCTGGATATTCTAAAATCAATACCCGAGCATCCGCTAACTTTTACCATCGATGCAAAGACTTACGGGATTGAGATTGCGAGTGATTTTGGTAAATATAAATTGACAGGGTTAAACGGTGATGATTTCCCCAAAGCGCCAGCGATGGATTCCGATAAGTCTTTTTCCGTTCCTGGTGATGTAATGGCCAGAGCCATTAATAAAACATTGTTTGCTGCTGGAAATGATGACATGCGTCCAGTGATGAGTGGAGTGTATTTTGAGATAAAAAAGAAAGAGACTCGTTTTGTAGCGACCGATGCGCATAAATTGGTTCGTTACACCCGAACAGATGCGGGTGGTGATGATGCCACTTTTATCGTGCCAAGAAAACCGTTGAATCTGATGAAGGGAATATTGGGTGCTTTGAAATCAGATGTGAAAGTAACGTATGCAGACAATAATGCGCAGTTCACTTTTGATAATGTGTCCGTAATGTGCAGATTGATAGAAGGAAAATACCCCAATTATGAAGCGGTAATTCCAAAAGAAAATCCTTTTAAATTGACCATCGATCGTGCGGATTTCCTTCAGTCTATTCGCCGCGTAAGTATTTTTGCTAATAAAACGACCTATCAAGTTAGACTTAAGATGGGCGGAAGCGAATTGCACATTTCTGCAGAAGATTTGGATTATGCCAACGAAGCCAATGAGCGTTTGAATTGTTCCTATGCAGGTGATAATATGGAGATTGGCTTCAATAGCCGCTTTTTACAAGAGATGTTGAGCAACATGGATTGTGACAATATCACCATTGAAATGAGCGCGCCTAATCGTGCGGGTATATTGCGTCCAGTTGAATTGGTGGATGAGCACGAAGATATTTTGATGTTGGTGATGCCCGTCATGTTAAATAGCTAAGGCTATCCATGCGAGGAAAACACCTGCGAGATTTCGAAAGCATCATTCCCGAAACCGAATTGATACTGAACCCGGATGGGAGTGTCTATCATCTGGGAATTACCGGAGATCAAATTGCGGAAGATGTTTGGATCGTTGGAGATCCTGAGCGAGTTCCTCTCATTACCCAGCACTTCGATCGCGTAGATATTCGCGTCCAGCGAAGGGAGTTTGTAGTCCATACTGGTGAACTCAATGGCAAAAGATTAACGGTGGTTTCATCTGGCATAGGGGTAGATAATATCGATATTGTGATCAATGAACTCGATGCTGCCGTCAATGTCGATCCTCAAACACGGAAGGTAAGAAAGCAACACGGTGCCTTGCGCTTTTTGCGCCTTGGAACAAGTGGAGCCATACAACCGGATATAGAGTTGGGTACTGTAATCGCCTCTCGATATGCTTTTGCTAAAGATGGTGTTCCCTTGAGTTATGAATATGAGTTTTCGCAGGATGAGCAGGATTTATTAAGTGCCTTGGAGGAAGATGGTAGGTCGGCGAGTGGATTATATGCCGTTGCTTGCGGGACAGCATTGCTTGCGCGTTATCCCATCTTTAATCTGCAAGGAATTACCTATACTGCAAATGGATTTTATGGACCCCAAGGGCGTTCGGTTCGACTCAAATCCAAACAAGATGACCTAGAGAAAGATCAGGTCTTTCAGTATCAAGGACACCGTATCACCAATTATGAAATGGAATGCGCAGGTCTTTATGGAATGGCAGCTCTTCTGGGACACCAAGCTTTGACGTGTTGTGTGATTTTAGCGAATCGTGCGAACCGCACTTTTGCGCCCAATGCGGCGCAGTTGGCCGAAAAGCTGATACAATCCGCATTGCAGGCTTTTTGAAAATCCCCGTGTGGATAACAATACCAATTTCTGATTTTATAAAAAACGAACGGCGCTAATTTTGAGTTGTTAAAAATGACAATATGCATCGTGAAGTAAGTGCCCTCATTAGTTTAATAGAAGATCCCGATGAAGAAATTTTCACCCAGGTGAAGAGCGAGCTTCATCGATATGGAGAGGCGTTGATTCCACAGTTGGAACACTATTGGGAGATGAATCACTACGGACCTTTGTTCAATGCGCGCGTCGAGAAATTAATTCATGAGTTGCATTATGGAGGTATATACAAGCGTTTAAGGGAGTGGAAAGAATCAGATCAAGATCTCCTAGATGGCTTGATGATACTGAATCGATATCAATATCCTACTGAAAGTGAAGAGGAACTCAAGCACAGGGTAATGAAAATCCGTCAGGACATTTGGCTAGAGTTGAATGATTTTCTCACGGCATTAGAGGCTGTTAATGTTTTTAATACGGTATTATTTAAAATACACGGATTTAAGGGTACGCATCACCATAGCCAAGGTCATTTGACATTAAGTGACTTATTGAATACCAAGAGAGGGGAACCTTTGATCATTGGAGCGTTGTACTCTTGGATTGCGGAAAGTTTGGACATTCAAATGCCGGCGATTAATATGCCCGGATATTGTATTTTAGCTTATCAGGAGACCGACCTCGAGGGCAATCCGGAAATTTTATTCTATGTCAATCCGCACGAAGCGGGAAATATCGTTGGCCTGGAGGATTTGGAGCAAATTCTGAACGATTTGCAATACCCTCAAGATTCCCGATTTTTCCAACCAAGTAATCGAGTGGAGTGGATGGCGAGAATGATCAACGCCTTCATCAATGAAGCGATGTCTAAGCAGGACAAAGAGCGCATTCAAGAATTAAGAGCGCTCCAGTCGTTGTTGCTCGAATAAGCGATTATTGCTCCAAAATAGCGCGTTCAATTATCGCAATGGCTTCGTTCATTTGCTCCTCATTAATACAGAGGGGAGGTGCGAATCGGATAATGTTACCGTGGGTAGGTTTGGCCAACAGCCCCCATTCCGCCATTCGAACACAAATATCCCAAGCAGCGTGTGAGTCTTCGTTGTCATTAATGACAATAGCGTTTAACAGTCCTTTTCCTCTAACCAATACGATTTTATCTGTTTTAGCTTGAATGGCAATCATGGCATTTCGGAAGAGAATTCCCATTTTCTCCGCATTATCCGCCATGCTTTCATCTTTCAAAACTTGTAACGCTTCCATCGCCACAGCGCATGCCAGGGGATTTCCTCCATAGGTGGATCCGTGTTCACCTGGTTTTATGGTGAGCATGATTTCATCATTTGCCAGCACGGCACTAACGGGCATTGTACCTCCGGATAAAGCTTTGCCTAGAATGAGGATATCGGGCTTGACATTTTCATGATCGCAGGCCAGCATCTTCCCTGTCCGCGCCAAACCCGTTTGTACTTCATCCGCAATCATGAGTACACGGTATCGAGTGCAAAGTTCTCGAACACCTTGAAGATACCCCTCATGTGGAACCACCACTCCAGCTTCTCCTTGAATAGGTTCAAACATAAAACCAGCGATATTCGGATGCGTTTTAAAAATCGCTTCTAGGGCGTTCAAATCATTATAGGGAATTCTCAAATACCCCGACATATACGGACCAAATCCAGCATAGCTACTGGGGTCGTTGCTGGAACTGATCGCGGCCAATGTTCTACCCCAGAAATTCCCATCTACAAAGACCATTTGCGCTTCATTATCCGGAATTCCTTTTACCATATAACCCCATTTGCGCGCCAATTTGACGGCTGTTTCTCCTCCCTCTACCCCTGTATTCATTGGGAGTACTTTGTCGTAACCAAAATAATCAGTAATGTATTTTTCGTATTCTCCTAACTTGCTATTGTAAAAAGCGCGTGAGGTGAGGGTCAATCGCTCGGCTTGATGTAAAAATTTCTGAATGATTCTGGGATGACAATGTCCTTGATTGACGGCAGAATACGCTGATAAAAAGTCGAGATAGACTTTTCCTTCAACGTCCCAAACCTGCACCCCTTTGCCTCTGTCTAGGACAACGGGTAGGGGGTGATAATTGTGCGCGCCATATTTATTTTCCCAATCCATTGCCAGTTGACTGGTCATATTCTCTGTATTCATTGCAAAATGATTTTTGGCAAAGGTAAAGACTTCGTAAATTTGCCCCTCAATTAAATCAATTAAGATGTCAAAAAGAACGTTCACTATGATCAAACCAGATGCGACAGCAGCTGGAAACACCGGAAAAATTATCGATAAAATCATTGAAGCTGGATTCAGCATCAAAGCCATGAAATGGACGCAGTTGAGTAAAGAAGATGCGCAGAAATTTTATGCGATTCATGCAGAACGCCCGTTTTACGGTGAGTTGTGTGATTACATGAGCAGTGGTCCAATTGTAGCCGCTATTCTTGAAAAGGACAACGCGGTGGAGTCTTTCCGCAAATTAATCGGAGCGACTGATCCATCCAAAGCGGAGCCAGGAACCATTCGCGCCATGTTTGCAACGAGCATCGCAGCGAACGCGGTGCATGGATCTGATTCTGATGAGAATGCAGCCATTGAAGGTTCGTTCTTCTTTGCAGGACGCGAATTAGCCTAATTTATATACCCTCCACCATGAATAAAATTAAAGTAGCCAATCCCATCGTTGAGATGGATGGGGATGAAATGACCCGCATCATTTGGAAACACATCAAAGAGAAATTGATTTTCCCTTACCTCGATTTAGATATTAAATATTTCGATTTAGGAATGGAGAACCGTGATGCTACGGACGATAAGGTAACGGTGGAAGCGGCAGAGGCAACCCTTCTGTATAATGTAGCAGTGAAATGTGCGACCATTACGCCAGATGAGGCACGCGTGAAAGAGTTTGGATTAAAGAAAATGTGGAAATCACCGAATGGCACGATACGCAACATCATTGGCGGGACCGTTTTTCGTGAGCCAATTGTTTGTTCGAATGTTCCTCGTTTGGTCCCCGGATGGACCAAGCCAATCAATATCGGACGTCACGCCTTTGGAGATCAATATCGCGCCACAGACTCGGTAATCAAAGGAAAGGGAAAATTAACAATGACTTTTACCCCGGAGGATGGGGGAGAGACGAAATCTTGGGAAGTATATCAATTCGAAGGAGATGGAGTAGCAATGGCGATGTACAATACGGATGAGAGCATATACGGATTCGCCAGGTCTTGTTTCAATCAGGCATTGATGCGTAATTGGAATTTATATTTCTCTTCAAAAAATACCATTTTGAAAGCGTATGATGGTCGTTTCAAAGATATTTTTCAAGAGGTTTATGAAACCGACTACAAGGACAAGTTTGCGGCTGCGGGCATTACCTATGAGCATCGATTGATTGATGACATGGTTGCTTTTTGCTTAAAGAGCGAAGGTGGTTTTGTCTGGGCTTGTAAAAATTACGATGGGGATGTGCAATCCGACATCGTGGCGCAAGGCTTTGGCTCGTTAGGATTAATGACGTCTGCCTTGATCACTCCGGATGGTAAGACCATGGAGGCAGAGGCTGCGCATGGAACGGTTACCCGTCACTATCGTCAACATCAACAAGGCAAGAAAACGTCGACAAATCCCATTGCCTCCATTTTTGCATGGACACAAGGTTTGGCTTTCAGAGGTAAATTAGATGGTAATCAAGATTTAATTCGATTTGCGGAAACTTTGGAGAAGGTTTGCGTTGATGTGGTTGAGTCAGGAAAGATGACCAAAGACTTGGCGGTTTGTATCCACGGAGATCGAGTGCAACCCGAACATTATATGTTCACCGAAGATTTCTTAGATGTGATAGACGCTGAATTGAAGTCTCGCATGAATTGACATAGCGAATTATCATAATAGAAAAGGAGGCATTTGCCTCCTTTTTTTTGTTTAGCTCAATTTTCATAGCTTTCTATTTTTCAAAAACTTAGGTGCGCGACTTTCTTCTTTTTCTGTAAGCATAATAAGCCCCAACGGTCTCAATGGCTCTCAGCATGGCTTGGTTGATGGGCATTCGATCGTTTAATTGAATGTCAATGCTGGCCATTTTGGAATAGTAATGTGTCATGACGGGGATGACTTTGTTCTCGATATTGCTTTTCTGAACGGCGGCGGGTTGCTCGTCTTTTATTTTTTTACAGGTGACCAATTCCTTGTTTCCATCTTTGTCTAATCTGGCGGAATATCCAAACAAGCGACAAATCAATCCTCTATGGCTATATGCATTACAGAGCCCACCGAATTTTGTAATGCTGGGTCGAAATACAAAACATCGGCTGTCCGCTTTATTTTGTATCGCGTCGTATTGCTCCCACAAGATACCTTCATCCAACCAAGACAAGGCGAGTGGTAAAAATTCAATTGGAGAAGCCTCAATATCGGGTTTCTTACAGCACTCACCACATCCCGCTGGACAGTGCATGCCTGTCGAGGCTTGCAAGCGGTTAATGTGTCGATCTAGCGCGGAATACACACGCATGACGGACTGAACTTTCTGAGGTAGTGTCTTCATGAATTCACATTTCGCTGTTTGAAACTGTTAAAATTAAGTGGGATACATTTTTCAATCAACAGCATTTTTGTCTTGCAAAAGTAGAACATGATAAAGATTCTTTTCACTGGTTTTCATATTTTCATTTTGGCATGGTTGTCATGGATGGGAGGAGAATCGCCAAAGGTGCAACAATTACTACCTACAAAGTTAGAAGTGAATCAGTCTACCATCGTCAAGGTGTCCATTCAGAAAAGTAAAATCACAGGATTTGCTAAACTAGAAATTGATATTCCTTCCGGTTATGCGGTCTCTGCATTGGATACCAAAGGCGCTTCTTTTACTTTCTCTAAAGGGAAAATTCGTTTTGTATGGATGAACCTTCCCGCAAACGAAAAGTATGATATTAGTTATCGTCTGACCAAGACGGAGGACGTTGCCGGTTTGGATGGCGTTAAAGGGGTGTTTTCATTTATCGAGAACAACAAGCGAGCGGATGTAAACGTAATTACGAAGGTCGATGGTCAATTGACCGCTGTATTGGATGAAAATGGTTACGGTCTTACCACTTTAAATGCAAATCAAGATAATCCCAGTTGTGAGCGAAAGGTAACCAAGTCAGGAGATGCTTTTTCTGTGGAGTTGATGATTCATCTGAATGGATTAAAGGGTTTTTTGAAATTGCAAGAGTGGGCTTCTGATGGTTGTACAATTACGAAAGGGCAGAGCAGTGGAGCTACCGTGACCGTAGATGGATCGAAAATTAAATTTGTTTGGTTTGAAGTTCCGGAGACAGAAGTGGTCGTCATTAAGTATAAAGTAAGTTGTCCCCAAATGCCAGAATCGGGATTGATGATTGATGGTAAATTAAGTTTTGTATTTGATAACAGTCCGCGCGAAGTCCCTGTGGTGATGATGGAAAATGCAAATACTACCGATGTAGTTGCCGATAACCAAACGAAAAAGGTAGATCAAAAACCAGTAGTAGAAGAAAATAAAGAAATGGTGCAGGTGCCAGTGAAAGAAGATAAAGTGGTGGAAGTTGCCATTAACAAAAAAGGAGAAGAGAGAAAAGAAGAGGAGGAAAGAAGGGATGCGGTAAAAGGAATAGAGGAAAGAAAGGAAGAGGTGAAGAAAGTTGAGGAAAGAGTAGAGGAGAACAAAGTGGCGATGCGTGATTCTAAACGTAATGAAGGAACAGTGAAATCGGGAGTGCAGTATCGAGTTCAGATCATGGCGAATCATCGAATTGTATCGCCGACTGAATGGAAATCGAAATATGGTTTCGAAGATCAGTATCAGGTAGAGAACCATCAAGGTTGGATGAAGTGGACTCATGGTAGCTATGCTGAATACAAACAAGCCAAGCAATACAGAAATGAGTTAATAAATAGATGTCCCCAGTTACCTGGACCTTTTGTGACGGCCTACCAAGACGGAAACAGAATTACAGTGCAAGAGGGATTAATGATCACGCAACAAGCGTGGGTGCAATAAGATTGAACGCATACTTACAGCGAGACAACGGTCTTCTCTAAGTACTTTGGTTAATAATAGAATTTGTTTAGGTAATGATGTCTGAAAA
>CAZJCQ010000070.1:0-9953 GCA_964544665.1 uncultured Chryseobacterium sp. | reverse complement strand
TTAACAATACCCCTTCATCAATCTGGGTATCACAATTGTTGTCGATACCGTCGCAACTCTCAACCGCAGCGGGATTAATGGTTGCATCTGTATCGTTACAATCTGTATTATCTGCAACAAAACCAGCAGGGGCTGCGCAAGCAATGGTACTGTTCGCATTGTCTCCAAAAGTATCGCCATCGACATCTGCATAGAAAGTCAATAATACTCCTTCATCGATTTGCGTATCACAATTGTTGTCGATACCATCGCATAGCTCAGGAGCACCAGGGAAAACAGTTGGATCGTTATCATTACAATCTCCGCCACAAGAGGTGAAGCCATCTCCATCCAAATCAAAACCATCATCAACAACTCCATCACAGTTTTGATCAATACCATCGCAAATTTCTGGAACCGAAGGATTGACGAACGGATTCAACTCATCACAATCATTCTGACAACCTGTAAAGCCATCAAAATCAGCATCAAAACCTTCATCCACACCTCCGTTACAATCGTTATCAACACCATCACAAATTTCAATTTCTCCGGGATTCACCGCAGGATTACTATCATCACAATCGTTTTGACAGGTAGTCCACCCATCGCCATCCGCATCAGCACCAGCACCATTATCCACAACCCCATCACAATCATTGTCCAATCCATCACAAGCTTCCACATTACCAGGAAAATTAAACGGGTCGTTATCATCACAATCACCCCCTACGGCAACATAATTTGGTGGCAGGGCACAGGCCGCTTGCGTATTAAAATCATCACCGAAGCCATCACCATCAAAATCCGCGAAAAAAGTCGTACTGGCCAATCCCTCATCGATTATTCCATCACAATTATCATCCTGACCATTACAAGATTCCGTCTGTCCCGGAAATACCGCAGCATCGAAATCATTACAATCATCAAAATTGGAAACAAAACCAGGAAATAAAAAACAAACTGGAGATCCGGAATACTGAGAAAACACATCGCCAAATCCATCCCCGTCAATGTCCGCGTACTGATCTACAGCGGGAAAACCATCATCCACTACCCCATCACAATCATCGTCTACAGAGTTACAAGTCTCAGTAGCATTGGGGCGAATCGCATTACTGGCATCATTGCAATCCAAGTTGTTCGATGTATAACCATTTGGACAGACCACTGCCGTTGCATTAGTAAAGAAAATTGCAGGATTTCCGTATCCATCCGCATCGAAATCACGATAACAAACAATCTGCACTTTATCATTGGCTTCAATCGCCAAGGAGTCTTCAACTGTCGGATTCAATGTATTGACATCAGTAGCCAATAGGGAACCCACAGAAGCGATTATTCCTAAAAAGAAAACAAATCCTTTTTTGGAAAAAATTCGAAATAAACAACTCATTATCCTCTAATTTTGGTTTCGGAACAGTTTCTATCAATTACAAATATAGCAAAAAAGCACTAAAGATTGCGATTTCATTTGAATTTAACACAAGAACAAACGATATATAAAATGTTAGTATTTAACCGCTTAAGGGTTTTTCAAAAGAAGGGCTTTGAAAAGTTCGTAGCCCAATCTTTTCATTTCTTCCAAGATTTAGACGCTTGGATACGAAATGGTTGCCAATCAAAGTCGCTGCTTTTACTTCCAAAATACCCAAGCAAGAAGACTTCCATCTATAAAATTGCCAAAAATCTTCACCTTTCGATACTCAATCACCCACATCCCTCGAACGTTCTTGGTATCTATTTTTCAGATGAAACCAACTCCAGCCCAATGTCGCTTGATTATAGTTATCCTATAATTAAAATTTTAAATAAAGACTGCCTCGACATTAGCAAAAAAAAAGTAGATGCCGTCCATCAAAAAGTTTTTGGATACAACACCATTATTGATCCCTTCACTTATGATGGAAGGGCGATTATTAAAAGTGATGATAACGCCAAACATGACGGTGTAGAAATTCTATTCCCGATTGAGCAAATCGCTCAAGATAAAATCTATCAAATGATCATAGACAATCAAGTTGGCGACCTTTATCTTGATTATCGTGTTTGCGTGATTAACCGGGAGATTCCGATCTTTTATAAAAAATACAAGTCAAAAGAAAAACGGTACACCAACGATGTGCTTTTCGCAACAGTTGGAGAATACCATGAGCTTCCTGAAAACGTTCGAGAAAAAATCATTTTATTTACTCAAGAAATGCATTGTGAATTTTGTGAATTAGATGTATTAAAAGACAATAAATCAAACCTGTGGTTCATTATTGATTTAAATAAGACACCATACGGACCTCCAGCGCCACTGAACGAAAAAGACAAGAAAAAATCTATACAAATATTATCAGAATGTTTTAAGAAGAACTTCCTTGTTTGAAAACTTTAGCTCCCGAATTTTTCAACCACTGGTTGGGTTACTCCCGTATTAGAAAAACCTCCATCATGAAAGAGATTTTGCATGGTAACATATTTTGTTAAATCACTGAACATCGCTACGCAATAATTAGCGCATGCCTCAGCATCAGCATTTCCGAGCGGTGACATAGACTCCGAGTAATTGATGAATCCATCAAATCCTTTTACCCCACTCCCAGCGGTGGTAACCGTGGGTGACTGACTGATGGTATTAATTCTGACTTTTTTAGAAACTCCATAGTGATACCCAAAACTCCGAGCGATGCTCTCTAACAAAGATTTTGCATCCGCCATATCATTATAATCCGGAAAAATACGTTGCGCCGCGATATAAGTGAGGGCCACAACAGAACCCCAATCATTAATGGCATCCATCTTCCAGGCAGTGCTCAACATTTTGTGCAAGCTCATCGCACTTACGTCCAATGTTTGTTTGTACCACTCATAGTTCAAGTCCGTATAATGCTTACCCTTGCGAACATTGGGAGACATCCCGATGGAATGCAAGACAAAATCCACTTTCCCACCAAAATGATCCATCGCTCCTTGAAAAAGCTGTTGCAAGTCCTGTTCGTTGGTTGCATCCGCTGGAATAATTGGAGCACCAATTTTTTCTGCCAATCCATTGATCTCTCCCATTCTCATTGCGATAGGAGCATTGGTTAAAACAATTTTAGCACCATGCAAATGGGCAAGTTCAGCGACTTTCCAGGCGATTGATTTGTCATTCAATGCTCCAGAGATAATACCCGTTTTACCTTCTAACAATCTTGCAGACATAAATCATGAATTTTGGCAAATATAATCACCTTAAACATTTGAACTCCCTTATTTTTGCTTTTTCAGTTTCATGACACCAAAAGCACATTACCACAAGCTCCTTCAGCGGCAATTAAAAAAAGTAAAGGAACGAAATCTTTCCCCAGAAGAGAGCATGGAAGAAATGCTAAAACTAGTGAACGAAAGTTACGAATCCTACGACCGGGATGTTCAACATTTAAAAATCATCATCAGAGAAAGTTCTTCCGAATTATTAGAGTCGAACAATAAATTAAAAAAAGCCCACCAAGAGCTTGCGGATAATTACTCGAAAGAAGTCAATCTGCTCCGCCACTTAATTGACAAATCTGGCGAGGCCGTCCAAGTAACCTCGGAGGATGGTATCATGATGTATGTGAACGAAACAGGTGCTGCGCGATTAGGGCTTTCAGTAGATGAGCTACTCGGGAAGTATGTTGGAGAGGTCGAAAAAATGTTCGTGAATAAAAAAGATTGGGATGATCATGTCCAGGAGTTAAAGGACAATGGGCCCATGATCATTGAAGGACGGCATCAGAAAAAGGATGGAACCATATTCCCCATAGAAGCAAATGCTTTCTACAGCGAACAGGATCAAAAAGGTTATGTTATTGCATTTATTCGAGACATTACCGAAAGAAAAAGAATGATACAAGCACTAGAGGATCAGAGCCAGTTTACGCGACAAATCATTGACACCGTACCTAATTTAATTTTCGTAAAAAATCAATTGGGAAAATTTGTAATGGTAAATGAGGCGGTTGCTCAATTATACGAACGAAGCGTAAGCGAAATTGAATTAAAACACAACGCTGAAGTTCATCATCATCAAGAAGAAAATAGGGTTTTTGCAGAGACTGATAGACTAGTTATTGAAACGATGTCTCCTATATCCATAGAAGAAAATTTCACTTCCCTTAATGGAAAAGTGAAAACGCTTTTCACCACCAAAGTTCCTTTGGAAAGAACAGATGGAACCATTGACATTCTGGGTGTATCGATTGACATCACCGAACAAAAGAAAAACGAAAACACAATCAGACAAGCGTTGTCAGAAAAGACAACATTATTAGGTGAAATTCACCATCGAGTAAAAAACAATTTAACCGTTATATTTGGATTGCTCGAAATGCAAATAATTCAATCAGATAAAGAAGAAGTGATTCAGATTTTAAGAGAAAGTCAAGGAAGGATTCGAAGCATGTCAATGATTCATGAAATGTTATATAAGACAACCAATTTAGAATCCGTTGACGTTACGCTTTACATCCAAGAATTGGCTGAGAACATATACAAAACGTATCATCGCTTTGAGAATGTTCAATTAAACATCATCAACGAGACGCCTGTATTTTTACCACTCAACAAAATGATTCCATGTGGATTACTGTTAAATGAAATTTTAACCAACTCCTACAAATACGCGTTTGAAGGAAGGGACAAGGGAGAAATTTCTATTTCAACAGAAATCAAAAAGGATGTACTCATTCTCAAAATTGCGGACAATGGAATAGGAGTGAATGAAAAAGAATTGGACAACAAGACTCACTCCCTCGGGATGAAATTAATCCACTCATTTAACAAACAACTTAAATCATCCATGACCATTAAAAATGACAATGGACTTCGATATACGTTTGAAATACCTGTAAACAATGGCTAAAAGAGTTCTGTTAGTAGAAGACGACGAAATCATTGCATTTCTTCATCAACACTTCATAGAGAAATGCGGATTTGAAACTATGGAAACCGTAGACAACGGCATAGAAGCCATCGAGGAAGTAAAAAAATTTCAACCAGATGCGGTGCTAATGGATATCCGAATTAATGGCGAATTAGACGGTATTGATACCGCGTTAAAAATTAGAGAATTTTCAGATGCCCCGATCATTTTTTTAACAGGAAATTCAGATGATGGCACTTTAGAGAGAGCCAAATCCACCAGCAAATCTGGTTACCTTATTAAACCTGTTCGTCAGGAGGACTTGTGCGAAGCATTGGCCCAATTAAAGATATCGTAAGCCATGGTCAGCATCATCATTACCACCTTTAATTACGGACGATTTATCGAGAGAGCCATAAGAAGTTGCTTGGATCAAAGCATGCCAAATAATCGTTATGAAATTATAGTGGTTGATGATGCGAGTACTGATAACACTTCGCACATTTTAAGCAACTATCAGGAAGAAATAAAATTAATTCGATTTGATGAAAATAAAGGATTATCTGCCGCTAGAAATGAAGGAGTGAGAAAGGCGAAAGGACAGTATGTGGTTTTCCTAGATGCCGATGATTATATCCATCACGATTTGATCAAAATTCAATCATTGTTTTTAGAAGAAAATCATCAACTCGACGCCGTCAGTATTGATTATTATGTTGTCGATGAAAAAGAACACCATCGAGAATGGATCAAATCATCAGAAAAACCAATTGCCTGTGGTATCATGTTTCGAAAAGATTTATTGATTGACATCGGTCTTTACGATGAAAATTTTAGAGCCCGGGAAGAAGAAGATTTGCGAATTCGTTTTTTAGAAAAGTTCACTATTTATCCCATTCCACTTCCTTTGTATCGATACCGCCGTCACGAGCACAATCTAACGAATAATGTGACCGCTATGGATCATGCGGCGGAGCAATTAAAAAACAAACATCAATAAAACCATATGAGAATCACGGATTATATTGCCCTTTATGACAACCAAAGTATACAACGTCCATTCATTATAGCAGAGGCCGGTGTAAATCATGAGGCCAATATGGATTTAGCCAAACGATTGATTGATGAAGCGGCAGAGGGCGGTGCTGATGCCATTAAGTTTCAGACTTATAAAGCCGATACCATCGCATCTAAAGACAGTCCCTATTATTGGGATATCACTAAAGAACCCACTAGAAGCCAACATGAATTGTTTCAGAAATATGATAAGTTCTGGAAAAAAGAATATGAAGAATTAAAAAAATATTGCGACCAAGTGGGAATCGAATTCATGAGTACTCCATTTGATGCCGCCAGCGCGATATTTTTAAATGACTTGATGGATGTCTATAAAATCAGCTCTTCTGACATCACCAATTTCCCATTCATTGAAATGCAATGTCAATTTGGAAAACCTATTATCTTAAGCACGGGCGCCTCACACTTGTGGGAAATACAAGAAGCAGTTAACATCATCGAACGATCGGGCAATCCCCTCATTTTAATGCACTGCGTACTCAATTACCCTACACCCAACGCGAATGCCCATTTAGGGATGATTTGGGATTTACGTAAAAAATTTCCTCAACATATCATCGGATACAGTGACCACACCCTTCCGCAAAACATGGAGGTCGTGCATGATGCGTTGCTTCTCGGAGCGGGTATCATCGAAAAACATTTCACCCATGATAAAAGCTTACCAGGAAACGACCATTATCACGCGATGGATAAGGAAGACTTAAAAATCTTTTGGAACCGCTGGGAAAGGACACAAGAATGGTTAGGAAATTTTGAAATTTCTGCACTACCAGAAGAAGAACCGGCTCGAAAAAATGCTCGAAGAAGTTTGGTAGCAGCTCGAACCATTGCAGCAGGTAAAATCATTGAAGAATCAGATTTAACTTGGAAACGTCCTGCACATGGTATTAGTCCTAAATTCATGGTTGACCTCATTGGAAAAAAGGCGACGCATGAAATTTCAGAAGATACCGTGCTTCAATGGAAGCATTTTGATTAATTCAAGTTGAATTGCTAAATTGTTAATTAACCTTCTGTTCATACAAATCAGATTATTTTTGGATTTGAAATCATGAACATGGCTCGCTTATTACTCAGTAGTTTTTTCATTGGCATAAGCGCTGTTTTGGAAGGTCAAGTGGTGATTAATGAAGTGATGATCAATGCAGGAAACTGCGATGGATCTTGTATGCCGAATACAGGAGAGTGGACAGAATTTTACAACAACTCCAATGCACCTGTTGATATCAGCTGTTTTGTGATGACTGATGGTGACTGGTCAGTTACATTTCCACCGGGTACCATCCTTGCTCCCTTTGATTTTTATGTTGTAGGATCCCCGAACAGCGCAGCAACCATTGACCTTGATATTGGCACCTGTAATTGCACTTCGACCAATACCTCAGGCATCAGTGAAATCGGAATTTTTACCAATGGGAACGAGCAATTGGTCCTTGCGAACACTTCAGGTACGATTGTCAATGGGATATTTTGGGGCATTGGACAATTTTCTCAAACCCCTTCTTTCACTACTGATGCTTTACTTGGTTGTCCCTCGATCACTGTCAATCTAACTGCCTCAGACCCTAATCTCACCTCACTTAGCGGTGGGGGGGCTGATCAAGAAGTGGTTGCCCTGGATTGCGATGGTATCGGTAATTGGGTCGTCAGTGTTCCCAATAGCACACCCAATGCATCCAACAGCAATCCAGTTGTATTTAATGCCAATCCAATAATTACTTCTCAAAGCTGCTCCTCATTAGGGTCCATTGCTCTTAATCCAACAGGTGGAGTAGGACCATTCACTTATAACTGGCAAGGAACACTTTCGGGAAATATCACCAGCAGCGCAGCTAACCTCAGCGCAGGGAACTACAGTGTTCTGATAACCGATCAAGGACAGTGCGCTCCCCCACAAACTTTTAACTTCACCGTGGGCTCGACCAACACCCCAACGCTTTCCGTATCTGCCAGCAACACTGCTATTTGCGCAGGAGAAAGCACCATCTTGACTGCTAACGGAGGGTCCAACTATGTATGGAACAACACTCCTGAACTTAATACTTTAAATGGATCAGTCGTCATTGCTACTCCTACCAGCACGGCTACCTACACCGTTCAGTCGAATAGTAATGGTTGTAATGAAATACAAAATATTACCATAACCGTCACCACACCTCCTGTACTCAACGCTTTCTACAATGCACCGTTGTGTGAAGGGGAAGATCTTCAACTTTCGAGCGCAACAATAATCGGTGCTAACTATAGTTGGTCGGGGCCCAGTGCTTTTGTCAGCAACCTGTCTAGTCCGCTGTTGGCCAATATTTCTGCCACAGAGGCGGGGGATTACACCGTTACTGTTCAACTTGGACCATGCACCGTGTCTGAAATCATTAACGTCGGTGTAAATGTGCCAATTCCCACCGTTATCGATCCCATTGGACCTTTGTGCGTCAGTGAACTTCCTCTAGATTTAATATCCACTAATGCTCCAGGAACATGGAATGGGAATGGCATTATTGATCCCCTCGCTGGCACTTTCGATCCGAACGCTGCCCAGCCTGGAACCCACACTATCCAATTTCAAAGTGATGCATTTTGCACGGCAGTTGCTTCCATCGACATCACGGTATTAGATGTGATGGATGCCACTATCCTTGCGGCCGGACCTTTCTGCATTAATGATGGAGATTACCCATTACAAACCAACACTGCTGGCGGCAGCTGGAGCGGAACGGGGGTTAATTCATCCGGAATCGTTTCACCGTTTGGACTAGGAAGTGGAAATTTTGATGCCATCTATTCGTTCAGCGGAAGTTGCGGGGACAGTGACACAGTAAATATTGTCATATTTGACAACCCACAACCTCAAATCATTGGCCAAAACCTTTCAGGATGCTCACCTATTGCTGGAGATTTCATGAATACAAATTTCGGTGCTAATGACCAATGTACTTGGTCGATAGATGGCGCTGCTGCCAGCAGCAACTGTTCTTCTTTCCAGCCTACGATTAGTCAACCTGGCTGTCATGATGTAACGCTACAAATAACCAATTCTGCAGGTTGCACGGCTACAGACAGCCTGCCCAATATCATCTGCATTGACTCTGATCCGAACGCACAGTTTGAATGGTCACCTACTACTCCCACCTTATCTGACAATCTGGTTTTCTTTCACAATTTATCGAGTGGTAATGTGCAAAATCTTTGGGAAATTAACGGTACTAACTTCACCAACCCCGACATTTCCTACACTGTACCTAATGAAATTACCACCTCTTTTTTAGCTTGTTTAACCGTTCAAGGTAATTATGGATGTGTCGATAGTATTTGTTATACCATAGCGGTTCAAAATGAGATTCTGCTGTACATCCCCAACAGTTTTACACCCAACGAAGATCCAATCAACAATGGTTTTGGACCCAGCATTTATGGAATTCCATTAGAGGACTTGAACTATCACTTTTCGATATTCAGTCGCAATGGCGACCGGGTTTTTTATTCGGAAGATCCACTACAGAAGTGGGATGGAGATGTACACCATGGAGATTACTATGGCATGAGCACCCTTTATGAATGGAGGCTAGAGATGGCTCCAAAATGGGAAGCTGATCCTGAAATTTTTAAAGGTTTTGTAATACTCTTGCGATAATCAAGAGAAAAGGACTGATCAATCCCGCAAAAAAAAACATTTTCTTTTTTAGAACGAAACAGAAGTATTATCTTTGCTGCGGAGAGATGGCAGAGTGGTCGATTGCGGCAGTCTTGAAAACTGTTGACTGTAACAGGTCCGGGGGTTCGAATCCCTCTCTCTCCGCCAGATTAAATAGTGATCATCCCAACTGAAGTTGGGATTTTTCATTTTTAGCAACCGGCGATTCTGCACCGGGGTTGCAAGAGAGCCGGTAATAAAAATGGAAATCACGGAGCGAAGCGCAGTGAGCACTATTTGATCTGAACCCTCCCCCACAAGGGAACAGCGGAGCTAATCCCTCTCTCTCCGCCAGATTAAATAGTGATCATCCCAACTGAAGTTGGGATT
>CAZJCQ010000069.1:0-10117 GCA_964544665.1 uncultured Chryseobacterium sp. | reverse complement strand
ATACATTTTGGAGGAATACACCTTTCTAAAGCGACCCGTGGTAGTAAATGAAGATAAAATTTTCATCGGGAATAGTAAAAAGGTGGTAGAGGCGGCAAAGGCGGGGATGTGAAATAAATATTCATTGCTTCTTTTCCCTTCTGATCATACCCGATTATAAAGAGTTGGATTTTCAATTTTAATTTTTCCTACCCTATCTTTATCGAATGAAAACTTTCATCTCGATTTTGACTATTTCTCTCATTTGTCTGTTGAGTCAGCTGACTTGTGCTCAAAAAAAATACACCATTGAGTACAGTAAAAAAAGTGATTCATTTACCTATTACCAAGAAAATGATCACAAAGGGAGAGGAGAAAGAAAAGCCATCTCTTTTTTCAAGCCTCAACCCACCGATCAAGTTCGGCTCATTGTGAAAGATTACAATGGGTTTATGATGAGCCCAAAAGTTAATTATCAAAGTGTGGCTCCCACTTCCGAAATACCACCTACCTTAAAGTGGTTGAGCACATTGGGCGGAGCCATGCTCGGTGTAGACTTGAGTTTTTTATCCAGTATACAGTCGCTTCCGCTATCAAGAGGAGAAAAAGAATGGAGCCCTGAAGAAAAAGAATTAGCAGAAAATCTGGAGATCTTAGAAACCCAAGCAGCGCTCATTCAAGAAAAATGGGAACTGCAAAAAAATCTATATACTTCGCTTTACGATCCTCAAAAGTCGACCTCGGAAATCAAAAAAACAGCGGGGGAGATCTTTACAAAGTGGCGAGAGAACCCTGAAATCGATTGGAAATCTATCGAGAGCGCCTCTCAAACACTTCGAAATACTACCTCTCCAAATATCAGAAAATCGCTTATTGATCAAATCAATACCATTAGAGATGCACAAAATCAAATGAATCAATTGAAATCAGGCGCCATGATGAACGCGCAGGATCTTGAAAAGATGGAATATGTGATGAAACAAATACCAGATGAATTTGCTCACAACATTCCCTTGCAGGAATTAGAAGTAAACGCGGAGGGAGGTATGAAGCAACTTGCATTTCAAATTGAATTTACAGAACAAAATCTACTCGCCGATGTAGAAAAACCAATACTTCCCTTGGTTCAATATCCCGAATCTGACAAGATTGTATACTATCGTTCTAATACTTGGAGAACTCCCAGTGGAGAAATCACTCATCAACTCTGTAACCAGTGCGAATCGGTGATCGAGGCCGAAGGCTTTTTCAATTATAACAATAGTGCTCATGCTTTGCCGCCCATTGAATACCAATCCCTTTTCAAGAATCATCCAGGTGCCTATGGAGACTGGAAGATTTATGATGAGCAAGGTAATCTTTCTCATCATCTTTCATTGCAATCCTTTTCCAATCCCAACCCACCTGCCCCAGTAAGTGAAAAAATTATTTACAGAAAATCCAATCAAATCTCCATTCAACAGACGTCACAATTCACGATAGGAACCGGGATTTTTATGAATCACACTTTTGAAGACCGGATGAGCTATAGAAAATTTGAGAAAGCGAACGGAGATTCCATTCTCATCGGAGCAGATGATCACAACGAATGGGTGCCCTCTTTGGGAGCCCAAATACGCTATTTAATTCCTTCCCAACGTTCCTTTCAATGCGGATTGACCGCAGGGGCCAGCATCAATGCTTTCTCCAATGTAGATCAGAAAAAAGTCAATCTTCATTTGGGAACTGAATTAACGCATTCGTCGCTTCCCTATTTCAGTTTAACAATGGGACTCAGTGGTTGCCGAACTTCTGGCTTGGGTAAAAACTATTCTGTAGGTAAATGGTATACCGCTAAGGATTTGTATTTTTCAGATATTCAATATGACAACAACACATTGGATCACCTTACGAGAGAGGTGTTTAAATGGGGATATTACGTGGGAATTAATTTAAACTTTTAACGAGAATGGTGAACGAAATTCAAGATCAACCGTACTACCACATCATGATGCGTTGGATGACTCTTTTATTGTTATTCGGATTGGGTATTTCTGCTCACGGACAAAGCCCGCTGGGGTTGGGGTGTGATTTCGAAAATATCGATACCAATCGGGTATTAAAAGCACAATTTATCGGTCATCGCGGTGCATTACCCACTCAATATTCCCTAAAATCATTTGCTCCCTTGCCCGGCCATCAAGGAAGCGTAGGGTCGTGCGCAGCATGGTCTTCTGCCTACGCGGGTCTTACCATTATTAATGGAATTGAAAACAACAACAAACAAAAAGCCTACTCACCATGGCATTTATATAATCGAGTGCAAACCTCACTTAATCGCGCTCCTTGTCAAAGTGGATCGACCATTTCAGCCGCATTAAACATGCTCAAAACCAATGGTTGTCTAAAATTTGAGGAGTATAATGCCAATTGCGGGGCTGAACCCGCTACTGAAAAAGCACCTTACGATTTATACGATTTTCAGGCCCTTTCCATCTCCGTTACTGACTTTAAAAAAGCCTTGTCTTCCAATCAACCGATTGTAGCAGCATTTAAAGCTTATGGAAATTCAGGATGGGAATTGAATGAAAATTTAACGGACGGTTTATGGAATGGGTCGTACAGCGGAGAGCCCGAAGGCGGCCACGCCATGTGCATCATAGGATATGATGATAAAAAAGGAAACGGCGCGTTTGAAGTAATCAACAGTTGGGGAACCAGTTGGGGAGCTGGAGGATATTTCTGGATCTCCTATGCTGACATTTCGAAGCACATCAAAAACGCATTCACACTATTGCCGCATCCCGAAGAGGAATCCGCCAATAGCGCATCTGTCTTTGGACAAAAGTTTGAAATACATAATGATTGCTACGACCCCATATACATGGCCATAGGTATTGAGCAAGAAGGAGAATGGGTTAGCAAAGGTTGGTACCCCATTTTAGCCAATGACATTTTTACCATGGACATTTCTACTCGTTCTACAAATGAAATTTATTGGACTGCGGCCAATCATGACATGAGTATTTTTTGGGAGGATCCCGAATCCCCACTTCCATTTTGTATAGACCCTAATCAATCCTTTGAATTCAATGAGATGACATGTGATCAAAAAACAGGATTTTTTAAAGCCCTTCCGAAACAAGGCCAAACTGCTTATGTTTTGCATTTGGGCTGTCCTACCCTGCAAGGTCGAAATTCAGAGGTTGTGCAGTTGGCAGATTATAATGAGCTGATTGAGGACACTCGACCTAAAGAACAAGCCAATCAATTTTGGCAATCCCCATTTGCCTTGCACGATTTATTTACACAACGTATCATCCCATCCAGCATGAATGATGACGGGGATCCCATTTTTAATATCTGGTTAACCGATGGAGAAAAGGAACCTGAAAACAAAATTTATCTTCCCCAAGAACTGGAGCAAGATCATCGCTTTAAGTTTATGAGCGCATCAAGTGCAAAAAATTGGATGGCGTGGAAAAAGGAGAAAAAATGATTCGTGCCTATTTATCGATTCTAATATGCTGCGTCTCATTTTCAATTTGGGCGCAAGAAAAACATGCCTTAATCATCGCCATCGCCCAATATCCCAATGATCCAGCGCAAAATTTAAATTGGTCCAAACTGAGCTCAAAAAATGACGCTGACCTATTGTATCAATCCCTGTTAAAGCAAGGGTTTAAAGAAAACAATGTCACGGTTTTGCTGGACTCAATGGCTACCAAAAAGGGCATTCTCCATGCAATGAATGTATTGGATAAAAAGGTGACCGCTGGCGATGTAGTCTGGATTCATTTTAGTGGACATGGGCAACAAGTAGAAGATCTTAACCATGATGAACCCGATGGATATGATGAAGCCTTGGTTACCTATTCAGCCCCCACTGAATGCAGAGTGGGTTATCAAGGAGAAGAACATCTATTAGATGATGATCTCCAAAAACATTTTAGTTCACTCAGTCAACAATTGAGTAAAAAAGGACATCTGCTCATTACATTGGATGCTTGCCATAGCGGAACAGCATCCCGTGGAATCGAGGATTTAGTCAGAAGAGGGACTGATAAAACATTTGACTACCAGTGTAACAAAAAAGAAGAAACAATAGCGCATCAGTACGCTCCACCTAAAACAACAGAATGGGAAGACCTATTGCAAAGCGAACAAAACAAGGCCAGCATGGTGGTTATTTCTGGCTGTTCAGCACAAGAAGTCAATTACGAATACAAAGTAAACAACACTGGTTATGGAACCCTTACTTACGCCTTGTGCGAGGCCATGAACAATCCTCAGTTTTCCAAAATGACGTATCAACAATTATTCATCTTAATTCGACAGATCGTCCAAAAAAACATGCTGAAGATTAGCCAATACGGCAAATTTAAAATTACTCAATCACCACAATTCGAAGGAAATATTCATACCCAAGTTCTAAATGGAACAGCAAAAGAAGCCGCCTCCTTTTTCGAGGTTAGCAACACCCTGCAATTGGACATTGAAATAATGGCTGGTTTATTTAACGGGATCAGTATAGGAGACTCCATAGACTTTGCTTTGATTACGGAACCATCCAAAAAAATTATTCGTGGTGTCGTTACGGAGGTCAATCCCCAACAAGCTGTCGTTCATGTCAGACAAAAAATACTTGAAAAAAACGCTGCCAAATATCAAGCGACCGTGGCTTATGCTCCCATGCAGCTAGCTCCTATACTTCTTTATTGGTCAGGGAACAAGAAAAAACAAAAAGAAATTGGATCCATTCTTACTCGACATCCTAAAATTCAGTGGACCGAAAATAAAGATAACGCAGATTTCATTTTTGTGGTCGATAACAAAACCTGCAGTTTGCAGAACCCCAATGGAAAATTGCATCGCAACATGACGGCCATTTCATTGGACAGCTTACAGAAGATAGAAAATCACCTGGCTCAATTAGAACGAGTGGAACAATTCAAGAAGTTGGAAATGATTCAATCCTCACGAAATATCGATTGGGATTTTATCGCGGTGGAAAAATGCGAGTCTTGTGAAGTTAAGGAAGACTTGATGGATTTCAGTTGTATCAAAAGACCAAAATCCTATTACAAACAAACAGATTGGCACCACGGACAAAAAGGTGTTTTGCAAAAAAATCATTTACTCGATATGATTGTTATTAACCGCAATGAAAAGACCAAATATCTAAATGTCATCAACTTCACTTCAGATGGCAGCCTGCTCGCAGGGAATGCCTACAAACTTCCTACTGATGTATTGCTCCAACCCCAAGTCCCTTTCCATTTAATCATGAATCAAAACGAAGTAGGGGAAGAAACGTACAAGTACATCATCTCCGAAGAACCCCTTCATTTTGAAAACAGCAGCATCTTTGTGGATGGTGCTCAGCAGGCAGCAAAAAGAGGTGTGGGAAACAACAGCGAAATTCTTGATTTTCTGTCTCCCGCTAATGTCGGAACACGAGGCATCAGCAAAGAGGTGTCAATAGAAATCATGAATTTCCAGATCAAAACGATTGAATAATCAAGGGTTTTTTTGCAAAACCTTTTCTGTTTCGATGAGCACTCTTTCCTTCAAGGCACTTAATTCTTTCTCGGTAATGGTCATGGATTCTAATGTTTGTCCCTTCTTCTTCCATTTCAATTTGATCTCATAACCATTAGGTACGGTTTGATAGATCATATTGACTTCGATATCATGCCGATTGGCATTTCCCCATGTGTAATGCCATTGATCTTCATTCGATCGAGCAGTAACTTGATTCATCAAATCTTTTAAATGCAAATCATCTTCTGTTGTTTCTAAATTCAATGCATTGGCACAATACACCATCGGCTTTTCTTGTTGTATTTCAATACCACCTCTGATCTCCTCATCCAGCTCTCCCACGCGGATATTTCCCCTCCCAAAAGGCTGTGCTTCTTGCTCAATCCCCAACTCCTGGGTCATATTGTCCATCGTTGTCTCCGTCTCCAAAAACCACTTCTGCACATTGATAAACTTCTCCTCATCTAGTGTGCTACTGCTTGTCTTCAACGTTTTGAGCAACGAATACGTCAACAACCCATGTCCATATCTAGGCAACTCATACGCACTCTGATTGGCCGCACTGGCGCTCATGATGAACATCCCCGACTTGTCCTTCAAGTCCTCCACCTGTCTGATCCGCTGCGTCTCATCATCATCCCTCGCCATCGCCATCAACTCCTCCGTCGCCTGACCTGAGTTACAAGCATCAAAAATCAAGATCGTCTTATTGGGCAAGTAACCATTCTCTCCACTCATCCACTGCTCCAAATCCTTCGTGCTGATCCCTACCAAATTCTCTTTCGTGGATTCAGCTGTCAAAAAGGTAAACCGCTTGTCCTTATCTCCTTCCATCACCCCATGACCTGCAAAAAAGATCATCACCACATCCTCTGCCTTGGCCTCTTTGGCAATCGATTCCAATGCCTTCTTTACTCCTGCTCTTTCCGGTGTCGTATAGCCATTCTCTCCCTTTACCTCACTGTTCACATAATACATCTTCACATGGTTCTCTGTACTGGTATTGAGCAATTTCTTCGCCGCGGCCTCCATTACCTTTCCTAAATCTTTCGAGTCCTTGGTGGGATATTTCAAGTCCAAGCGATCGTCCTTATAATCGCTCACACCCACCATCAGTCCATAGAAATTAGGGTGTTCCTTTTTTGTTTGTGGAATATCCACTTCCTCCACCACACCTCTGGATTGTATTTCGTTATTGCCTTGTTGGACAATGCCGATAACTTTTACTTCGTTCTCCTCTCCCGGGACAAAGAACTTTTGTATTTCCTTTTCTTCGATGTTCCACTCGTAGCTCGCCTCTTTCTTTTTCAGTTCTTCTGGCTTCTTGCTCATCACTCGTTTCCCGTTGACATATAGTTCAACCCGTTTCAATCCCAGTTTCCTAGGAGTAATGGTGTAGTGATAGGGGGCATCCTCGAGTTTCTCGATCAACGGAAGGGTGCCGCAGATCTCCAGTTCCGAGAGTTTGGGATATTGGATGGGTTGACCCGACATGATTTTTTCTACTAGACCTGGCACGTACAATGCGTCTTTGAGCTGAGCCAATTCGATGATCTCCAGGCCGCAGGTAAAATACAACTGCTCCCGAGCGCCAGGGGTACCGTCGTAATGGTAGTCATCGTCGTAGGCGAGCCAGTCACCATTTTCAAAAATGCGCAGATGATATTTTATTTGACAAGCAGCCACATCGATTACATTAATTTGATGCGCTTGTATTCCTATCATCAATGAATGATCAGAAGACGGAATCATCCAATAACCTCCTTCATCAATATATTGAAGTTTCTTTCTATCCTTGTCATAGACTTCGACCCTACCCGCTAAGGTCATGCCTATCCAAAATTGTCCCATTTGAAAACGACGAAAGTACCAGTCCGAAATACTCTTGGTTCCTTCCCTGTCAATCAACGAGTCCAATACCATTTTCCGATCCCAATCGAGAATATCACATTGAAACGGATAACAAACCACTAAAAGATTCGGAGATTCATAAATGATCTCATTGCAATTCTCTATAGGGCATACATAATGAGCGATTGGAATGTTCAAATTCGACATCGAATATTCCACAATGGTATCACCTCCCAAAAATAATTTTTGCTCGTTCCAATCAAACTCAATCAAACTCAAAGAATTCACCAATTTAGGGAGGTCTACATTTCGGATGCAGTTCCCATTTCGATCAATCGAACACCACTTTCTCAAAAACAGATGAGGATCATCGCCCTCCTTGTTCAAAATGAGGTGCCAAGATTGATTGCGTGTATTCCATTCCACTTTTCCTATTTCATATCCCAAGGGAATATTCATAGCCTTTTGAAAGATTTGCTCTTTTGAATTGAAGGTAAAAATTTCATCTGTCATCGTTATTCCTAACAACCTATCATCCCCTGCAACAAACCACTCTTTCATCGCTATGGGAGATAAGAATAAGGTGTCCAATAACTGCTCATTCCCATTGTACTTAACAAGAAATTTACTTGTGAAATAGTAAAATGACTCAGAGAAATTTCCCTCTGCATCTCGAGCCAATTTCAATGGATCCGTCAACGATTGCACAGCTTGATTAAAATTAACTATTGTGATCGTGTCTTCGGCATCGGACATTTTCATTGTAAAACTAGCCTGCTCTAATTTCCCTGGAATGGTCATGGCTAATTTTTGGCGGTACTTTGTATTTTGAAAATTCTCAAACCCAAATGATTGATGGATTCCATTCTTCACATCCAATCGAATTAATCCAAGGCCTTGATCTATCGGCACAACAAAGTCATTGCCGTTCCATTTTCCATTTTCCAAAAAAGGATTGCCCTTTATCCAATTGGGAGCAATGAATTCCCTTTTCTCCGAGTTCCAAATTCTGAATTTTCGACCGGACGACTGAACCCAACACCATTCGCTATTGGAAGACCAAGTCACCTGATTTTGCCAAGTGTTTTTATCTTCCATTCCTTCATCATTCCATCCTTGTTCAATTTCATTGAAGGGAATATTCTTTTTCCAATCTAACATAACGGAAGATCCGTCGGTAAATAACATCCCAATCCATTGTCCATCTGGGGATATCGAAAACTGCCGGATTGGTTTTCGGGACTGCCATTCATATACCCATTTATTTTTTTGGACATCGAATAAGCTCCACCTTAAACTATCTTCAGAAAATCCTGCTATCCAAGGTTTTTTATTCATCCATTCCATCGATTTCAACGATAGCACATTCTTCCTTTTCCATTTAACCAGTCCTGAATGAAGTTGGTAACATACTATGAACTCTTTATCCATTAGATAGGCCTCGTTTTCTACGACCTGCAGCTGAGGATTGCTAAACTTAGAAGAATCATTCCATATTTCATTGAGATAATGCAAAGAATCATACGATTGAAATTGAAGGGCTGAAGAATTAACGTAAAGAATAGATGATCTATCGGACAATACATGATAATCCAACAAATCATCTTTGGTAAGAATCAATTTTTGAGATACAGGATCCAATATCTCGATATTTCGCCTTCTCTTCGTCCTTCCCAATACTTCTTCTGATACTTCGTAGTCGGACTCTAAAATTACCATTGGACTTCTCAGTATCTTCATTCTTGTTGAGGACACCCAATAATTATCGGATGGAATAGCGTGCTGCCTTTGACCGCTTTCTAAATCATATGCATCTCGCTTAAATTCACCCACATGCCAAAGTTGGCGTTGACCGCCCAAATACAATCTATCAAAAATTTCCCTTTCTAATGCCGGTAAAGGAATTTCTCTCATCGCAGAAAGATCTACCAATTTATATTGACCAAATGATCTCATCAGCAGGAACTGCCCATCTTCGGAAAATTGAGCCGACTCCGTGGCTTGAGGGAAATCAGAAGAGAGCATCAGTTGGGCTTTTTGCGACCATAATGACGTGCCTGAAAACAAAGCCCATGAGCCTGCTAAAACAAGAATGAAAATAGCTCTAAAAAAAGTCAACATAACATAAAGGTAATTTCTTTTGACTACTTTTCATTTATGCTTAAAGATAAATTATCACCTTCTATATGACTGAGCGTCTCCAAAAAAGTTCAAATAAATAAAACTGCGATTTTAATTAATCGTTACAATATTAAAAACCATCTCGTGCTCCCCATTCACTCTACCACCCAAACTACCTGCTTAAAAAACGACTCAATCTCACTGGGTTTGCCATTCCAACTTAGTCTCTCTTTGGTATCATTCTTAAAGATGCTCGCTATACAATTGATTTGACCGTTGGACTCTTGTGTATATTTAAAATTCACTCGTACTGACCCTGTTTCTTGTATCGCTAACATCACCTTTGCCTCTCCTCTGGTTTGATAATTTTTTAAATAATCGTTAAACCTTGCTTTCAATTTTAAATCATCATCATCGGTAGATAAATTCAATGCATTGGCACAATACACCATCGGCTTTTCTTGTTGTATTTCAATACCACCTCTGATCTCCTCATCCAGCTCTCCCACGCGGATATTTCCCCTCCCAAAAGGCTGTGCTTCTTGCTCAATCCCCAACTCCTGGGTCATATTGTCCATCGTTGTCTCCGTCTCCAAAAACCACTTCTGCACATTGATAAACTTCTCCTCATCTAGTGTGCTAC
>CAZJCQ010000068.1:0-10884 GCA_964544665.1 uncultured Chryseobacterium sp. | reverse complement strand
GATGTATTCAAATTCTAGGAAATAAAAAACAATTTGATTTTGTCATCACCGAAATCGGCGGAACCGTAGGAGACATCGAGAGCTTGCCGTACATCGAAACGGTAAGGCAATTGATGTGGGAAAAAGAGGAGGATTGCATCGTCATTCACCTGACATTGGTTCCCTATCTCAATGCCGCAGGTGAACTTAAAACCAAACCCACTCAACACAGTGTAAAAATGCTCCTGGAAAACGGAGTACAACCCGACATCTTGGTATGTCGTACCGAACACCCCATCAATGCCGGCATCAGATCAAAAATTGCTAAGTTCTGCAATGTGACAGTAGATGCCGTCATTGAAAGCATTGATGCGCCTACCATCTATGACGTTCCCATTTTGATGCAAAAAGAAAAGCTAGATGAGGTCGTGTTAAGAAAACTACACGTTAAATCGAATCAAAAGGCTAATCTTACTCAATGGAATCAATTCCTAAAAAAATTCAAGGAGCCCAAACATGAAGTAAATATCGGATTAATTGGAAAATACGTTGAATTGAAAGATGCGTACAAATCCATTGCAGAGGCCTTTAATCACAGTGGCGCTGCTAACGAAACCAAAGTGAACGTACATTGGATTCATTCCGAAAGTTTATATCCAAAAAATGTAGCCAACACGCTTAAAAATTTAGACGGGGTTTTAGTGGCGCCTGGTTTTGGCTCCAGGGGAATTGATGGAAAAATAGAGGCCATCAAATTTGTAAGAGAAAACAACATCCCCTTCTTTGGTATTTGTTTGGGGATGCAAATGGCCACCATAGAATTCGCGCGAAATGTCTTGGGTTGGAAAGATGCTCATTCTACCGAGATGAAGGAATACACCAAATATCCCGTCATCGCTTTGATGGACGAGCAAAAGAATATCATCAATAAAGGGGGTACCATGCGATTGGGATCCTATAGTTGTGTGTTGTCAAAAAATACAAAAGCATACAAAGCCTACGGCACTGATGAAATAGAAGAGCGCCATCGCCATCGTTATGAATTCAACAATGAATACAAGAAAGATTTTGAAAAAGCGGGTCTTAAATGCAGCGGTATAAACCCTGATTCGGGATTGGTAGAAATCATAGAAATTCCGAAACATCCGTTTTTTGTTGCTGCGCAATTCCATCCAGAATACAAGAGTACGGTTATGAACCCTCATCCGCTATTCAAAGCTTTTGTAAAAGCGGCTCTGGCCCATCGTAAATCATCCATCAAGAAAAAATAAATTTCAATGATGAACACTGTTGAAGAATATATCGCTCAATTGCCAGAAGACCGAAAAGCAGCCATTGAACAATTACGAAAGTTAATCAAGAAGCAGCTTCCCAAAGGATTTCAAGAATGCATATCATACGGAATGATTGGATACGTGGTCCCTCATTCCCTTTATCCAAAGGGCTACCATTGCGATCCAAAGCTCCCTCTTCCCTTTTTAAGCATTGCCTCACAAAAAAATTTCATCGCGCTATATCACATGGGTATCTATGCTGATTCCCGAATACTCGATTGGTTCACAAGTGAATTTCCCAAACACAGCAAAGCAAAATTAGACATGGGGAAGAGCTGTATTCGTTTTAAAAAAATGGATCAAATTCCGTACGATTTAATTGGAGAGCTCGCCACTAAATTTACTCCTCAACAATGGATAGATCTTTACGAATTCAATTACGTGAAATCCAGCAAAAAATGATGACCCTTTGGTTTCCAATTTGCCTCATCTCTTCAATATTTTGCAGTGCTTGTCAATCACCAAAAACCGAATCTTCGCCTGAATCTTCCATTACTTCGATTCAGATCCATACAGAAGGAGAATTAATACTGAATCGATTCGACCCTCCGGAAGGTTTCGATCGCATACCTGCTGATTTCAGCTCCTTTGAACATTTTTTGAGGACTTTACCCCTATTACCACAAGGAAGTAAGGTGCACTATTTCGATGGTACCCAAAAAGAGGACAAGGATGTCTACGCGGCCGTCATAGACTTACCCATTGGAAATAAAAATCTCCATCAATGTGCAGATGCGGTCATGAGACTTCGTGCCGATTTTTTGCGTTCGCAACATCGTTCCGAGGAAATTCATTTTCATTTTACCAACGGGTTTGATGCCGACTATCAACATTGGATGGATGGTTATCGCGTGCAAATAAAAGGAAACCATTGCGAATGGAAATCCGGTGCATCAAAAGGAGATAACACAGATTCTTACTGGAATTATTTAGAAACCGTATTTACTTATGCCGGCACATTATCCCTATCCAAAGAATTAGCTCCACAAGATTGGAGCAAAATGAAAATCGGAGATGTTCTCATTCAAGGCGGATCTCCCGGACATGTGGTGATTATTGTGGACATGGCAGAAAATCGAAAAACAAAAGAAAAGGTTTTTATGCTCGCTCAAAGCTATATGCCTGCTCAAGAATTGCAGGTTTTGTACAATCCGATGAGCCCTGGCAAATCTGTCTGGTATTCTGCTCAAATGAACAACCCGATCGAAACCCCAGAATGGACTTTTGAAAAAAGTCACTTGCGAAAATTCCTATAGATCGCGCCATTTTGTTAGTATCCACTTCCAATCTGTTCGAATGGAGTAATCTTTGGCATACATTGAATTGTATTTAAAGACTACGTCTTTGTCCACCACTCCATCTGGAACACACGAAATCAAACCAACTGGCAATTGAGGTAAATCCAATGTACTGCCTTCATATCCCACCACTGTTCGCTTACCCAAAATCAATAATAAACTTCTTCCTAACCATCCCTTTCGACTTTTAATGAAGATCATCCAAATTGGAAATAACAGAACTCCCGTTAAACCTATTCCTATATCTAAAAGGCGTTTCAATCGTTTATTTTCCTTGAGCGATATGCTATTTAAATCAATCCAACCAGTATCTCCTTTTTGCTCGATCTGTTGGCTACCAATGATAAATAAACTTTCGGGAGGTGCTATTTTCATCTCAATATTCGCACTGGAAAGCTGCGCCATGGCTGAAATAATATTGGCACTTGACACATCCTTGGCGCAAAATACCACTTCGCCAAATTCCTTTACCCGAACGAAATCATTCATTTGCTGGTCGGACAACAATTTTAAAAATGCAGCAATGCCCAATGTCTCGGTTGCTGCATCCGCTGCATTTCTCAAGGCAAGTATTCGGGCTGTCTCCTCCACAGAACCCACCAATAAGACCTTGTTCAATTTTCTTTTTTCTCTGACCAATGTGAGAATCAACCAGCGATTGATATAAAAAATTATCAACGCCAATACCGATCCCAGACCGATTAACAGACGGGAAAAACGAAGCGTCTCTGGTAGAAGGCTGTAGATGAGTAAGACCAAAACAGCCGACCGAAAAATGGTTTTAAAGACGGGCTTGATCCGAAGCGGAAAATCATATAATCCATTCACCCATCCCATCAAACACCATATTAATCCAGTAAAAATAAAACCAGGTATGGCCAATTCCGTTGGTATTTGAATACCGGTGGTGCTGGTATATTGTTCTTTCGTCCACCACCAAAGGCTCAGCGTCATTCCCAAGTCTAAGATGGGTAAGCCCAAGGATTTAAAAATTCTTTTACCAAAGCTAAGACTCGCCCTCATCCAAATGGCTATACGAATCAAGGATTGATATCCACTTGCATGACTACCAGAAAAATGCTTGTTCGCAAATATGACCATGGCTTGATAAAACACATAGACATAATTCAAACTACCCTTCTTAGTGCTCTCTCCTTTGTAATGAATAATTCGTGTGTCCGATAAGTAATAATTTTTATACCCACCCTTGATGATGCGCCAGGACAAATCAATATCCTCGCCATACATAAAGAAATCTTCATCTAAATATCCTATTTCATCCAATACCTTTTTTCGCATGAACATAAAGGCTCCAGACAATATCTCCACTTCATGATTCTCTTCACTATTTAAATGTCCAAGATAATAGTGATTAAATTTTTTTGACTTTTGAAACAACCTATAAATTCCTGATATCTTGTAGAATGAAGTCATAGGATATGGAATACCCCTTTTAGATTCCGGTAAAAAAACACCTTTTCCATCTACCATTTTCACTCCCAATCCTCCCCCATCTGTATGCTCGTCCATCCATTCAATGCACTTCTCAAAAGTATCTTCTTCCACTAAAGTATCCGGGTTCAAGAGCAATACGTATTCCCCTTTTGACAATCGGATCGCTTGATTATTTGCTTTCGAAAAACCAACATTTTCTTGATTTACGACCAGTTGAACCCAAGGAAATTTGTTTCGAACCATTTCCACTGAACCATCTACCGAGACATTATCCACCACAAAAACCTCGGTAGAAATTCCATGAATTGCCTTTTCAACTGACAACAAGCATTGTTCTAAAAAATGCTTCACGTTGTAATTGACAATGACAATGGATAATTTCATGTTATCGATTTAAAGTCATTTCGTACGGAGTTCTATTCAAAATACTTCTACCCAAGGTCACCTCATCGGTATATTCTAATTCTCCTCCAACAGCTACTCCTCTTGCAATGTTGCTAATTTTTATCTGGAATGGCGACAATTTTCTGTACAAATAAAACGAGGTCGTTTCGCCTTCCATCGTTGCATTTAATGCCAACAACACCTCCTGAACACCTTTCTTTTCCACGCGATCTATCAAGGTTTGAATATGTAAATCACTGGGAGAAACTCCATCCATCGGAGAAATCAATCCGCCCAATACATGGTACACTCCATTGAATTGATGCGTTTGCTCAATGGCCAAAACATCTCTAAAATCTTGAACAACACAAATGAGCTGCTGATTCCGTGCAGGATTTTTACACACCTCACAAATGCTGTCATCGGATAACTGATGGCACTCTTGACAAGTTTGTATATGCTCTTTTACATTTAAAATAGACTGCGTAAATCTCGATACCTCCTCAGGAGATTTTTTAATCAAATGCAGCACCAATCGTAACGCGGTTTTTCTTCCTATCCCAGGTAAACTTGCCACTTGCTCTGTGGCTTCTTCTATCCAACGTGAAATATTAGGCATTGCTCAAATATACAGATTCCGCCACCCGCTCTCCATCAATCGCCGCAGAAATTATTCCACCTGCATAGCCCGCCCCCTCTCCACAAGGATATAAATTCATTACCTGAGGATGCCGAAGCTGCTGCGGATCGCGAGGAATTCGCACTGGTGAGGAAGTTCTCGATTCGGGCGCTACCAAAATGGCCTCCTCATGAAGATAATGCTTCATCTTCCTTCCCATTTGAATAAATCCTTTCTTTAATCGTTGGGCAATGAACGAAGGAATCACCTCATGCAAATTGACACTTACTACACCTGGTAGGTAAGAACAAGAGGGTAAATCTCTACTTTTTTTATTCTGAACAAAATCGGTTAACCGTTGTGCCGGAGCCCGTTGTGTTTCTCCTCCTGCCTTCCAGCAATCTCTCTCCAATTGCTGTTGAAAACGTAAACCAGCGAGGGGTCCATGAACATGAAATGCTGTAATATCATCCCATTCAATCGGCACAACTATCCCAGAATTAGCCCATGGATTATTTCGTTTACTAGGAGACCAACCATTGGTCACCACCTCCCCTGGTGCCGTAGCACATGGCGCGATGATTCCTCCAGGGCACATACAAAAAGAATATACCCCTCTTCCCTCCACTTGCTCTACCCAACCATAAGCGGCGGGAGGCAAACCATCCGGACGAATTTCGCAATGATATTGCTGTTGATCAATTAACCATTGTGGATGTTCCGCACGAACTCCCAATGCAAATGACTTGAATTGCACCTCAATGTTTTGTTCATGTAAATATTCAAATACATCTCTGGCACTATGACCTGTAGCTAAGATCAATGCTTTAGGAAACCACTCTCGACCATCTGCTGAATAGACCCGATGAATTTGGTTGTCTTTTATGTCAAAACCCGCCCATTGTGTGTTGAACAAAACTTCACCTCCACTTGAGATAATTTGCTCCCGCATATTAGCAATCAACTGCGGAAGTTTATTCGTTCCGATATGGGGATGACTGTTTACCAAAATATTTCGATCGGCACCAAATTGCACCAGTGTTCTTAGAATCGCTTTTACATCGCCTCTTTTTGTTGAACGCGTATACAATTTACCATCGGAGTAGGTCCCCGCACCGCCTTCTCCGTAGCAATAATTAGAAGAAGGATTTACCAAATGTTCCTTGGTCAATTTAGCCAAATCAAAACGTCTTGCTTTCACATCCTTACCTCGCTCCAACACGATGGGTCGGATTCCTTTTTCAATTAATTTCAAAGCGGCAAAAAGTCCGGCTGGACCAGCCCCTACGATGCAAACAGCAGGGGCATTTTTTGCTAAATTGGGATACTCCACCGGTAGAAAATCCAATGGATCGCTTCCTTCTCGCTGCAATTGAACCTGCAATCGATAAATGGGTCGCTTTCTCGCATCGATACTTGATTTAATTACATACGTTTGGTATGTAGTTGGATTTACACCTGCCTTCTCACAAGCCAGTTCATGTATTCTTTGGGCATCCCCAATCTCCGATGGAGCGACAATTATTTCTATGATATTGTTCATGTCAGTCTATTCAACCGAAAGGGCAAAGATAATCGGAAAAATGACTGGCTTCCCCTATCTTTGAGACCACAATATTATGGGAAAAGAAATTGCATTGTCCTTTTCTAAAGGAGACATCACCGATAGCGAACTGCTACGATTGTATGAGGCCATCACTTTGCCAAGATTGATTGAGGAAAAAATGCTCAGTCAATTGCGATTGGGTAAAATTTCTAAATGGTTCAGCTCCTATGGTCAAGAGGCTATTTCGGTAGGAATAACAGAGGCGCTAGAAGAAGATGAATTCATATTGCCCATGCACCGAAATTTGGGTGTTTTCACTTCTAGAAAATTAGATTTAGAACAACTTTTTGCTCAATTTCAAGGCAAAAAAAGTGGCTTTACCAAAGGGAGAGATCGCTCTTTTCATTTTGGAACAAAAGCCCATCATTTGGTGGGAATGATCTCCCATTTGGGTCCTCAATTAGGCATTGCTGATGGTATTGCACTCGCTCAAAAATTAGAGATGAATCCCAAAGGGACTGTCGTATTTTCAGGCGATGGTGGTGCTAGTGAAGGCGATTTTCATGAAGCGGTCAATGTAGCAGCGGTTTGGCAATTGCCCGTAATATTTGCTATTGAAAACAATGCATGGGGATTATCCACTCCTAGCAATGAGCAATTCAGGTGCAAGCAATTCATTGATAAGGCCATTGGATATGGTATTCCGGCAGAAGATGCCATTCAAATCGATGGTAACAATATTTTGGAAGTGTACAGCACCGTCAAAAAAATCTTGACTTCCATTCGACAAAATCCCAGGCCGATCCTTTTGGAATTAATGACCTTTAGAATTCGTGGACATGAGGAAGCCAGTGGCACCAAATATTATCCTGAAGGATTAATCGACCAATGGACTGCCAAAGATCCCGTCGATAATTTCGAAGACTGGATGATCAAAGAAAAAATCATCACCGAAAAGCAAGCAGAAGAAACCAAAGAAGCCATAAAGAAAAGAATTAATGATGCTTTGAAGGTGGTTTATGCCCTGCCTGAGATAACACCCAATACCGAGGAAGAAATTCAAGATTTATTTCGACCATTTAATGACGCTCCAGTTGTCCCAAAAGACAACTCCAAAAACATGCGATTCATCGATGCTATTTCCGATGGAATGAGAGAAAGCATGAAGCGCCATGATAAACTGGTATTAATGGGGCAAGACATCGCGGAATATGGTGGCGTGTTTAAAGTGACAGAAGGATTTGTGAGTGAATTTGGAAAAGATAGAGTTCGCAATACGCCCTTGTGTGAATCTGCCATCGTAGGTGCTGGCTTAGGCTTGTCAATCAAAGGATGGAAAGCCATGGTGGAGATGCAATTTGCTGATTTTGTCACTTGCGGCTTCAATCAGATTGTCAATAATTTAGCGAAGCTTCATTACCGTTGGAATGAAAATGCGGATGTCGTTGTTCGCTTGCCCTCTGGCGCCAGTGTTGCCGCGGGGCCCTTTCATAGTCAAACCAATGAAGCTTGGTTCTTTCATGTACCTGGATTAAAAATAGCGTATCCTGCATTTCCCGTAGATGCAAAGGGACTGCTCTGCCGATCATTCGACGATCCCAATCCTGTTATTTTCATCGAACACAAAGCGCTCTACCGAAGTATTGAGCAAGATGTACCAGAAGGATATTATAGTCTTCCCTTTGGTAAAGCCAATATTTTAAAATCAGGAAATAAAGCCACCGTTATAACCTATGGACTTGGCGTGCATTGGATGTTGGAGATACTCAAGCAACAGGACTTAGATATAGAACTCATCGATTTGCGCACGCTAGCTCCTTTGGACTATGAAACCATTTTTGAAAGTGTGCGAAAAACAGGCAAAGCACTTATCGTTCACGAAGACAATTTAACCGGGGGTATTGGAGGTGAGATTTCCGCACGTATCAACGAGCATTGTTTTCAATATTTAGATGCTCCGGTTATGCGCTGTGCGAGTTTGGACACCCCAATTCCTTTTAGTGCACAACTCGAATGGAATTATTTGGCCAATCAGGGATTATTGGATAAGCTCGAAAGCCTGTTAAAATATTAATCTTTAACGTAAACCATTATATCCTCCGAAATGATAGCGGAGCATGATTTCATGAGCTCCTCCGACGTAGGTGCCCAGTGAAGAAATCGTTCGATCATAGGAATAACCCAATCGAAAGGCATCATTTACTTTATATTCTATCATGGTAATGAATGCATCATTCAAGCGATAGGAAAGTCCTCCTCCAATGCGCTTATTCCAATAACCAATGGCCCCGACTTCTAATTGCGGGACCACATTTTGCGCCCATTGGATAGTAAAGTAAGGCTTATAATCCCACTGCTCATTTAATTTCATTACACCGCCAGCTGTAACCACCGTGTTTACCGTTTGATAAGCAGGTTGAAAATTAGGATCATCCACTTTGCGTAAATTTTGCCTCACCAAATGTGGCATCGCAAAACCAATCCAAAAACGATCGGAAAAGGCATATCCGCTCGCTCCAAAATTAACGATCGTTTGTTTTCCACTTACCAAAAGGGCTTGATCCACTTCATTATTCATGCTATGCACCAAATCCGAAACTCCAAAAGTATATTGCTCCAAATTGGCATTTAACGCAACCGATAATTTAAACCCGTAAGCTTGCAATTGATAAGACTGAATTCCCGACAGCATGCTTCGATTAAATGCACCATAACGATCACTCAAGAAGGACATCCCAGTAGCTAATTGACCATTGTGATAGGAACCATTGTATTGAGCAAAAACGGTCTTAGCATTGGCCGCTCCACTCCATTGATTTCTAAATTGAACACTCGCCTCGGATCTGCTTCTAGTACCAATGGCAGCAGGATTTACCAATAACGGCTGAAGGGAACTCATGGAATAAACCGGATCCTGCTGTGCCAACATTGATGGGGACACCATCAAGCAAAACATGATATTCCAAACAATCCACTTCCTCATCGCCATATCACCAAATTTTTTTGATATACTTTCCCATTATTAATCTGAAGCGTCATCGGATAAGTGCCCGCAGGTAATCCTCCACCTTCAATATTGTTTCCTCGCCAATCATTTTGATACGCATCGTTAGCATACACCAAAGCGCCCCATCGATTATTGACCTGTAATTTCACTACGGCCTGAAAAGGCAATCGACCCAATTCAAATACATCATTGACTCCATCACCGTTGGGCGTAAATACTTCGGGAATAAAGACTTCACATTCATCTTTATCTCGGATATTGGGAACACCATCTTGATCACAATCATCTTGAATTCCATCCGCATCATAATCATTTTCCTGAGCATCGAGTAAACCATCACCATCATCATCATCATCCAATAAATCCTCTATTCCATCTCCATCAGTATCCAAATACACATCATCTATTACTCCATTACAATCATCATCAATGTTATTAAAGACCTCGGTAATGCCGGGATTGAGCGATGTGTTTGTTTCGTCACAATCACCCGTCATCGGGGCAAATCCATTGGCGATTTCGGCACATGAGGTGTCAGCCAAGCCTTGACCGTAACCATCCCCATCAATGTCCAGATAATAAAGAAAAAACGGAATACCTTCATTTATCCAACCATCACAATCATCATCCATTGCATTACATATTTCGGCAGCACCCGGAAACACCAGTGAGTCATTGGGACCACAATCACCAGATAAAAGAGAATAGCCCACCTGCATTTGACAAAGAGAGAGACTATTGGTTGACACACCAAATCCATCATTATCCTCGTCCAAAAAATAAGGAATCGGATAAGTGCAACTACCATCATCAATGATTGCCAGCGAATCAAAATTACAAGCCAGTGAATCTGTACACCCCGATTGCGCTGAAGCGCTGAAAAGAGACAACCACAACCCAAAGACTACTAAGCAACGATTAGATTTCACTCTCAAAAATTTGCGTTAAAATTAAGCAAACTTTGATTGGATTAAAAAAAAAGGGAGGTATTCACCTCCCTCTTCATCAAATACGATTTAATTAATCCTTTTGAACGATAATAGAATCTGTTGAATTTCCTCCCCTCACGACCAACACATAATGTCCAGCAGAAAAATCTTGCATATCCAAAGTGAAACCATTGTTTCCAACAGTACCGCTCCATGCTTGCTGTAATACCTTCTTGCCCGTTAAGTCGAACATTTCTACTTGAATCATTTCTTCTTCTACTTGATAGTATCTCACCTCCAACTTTCCTTGAGTAGGATTAGGAAATACATTTT
>CAZJCQ010000067.1:0-11757 GCA_964544665.1 uncultured Chryseobacterium sp. | reverse complement strand
CAAATTCTTCCAAATCCACATCATCAATATCGGTTTCTGTTTCACGATATACATCGATTTCATATCCACACAATCTACCTGCAAGTCGGATATTATGTCCACCTTTTCCAATGGCCAATGAAACTTGGTCAGACTTTAAGAATACATCGGCTTTTTTGTTGTCTTTATCCAATGTTATCGAACTAACTTTAGCTGGTGCTAACGCCCGGCTAATCAATAATTGTTCATTGGTGGTATATTGAATGACGTCGATATTTTCATTACGTAATTCACGCACGATACTATGTATTCTTGAACCTTTCATCCCCACGCAAGCGCCTACTGGATCGATACGATCATCATAACTTTCTACGGCTACTTTTGCTCTTTCACCAGGCTCTCTTACAATATTTTTAATGGTAATGAGTCCGTCAAAAACCTCTGGAACTTCTTGCTCGAATAATTTCTCTAAGAATTCAGGAGCCGTTCTGCTCAAAATAATTTGCGGATTATTGCCTCTCATTTCTACTTTAGAAACAACCGCTCTTAGGGTATCTCCTTTTTTGTAAAAATCTGCAGGAATTTGTTGGTCTTTTGGCAAAATCAACTCGTTGTTTTCGTCATCTAAAACTAAAATCTCCTTTTTCCAAACTTGATAAACTTCACCGGAGATAATTTCACCAACACGTTCGCGGTATTTTTGATAGATATGATCTTTTTCCATCTCAATGATTCGAGATGTTAGGTTTTGACGCATGGCCAAAACATTTCTTCTTCCAAAATCTTCAATTCGAATTTCTTCGATTAATTCTTCACCCACCTCCAAATCAGGAACTACTTGGCGGGCCATGGTAACCTCGATTTGCGCTACCTCGTCGTCCAATTCACCATCGGGAACAACCTCACGGGTTCTCCAAATTTCTAAATCACCACGCTCGGCATTAATGATGATGTCAAATCCATCGTCAGCACCCCAACGTTTAAGGATCATATTACGGAATACATCACCTAAAATATTGGTGACCGTTTCGCGATCGATGTTCTTGAATTCCTTGAATTCTCCGAATGATTCTAAAAGGTTTACGCCTTTCATAGTTGTAATTATTATTTAAAGCTAATCGTTATTTTGGTTTCTTTTATTTCAGAATAGGGAAGGGTCTTTTCATAATCCACCCATTGTTTTGTTTTCTTTCCTGGAACTGTTTCCTTCTTTTTAAAACTTACGGTAACCTTTTCTTCATCTGCTGCAGAAAGTATCCCTTCTAATTTTTCGCCATTCTGGGTAAGTATCACGGCGGTTCTTCCTACATTTTTTAAGTATTGTCTTTTAACCTTCAGTGGTTTTCCAACTCCAGGAGAAGAAACTTCTAGTGAAAAGTCTTCAACTTCTCGATCGTAGGATCCTTCAATGGCGCGACTGATTTTTTTACAATCATCAATCGTCAGACCTGAATCTTTATCCAGTAACACTTCTATCGCATTACCTGGATTCACGTTAATGTCTACGATGAACAAATCGGAGCCTTCGGTGGCTGTCAATACTATTTTTTCTATTTCGTCTTTTGTAATCATATAAAATAAAAAGGGGCTAACACCCCTCTTACTCATTCATCAATACGGGGGCAAAGATAGCGAAATTTCATTTTACCTACAAATTCTTTATGAGGAATATCGCTGAAAGGCATAATTTAGTCCAATGAAATACCTTGTTTTATGCTGCTTTTTATGGTTAGCCAATGGCTTGTTTGGTCAAAACTGTTTGTTTTATTCAGATTTGGATGGAGATGGATATGGTGACCCGAACGTTTTTATTACCGCTGACTGCAACGCGGTCATCAGCGCATATGTTCAAAACGATTTGGACTGCGACGATACCAATGCATTGGTAAATCCGGCGGCTGTAGAGATTTGTAATTATATAGATGATAACTGTAATGGGGGCGAAATAGATGAGTTTGTCTTAAATAATTACTACCAGGATTCGGATGGAGATGGCTATGGCGATGCCAATTTCGTTGCCTATGATTGTGTGTTGCCCATGGGTTTTGTGGAAAACATGGATGATTGTGACGATAATTTAATTACCTACATAGACGCTGATGGTGATGGCTTTGGTTCTGATGTGATGGAACCTTGTGGGGTGAGTAATAACCTTGATTGTAATGATAATTCAATAGGCATACAGGATTCTACCATTTATTATCAAGATTTAGATCAGGATGGTTATGGAAATCCAGCTCAATCGATTGTTTCCTGTGAGTTTGTCAATGGATATGTATTGGTGGGTTTGGATTGTGATGATTTAGATCTAACCATCAATCCTGACGCAATGGATGTTATGGGCAATGGTGTGGATGAGAATTGCGATGGGCAAGACGGAGTGGGAATTTCAGAGCGGCACAATGACCTTGTTATTTTTCCTCAACCGGCCCGAAATTATGTAAACATAATTGGAGGCCTAACGGGGGATGATTGGATGTTGTATGATGCTATTGGTGTGCAAGTCATGATGGGGAGGGTAAGCAAGGGAGGCTTTACCATTCTTTTGCAGGGATTGAGTCCGGGAAACTATTTACTTCGATGCGGAGAAATGCGTTTTCGCCTTGTGGTTGATTAGGTTAACGCCAGACAATTCCTTTGGTGATTTGATCAATGTCTTTCTGGATAAAAGACAATACGGGGGCAATAGAATCAGGGTTAGGATGACACTCGAAATAAAGAGCCCCTCGGAAGAAATGAGCAGTTGAATCGGTTAAAAAAAACTGAATAGGCGAGGCCGCATCTCCTTCGATGTTGTATTGTATGCCAAACACATTTTTTTCTGGATATTCTATCCAAACACGATCAATCGCGCTGGCTTTCATTTCATGTTTTGCGGCAAATCCATAAGCATCCCCTACTAAGTTGTTCACATTCCCACTAATAGGTAGGTAAGTACAATGAATACGGGCTTTCAGTTTGGGGTAAAATATATTGAAGCGACAGGAATCTTGTTGCACGGTTTTGTCGAACAGCTCAATGGTTGCGAAATCTGAAATAGGAATGCTAAATGGGCAGCTGGCGGTGTATTCTCTGTAATGAACTTCGGGTAAATCAATTCTAAAGTATCCTTTAGGTTTTGGAATGCTTACTTTTTCCTCTCCTATCAAGTTCCACAGAAACAAAGCGGTTATAATGGTCAATAATGTGGCAATCGTTAAAATCTTTTTCATGAATGATGGATTTGAACTTTAATTCGGTCAATTTTACGATTGGTTCCGGCTTCGATGGTAAAAGTATGTTCCAAAATGCGGTGGGTTTCCCCTTTGCCGGGAACACGCCCTAAAATCTCAGTGATCCAGCCACCGAGTGTTGAGCTATCTCCTTTTGCTGCTTCGAAAGGGGTTTCATCAATTTTCACTACGCGATAAAAATCAATTAATGAAATCTTACCCTCAAATAAAAAGGTGTAATCGTCAATCACGGAGTATTTGAGTTCATCATCATCAAATTCGTCATGGATATCACCAATAATTTCTTCAATAACATCCTCAAGTGTCACTACACCAGAGACGCCGCCATATTCATCCACCACGATGGCAATGTGTTTCCGGTCTGTTTTGAATTCAACCAAAAGGTCATCAATTTTTTTATTTTCCGGAACAAATTTGGCCGGCAGGATCAGCGAAGTCCAATCCCAGCTGCTTTCATGGATGTAAGGGATTAAATCTTTGATGTGCAATACACCTTTTATTTGGTCTATTTCATTTTCAAAAACAAGCCATCTGGAATAACCCCCCTTTTTAATTTGATCGATAATGGAGGGAAGTGAGTCATGGACATTGAGCATGGCTAAATCAGTCCGGGGTGTCATGATTTGGCTTACATCTTTTTCTCCAAAGCTGACGATTCCTTCCAAAATTCTTCTTTCCTCCACCGAACGCATTTCGTTTTGTGTAAGCTCTAAGGCATGACCAAGCTCATCGATACTGATCGTGTTTAGCTTTCCTTTTACTCTTTTCTGAAGAATATTTCCTGCTTTGATCAAAAACCAACTGATGGGTCGAGTCAATATCTCCAGGGTAATAAGGGGTCGAGCCATCCAAGTAGCCACCTTTAAATTATTGGTGGTCGCATATATTTTAGGAATGACCTCCCCAAACATCACAATTACCAATGTGACCAAAACAACATGAATCAATAGCGCGGTGAGGGGTGTAAATTGCTCGACAGGAAACCAAGTCTCCATGAGTTCAGTAGAAATAATGACTATGGCAATATTGACTGCATTATTGACAATTAAAATAGTCGCCAATAAAGAACGCGTTGCGGCCTCTTTGTTGGGGAGTGTGGTTAATTTTCTAATCGAGTACAATGGACTTTTCTCTTCTGCTTCGTCTATTTTTTTTCGTTGTTCCGGGCTAAAGGAGAATAGGGCTACTTCGCTACTAGAAACGGCGGCTGAACAAAATAAAAGCAACAACACCCACAGAATACTGAGGGTGCTGTTCATTTGAAGAAAAATGAAATTGAATAAAATAGGTTCTTCCAATTTTATAAAATTTTAGAAAGGTAACGTGTCGTCTTTATCATCCATGTTGGATGGACTGGACAGCGCAACAGCTGGTTCATTCAATGCCATAGGTTGATGAGCAGCATCGGTAGATTTTGGAGAGAGCATGGTGAATTCATCTGCGAAAATCTCAGTAATGTATTTCGTTTCTCCGTTCACTTGATAGCTGCGATTCCGGATTTTTCCTTCTACATATACCTTCATTCCTTTTTTGAGGTATTGGTCCCCCAATTCAGCAAGAGAGGCTCTTCTAATGACGACATTGTGCCAATCTGTTTGTGTTACTTTTTCGTTGGTTTTAGCATCCTTCCAAGACTCTTGGGTTGCAAGAGAAAAACTAAGGATTTTACCGCCGTTTTCAAACGATTTTAATTCTGGATCTTTACCGATATTACCGATTAGGATCACTTTGTTTACTGTACCTGACATAATTTTTATTTTAAAATTTCAGCAAAACTATTGGCGAGATCCTTGGCAAAGCAAGTTTCATATAAGGTCTGCATATTGAGAAAAAAGGGTCTTTAAATAATTCTCGAACACCTTTGGGACTCCCAATTTTGCCGCTTCTTCTGCTGAAATCCAACGCTCAAAAATAGCAGAATTTTCAGGCATATTTTTCAATAAAATAGAAAAGATATGCACGTGTAGTTTCCGGTGGGTCAAGATGTGGGTGGTTCGATAGACCTTTTGAAGTGATATTTTTTGATGGTTAGGGTAGCCCTTCTCCGCCAACCAATGGGTGATTTCTACCTCGTTCAATGGCAGATCGCTCATGAACATAGGAAATGTGTACAGATTTCCCCAAATTCCTTTTGAATTTCGACGCTCAAGTGCGAAATGTTTTTTGTGGTCATGGAAATAGAAAGCGTACAATTGTTTTTCTTCAATCTTTGTTTTTTTCGATTTAATGGGGAGGGATTGAGTTTTATTGGCTCTAAGTGCCATGCACGCATCCTGAATCGGACAAATCTCGCATTTTGGGACAGGAGAACAGATCAGGGCCCCGAATTCCATCGATGCTTGATTGAATTCGTTAGGGGAACAGTTTGCAATCCAATGATCGAGCTCCTGTTGCACAAAATTTCGCGTTTTCGGAAGATCGATAGGATCTTCATATCCCCAAAAACGACTGGTCCAGCGCAGTACATTGCCATCTACAGCCGCTTTTGGAATTTCAAAAGCGAAACTTGAGATCGCCGCTGCTGTGTACGGTCCGATGCCGGGTAAGGCAATGATTTCTTGGAAGGTAGAAGGGAATTTCCCATGAAACTCGTCCCGCACAATTTGGGCAGTTTTGTGTAAGTTTCTGGCGCGTGAATAGTAACCGAGCCCTTGCCATAAACTGAAAATATCATCCTCCGAGGCATCCGCAAGATCGGTGATGGTTGGGAATTTGGACAGGAATTGATGAAAATAAGGAAGTCCTTGTTGCACGCGAGTTTGTTGAAGAATAATTTCAGAAAGCCAAATAGGGTAGGGATCCTGTGTTTGTCTCCAAGGTAAATCCCGTTGATGAGCCCGATACCAGGGCAAAACGCCATTTAGAAAACTGTTAAAAAGGGAAGAATTCATCTCTTTTGCAAATGTGCATTGAAAATTGGTAAACAATACGTATATTTGCGGCCCTTGAAAAAATTGATATTCACGCGTTTAAAGAAATAAAATTATGACGAAGGCTGATATAGTGACAGAGATTTCGAACAAAACTGGAATAGATAAAAATGACGTTTTGGCGATCGTAGAGGGCTTTATGACTACCCTTAAAAACTCAATGGAGAAAGGAGAGAATGTTTATTTGCGAGGGTTTGGAAGCTTTGTGGTAAAGAAAAGAGCCGAGAAGTTGGGTAGAAATATTTTAGCGAAGACGACAGTAACCATTCCTGCTCATTGTATACCAACCTTTAAACCCGCTAAGGAGTTTATGGATGCAGTGAAGGAAAAAGTGAAAGTGGAAAATGTTTAAAGGGGAATACAAACCGATTGTTTTAGTGGGAATCGGTTTGGGTCTCATCGTTCTTTTTTTATTATTACCTAGACAGCCTTGGGGTTCTGAGGCCAAGTCAGCAATGGGGGACTCCGGCCCTGTAGAAAAGACCAAAATCGAACAGGCCATTGAATTAGTAAATGGTCCTAATCCGATGGCCGGTATTACCATGTTGAGGGACATGGTGGCTCAGGATTCTACGAATGTAGATGCGCACTACCAATTGGGTGTTTTTGCAGTCAAATCAGGTCAGTTAGACAAGGCAATTCAGCGTTTTAACAAAGTAATCCAGCTCGAGCCGAATTACTTAGGAGCTTACATTGATTTGGGAGGAGTTTATCAAGCCATGAATCAGTTAGATAAGGCTTTAGAATATTATGAGAAGGCGGCGGTTTTGGACTCAACAAGCAATTATGCTTTGTTGTTTGCAGGCCAGTCTGCAGAACGTTTAGGAGATAATAAAAAGGCAGTTGATTACTATCGTCAGCTGTTAAGACATACGGAAGACACGGTGGTTACCGTGCGAGTGAAGGAGATGATAGAAAGAATAGAAAAGAAATAATATATTAATTAAATCATAAAATCATGCCTTGCGGTAAAAAAAGAAAACGTCACAAGATGGCGACGCACAAGCGTAAAAAGCGTTTGAGAAAAAATCGTCACAAAAAGAAAGTTCGCTAGTCGTTTCGATTAGTGTACATTAAATAGATCACTGCAGAGTGGAGTTATTCCCTCTGCATTACTATGCTATTGTGAACGTTGAATTAGTCATTAATCGCACTCCAAAAGGGGTTGAGATTGCTGTGCTGCACGATCGGCAGTTGGTTGAATTACATCAAGAAGATTCCAACCGAAATTACGCAGTAGGTGATATCTATTTGGGTAAGGTCAGGAAATTGGTCCCTCACCTTAATGCTGCTTTTGTAGAGGTGGGGCATGAACGAGATGCATTCTTGCATTATCTCGATCTAGGCCCTCATTTTACTACCACCCTGCAGTACGTGCGCAGCGTCATGACCGGCACCCAGCGAAGCGCTGACTTGAACGGCTTAAAAATGTTACCGGATATACCAAAGGACGGTAAAATAAAAGATCAAGTTGGACAATCCAATCCCATCTTGGTTCAGGTGGCCAAGGAACCGATCTCCAACAAGGGTCCTCGGATTACCTGTGAAATTACCTTAGCAGGTAGATATCTTGTACTTGTGCCTTTTTCAAATAAGATTTCATTGTCCTCGAGAATTGAAGATGATAAAGAAAGGGATCGTTTGCGCAAGTTGATTCAGAGCATTCGTCCTGCCAATATGGGGGTGATCATACGGACCCAAGCGGAACACACCACTGTATCGGAGTTAGATCAAGATCTTCAAGACTTGATGAGCAGATGGAACCAGACGGTTAAGGCGCTTCCTCAGGCCAAAGCACCGCAAAAAATATTAGGAGAACTAGATAAGACTTCTTCCATTTTGCGTGATATTTTGAGTGATCAATTTTCTAATATTCACGTGAATGACGTTAAACTAGCGGCTACCGTAAGAAAATTTTTGCATTCCAGTGCTCCAGAGCTAGAAGGCATTGTCAAAGAGCATAAAATTGATGATTTATTCGATGCCTTTAATGTTCATCGCCAGATCAAATCCTCTTTTGCCAAGCAAGTTAATTTAAAGAGTGGTTCTTACCTAATCGTTGAGCACACGGAGGCCATGCATGTGATTGATGTTAATAGCGGCAACAGAAAACAGGCCTCGGTTAAAGACCAGGAAGAGAATGCGTTACAGACGAATCTGGAATGCGCAAGAGAAATCGCGCGCCTTTTGAGATTAAGGGATATGGGAGGAATTATTTGCATCGACTTCATTGACATGCAAAATAAGGAGAACCAAAAGAAATTACACGAAGAGCTCAAGAATGCCATGAAAACGGATAAGGCCAAGCACAATGTGTTGGCTCCAAGTCGTTTTGGAGTGGTTGAGATTACCAGAGAGCGTGTTAAACCGGTTACTCAGGTTAAAACAACAGAGAAGTGTCCGAGTTGTCATGGTAAGGGAGTGGTAGAAGCTTCCGTTTTATTTACGGATCAGTTAGAAAATCAACTACGCATTATTTCAACCGAATTAAAACATCGTCAGATTACCATGGTGGTTCATCCAATGGTACATGCCTACGTGACAAAAGGATGGTGGAGTAATATCAAAAAGAATTGGCAAAGTAAATTTGGTATTAAAATACAACTGGATGCATCTTCTTCCAATGAACTATTGGAAGCGCATTACTTTGACTCAGAGGGCCAGGAAATAAGTTTGTAGTTCTGTTGATTAGCGTTGAGACCAACGCCAAATCATTACCCCTAACGCGAAGAGAAACAGCAATAGTGAAATCCTATTGATGCCATGCATGAATTTTAAATTCGTGTCCGCTGTTCCCTTTTTAAACCAAGTGGTGGGGTTTAAGTAGTGTCCTATTTTTTGAAAGATCATGACGTAAAGATGCAGAAAAATGTTTAATTCACGGAGTTTTTATCATTCACGTCGAGCAAAAAGTCCATTCAATCCTTCTCTTATATGGTTTTATTTTTCATAGGTGTAAACGAGAGCATCAAAAAAAGGATTTCGTGCGGCGTATTGCGATCTTTATCGATGAGCGATGACAGAAATTTCAACTTTGCAATCTCTGGGGAGCTGAACAACCTGAACCGCTTCTCTTGCAGGAGGAATATCTCCAACATAAGCACCATAAACTTCGTTGACAGTGGAGTAATCGGCCATGTTCTTTAAGAAAATGGTAGCTTTTACCACATGATTCCAGTCCAATTGAGCAGCTGCTAACAATGCTGAGATGTTATTCATGACCATTTTGGTTTCTTCATCCACGGAAAGAGAGGGGTCGTATACTTGTGTCAACGGATCCATGGCGATTTGACCACTGATAAACAATAAATCACCGATTTGAATGGCAGGACTGTATGGCGCAATGGGTTTGGGTGCGCCGGGTGTATGGATAGCGATCTTTTTCATCGTAGTTTTGTATTTGAGTTGGCAAGATGCGAATAATTTTAATAGACAACTACGATTCTTTCACTTATAACTTGGTTCATTATTTCGAAAAATGGGGAGCGCAAGTCGATGTGGTGTTGAACGACGGGGAGACGCCCTCTTGGGTGCTTTATGACGCCTGTGTGGTGTCACCGGGTCCTGGGTTACCCGATGAGTCGAATAAACTAATGAGTTGGTTGATTCAATGGAGGGAAATGGGGAAGCCCCTGTTGGGCGTATGCCTTGGATTACAAGCAATGGTGCAGAGCCAGGGAGGGGGATTAAAACAATTAGCGGCGCCAATGCATGGTGTGGAGGGAGAGATAAAGGAGATCGCAACTTCTTCGTTGTGGTCTTCATTAACCTATCCGCAAACCATTGCGCATTACCATTCTTGGGTAGCAGATGAGCAGCGCATTCCCCCACATCTACAGGTAACGGCGACAGATGTGAATAATGAAATCATGGTGGTGGAGAACAGGGATCTTGGTTGGTTTGGAGTTCAGTTTCATCCTGAGTCGATCATGACACCTGACGGATTTCGATGGATAGAATTGTGGTGCAAAGAAGTGGAAGAAAGAATGTCGTAAATTGGTCCGATGCAAAAGCGAATTTTTTGGATATTATTAAGTGCATGGTGGTTGCAGTCCGCAGCAATAGCTGAAGATCCATTACCGGGATCTTATCGAATAGCCGTGCTTAAGTATAAAGGTGGAGGAGATTGGTATGCCAATCCAACTGCGTTGCCCAATCTGGTGAAATTTATTAATACCAACTTGAAAACAAAGGTGGATGAGAATACGCCCGCCGTTGAAGTTGGCAGTAGTGAATTGTTTGATTATCCTTTTGTTCATATGACGGGCCATGGGAATGTGGTTTTTTCTTCAGACGACGTGCAGAATTTGCGATTGTATTTGATGGCGGGAGGCTTTTTGCATATCTCGGATAACTATGGAATGGATTCATTTGTAAGAAAAGAAATGAAAAAGGTTTTTCCCGAATTAGATTGGATAGAGATTCCGTATGATCACCCGATTTACCATGGGCCATTTGAATTTAAAAATGGATTGCCAAAAATTCATGAACATGACAATAAACCACCCAAAGGTTTGGGATTAATATGGGAAGGAAGACTGATATGTTTTTATGATGTAGAATGTGATTTGGGTGACGGTTGGGAGGATGCAGCTGTGCATAATGATAGCGAGCAAAATCGATTGAACGCCTTGAGAATGGGAGCTAATCTGGTTTCCTATGCGTTTACTGGAGGTAAATAGAAAGTGAGAAAATTGTCTTTAAAAACAAAACGCTTATTAGAAAGTTGGGTTGTACAATATGGCAATGTTAGTTTCATTCCGGATGATCCTATTTGCATACCTCATCGATATACACGTCGAGAGGACATTGAGATCAGCGGCTTAATGACTGCTTTGATATCTTGGGGTACTCGAAAAGCCATCATAAAGACGGCTCGGGACTGGATGAGGAGCATGGATGATGCCCCATTTGATTTTGTCATGAACAGTAGTGCTCAAGAGCAGCGTGTTATGAAAACTCAAATTTATCGAACTTTTCAAGGAGAGGATATGATGGATTTATTGCAGGCTCTGCGTGAAATCTACCGATCACATCGAACATTAGAGGCCTTGTTTGTCAAGGGGTTTGAGAAGGGAGAGGCCTTGCAGGGCATCAGTGAATTTCGTCGTATGATATTGAGTCATGGGCATCGTCCACATTTCGAAAAGCACATTGCTAATCCAATAGCGGGATCGGCGGCAAAGCGAATCAACATGTATTTAAGGTGGATGGTACGAAGGGATGAGGGAGGAGTTGATTTTGGTATTTGGGACAACATTCCGATGTCAAAATTATCGATTCCGTTGGATGTTCATTCAGGAAATGTGGCGCGATCATTAGGATTGCTGGCGCGCAAGCAAAATGATTGGACTGCGGTAGCGGAGTTAGATGCTGCCCTTCGTTCAATGGATCCGAGTGATCCTGTAAAATATGATTTTGCGTTATTTGGAGCAGGGGTGAGTGGAGAGGTTGGGTAGGGGCTCACTCACTGTGTGAGCGGTACAGACTCACTTCGTTCGTGGGACAAGCTCGGCGGAGCCGAGCGGGACAAAGGGACACACTCGCTTTGCTCGTGGGACTGTCTCGTCCTAAAATAGGTTTACAAAAAAAAAAGGACAAAATGGAGAAAAAAT
>CAZJCQ010000066.1:0-11781 GCA_964544665.1 uncultured Chryseobacterium sp. | reverse complement strand
ATCTTCATTTACTACCACGGGTCGCTTTAGAAAGGTGTATTCCTCCAAAATGTATTTGCGATAATCTTTTTCTGTCAACTCCATCTCATTCAATCCCATCGAACGATATTTCATCGCTACACGACTAAACAAGGCCTCATAGCTTCCCGCTAATTTTTTCATCTCATCCAATTGCTTCGCTGTGATCTTTTCTGTCTTGATATCTTGTATCGCATAGCCTTTCGTGGCATTGCCCAAATCTTTCAATATGCGCTGACAGGTGGAACATGGTCCCAATGTGAAAATGGTTTTCATACTTTTTTTTTCTATTGAACAACTCAAACTGGAGTAGGTTCAATGTTGTAATAATTTTTGAATATAATTTACCAAGGTGCCTAATCCGTCCTCGAAGTGTTCATCATTCATGACAATCAAATCACACTCATTTCGGTAGGGTTCTAAATAGGCCAGCTCAGCAGGACGAACATGCTGGTTCCACTGGTAGATCACCTCATGCGCCGGATAACCTCTTTCTATCTCATCGCGCTGTAATCTCCTTTGCAAACGGGTTTCGTGATGGGCATCCAAAAATACTTTGTAGCACAACTGTGAACGGATGGCGGCATAATGAAACACAAAAAGTCCTTCCATTACAATCACGGGAGCGGGGTGTACAACAATGGACTGCGGCTCCCAAGCGGGGTTATTAAAATTGTATTCTAGTTTGGTAATAGATTCTCCCGCCGCCAGGGCTTCCATATCTTGCACAAAATGCGCTTCATCAATCGCTGTGGGCAAGTCAAAATTGATCACTCCATTTTCATCCGCCTCTTGCAGATCTTTGGTTTTGTAATAATTATCTTGTGAGACAATGGTGAGCTGCTCTTCGGTAAATGCAGAAAACAACGATTTTAAAAATGTTGTTTTTCCTGCTCCACTTCCACCGGCAATTCCAATAATCTTGCTTTTCATTCGATAAATATAATGTGACCATGCACGAAGAAGAAAAAAAAATGTGGAATGATAAAATAAATTAAAAAAGACTTCGTTATAGAGTTAAGGAAGTCAGAAATCATGCAAAACAAGTTCACATATCAATCGAAAAAATCCTCCAAATTGGGGAGTTCTCAATCGCTGGACTTTCGAATATAATTGACATCCGTTTCCTCCTTATTCCAGTTCCCATTATTAATCTAAAATTTAAAACCATGAAAAGATTCATTGTTATCTGGCTGAGCCTTGTCCAATTGCCGATCATCGCACAAAGTGATTACGCTACCTTGAGAAGTTTGCAATCGAAGAGAGCAACCGAGTTAAAGTTTGAAAGAGAGAAAATGACATTTGAGGAGGCGTCTTTAGGGAATTTTTATAGCGGAGTGAGTGCAATGTATAAATCAAAAGATGTATGTGTTTGTCATAAACCCGATATGTTTTCTGGCGCATTGGGAGCGCAACGTAAACAATGGTTTTTTGACTTGTTGAGACAAGAACACATTGAAATTCTTTCTGAAAAAGTTTATCCGTTTATTCCAATGGGAATCGGAGCTGATGTAGTCATTTACTTTAAAGACGACGCTGCCTTGGTGGGTGTAAAAACACCAGTGGATTCTATTTTGGTGAATGAAGAAGGCTGGAGAGTGCAATGTTTATTAGAGGACTTGAAAATATATGCAGAATCACGTTTCAAGCATTTCCTCGATCCTACCGAGGAATTGAAAGGGAAAATCACAACAACATCTTCTGATGGTGATTTTTTGAATATCAATAGCGTTTTTGATATTCAACTTCCTGTGGGAGCGTTAATCAGAACCCCTTGGAATGTTACGGTGTTAAACGATGAATCAAAATCAAGGGATCCTCTTTTCTTGTTTGTTTTATCCGAAAGAACAGGCGAATGGATAAAGTATGCGATGGAGGAGGTTAAACAAATGAAATCTGGAAAATCGAGTTTTTTACAGTTTCATATCAAGGAGGGGGGAACATATGCGGTGGCCTCCATCAGAAAAATGAAAAAAGCCAATGTTTTTTATTATAAAGAAAAGTGTGCTATTCTATCTGCTACCCTTGAGGATCCTCGTGGTGATTTTGTGGGACCCGCATTGGTAATGGATAATAGAAGATTCGTTTGCCTTCCCACGGTGGATTATCCAGAAGACACCTACGTTGTGTTTGTGACAAAGGATGTAAATAATGTGCGAAAAGAGGAGAAAATCGCGATTGGTGAATTGATCCGTTTACAGAGCAGTTGGTACCGAATTGTGAGTGATGTAGCAGAAAAATGGGAGGAGCGAAAAAGAGCGCAAGAAGAACAAGTTGTGGGTGTAAATCAATAAATAGCAATTACAATGAAAACAAGAAAATGGGTTTTGTTGGTGGCCACCTGGATGGTTCTCTGCCAAGTAAGCTTTGGACAAGCAAAAGTGGAGTTGATTAAATTTCAACGTCTACGCGAAGAATACAATACGCAACATGCAGATGGTTATGTTATGAAATGCATGCAGGCTTTTGAGTTGAAGTGGGATGATCCGCTTCAGCAAAAAAAGAAAGTGGAAGTACACCTCCCTCATCAGCGAGGCGAGCATGTAAAAGATCTTTTGGTTTGTGAATGGGATCCCGTTTTCAAGGCATGGAAAACGGTAAAAGGAACCAAGGTGAAGAAGTACTGCATGAATCAGCAAGAGTTTGATTTTGTGGAGTTAACAGAAGGAGGTATTTATGGACTGTTTGTGGCCATGGAGCATCGCAGAAATGTGATGGTCCAATTCCCAGAGAATTATCGTTTAAAAAGCTTTGAGTTAGAAGACCCCACATTGCAATTTGTATATAAGTACAACCAGGCGCTGAACGTTAAGAAGTTTAAGATTCCGTTAGATTTACCTCCTACTACCGCCGTCGTCAATGCCGTATTCTTGGATAAAAAAGGAAAAAGAATCGAAATAGAAGGCTGCCCCTTAGAAAGACTAGATGAATTGACCAATGCTGAATTAGAAAAAGGCATTTGGACCGTCGACTTAGCGCACAAAACGCTAACTGCAGAAAACAAGTTAAACCCCAAAAAACAAAAAAATGAAGACTAAAATGCTGGTGTTCTCCGTGCTGATGGTGTTAGCGACGGGGATGTTTGGACAATCTAAAAGAGTTCGATTTGGCGAAGGCTTGAAGAAGAAATTGGTTTCCTTTACTTCTAAGGTGCATCGTCTAGGAGAGACTAAGTTGGCATTGAAATTAAAGAATCACTCCAAGGACTCATTATTGGTGGATTTGGAGAATGGACGAATCTTCGATTCGGATCAAAACTATCAACCTGTTGTATGTGCACGATCCAAGGTATTGGCAGTGGGTCCAAACGAAACGAAAGAGTTTCAGATCCCGGGTTATTGCGGAAATGCCTCTGCTGCCGGCTCTCCTGAAGGTTTTGAGGGTTTTGTGAAGACGCGGATGGGTCCAGAGGAAATGGTGAAGATTTTTACAGAATTGCAAGCCTTGCATCTAGACGACCATGGTCAAATGCAAAGTTTGGTTTGGATGTTCACCAACGGGCATCAATTGAGCTCTATTTACGCCAATGATGAGAATAGCAGAAAATTTGTAGACATTGTTTCGAAGACCTTAAAAATCAATAAACCCAATTACAGTGTGGCTTATAAGGCGCCTTCAGAGGATAGTCAATATATGTTTACAGGTATTCCGGAAAAAATCAATGCGTCGATTAATTACACTGCCAAGACCGATATGTCAGTAGATGTAGTCATCACAGATCGCAACGGTAAGGTCATACAATACCTGAAGCATTTTGATAACATCGTGCCTGGGGAGTATGCGATGGAAATCGAGTCGGAGTTAAAAGGAGTGGAACAAGGCAATTACTTCCTGCAGGTAAAGGATGATAAGGGTAGGCAATTGCATCAGACCATTCTTGAGATTTAGCATACTGGGTGCACTCGCTCGTCGGTTATCTTGTGAAACTTAGTTAAAAATGGGCCTTGCGCCCATTTTTTCTTATTTTTGTGAGATGAAGCGCACGTTTTTGTGGATAATATTGGGTTGGTATGGCTTTTTTTCGTTGGCCCCCACCCTCTACATTCATGGGTGTTGTTGCGGAGTAGTAGAGCAATGGATGTTTCCTCCAGCAGCGTGTTGTGACCAAGAGCATGATCATCAACACAATGTTCATTTTGATTGCTGTAACGAACAAATTGTATCCTTTCACCTGAGCGCAAATCAACTCCCTTCTTATTTTCAATTGACTTTTTTTGCCGAGCAAGTAGAGAAAATATATTTGTCGCCCATTAATGCTCTTTCTTCAAGTTTACGTTTTTTGGGAGTGAATAAAACAGAGAATCCTCCTCCCTTATTAAAACGATTTATCAAGTTTCGGTCTCTCAAAATTTTTGATGTACTTCATGGATTGATCTATTGAATGAAGTGGTACATTAAAAATTAATAAAATGAATAATAAAATAATAGTCATCGCTTTGGCGATGTTAATCAGCGCAGGAGCATTTGCGCAAAATAAAGCCGAAGAAGTTTCTTTCTGGGTAGCCGGTGTTTGCGGTATGTGTGAGAAAACCATAGAAAACGCCTTGGATGTCAAAGGGGTGATCGCAGCGGATTATAATTTGGAGACGCATCAAGTCAAAGTCATATATCGTCCTAAGAAAATTTCGTTGGATGAATTGCACCGTCGAATCAATGAGGTGGGTTATGACACGGAGAAATCTTCAGCATCGAAGGAACAATATGAAAAAGTTCATGGTTGCTGCAAGTACAGGTCATTAGATAATCACTGATCATGTGTCGCCAATTATTTGTGATGCTACTCTTGTTATGGAGTAGCTTCTCCTTTGCACAAACCGTCAAAGGAATAGTGCGTGATGAAGAGACTCATGATCCTTTGGTTGGAGCCGTTGTAATTTGGAAGAACAGTAGGGCCGGAACATTGACCGATGTAAATGGTCAATTTAGTTTGGGTAGAATTCCATCTACAGATACTTTGGTTGTGCAATTTGTGGGCTATGTAAATTCAGTGCGTATCGTTGAGGGTTTCAATGATATGGTAATTGATTTAAAGGCCAACGTCGAAACGCAATTGAATGTTGAGGAAAACAAAGAATCGCTCCATATTCATGGCAAAGATCCTCACAAGTTTCAGACAATAACGGAGAAAGAACTGTGCAAGGCGGCCTGTTGTAATTTGTCCGAAAGCTTTGAAACTAATGCCAGCGTGGATGGGTCTTACACCGATGGCGTTACGGGAACCCGGCAAATTAAAATGTTGGGATTGGATGGAAAATATGCTCAGCTGATGTCGGAAAACATTCCTGATTTTCGAGGACTAAGCACGGTGTATGGCTTGTCTTGGGTGCCAGGTCCTTGGATCAAAGAGATCAGCATTTCAAAGGGCGCTGGAAGTATTTTACCAGGTTATGAAAGCATGGCAGGTCAAATTAACATCGCGCACAAAGGGGAAGAAATGAAAGAAAAGGTTTTTCTGAATGCATACGCAGGCAATCAAGGCCGATACGAAATCAACACTGTTTCAAGGCATGAAATCTCTCATGATATTCATTGGCAGTTGTACACCCATGCTGCGATGAATAAAGGCGAGTTTGATATGAATAAAGATGGATTTTTGGATAATCCTGTTGGTAATGAATACAACGGCAGAGCTCAAATGTCCATCGAAAAGGAAAATGGATTCAGGGGAGATTACAATGTGCAATACTTGAACTATCAAAATCAGTCGGGAAATGCAAGGTGGGATGTGATCCATCCTATTCAAATCAATAACCAACAAGACCGTTGGAACGTGCAATTGAAAAATGGATGGATTTTGCCTACTGAAAAAGAGCAAAGTTTGGGAAGTCAGTTTTCTTTCTCGGACCATAGGTTGAGGGTGGATCAATCTATAGAAAGGGAATATGGCGGACATCAGACCAACGCTCGACTTTCCTTATTGCATTTGTTCGAGTGGAATCACGATGTTAAATTGACCTATGGACTGAGTGGAATATGGGATCGTTATCAAGAAGAGCTATCAGATTTTCAATCATGGTCAAGAATAGAACGAGTGGCAGGCGGATTTGCCGAGTTTTCTTTGAATAAGCATGATCTATTTCAAATGGTACTGGGTGCAAGAATGGAATACCACAATTTATATGGAGCAATGTTCACGCCACGTGCGCATTTTCGTTATTCCATCAATGAGAATACGCACATTAAGCTGATGAGCGGATTGGGAAGAAGAACTGCCAATGTAATCATGGATCAGCCAGGCATAATGGCTTCAAACCGTCAAATCGTTTTGTCTTATAATACTACTCCTAATGGACCATTGGGCCTTCCGATGGAGGTTGCATGGAATTCAGGTATCGTATTCACGCAAAAAGCAAAGTGGTTTTATCGCGATGCCTCCTGGAGTATAGATGCCTTTATTACTGATTTTAAGCAACAGGTAGTCATTGATTGGGATCAAACGGGTGAAGTAAATATTTATTCATTACATGGTAAGCACGGAAAAAGTCAATCCAAAACCATTCAGTTGGAAACTAATTTTTCTCCTTTCAAAAGGTGGGAAGTAAGAATGGCTTACCGATATGTAGATACTTATGTAGATTATGAGACCGGTAGAAGATCGCTTCCTTTTATCAGCAAGAATAGGGCTTTGGTGAATGTTGCGTATGCGACAAAAATGTTTAAAAAGGATAAGCGTTTTTTATGGGACCTGACAGCCAAGTGGAATGATGCACAAAGATTACCCAGTACCTTAGATTGGCCCATCGCTCAAAGGATGCCTGAACATTCTCCAGCTTTTTGGATGGTAAATGGTCAAGTAACATTTGCGAAAGAGGAAAAATGGGACATCTATCTGGGAGTGGAAAATGTTTTTAATTTTCAACAAAGTAGAGTTGTCATTTATAGCAACGGAGGAAGTCCTGAATCAACGATTTTTGACGCCAATTTTGCCTATGCGCCCGCTTTTGGAAGAATGTATTACCTGGGATTTCGATGGAGATTAGGTGCTAAGTAAATCAGCAAAAACACGATCATTGGAAAGGCGAGGCATTTTATTTTGACCACCCAATTTGCCTTGCTTTTTCATGGCGTTGTGAAAAGTTCCTGGTTTTACCCACTGAATTTTTAATGGTTGAAGCACTTTTCCAGTAATCAAATCTTTGTAATAAATATTTTGTTCGACCATTTGTTCATCCAAGAATTGAGCAATGTCTGCCGAATGATTCGGAATTTGCTGGGTCTCTATCCACCACTCGTGGTAGGGTAGTTCATTTTTCGTTTCTATCATCGGGGCAACATGAAACTCATCAATGGAAAATTGAAATTTTTCCATGGTCGTTGTAATGGCTTTCTCAACTTCTTCCGCAATGACGTGCTCTCCAAAAGCGCTGGTGTAATGCTTGATCCTTCCGGTTACTTTGATTCTGTATGGATCAATACTGGTGAATTTTACCGTATCACCTATGCTATAGCTCCAAAGACCTGCATTGGTGGTGATAATCAAAGCATAGTTCATGTCCTTCTCGACCTCCCAAATTGGGTAACGTTTCGGATGTTCATCGAAGTATTCGCTTGATTTGATAAATTCATAAAAAATACCCGCATTCGTATTAAGCAATAAATCATCTTTTTGATAATCGTCTTGATAGGCAAAAAAGCCCTCACTTGCTGGGAATGTTTCGACGATATCGACGGGTCCTCCCATCAACTCTTGCATTCTTTTACGGTAAGGTTCATAATGCACTCCCCCAAAAACAAACAAACTGAAATTCGGAAAAATATTTTTAATGTGGTTTTTACCTGATTTTTGAATTAAAACTTCAAAGTACATCTGCACCCAACTTGGAATCCCGCTAATAAGTCGCATGTCTTCGGTAAGGGTTTCCTCAGCAATCTTATTGACTTTGGTTTCCCAATCCTCAATACTATTCGTTACAAAAGAAGGGAGCCTGTTTTTTTGAAGATATTGCGGAATGTGATGGGCAACAATGCCGCTCAATCTACCGACTGGAATACCTGAAGGGAGCAAATCTAATACGGGGCTACCTTGCAAGAAAATCATCTTGCCACTTACAAAATTGCTGTTTCCACTTTTTGCTATATAACACAATAAAGCATTTCGCGCCGCTTGGATGTGATGAGGCATACTCTCATGACTGATGGGGATGTATTTGGCCCCTGCTGTTGTGCCCGAAGTCTTTGCGAAATAAAGCGGCTTTCCTTTCCATAGCACATTGGATTCCCCCGCCTTTATTTTTTCTATATAAGGAATGAAATCCTCATAATGCTGGACAGGATGAATGCGTACGTAGTCATCAAAGCTATTTATTTGATCAAACTGATGGTCCGCTCCATAAAGCGTTTTCCTCCCGGTTTTAATCAATTTTTGCAGCCACAGTTGTTGATGCGCTATGGCTTGTTGACTTTCATGAATTACTTTTTTCTCAACCCGATGAGCAAGCCAACGTGCTGCGATCGATTTTAAGGACATTTTTATTCTTTGATAAATGTCAAATTCTTTTTCCTTTCACTGTTTCCTAATTGTATTAAATAGCAACCGGGATGTAAGGATTGAATGTCGATTTTTTCTAAAGAGCTTTTTGTTCTTCCACTGAACATCTTTCGTCCTTGGGTATCAAATATTTCGAATGATTCATTTGAATTTGCACCCTCTATTTGAATGTAATCTTGACTTGGATTAGGGAATATGCGCAATGATCGGATGCTCAAATCCGAATAGGAAGTAGTGGTGGTATCTTCAATATAAATGATAGTGGTGTCAAAACAAGACTGAAGGCGAATCATAGGGATTTTTGTCACATAAAAATAGCCGTCGCTGTTTTGGTGCCATGCAGTGAAATCATCTGCTTTTCCGCTCATTCCCACTAAAAGATGGTTGGGACCAAAGTTGTTTTCTATGGCAACTAAATAAGGGGTGTTGGCAACTAAATCGATGCTATCGGGGAATGGAATTTCCATGAACTTGTTTTCTCCAATGGCATTAAAGGTGGCAGGATCTACGTTTACCCATGGGGTCGTAGCATACAACTGAGAAATGATGGAGTCGTTGTAAGTGAAGGTGTAAATTTTCCCTCTTACTTGATTTGGTGAACCATTGATCGTGATTTCCGTATTGTTCGCTAATCCAGCAGTGATCGCAGAAACCCTCATATTGGCGGTTGGAAGATAAACATTAGAAATCTCGAAAGGCATATCCCAAAATCCAGAACTTGGACTATATACTGCGGTCATGGCTCCTTTGTCTCTTGCAAAAACACAAGGGGAAATTCGAAATCCCAATGTGTCATTATCATTGGAAAGATCCAAATCTGTCTCACTTTGGTGCGTGTTATAAATGATCTGATAATTACCGGTATCAGCGGGCATTTGAAATCCATTTACTGATAAGTTTTGATAAACTGCTGGATTCATGCTAATGCCATTAGCATTCATTTGCTCATACAACACGGTACCGTCGATGGAGCGAATCACCGTTGCCGACAACGAACAATTGTTTTGAGTTAATCCTCCATTGTTATAAACGTTGGATTTAAATGTCAAAGAAGGGGCCATTTGTGTAAGGTATTGACTGTACTCCATGTATTCATAACCCGTTGGATTGTTCACATTCAGCATATCGAAATTGCCATAGGTGCTGCTAACAATTTTAAGGTCATTGGCAGGAACTTGGATGACAGCAATATCGTCCAATTGCCAGAAGTAATACAGTCCATTATAGTTGAATCGAAAACGGATATCGCTATTATTCATGGCATTGGAAGGAAGCGGGATTCTTACAACCATGGGGTTAATACTGGTTCCACCCATTGGCACCGTATTCGAAAAAAGTGTAGCCCACGCTCCTTGTGCAATGCTGATTTCTACGGATGTCGCTCCGGTATAGTACCGAACATATTGTTCGAATTGCAATACCGCATAATCAATGTTGGTCAGGTCAATTGAAGGGGTCGTTAATTGCGCGTTATGGGGACCTGGTGCAGGACCCGTTCCCATATTTTCAGCTGTACAAGGCAGGGCGTTATTGTCCCAATAATTCGAATCAAAAATGATAAATCCATTACTGCTTGTCGTGCTTTGGATAGGATCTCCAATAAAATTATTGGTGCAAGATCCCCTTGAACCCACTGTAATATCCGGCGAAGTGTTGGGCCCTCTATACTCCCAACTGGCAATATTGGAGGTTTCGGTATTGCCCCATCCTGAGGGAATGCCATTTTGAAAATCTTCGCTCCAAATGACAAGATCACGATTGCCAGTTCCTTGTCCGGAAGCGGGAATGGCATATATCGATATAATAAAACAAGAAGTAATTAATTTTTTCATGGTGTTTGTATTTGAGCTATTGCCACAAAGTAAAGTTCGTTTTTGATAAATCGCACCATTACATGGTTTTTTTTATGATAGTTCCCTTGTTGATGAATGAGGATGGTGTCTGAGCCAGTCTCAAATGGTATGCTCAATAAATCCAAAGCAAAATCTACTTGATGACCGTATATTTTAAATATAGCTTCTTTGGCGCTCCACAACATAAGATAACGTTCATCATGCGGATCTTCAGATAAAAAAGAAAGTTCTTCCGGATGACAATATTTATGTCTGACCTTGAATAAGGAAGGATGCGGGACTTGAATATCAATGCCTACAGGGTCGGCAGAAATGGCGGTAGCAGCGAATCGATCAGAGTGAGTGATACTTAAAAATTTCCCATCGTTCAGGCGGGGTTGTCCAAATTCATTTTTAATGACGTCAAGGTGAGAATAGGCGGGTTGTAAACATTGCTCGATTCGATCCCAATCTTTTTGACGAGACTCCAATTTGATCTTTTCACGGTGCGGATGCAGCGATGCGGGGGCCTCTTCAGGCGAATCCCAAATCGTGATTTGAGCGTTTAATAAGGAGTGTCGTTGAACCATGAATTCAAAAATAATTCGTTTGTGAAAGGTTTTCGTCGTATATCTTTGTGTAAAATTTTGAAAATGAGCATTGCAACAGAAACAAAAATGATGTACAAAGTTAAAGACATGAGCCTCGCAGAATGGGGTAGAAAAGAAATTCTTTTGGCGGAAGCCGAAATGCCAGGTTTAATGTCCTTGAGAGCGGAATTTGGCGCTAGCAAGCCACTAGCAGGAGCTCGAATCGCGGGTTGCTTACACATGACCATTCAAACGGCAGTGTTAATCGAAACATTAAAAGAGTTGGGTGCGCAGGTTTCTTGGAGTTCATGTAATATTTTCTCTACACAAGACCACGCTGCTGCTGCTATTGCCGCTGCAGGTATTCCTGTTTATGCTTGGAAAGGAATGACCAATGAAGAATTTGATTGGTGTATCGAACAAACTTTACACGCCTTTGAAGGTGGTGAACCGCTTAACATGATTTTGGATGATGGCGGTGATTTAACCAATATGGTTTTCGACAAGTATCCAGAATTGGTAGCCGGTATCCGTGGTATTTCGGAAGAGACGACAACAGGTGTTTTGAGATTATATGAACGCGAGAAGAATGGAACATTGTTGTTGCCCGCTATTAATATCAATGACAGTGTAACCAAAAGTAAATTTGATAATAAATATGGTTGTCGTGAGTCTTTGGTAGATGCATTGAGAAGAGCAACAGATTTAATGATGGCCGGAAAGGTGGCAGTAGTAGCAGGTTATGGTGATGTAGGAAAGGGATCTGCCGATTCATTAAAAAATGCAGGAGTTCGTGTAATTGTTACTGAAATTGATCCGATCTGTGCGCTTCAAGCAGCCATGGAAGGATATG
>CAZJCQ010000065.1:0-12529 GCA_964544665.1 uncultured Chryseobacterium sp. | reverse complement strand
TACTGGGTCGAATGTAGTTTTGATCGGTCCAATTGTAAGCGGGTTGATTGGTTTCCAACACCGACACCGGTTCGGTAGTAGACCCATAAGGATAAGGTTTGATATTGGGATAAATGGTATTGTTGATCCAGGGATCGTTCCATTGATCCAAAATCTTGTCCGCATAAATGTCCGCTACACGCAATCCTTCAGCATCGATGTGATACTGAAATCCGTACTCTACATTGGGCATTAATCCAGTAATTTCGATCCAATATCTTTGCCCGTCGGGAGTTTTATTCATGAAGTAATCGAGATCTAAATTCCATTGGTTGAAATCGCCTACCACAAAGACAAAATCTTTGTTGGGAGCGTACAATTGCAATCTTACTGTAGAACCGTTGATGTAATTGATACCATCGATGGTACCCGATGGAGCGGCTGCAATATTGACGGAAGGAAGGATGATAAACTGAGCAGTATCTGCTGCGAGACTGGACCCGTTATCGGCTGAAAAGATCACTTCGTATTGACCGGGTGTATTACTAGAGAAATCATAAGATAGCGTAGTAGCACTAAGAGCAGAAGCCTGCACGACTCCATTGATGCTGATGGAAAGACTAGCAGCAGCAGAGGATGCTCCAGTAATGGTATTGATACTCCCTGCATTGATGATGGAAGAGGGTGATGTAGGAGTTTGGATGACAGCGCTGAATCCACCATTATATAAATCCAAATAAATATCAGAACCATCTGCATTTCTTCCAACCACAGTTCCCGTTTGATTTCTAAAAACAAATTTCAATTGTGATATGGTTTCGCCTGCAGTCAATCCATAAAAGGTTTGAGGGGTGATGACAATCTTATGCAAATTGTTACCTAATGGTGTCATGACAACATTGGGATCTGCCTGCCCCCAATTTCCTTGAACGTGCTGCCAATCATTAGGGCCTGTGCTATTATTGGTGATGCATCCCGTATGGGCATAAACCGGAATATAACCGGTGAGGTCTCCATTTCCCGAAGTGGCATCATAGTAAATCGTAATTTGGTCCGTTTGCGTGGGAAATGCAGGATCGGTTGTTAGAATTTGTGCGTAGCCGTTGTAAGATAAGGCAACTGCCAATAAGCATAAAAATCCGCGCATAGCGTTAGTTTTTTGGATTTGGTTTAGGACAAATATAGGAAAGTGTTCTTTGTACACCAACTTAGTTGAAAAAAAGTCAAAAACTCTTTTTTCTATACCGCCATTACGGCTTTGATTTCGGGTACTGCTGTTTTAATAGCTTGTTCAACCCCAGCCTTCATGGTCATATGACTCATAGAGCATTGGTGGCATGCCCCCTGAAGTTCAACCATGGCAGTATAGTCATCGGAGATGTCGAGTAAATGAATGCCTCCGCCATCCGCCTCTAAGTAAGGGCGGATATGATCCAGGGATGCATCTACTTTGGCCATTAATTCTTCTTTGTTCATGCCGATTCCGTTTTTTGCTTTCGAAAAGGAAGCATTCTCATTTCGCGCTCAAAATTACCAATAAACGCGGTTAGATGATGATTCATGGCCGTGTCTTCTTGTAAAATAGCAGGACGTCCCACATCACCAGCTTCTCTGATTCCTTGTATCAGTGGAATCTGCGCAATCAATGGCAACGAGAAATCGTCTGCCATGTGCTTGGTTCCTTCTTGACCAAAAAGATATATTCGTTCTTGTGAAGATTCGTCGGGAGAATACCACGCCATGTTCTCTACAAATCCCAGAATTGGAACATTGATGGCAGGGAGTTGGAACATTGCAACCGCCTTGGCGGCATCGATCAATGCAACGGGTTGTGGAGTACTCACGATTAGCGCCGCAGTTAATGGAATTTGTTGAACAATGGATAAGTGGACGTCACCAGTTCCAGGTGGTAAATCTAAAATCAAATAATCCAATGGTCCCCAATGGGCATCATTGACCATTTGAGTCAACGCCTTAGTAGCCATGGGCCCTCTCCATACCACTGCTTGATTGAGATCTGCAAAAAATCCGATGGATAATACTTTTACACCATATTGAAGAATCGGCTCCAGTTTGGACACACCGTCGATCTGGATTAGCTTGGGTTTTTCATGCTGCAAATCGAACATGAGCGGAGCAGAAGGTCCGTAAATATCTGCATCCAAATAGCCAACACTATATCCCTTTTGAGCAAGACCTACCGCCAGATTTGAACTAATCGTGCTTTTCCCTACACCCCCCTTTCCGGAGGTAACAGCGATGATGTTTTTAACGCCGGGTAAAACTTTTCTTAAATCTCCTTCGCGTTCATCACCACTGATGGGGATCACATCGACTTTGGTTTTAAATTCAAATCCAAGTGTCCGTTGAATGGCAAATATGACGGCCTCTTTCATCCTCATTCGAGCATGCATGGCGGGGTTGGATACTTTTACTTCTAATTCGATATCATGTCCTTCCGCTCTCACAATCTTTACCAAGTTGAGTGTAACGATGTCCTTCTTTAAATCGGGTTCTTGAATGGAACCCAATGCCTCTAAAATCGCCTGCTTGGAAATACTCATGTTGCGAAATTAATAGCAAATCAAGCGGACAAAAACATTAAAATTGAAAATAAATAAAAGTCTGCTCTTTCCCAGCAAACAGCAAAATGCAGATGATGAGGAAGTAGTAGAAGCCCCATCTAAATACCCTGGGCCACTGAGTAGTCCATTTTTGAATCGCAAATAATTCTCTTCTTCCCACCCATTCCACCGTAAAAAACAGCAGGATAGCGACCAGTAAAATCGTTGGGCGCTGAGCGGGCAACGAAAATAAACTAGAGGAAAAAATACTTCCTAAAATTTCCCAAGCTTGTGTCATGGATTCGGATCTGAAGAATATCCACGCCAATGTAGACAAGAGAAAGGTCGTAATCATTTGAACGAATTCTTTAGCGCTTGGAAAAACACGGTGTTCTGCCACTACTTCTAAATTCTGACGATTGCGATTGAGTAATAGTAATGGAAGGAAATAAAGGGCATTCAAAAATCCCCACATGATAAAGGTCCAATTGGCGCCATGCCAGAAACCACTGACAAGAAAGATGATAAAAGTATTTCGAACTTGCATCCATCTTCCTCCTTTGCTTCCCCCCAAGGGAATGTACAAGTAGTCCTTGAACCATGAAGAAAGCGATATATGCCACCTTCTCCAAAATTCGGCAATATCTCTAGAAAAGTAGGGGTATGAGAAATTTCTGAGTAGTTCTATTCCAAATAAACGAGCTGTGCCCAGCGCAATATCGGAGTATCCAGAAAAGTCCCCATAGATTTGAATAGCGAAGAAAATCGCTCCTAAAAGCAATGTGCTTCCACTTGCATTTGCATGATCGTTGAAAATCAGGTTCGCATAAAAAGCACAATTATCAGCAATAACCACTTTCTTAAACAATCCCCATAATATTTGACGCAGACCATCTACAGATTGGGTGTAGTTAAAAGTTCGAGGTTTTTTTATTTGTGGAAGTAAATGAGTGGCTCTCTCAATGGGGCCTGCAACCAATAATGGAAAGAAACTTACAAAAACGGCGTAATGTATGAAATTCCGTTCTGGCTCAATGCGATTGTAATAAATGTCAATGACATAAGAAAGACCGTGGAAAGTGTAAAAGGAAATTCCAACCGGTAAAATTACCTGCAAAGTCCAAAAGTCCACATGCAATCCAACTTGCGCCAATGAAACTTGCAGATTTTCCGCAAAGAAGTTGTAATACTTGAAAACTCCGAGAAAACCTAAATTGATAAGAATACTTGTCCAAAACCAAAACTTTTTTGCTCCTGTTTCTTTAGCATCAGCCATCTTTAGCCCTGTAAAAAAATCTAACAGGGTAGAGAACATCAGTAGAAAAAGAAATCGCCAATCCCAACAGCCATAAAAATAATAGCTGGCCAACAAGAGAAGAAGATTTTGCCAAAGCAATGGCTTTTTGCTCAATATCCAATAAAGCGCATAGACGATGGGAAGAAAAAGGGCAAAAGAGAGTGAATTAAAAAGCATAATTGCTTATTGCTTTATCATCGCGAAGCTTTTGAAACTGGTCGCTGAACTCGAAATGTAATAAATGCCGGGCTGCCAATCTCCGCATTGGATGCTTTGTTGAGGGGAAACCATTCCGCTCCATACCAAAGATCCCATTCCATTGAATATCGAGATATTCGTTTTCTCTTGGATGCCATGAATTACAAATTCAGTATTGGTCGGATTGGGATAACCGAAATGTGAACCAACTGCAGTCTTCGTTTCTTCTACGTTGGTGGGGATCGCTTGATATTGACAGTTATAAGTGGTCCCGCAGATTTGTGACGCTAAAAATTGCGTCATGATGGACAATGTGGTATCCGAGTAGGCAGCCGAGGTTAAGGAAGGAACGTGATCTTGTCCTTCATGAATTTCAAAACAATGTTCAATGCCCACTTCATTCATTTTTTCATTGATGCTGAAACTTCCATCAACGTCAGTTACAGGGATCCCCAATACACTGAGCATAGCGGATCCATAAGGAACGGTGTTGTCATTGGTTCCATGAAAATGACAAGCGGGCTCATCACCGGCATGTATCCATGCTGTATCACCCAGGGCACCGCAAATATTCACAACGGCTTTTACATCTGAAGAATATCCTGGATTTCCACTGTTTCCCTCAAGTCCACCTTGAACCCCCGTTGCGTTCATATCGAGGAAACTGGGGAGTTCAGCTTCCTGATCTAAATAGGCCAGGTGCAAGGCTATAAAACCACCAGCACTGACGCCACCTGCATATATTTCATTCGGATCAATGCCATATTGATTTCCGTTTTCTGCCGCATCCTTTCTAAAATAACGGATGGCCGCTTTCATGTCTTGCGTTCCTCTCATCACGGCTGCTGTTGCTCCTGCTTGCATATTAGTTACAGGAAATCCTAAACGGTAATTGATGGAGGCCACTACATATCCCATCTTGGCCATGCTGGCGCAAAATCCCACTACATCGGGTCCTGTTTTGGAGCCGGAAAGAAAAGAACCACCATGAGCCATCATGATCAAGGGTCGATTTGTTTCAACGTCTCCAACGGGTCGATAGATGTCCAAAGTTAAATCTTGACTCGCTCCTAAATAGGTGAGATTGTTACCATAAATGATGTCCGATACTACTTCATAGTTCTGAAAAACAATCGTGGTATAACGACCATTGTCGCACTGTGAAAAGGCGAAATGAGAACTCATGATAAATAAGAATAGAATTTTTTTCATGTTCGAAAATTTTTTGGAAATGTAACGAAAAAAATTAGAATGATTTCAGAATGTTATTTTTTCTATGTATCCAGCCTTGGGGTGAGGTAAGGTGGAAAGGCTTTCCAATAATTTTGAAGGATCAAGACTGCTCTTTTCAAAATAGCCGGACTGATCGGTGTTAATGTAGTATCCATTGGAGCCAAATCGAGCCTTCCACTCAGTAAGCTGTTGTCGAGCAAATGCTAATTGAGCATCTGTACCGATAAGGATGATATGTTGCACGTTGGGTAGTAATGACCAAAGTTGTTCTCTATCCAAGGGTAGATTGCCATTGTTTTCGCTGAGTACGGATTGATGACCGCTGCTTTCGATGAGCTGATGAATGTGACTGCTTTTAGCGTTGATCCAAAACTGAGTACCATCAAAACTACCTATTAAAACGGTTTCTTTTTTGGCAGCTTTTGTTATGGATTGGTAGCGCAAAACTTCACCATTATACATGGAATTGGCGTTGGAATATTGTCCGGTTAAAAAACCAATGACTTTTATCCATTCTAATTTACCCAAAGGATGACTTTCTTGGTAATCGCAAAAGGGTACACATAGCATGGAGGTATTGGATAAACGCTCGCAGGGAGAGGATTCGAATGGGCTGTATAGAAAATAGTCTGTTGCGTGCAATTGAATCCATTCCCAATCCAAAGAGGTTTGATCGAACATAATGTCTTTAACCGGATGTTCACCAAATAGGTAATTGACTTTAAAATTGGCATCGGCTATTTGATGAGGAAAGGTCATGCCTTTAATGGATTGCCATTTCATTAATCGATTAAAGTAACCCCATTGTGTGGTGCTGCCTAATAAGAAGGTGGCATTGTTTTTTTTCTTTATCAAGATCGTATCTGATGGTTGATAGATGTAGAGAACGGTATCTTTTCCATTAGATCTTAACGAAAAGAGCTGAGCATATTGATTGGAAATCGGCGAATAGGTAGAATCAGCGTTGAATTTTGAATGGCAAGAAACCCAAAGGAGTGCAATGAAAATCCAATATCTCATTTCGCAAAAATATGAATGTTGTACACCTTGACGTAAATTAGCCAAGTAAAATTAACGCTATGGTGGATGCACAAACGCTTGAGAGGAACCGAAATGAAGATAAAATGTCTAGAATGGTCTCTGATCTCAATAATCGGTTATCTAAAATAATGGAAGGAGGTGGAAAGGCGAGACAAGAAAAGGAGAGAGAAAAAGGTAAAATGACAGCGCGGGAGCGCATCCAATACCTATTGGACGAAGGAAAAGATCAAATTGAAATTGGTGCCTTTGCAGGAGACGGAATGTACAAGGAACATGGCGGTTGTCCCTCGGGTGGAGTTGTGGTAGTAATGGGTTTTGTGAAAGGAAAACAATGTTTGGTAGTAGCGAATGATGCGACAGTAAAGGCAGGTGCATGGTTTCCGATTACCGGAAAGAAAAATTTACGCGCACAAGAAATTGCATTAGAAAACAACTTACCCATTATTTATTTAGTGGATAGCGCGGGTGTCTATTTGCCCATGCAAGATGAAATTTTTCCGGACAAAGAACATTTCGGTAGAATATTTCGAAACAATGCGAAGCTAAGTGCACAAGGTACCGTTCAAATTGCAGCCATTATGGGATCTTGTGTCGCAGGTGGCGCGTATCTCCCCATCATGAGTGATGAGAGTTTGATAGTAGATAAGACAGGAACCATTTTCTTAGCCGGTAGTTATTTAGTGAAGGCGGCGATTGGGGAAGACATCGATAACGAGACATTGGGCGGCGCAACTACGCATAGTGAAATCAGTGGAGTGACCGATTACAAGGCGAAGGATGATCGCGATGCGCTCGATAAAATCAAAAGCATCATCTCTAAAATTGGAGTACAGAAAAATACAGCAGGATTTGATCGTATCGAAGCTGCAGAGCCAACTCGAGCCGCCAAGGAATTGTATGAAATTTTGCCAGAGGATCGCTCCAAGCCCTATGATGTAAAGAACATCATAGAGTGTTTGGTGGACAAGGGAGAGTACACGGAGTTTAAAGCTGATTATGGAAAGACCATTGTGTGCGCTTATGCCAGATTGGAGGGTTGGTCAGTAGGCATCGTGGCGAATCAAAGATTGATTGTGAAAAGTAAAAAAGAAGGGATGCAATTAGGAGGCGTTATTTTCAGCGACTCTGCAGATAAGGCAGCTCGATTTATAATGAATTGCAATCAAAAAAATATTCCGCTTGTTTTTTTACAAGATGTAACGGGTTTCATGGTGGGTTCACGCTCTGAGCACGGGGGCATTATAAAGGATGGAGCAAAGTTGGTTAATGCCCAAGCAAACAGCGTGGTACCGAAATTCACGATTATTATGGGGAATAGCTATGGAGCTGGAAATTATGCCATGTGCGGAAAGGCTTACGATCCGAGATTAATAGTGGGTTGGCCCACGGCGCAAGTGGCGGTAATGGGAGGAGCGCAGGCGGCCAAGGTGCTGATGCAAATAGAAACGGCGGCGCGCAAGAGCAAGGGTGAGGTGCTTGGAGCAGAGGAAGAGGCACGTCTTTTTGATCAAATTAAATCGCGTTACGATGAGCAAACAACTCCCTACTATGCCGCCTCTCGATTGTGGTTGGATGCAGTTATAGATCCGGTAGATACGAGGAAATGGATCAGTATGGGGATTGGCGCAGCTCAGTTGGCACAACCAACCCCTCCTTATCGAACAGGAGTGATTCAAGTTTAAATAATCGATTGGCTATTGGGTTCAATATTCATTTTTTCCATGATTAATTCCCAATCATTATTTAAAATGATGAGGATGACATGTTGAACTGAGTTTCATCATGCATCGGTAATATTTGAATTTATAGTTTTGATAAAAAAATATGAATAAAATATTTATCGATCACCTGAAATGTGCTGGGTGTGCCAATGGCATTAAAAAAAATCTGGAGAGCATTCAAGGAGTTTCCTCTGTTGAAGTAAACTTAGAAGATGAATACGTAATCTTCGAATTAGCAGCGGAATTGGATATTTCCATTATTAAACAAGCGTTGCATGACATGGGTTATCCCGAAAAAGGATCCTCTCACGGTTGGGATAAATGGGCGACGAATGCAAAATCCTATGTCAGTTGCGCGATTGGAAAGTTTCAACCTGAGTAGGATTTCTTAGTAGTAAAAAGTGGCAGAAATGGTTTTATTCCATCCTACCTGTTCCCATTCCCATAATTGCATCTTTTCCCGGAAAGTGCTAAAACTGATTTCAGCGCTATGCCCTTTGCCCATGTTCACTTCAAATCCCGTCGCAAATCCAAAACCAAATCCAGTCTCTGTTCGGGGTTGATATGCCATGACAACATTGGGATTGCCAGTTGCTCCCATCATAAGGTCGTACGTTTGATCTCCGATTCTGATAGCATTACTTTGTACTTTAAGACCACTCAAGGAAATGCCGGGTTGGAAAAAGAAGTCCATGGCTTCATTCATCTCCCATCCTTGACGATAGCCAAGGGAAAGCTGAAATCGCTGCTCAACACCCATAATGTCGAATAGTCGAATGTCTTGTTGCGCATTGATTTGAGCGGGTGTTCCAATCATTCTTAAGGTGAATTTATCTCCAGCTTTGAGTTTGACCGTTTGAAATTGCAGCACAAATGAGCTGTATCGATCAATACGGTAACGCATATCAAGTCCAAACGAAAAGGCGGGCTGGTAGCGCATATTGGTTGGCGAGGAATCATAGGGAACTTCAATTCCAGTTGCATTGAATTGATCGAGTAAAGTATTGTAGGCGGCTGGAGTCAGTTTCAAAAATTCCAATCGATCTTGGATCGAAAAATATTGAACCCCGGCATAGCTTATTCCCGATTGTAGCGCGCCACTTCCGTTGTAAAAATTTGCAGTTTTAGAGGAAGCAAAATAAGATCCCAGTCTCAATCCAAAGGAAAATCCGCGATAGGCATCTTTTTCTTCTTGGGCATATCCACAAATGCCGATTGTTATGAACATTAAAACAATGGATGTTGCTTTCATTCTATTTCATTCTTTAATTGCGGGCTAAAGTTAAGCAAATTGTTATTCGCCATTACAGATATAGAGACGGTTGGAAGTGCACCAGGTGAAGGCACCATCATTGAGATTGCCATTTGTTTGCATGATGGGGAGAGGATCATCGATCGTTATGAAACGCTCATCAATCCTGAAAAAAACATTCCCCCATTTATTGTTTCATTGACAGGGATCAATCAAACCATGTTGCGAAGAGCTCCCGTATTCGAAGAGGTAGCGGATGAAATTTATGATATGTTGAAGGACGCAGTTTTCGTTGCGCACAATGTCAATTTTGATTTTGGATTTATCAAAGCAGAGTTTGATGCGTTGGGGATTGTTTGGAAGCCTCAAAGATTGTGCACCGTCAGACTGGCAAGAAAGTCTTTCCCTGGACATCATAAATACGGACTGAGTTCGATATGTGAGCGATTGGAAATTCCTAATTTTGCGGCACATCGAGCCATGGGGGACGCGCAAGCAACAGCCATTTTATTTGATAAATGCATAGAGGCCCATGGCTTTACCTTGATCAATGAAATGCTCAGCCATGGCAGTGCAGATGTTTTTCTTCCCAATCACATTCCTAACGAAGAGTTTGAAAGACTGCCTACTACTCCGGGTATTTATTTTTTCAAGGATAACGCTGGAGTTCCCATTTATATCGGGAAAGCGAATAACATTAAAAAGCGAGTGAGATCGCATTTCAACCCAGATGGAGGCGAGCGACAGCAACATTTTTTGCGAGAGATTGCCCATATTGATTTTGAGTTGAGTGGAACGGAACTAATAGCACAATTAAAAGAGGATGCCGCCATTCGGAAGTATTTCCCGAAGTATAACAAGGCACAAAAGCGAAAGGCGATGGCTTATCATGTGACTCAATTCATGGATCAACGCGGTATTCAACGATTGCAAGTGCTACGAGGTGGATCTGCGCAGCCCGTTAAGTCTTTTTCTTCCATGAAGGCCGCATACGGTTGGTTGGGTGAAATGAAGGAACAATATCAATTGCAAGGACGTTGGATCGGATTACATGCTTATCAAGGAGAGGCCATTCAACTGGAAATCGATGAGCACAATGCACAACTACAAACCGCTTTAGAAAATATGTTGCTAAAGGCTCCGTCCTATGTGGTTATTGGAAAAGGTACAAAGACAGGCGAGAAGAGTTTGGTTTGGGTGAAGAGCGGGCAATTGATGGGATTTGCATTTGTTTCCTCCGATTGGCGATTTGAAGCTGAAGCTGATTTAGCATCGGTGATGACTTTTTTGCCCAGTTCCGAGATAACGGAGTATTTATTAAAATCTTTCTTAGATAATCCCAAAGGGAGTTATGTAAAATACCTGGAGTAATGTGATTGGCTATTTTGTCAATACCGAACGTTCCCAAGCAGATTGATAGATGAGATTGAAGGTGAGAAGATCACCCCGCAATGTATGCGTACCATGCTGAGACCATGCATATTTGTATTCAATTCGAGTGGTAAAGTGGTGATTTAATTGGCAATCGAGGTTAATGCTGCACGCACTTCGAGTTGTCCAATTAACAGCTCCGTTCATCAGAATAGCGCTGTTTGGATCGGTCATCTTTTCCCATCTCACAGCGCTCTTGAATTGATCATTCCATGATTTTGCAAGGATCAGCACAGGTGAATTCCATCGACTAAAGTTGTTTTTTAAGCCAATATCATAACCGACAATGCACTCATAACTTTTCCTTTTACCCTGCACAAAAAAGTTATGATAAGAGTAGGGAAGGGCTGTGCAATTGTCCAGATTTCCATGAAATCCATTGTATGCCAATTTCCAATTAGGTAGCGGATTCCAAAAGGACGCCCACCCGAAAGAAGGATGTTGAACAGGCCATTTCCATTGACTCTGCTGCCACCCACTAAGGTAAAGTGCTTTCAGACCCCATTTCTGGTGTGGACTGTTCCAGCCCACTTGAATACCACTCTCATAATAGGGACTGTTCTCAGCCAGCATACTTCTGGACAAAGTGAGATTATCCGTATTCCATGCACTTTCAAAACCGATGTGAGAGGGAATTATCCCCACACTGATCAATAGATCCTGTCTTTCCAATGGACGATATCGAATTTGTGCTTGTGAAATGAGCGCGTTAAAAACGGGTTGTGAAGCATAGTTCTCCTTCACATATCGGCCATCTTGAATACCGATATCGAAACCCCATTTTTTTTGATCGAAATGGTATTGAATACTGGTAAAATTGATTCCAGGAGACTGCAATTTTTTGTGATTGTAGTAAAAATCTTCTTGTTGGTTTTCTGCAGCAGAAGAGTATCCGATATAACTTTCGCAGAAGAAATCAAGTTTCTCTGTGCGGAGGGTATCTATCTTTTGTAATGTTTGAGAATGCGCGTTCTCACTCATGAGTAGGAGCATGATCAAGGCTACAACCATAACAAATTTTCTGAGCAATAACTTCATCACGGATTGCCTTTTTGCCATACGATTTGAAAGTTCGAATTTTCTGTAGCTTTTTCCATTTTCTGAATCATCGCGAGTGCCAACGCCTCGGCTTTTATCGGTTGGTATTTCTTGGGCAGGAGGAAAGAGATCATGGGTAACAAGAGTTGTCCAATCCCTTCCGCAATTCTGGTTTCATTTCTTTTTCCAATCAATAACGAAGGTTGGAAGATAATGATTTGAGGAATGGTGCGTAAACGGACATGGTCTTCAATTTCGCCCTTCAATCGGGTGTAAAAATTCCCACGATGAGCGTTGGCACCAATGGCAGAGATGAGTTGATATTGTTTGCAACCTGTATTTTCCGCCCATTCTGCGGCATGGACGGCAATATCATGGTCCACTTTGCGATAGGCGATTTGATTTCCCCGTACTTTTTTTTGTGTAGTGCCTACCGCGCAAACTACCACATTGGTGGCGGATAGGGTAGAGTATGCAGTGGATTCAAAGGAGAATACCACCTCTCGAACTTTTGGATGTTGCAAGCCCAAGCTTTTCCGAACGGGTATTTGTATTAAACTACAACTGGGGTGTTGGATCAACAGCTGTAATAATTGACTTCCCACGAGTCCAGACGCCCCAAAGAGAGTGACAGAAAAGGAATGGTTTTGCATGTCAGCAAAGATAATGGAGAGATAGGAAGGAGCCGCACATTTTCAGAGCGAGAAACAGAGCGAGAGTGAGAAACAAAAACAGATCGGAATAAATCTCCCCTCCTGCCACGAAGTGGAAAGGA
>CAZJCQ010000064.1:0-12535 GCA_964544665.1 uncultured Chryseobacterium sp. | reverse complement strand
ATGCGACAGCCGATGATGGATTAACGTTTGTCAATTATTACAACGATGCAGACGGTGATACCTATGGCGCTGGCGCAGCGACTTCCGCTTGTCAATCACCCGGCGCGGGTTATGTTTTGAATAATACCGATTGTAACGATGGGTCTTTAGCAGTTAATCCGGGAGCTACCGAGGTTTGCAATGCCATCGACGATGATTGCGATGCAATAACAGATGAGGGATGTCCATTGGCAGGTTCCTCGTTGGCTTCTGCCACCCTGATGACAGTTCCGCAAATGGGAACGGCAAGTGGTGCCAATTCGCAATTAGTCAATATGGCCGTGCAAGGAGATTCACCTGAATGTGCCGGTACCTATAATGAAAAATGGTTCAAATTTGTTGCTATTTCTAATGCTATTCGCATCGGGTTGACGGGAGCGAGTTCTGGGGACGATAACAAAATAGCACTTTATAATAATCCGCCAATAGGCTATACGAGTCCATTGGTTCCAATTGCAGTGGAAAACGATGTTAACTTAATGAGCGTGGGTGTTACCGATCAAGGGGACGAAACATTATTAGTTGATAATTTGGTGGTTGGTCAAACCTACTACTGTGTCATAGCGACCATTGCAGGAACTCCTGGAAATGTATTAGTGAAGTTTAATTCTCTCTTAGCGAGCGAGTGTGAAAATGATATTTTCACTTCGGGGACAAATACGTTCAATAATACGTGTCAGAATTTTAAATGTAAGTACCGGGTGAATGCACAAGGAGCAGTGGTCAATCGATGGAGTACCAATGTGTTGATTGGCTCGCCAGAATGGACATATACAATACCTTCTACTTCGAGCATGGTGACCATTTGTCAAGTTGGAAAATTAGTGGAAGCCAATATGACCGGGGTTGTTCAGCCAGTCTATGTCACGGTAGATGTAAAGTATTCATTACCGGATGCCGCTGGTAATATTTCCAATCTGACAGCTGTTTCCAATGTGATTTGTTCTTTTAACTTAAACGCTGAAACAGATTTACATGTGCGGACGACAGATCAATGTCCAGTATTTAAGTCTACTACATCCTCTATCGCTACGGACAGAAGTGTGTGTGGAGCGAATAGTTATCAATGGAAATTTACACAGGCATTTCCTACGGTAGGCTTACCCTTGTTGGTCAATGGTAGCACAGGTTCACGTATTCTCGCGATGTCTTCCGTGCCTGGTATTACCAATGGTCAGCGATATGACGTGAAATTGAGGGCATTGCATTTAGATTTGATGAGCTATACGTCTTGGACGGTTTCCAATGATTGCGTTAAGACCTTGGGAGCAGCGGGTATGCCACTTAATACCCAAGAATCCATAGCAGATCAAGAAAAAAATTGGATGTTATATCCCAATCCTAATTTAACAGGAGAGGTTTATGTGGTGACAAAATATGAAGGTTTGGTTCATTATGAATTGTACAACCAATTGGGATCCTTGGTTGCAAGAGGTCTTTGGAATGTTCAAGCCAATGTGCCAGTGCGAGAGCAATTTGATGTGCGAAACGGATTATATCATCTCAAACTCAAGAGTGGAAATGAAAGTGCCGTGTTAACTTGGTTAAAGGAGTAAAGCATGCTTAGCTTTGTGAAATGGCGGAATTGGTCAGTGATATCGAGTCAGCAGCAGCGCATTTGCGTCAAAATGAAATAGTCGGTATTCCAACGGAAACCGTTTATGGATTAGCGGGCAATGCGTTTTCAGAGGAGGCGGTGATGAAAATTTTTGAAGCAAAGAATCGTCCTTCTTTTGATCCATTAATTGTGCATATTGCCGATATCAATGCATTGAAATCAATAGCATCGCGCGTTCCTGAAGAATATAAAAAATTAATAGATCATTTTTGGCCGGGTCCGTTAACGATATTGTTTGAGAAATCTTTTCAAATTCCAGATTGCGTTACTTCCGGATTGAATAAGGTAGCGGTTCGTTTTCCATCACATCCTACTTTTATAGCTTTATTGAAGCTGTTGGATTTTCCTTTGGCTGCGCCAAGTGCCAATCCTTTTGGTTATATCAGTCCAACCAACGCTCAACATGTGATCGATCAATTAGGTGAAAAAATACCTTGTGTGCTCGATGGTGGACCATGTCAGGTGGGAGTGGAATCCACCATTGTTGACTTTAGCGATGGAGAGTGGAAAGTATTGCGTTTAGGTGGAATCAGTGTGGAAGATATTGAAGGAGTCTTAGGTACTAAGGTGGCAGTGCGTCCAAGTTCCAGTCGCCCCGAGGCTCCCGGAATGCTCGATCAGCATTATGCGCCTAAAACAAAACTGTGGTGGGGAGAAATTGAAACTGGTATTTCACAATGGGGTTCAGAGGGAAATGTAGTTCTGACTTTAATGCCAGATGAAAGATGGCAAAATAATGAGTTCCTTTCATTAAAAGGGGATCTGAATGAAGCGGCGAGAAATTTATTTCGTAAACTGCGAACGTTAGATGATCAGGGTTTCAATTGCATACTTGCGGAAAGGATGCCAGAAGTAGGGCTGGGCAGAGCGATGAACGATCGATTAAAACGAGCTTCAATTAAATGATTTAATTGAAACGGAAAGTGCTATTTTCGCGACAAGTTTTAAATGAATTTAAGTCAACACATCGATAAAAGATTATTTCATGTCATTAGTCAAAAGGCAAGTGATATGCAAGTCGAGGTATATGCGGTCGGTGGGATGGTGAGGGATATCTTGCTCAAGAGAAATAGCAAGGATTTGGATTTTGTTGTTGTGGGGGATGGTATGGCATTGGCAGAATTGTGCGCTGCGGAGTTGAAAGTGAAGAAAGTTGCTTTCTATAAAAATTTCGGAACAGCGGCTTTTCATTATCGCGGGAACGATGTGGAGTTTGTCGGGGCAAGGAAAGAGTCTTATACTGTCGAATCCAGGAATCCAATGGTGGTCCCGGGAAACTTGAAGGACGATCAGTTAAGAAGAGACTTTACCATCAATGCATTGGCCATTTCATTGCAAAAACAATCATGGGGACAATTGATGGATCCTTTTAATGGTTGGATGGATTTAAAGGCGGGGGTGATTAAGACACCAACTGATCCCGATATTACTTTTAGTGACGATCCATTAAGAATGCTCAGAGCAATTCGATTTGCGAGTCAACTGAACTTTAAAATAGATGATACTTGTTTGACTTCTATTACAAAAAATGCTCCTCGATTGAGCATTATTTCTCAAGAACGAATCACCACAGAATTAAACAAAATAATATTATCCCCTCAGCCGAGTAGGGGTTTTAAGTTGTTATTTGATACAAAATTGCTGCACCAGTTTTTTCCGGAAATGGTGCAGTTGCAGGGAGTAAAGAAGAGAGAAGGATTTGCCCATAAGGATAATTTTTATCATACACTGGAAGTGTTGGATAATGTGTCAGAGGTTTCATCTGATTTATGGTTGCGTTGGTCAGCTATAATGCATGATATAGCAAAGCCTCCAACGCAGCGATTTGAATCTGGAATCGGATGGACCTTTCATGGACATGAAGATTTAGGAGCACGAATGGTTCCTAAAGTGTTTGAGCGATTGAAATTACCATTGGATCAGTCGATGAAATTTGTTCAAAAAATGGTGCAATTGCATCTTCGACCCATCGCCCTTACGAAGTCGGAAATTTCGGATGCGGCGTTACGCAGATTATTGTTTGATGCGGGAGATGATATCGACTCGTTAATGATTTTGTGCAAGGCCGATATTACCTCCAAGAACGAGCTGAAGGTAAAGAAATACCTAAAAAATTATGAGCACGTGCTGGAGAAATTACTTGCGGTTGAAGAAAAAGATCGAATCCGAAATTTTCAGCCTCCGGTATCGGGTGAAATGATCATGAAGACCTTTGCAGTGGGTCCGTCTGCAGCAGTGGGTAAAATCAAAAATGCAATCAAGGATGCTATTTTGGACGGGTTAATTCCCAATGATGAAGCGGCGGCTGTTGACTATATGCATAAAGTGGCAAAGGAAATAGGTTTGGGGGCGTAATTAAATTTTTTGCAATTTATCTCGACTGATGAGGGTTTTGAAATTTCCGATGATGACCGTTATTCCTTTGTCCTCCACCTTCGTAACGATACCCACTTGTTTGGTTTGCTTGATTTTTACCAGGTCAGCAATGTGAATGGGTTCATTGTCTTTTAGTTCAACTATCTTGGCTTCCGCTTTTTGTTTTTTCAGTTTTTCCTTTTTCTTCGTTTGCTCCAATTTAGCGTGCTCCATGAGGATGTATTTTTTCATTTCTTCCCATAGTTCAATGTTTTTATTGCGAGCTTTGACTCCCTGCACAAACTGCTGCATCTTCTTTCCGAGAACTACAAAATGCTGGTCTTTATCATATTGTGATTGCCTTTTTTCGAGCTGTTGCTGTATACTTTTTTCTTTATTGAAATAAATGGTTTTTTGCCTTTCTAAATCATTTTTTAATTGATCGTTGATGGCATTTATTTTTTCTAATTGCTGCTTCTCCTTTTCCAATGAGAGCAAAATTTGATCCCACGCGAGCTTTTGATTTTTTAATTTTTTCTTTGCGTTTTCAATTAGAATGGCATCTATACCAATGGCTAATGCGACTTCATAGGTAAAGGAAGGGCCTGCTTTTCCCACCATTAATTGATATTTTGGTTGAAGTTTGTCGGTGTCAAATTGCATATGACCGTTGATCGCATGAGGCAATTGTTCCGCTCGATGTTTGATATTGGTATAATGAGTAGTGATGATACCGAGTGCTTTTTTATGATAGAGTTCTTCGAAAAACACTTCTGCCAAAGCTCCCCCTAAATCCGGATCCGATCCGGTTCCAAACTCATCCAAAAGCAATAAGGTTCTGCGATTGGCGGCTTCAAGAAAATAGCGCATTCGTTGCAGTCGATAGCTATACGTGGACAGCTGATTTTCGATGCTTTGGTGGTCTCCAATGTCAGAAAGTAGATGATGAAAAATTCCGAGGGTGCTTCCTCTTTGAACAGGAACAGGAATGGCACACTGAAACATGATTTGAATCAGACCGACCATCTTCATGGTAACACTTTTTCCGCCAGCGTTGGGTCCGCTGATCACCAGCATTCGTTGCTCCTTGTGAAGTTGAACGTTTTGTGATACAGTGGCCTTTTTTTGCTGTTGATGTTGGATGAATAATAGCGGATGTACTCCTTGTTTAATGTCCAATGCCGGTTCGTCGGTAAGTGAAGGAATAATACCTTTATATTGACCCCCAATTCTCGATTTTGCCCTTAAAAAATCCATCTGTACAAGTAATCGTTCAGAGGCCTTGAAAAAAGGCAATTGATGCCTGATTTTTTGAGTGAGCTGGAGTAAGATTTTTCTAATCTCTCTCAATTCCTCTTCTTTTAATATTTCCATCTCATTGTTCAAGACAATATTGATAGAGGGTTCAATAAAAGTGATTGATCCCGTTTTACTACTCCCTGTAATAATGCCGCTTACCTTCTTTTTGTAACTGCTGATGACGGCTAATACTTTTCGATCATTCTGAAAATTCTCCTCTGTAGCCGCGATATATCCTTTGGATTGGAAATCGCGCAATACTTTTTGGAAGTTTTTCGTGATTTGTCGCCTCACTTGAAGCATGCTCTCTCGAATGCTTATGAGTGCAGCAGAAGCATCATCTCGAATTTTCCATTGCGGAGTAAAAATTTTGAATATTTCTTCTAAAATCTCCTTCTGTTCCTGAACGCCTTCAAAATATTTTTCTAATGATTTCCAACCTGAACCAACTTCTTTTTTCAATTTTAACCAATCATGCACGATTTGCGTATTGGTGACGAGGCGCTGGAAATCTTCTTCGTTCAGCACGGAGTCCCGAACTTGCAGTAGTTGAAGTACTTTAGGTATTTCATAAAACTCCCCCGAGGGAAGTTGTGCGCCATGCTGAAAAATATCCATGATTTCATGCATTTCTTGCAAGGCATTTTCTAAAGAGTGCTTATGGATGTATGGAACCAAATCGATACACCGTTGTTTAGCGGTGGGTTGGTGACACTGCTGTTGCAAGAGATTCAATACTTCATCCCATTGCAAATCTTGAATAGTAGCGGCGTCTAACTTCATAACGCAAAGCTATTGGCTTCCACGTTAAAATGTTCAAAACAATCAAATTTATTGATTGAAATAATCAGGAGAAAGTCGAAATTTGGTAATATGAAAAGGGGCATTGTCAAATTTTTTAGAAATAAATATGTGATTGTGTTGTCCTTAAATTTGATTTATTTGCTCTTCATTCACAATATTAATCTTTTCTATATCGTTCGCTCTAAATGGGAAGCAGATCATTTAAAATCAGAGATTGAGATGATGAAAAAGAAGAATGCGGATATTCAAGAGGATTATTTGGATATAACGACCAACGCGAGAACTTTAGAAAAATATGCTCGCGAGCAATTTTATATGAAGCGAGATCAAGAAGAGGTGTTTATTATCAAAGCAGAATAGTTGAGCACGGTTATTGTAATTTTAAACTCATGAATCTACGTTGTCTTTCCGTATGCCTTTTTTGGATGTTGTCTCAAACTATGGCGATGATGGCTCAATCCCGCCAAACCTATACCATCACAGACAAAAGAGCTATCAAGAAATATGAAGAGGCGGTAGAATTTTATCGGCAGCGTGAGGAAGGTGAAGCACAGCTCATTTTAAAAGAATTGGTTCAAAAATCGCCGGACTTTGCGGAAGCTCATTTTCTTCTTTCACAGATTTATATTGGAAACGATCAATATGACGCAGCGATGCCACATTTGGAAATGGGAGTTTCTCTTCATCCCGAAATATTTCCAGAGGCTTATGTTCTGCTGGCGGAGGGATGCATGGGCAAAGAAAAATATGCCGATGGTGAGAAATGGATATCGAAATACATGCCTTATCCCAAAAATGACGCAAAGTTAGAAAAGCGCTCACAATTGATTTTGTCGAGTTGCATTTTTGCCAAAAGAGCCATTCAGCAGCCTGTTGATTTTAATCCCATCAATTTGGGAGAAGGAGTAAATACGGATCGGGACGAATACTATCCGTGCATTACCGCAGATCAGAAAACCTTGCTCTTTACTCGCCTTATCAAAGATGATCGTACGGATGCAGGAATGCAAGAAGATTTTTATCTCAGCAGAAAAAATCTTGAGGGAGTATTTACTCCAGCTCAACCGGTGATGAGCATCAATACGGTCATGAATGAGGGGGCCCCTTCGCTGAGTGCAGATGGTAATACCCTCATTTTTACCGCCTGTCAAACCCGGGATGGACAATGGGGAGAAAATAGAAATGGTATAGGAAGTTGTGATTTATTCTATGCAATGAAAGTGGGCAATGATTGGGATGGAGGACAAAACATGGGGAACTCCATCAATTCAGGAGCTTGGGAATCTCAACCCTCATTCGGAGCAGATGGAAAGACGATTTTTTTCGTCAGAGGAACCAGAACAGCCGGAGGAATGAAGGATCAAGATATTTATTATGCCGTATTAAGAGAAGATGGATCTTGGTCCAAGCCTCAAAAAGTGCCAGGCATGGTCAATACAGAGTTTGATGAAGAAAGTGTAATGATCCATCCTGATGGAAATACGTTGTATTTTAGTTCAAATGGACATCCAGGAATGGGAGGAATGGATATATTTTTAAGTCGTAGGGATGTCAATGGGAATTGGGGAAAACCAGAGAATCTGGGCTATCCCATCAATACAGCGGGTGACGAAAATTCGTTTCAAGTGACGGCAGATGGAGAATACGCATTGTTTGCATCCGACCGCAAAGGAGGAAAGGGGGGATTGGATTTGTACCAATTTGCGCTTCCTAATTCAGCTAAACCCAGAAAGGTGTATTATGTAGAGGGGGTAATCACAGATAAATTGAGTTATAAAAAATTGGATGCCCAATTGCAGTTGCTGGATATGGAGACAGGACAAGTGATGGCCAACACTTCGTCGAATCCGATGACGGGGGGATATTTGTTGTGTCTTCCACCGGGTAAAGATTATGTGCTCAACGTCTCGAGAGATGGTTATCTTTTCCATTCGGAACGATTTACATTAAGCACAGAGCCGCAGACCGCTCCAATGCAAGTGAATGTGCAATTACAAAAGTTGAAAGTAGGAACCAAAATTTCACTTACCAATACCACGCAAAATGGAGTGAAGAATATCTTTTTTGATAGCAATAGTGATGTGTTAAAGAAGGAGAGCTATCCGGAATTGAACAAGTTGGTAGAGCTATTGAATAAAAATCCAGAAAGGAAAATTGAGATTGGCGGTCATACCGATGATATTGGTGATGATGCTTCGAATCTCGCACTATCTCAAAGAAGAGCGGAAGCGGTAAAGAATTATCTCGCACAAGCTGGTATCAAGGCGGATAGATTAACTGCGAAAGGTTTTGGAGAAACTCAGCCCCAGGTGGCGAACGACTCTGATGCCAATCGATCTAAAAATAGAAGAACCGAATTCGTCGTGATAGAGTGATGAAGGGATGAGGTAGCGAAGTGGAAATTTTTGCGATGAATCATCCTAGCAGCGTTATTCCTCGGGTGGAAAGGCGCGGAGACTAAAACGAAAAAAAGAAATGGTATTTTAAGTCAATCTGATTAAATAATTTCCACCTGGCGAGTGACTTTCTGTAATATCTCAAATACCGTTTCTGCCATCACATTCTCACTATCCAATGTAGGATTGACCTCCGTAAACTCTAAACAGCAAGTGCGTTCGTTTTGTAAAAATTCCAAGATCAAATCGGCAGCCTCTCTTTCGTTGATTCCTCCTTTGACAGGCGTGCCAGTACCTCTCGAAACACTCGGGTCCATCGAATCCACATCGAAACTGATATAGATCTTGTCACAATGACTCAGGTATTTGATCAACTCTCGGCAAAGTTTCGTAATCCCCGTTTTTCTTAATTCGTTGGTGGTGACAACGCGGACTTTGTTTTGTTTGATAAGTGCCGCTTCTTGCTCTTCAAAATCGCGCAGTGTAATATAAATCAGGTCGCGATATTCCACTTTCGGAGCAATGTCTCCGACGGATTTCAGCATCTCCCAAAGCTCAATGGTTTCATAATCCAAATCATTGATTTTTTCTTCAATGTTGTCTTCGTTCAAGGCCGTGGCTAGTGGCATTCCATGCATGTTCCCAGATGGAGAGGTATAAGGCGAGTGTAGATCAGCATGTGCATCAATCCAAATAACGCCAAGACGTGATTCGGGATAGGCCATTTTTATTCCCGCTATCGTACCTCCAGCGCTGCTGTGATCTCCGCTCAGTATTAAGGGAAATTTTTCATCACGTATGGTGTCTCTGACAGCAGCCCCAATGCGCTCATACATTTTGAGCAAACTGCGGATGTGTTTAGCATAACGCGAACTCGGAATGTTGTGCAGGGCTTGGTTATCGTTCGGAATAATGATGCTTTTATATTTCTTGAAAAAATCAGAACGGAAGTCGAGCGCTGCAATTTTTATGGCGTCAATTCCAAGACTTGCCCCTCTGGTGCCTGCGCCTACTTCGCTAGGTACTTCAATCAATCGAATATTTTTTGTTTTTTTCTTGGTAGTTCTTGTAGCCATAATCTCTAATGTGCCGCTAAGATACAATTTTTTGGAGACATCGAATGTGAGTGTTCGCAGCCATCCTGTTTTATCTTCGTGGCATGGAAAAAGTAATGCTCATTACCGGTGCCACTTCGGGCTTCGGATTGGCTATGGCGAGGACATTCGCTGCGCAAGGTCATGCCATCATTATCACGGGAAGAAGAGAGGATCGTTTGAACGAGTTGGAGCAAACATTAACCACAACATACCTGACGCAAGTGTTACCACTTTCTTTTGACGTGCGAAATGAGGAAGAAGTGAAATCGGCCGTGGAGAAGGCATTGCAGTGGAAGGGTCACATCGATGTGCTGATCAATAATGCAGGTCTTGCTGCGGGTAGAGATCCCATTGATACCGCGTCATCAGCGGATTGGAACCAGATGATCGATACCAATGTCAAGGGATTGTTGTGGATGTCCAAATATGTATCAGCGGCTATGAAGCAACGGGGCCAAGGGCATATTGTCAATATTGGCTCTATTGCAGGAAAGGAGGCCTACGGAGGCGGTAGCGTGTATTGCGCTACGAAGTTCGCGGTGGATGCCATTACCCAATCCATGAGAGTGGACCTATTGCCTTTTGGCGTCAAGGTATCTCAGGTATGTCCGGGTGCAGCCAATACAGAGTTCAGTCTGGTGCGGTTTAAGGGGGATGGGGAAAAGGCGAATGCCGTTTACCAAGGATTCACTCCCTTGGATGCGAAAGACATAGCCGATGCCGTAGATTTCATCATTCATCGTCCTGCTCATGTGAGTATCCATGACATGGTGATCATGCCTGCCGCTCAAGCCAGTTCACTCATCATTCACAAGCAATGAAAACCTATTTTTGGATCATGTGCCTCGCGCTGTTGAGCGCATGTCATTTTTCTACCACCCAAGTGGACATGATTGTTCATAATGCCACCATTTATCAGGTGGATGATATGTTCAATAAAGCCGAAGCCATGGCCATTCATCAAGGAAAAATTGTGGCCATTGGTGCAGAGCGTGAGATCATGAATGCATACAGTTCGGATCAAATCGTGGACGCTCAAAAGCAGTATATTTATCCGGGATTTATCGATGCGCATTGTCATTTTCTGTATGATGGCTTATTGGGATTGCAAGTAAATTTAGTGGGTACTAAAAGTTGGAAAGAGGTGTTGGACAAAGTGGTATTATATGCCAACGAGCATCCTCGTGATTGGATCATTGGAAGAGGATGGGATCAGAATGATTGGCCCATCATGGAGCTGCCGGATAAGCGAGCATTGGACAGTTTGTTTCCGAGCACACCTGTTTGGTTGACGCGCATCGATGGACATGCCGGCATCGCCAATCAAAAGGCATTGGAATTGGCGGGCATCCGAGAGGGAAAGGAAATCTTGGGAGGAGAACGGGTCGTGAAAAACAACCGATTGACGGGGGTGCTGATTGACAACGCCATGACGGAAGTGCATGATGTTTTGCCTGCCTATACCCGAGAAGAGAAAGTGCAGGCCTTATTGGCCGAGCAAAAAAAGGCATGGGAGTTTGGACTCACTTCGGTGGGTGATGCGGGTTTGGTATTGAACGAGATTCAACTCATTGATAGTTTACAAAAGGCGGGGGCCTTGCAGATGAAAATGTATGTGATGGCCGCTGATGATCCTGCTACTTTGGATTATTATTTACAGAAGGGCATTGATACCAGTTCGCAATGGCTTACGGTTACGGGCTTTAAGTTCTATGCTGATGGGGCCTTGGGTTCTAGGGGTGCCTGCTTGAAAAAGCCCTATGCCGATTTGTTGACCAAGGGCCGGAAGGAGTATGGAAAGATGTTGAAGACGCGAGGTTATTATGCAGAGAAATTTTGGGCATTGAAAGAAGCCGGTTTTCAAGTTTGCACGCATGCCATTGGGGACAGTGCCAATCATGAAATTTTGAGTTTGTATGCCAGTTTATTGGGAGGGGTCAATGACTTGCGATGGAGAATAGAACATGCGCAAGTATTGGAAGATACCGACATTCATTTTTTTCATGAGCACAGTATCATTCCATCGGTGCAACCCACCCATGCCACGAGCGATGCTCCATGGGCATTTGAGCGTTTGGGGAATAATCGCGTCCGATTGGCGTATCGTTATAAGACTTTGTTAAAAGAGAATGGCATGTTGGCCTTGGGAACAGATTTTCCGGTAGAGGAAGTAGATCCATTGAATACCTTTTTTGCGGCGGTATTTCGGAAGTCGAGAACTGCATTAGGTGATGCAACCGTCTTTCAACCCGAAGAGGCATTGAGTCCTGAAGAGGCCATTCGCGGCATGACCATTTGGGCGGCATTGGCCCAAAGAGAGGAGCATAAAAAAGGCAGTTTGGAAATAGGTAAAGCAGCAGATTTTGTCATACTCAACACCGATATCCTGACCGCCACAGAAGACCAAGTTCGCTTAGCCAAAGTCATCAATACTTTTAGCAATGGAGTGATGAGGTGATAAAGTGATGAGGGGATGAAGTAATGAAAATTTAAGATCGGAATAAATCTCCCCTCCTGCCACGAAGTGGAAAGGAGGGGTGTCAGCGTAGCTGACGGGGTGGTCATTTCAGGGCAGGAGCGAGAGTGAGAGCGAGAAACAGAGTGAGAGCCAGAGCTGGAGACGCCGCTGAGTTTTTTACTTTGTCTCGCTCGCGTCAGCGATATTGTCCCTCTGTCCCGATCGCGTCAGCGATCTTGTCCCCTTTGTCCCCTCGGCTCCGCCGAGCTCGTCCCTTTGTCCCGCTCGCGTCAGCGATCTTGTCCCTTTGTCCCGTCTCCCCTTTGCCGAGACCGTCCCGCTCATGGAGTGAGCATTGTCCCTTTTGTCCCGCTCGGCTCCGCCGAGCTTGTCCCTTCCCAAAAAATATCCCCAAAAACTTGTACAAGTAAAAAAAAGAATTACTTTTGCACCCGCTTTGAAAAAAGCA
>CAZJCQ010000063.1:0-12616 GCA_964544665.1 uncultured Chryseobacterium sp. | reverse complement strand
CGTTGGGAGAGGCATTATAGATTTCAATGGCCTTGTTGTTACTCCAGCCTTCTACAATTTCGGAAATCATAATTTCGTTACATTGCGAATAAGCCACTCCTCCGAGAAGGGCTATGAATAATGAGGATAGAATTCTTTTCATTTTTTTTAATTAAGCGGTCAAATGTACAATCAAATTGACCAATTTCTACATTTTCTAAATGTTAATCATACACGATTTTTTCGTTACTGGGCAACTTTTAATGACCTTTACCCCTCATATACATCAGCGTCTCATGAAGGATGAAGAATTAGTGCAACTTTGCCTCAAAAAAGATCGAGTGGCCGAAAAGGCATTGTACGATCGCTTTGCAGGACAAATGTTCGCCATTTGCGTCCGTTACATGAGAAACAGGCAGGAAGCGGAAGATGTATTTCAGGAGGGAATGATTAAAGTGTATAGTAAATTGGGAACTTGGCAAGGGTCAGGTCCTTTGGGAGGGTGGATGAGAAGAGTTTTTATTCACATGAGCTTAAACCAAATAAAAGCGCAACGTAAAAAACTTTTTTCAGACATAGAAAACATCTCAGAGCCGGACAATGATCTTCCCAATGCACTCGATGACATGAGCGCAGCAGAAATCCTGACTACCATCCATCAGCTTCCGTTGGGATATAAAACGGTATTTAATCTTTTTGCGATTGAAGGATATAGTCATGCCGAGATTGCCGCTGAATTGGGCGTTTCGGAAAGCACCTCTAAGACTCAATTCCTCAAAGCAAAAGCCAAATTAAAGACCTTGATAACAGGAAATAAAAAACAAGAGACCATTGATGAGCACTTGGAAAGATAAAATAACACAAATCGAGATTACGCCACCAGATAGCGCATGGACGAAGATTTCCAATCGACGTAAATTCGCTAAAAATATCAAATGGGGCATAGGAGCGTTGGTCATTGCCGGTGCTGCTTTGACCTATCAACAATTCAGGATTGCAGAAACTCCAATCCAGACAAAGGTTGTTACCACTGCCTCCCCTGCGATCATTCCCTCCACAGAGAAATTATCTCAAGAAAATAATATCGAATCCAATTCCATCGCAAAGACGGAATCAAAGAACAGTCTACCACTGGCTACGCCCACTGTTGAACAGACAAAAGATGAAACGCCTATTTTGAATCCTTATCCATTTCCTTATAATGGAAGTGTTCATTCAAGATCCAACACTGCAGATTCATCCCCCCATGTTTCGGAGCGGACCACAACCTCAGACGACTCATCCATTATTCAAGAAGAAACCGAGACACCTACCGCAGAAAGCACCGAAATAGAACTACCTACTGTTGCCGAGCACCATTTTGTGATTGCTGATCATTTCTCACCTAATCAAGATGGTTGGAACGATTCATTTTCACCTGCTTTACAGTTACCAGAGGATTTCAAATTTATTCAATGGAGTCTTTTTCGTAATCAACAATGGATTCGCAGTTGGAATGAAAACATCTCTTGGGATGGAAACGACCAAGGAGGATATCCAATGGAGGTAGGAACTTATACCTATACCCTTTCCTATGAAGACGACCAACATGTGGTACATACTCAAAAGGGAAGCATCTCACTTCAACGGTAATCCAAACTCCTGACGAACCAGGGAATCGAAAAGGGGGGTGAATTGCTTCGCTCCTTGCTCATTGAGGTGTTCCAAATCGTAAAAACAATGGTTTGGTAACTCCAGATTTTGAAAGTCCATTAACTTAAATCCCGGAAACCATTTTTTAAACTCCAATTGATAAGCGTCTTCGTATTCTCTTCCATAGCTTGGATGAATAGGACATCGAAAAAAAACTACGTGCACACCTTGATTCGTCAATTCCTTTAGCCAATCTTGAACAGCTCGCAGGTTCAACTCATTCGGAATCATCTCCAATCGACCTTGGGTAAAGTCTGGATCATGTAAAAGGCTATCCACCTTCGATTGCTTGAGTGCCTTAAAACCGCCCCAATTTAAAGCACCCAGACTACCATTTCTTTGGGTCATCATGGTAGTGAGATATTTCTGATCCGACATTATCCATGACTTGCAAAAGGTTAACGGAGCTCCATGAAACAACTCATAGGACTGATCAACAGAAAACAAAAAACTGAGTGCCCGAGATTCCTTTTCCATGAACTCACTTTTGAAAATCCAGTCGTGCATATGCGAACCAAATTGATTGGGACTCCATTCAATGGCAACACATTTTACGTGAGGATTATCGGACAAGACCTTTCTCAACTTGGTCACACCATAATAGCAATTTTCTCCTGATAACGCCCAATTCGACATGCCTTGCGCAATGGAATCATTCAATGCGCACTCCGGGTGACTATTACCCATCACCACATACTCCTTGTTCGGTTTTAACGTCACATGAAAACCATTCGCAAATCGATACCGGATGGAAAGCGAGAAAATGAGATACAGTGGAAGCCCAAAGACCATAAAAAGAAGTAATTTTTGGATGTAGGCCTTCATGATCACTCCACTTTGGATCTCTGTGCAACAAAAATCAATTCTTCGTGGTTCCAGTTCCACTTGTCCCAACCTTCTTTCGCCTGCCATGCGCTCACCTGCATTCCAACATGTTCTATTCGGCCTAAAAAATCTTGCCCATACAATCGAAGGTGATCGGCTTGCCCGTATTGCGATTTGCGCATTTCAGGATTTTCATTCGGACTCCCCTCCAACGAGGTCAACAAATCTTTCGCCATGGGCACCATGATCAAGGCTTTTCCCTCTGGAGACAAGACGCGTTTAATTTCTTTTAATGCCTGAACATCATCAATCACATGTTCTAATACATGACTACAAATAATAAGATCAAAGGAAGCATCTGGCCAATGCATCTCCTGAACATCGAGGTGAATTGCCCCTTCATATGTATAACCCGAAGCAAAATAATCTCCTTGCACATATTGCAAAGGACCATATTGTCGAATTCTTCGGGCTACCACCGGCTCTGGAGCGATATGCAAAACTCTCAATTCCCTCCATTGTTGCTCCGCTATTTTCGTGGCCAAGAAGTGGAGCAATAAACGCTCCCGATCTATCGAATGACAAATCGGGCAAAGACATCGCCGACGTCCGGAACCTACCATCGTCATTCGGGTATGCAAGTCGGTATCTTCGCCCTGCCATTGCCACTCGCGCAACCAACTTCCGCATGCATAACATTGGTATCGCCTTCCAAAGAAGAACAGGCGCTTGATCCATTTTTTTATCCACAACCACATACTTCGTTCAAATATAAACCACTCCGTCAAGTATTTTCAAACTTATCTTTACCCCATGGCAAAAACAAAATCTGCTTTCTTTTGCAAAAATTGCGGCCAGCAGGCTGCACAATGGACAGGAAAGTGTCCCTCTTGTAACGAATGGAACACCTTTGAAGAAGAGGTGGTAAAGAGAGAAAAAACAAGCGGAAAAACTTTATTATCGCAAGCCTCTAAACATCCCGCTCGAAAAGTACACGAGCTCGAAACCCAAACGGTTGCAAGGCATCCCATCGTCGATCAAGAACTCAACCGAGTCCTCGGAAATGGATTGGTTCCGGGTAGTTTGATTCTGTTTGGTGGCGAACCCGGCATCGGTAAATCTACTTTGCTTCTTCAGTTGGCTTTACAACAATTAAACCTCGAAGTGCTGTATGTTTCAGGAGAAGAAAGCGAGGAACAAATCAAAATGCGTGTGGATCGCATTCAAATGAACAACCCACGATGTTGGTTGCTGATGGAAACGGATCTCGACGCAATAGAAGAGCACATCAACAGCATCCATCCGCAATTGGTGATCATTGATTCCATACAAACTTTACAGAGCAACACCATCGATAGTGCGCCAGGCAGTGTCAGTCAGATCAGAGAAAGTGCAACACGCCTATTAAAAGTTGCTAAAGAGAACAACATTGCCATTTTCATGATTGGTCATATTACCAAAGAAGGATCCATCGCGGGGCCCAAATTATTGGAGCACATGGTGGACACCGTGCTCCTTTTCGAAGGGGATCGTCACCACATCTATCGATTATTGCGCACGACTAAAAATCGATTTGGTTCAACCAATGAATTGGGAATTTATGAAATGCAAGGAGCTGGACTTCGCGAGGTCAGCAATCCGAGTGAATTACTCATCCAACAACATCAAGAAGGTTTGAGCGGAAGCGCCATCGGAGCGGCGCTGGAAGGAATGCGTCCCATTTTAATCGAGATTCAAGCCCTGGCCAGCACCGCAGTGTATGGCACTCCGCAGCGTAGCACTACTGGATTTGATTTACGTCGATTGAACATGCTCTTGGCCGTTCTCGAAAAAAGATGTGGATTTCGATTGGGAATGAAAGATGTATTCCTCAACATTGCCGGCGGAATGCGGATAGAGGATCCCGGTATGGATTTGGCCGTCATAGCCGCAATTTTATCCAGTAATGAAGATCTCTCGCTACCTCCACACACATGCTTTGCCGGTGAGGTAGGACTCAATGGAGAAATTCGTCCAGTTGCCAGAGTGGATCAAAGAATATCGGAAGCAGCCAAATTGGGAATGAAAAAAATCATCATCTCCAAATTCAATAAAGACGCCATGTCCAATGGTATTGAGGTGATTCGAGTAGGAAGAGTAGATGAGCTCGTTAGTGTGTTATTCGGTTAACACTATCTCGTAAAGCTTGATACCATTTTTTCGCTCCATCGGGATTTAAATGATTATCATTATAATAATCTTTGACTGTCCAAATCGACGATTTACGATAATCCCATATCGTGCATTCTTTCTTTTTTAAATCCAACATCCATTTTTCAAATGCCATCTCCACCGCGGGTGGAATAGCGTCTTCGAAAGTGTCGTAAAAAGGAGGAATCAGGAAGACGGGCTTAACATTATGCGAATTCAAAATTTCCACAATAGAATCTACATATTGCCGATTCCATTCCAAATCCTTTTTACTCGTTTTAAAGTCATACTTCATCACAAAACTTTTTCGAATGACCGATGTATCAAACTGACATTCCCAAAACCGATCCTTGAAATCTTCAGGTGCATATCCCTTTTCATTGATCCCTAACTTTTCTTTCCATGGATTCCAAGCGGAATGGACCGCATTTTTAAAAAAAGAATAATCTTGAAAAAGATGAGTATGATGACGTGGATTAAAAACATTCACTTGAAATGGAATCCGATAATGCAACCAATATAGATTAGCCGACCAATCATCCGCATCAGGAGCAAGATACAAGCGCGTAGGGCTCAACTCAATAAAGGCCACTTTTAGATGCGGCATTTGACCGATATACTTCTTCCATAATTGAAACTCAAGGGGAAAACTTTGACCCGGCGCGGCCCAATTGAGACATTCATTTTCGGGATCCGAAATGTAGATCCCTTTTTCAATGTGAGAAGTGCCTGTAAATGCTACTTTAAAATCAGATAAATGATGCAATGCATAATTTCTTTTGATCGCGAAAAAAGTTCGCTGATAACAATACCACTCAAAGGCCACTCCATAAACAAAAAGTGGAAACAAAAAAACCAATATTTTAATCAGCCACTTTTTCATTTTTTAAAAATAATAAACCCCTCCTCCAATCGAATTCAAATTCGCTCCTGTCACGGATGCTAGCGCATTTGCTTTTTGTTCCCATCTTAAAACACCCAATAGCGCAAATATTAATGCCTCCTTAAAATTAACCAAATCAGCATCGGGAATCACCCATTCCATTTGAGGGGCATGCTCCCGAATGCGTGATAATAGAAACTCATTCCACGCTCCTCCACCGGTCACCAACACTTTACCCGACCACCCCACTGTGCATTTTGCGATTTGTAATGCTGCATGTTCCACAACCGTGGACAATATATCCACTACCGGAATCGTATGCTGCTTCAATACGTTGATGTAATCTTTCTCATACCACTCCGCCCCCAGCGACTTCGGCGGTGTCATTTGATAATATTCCAACGCATTTAATTGGCTGAGTAATTCGATATTGACACTACCCTGCTTGGCAAAATCACCATTCGCATCGAAATCTACTCCTAAACGCGTCGCCAACAAATTCATGGGTAAATTCAATGGACAAATATCAAAAGCAAATCTTTCATTGTTCAATTCATAAGAGATATTCGCAAAACCACCCAGGTTCAAACAAAAATCGAATTCAGCAAAAAAGAGTCGGTCACCGATGGGAACCAAAGGAGCCCCTTGTCCACCGTTTGCCACATCGGTTGTTCTGAAATCGGCCACCACTGGACATTGTGCGCTCACCGCTAACGAAGAAGCAGCACCCATTTGAAAGGTCCACCCATGATTCGGCTGATGATAAACAGTATGTCCATGAGAGGCAATAAAATCTACTCTTGTCCCAGGATGTTTTGTGAGAAATTTTTTAGCGCATTCACCAAAGTACGCTCCCCATTCAAAATGCGCTTTGAGCAAATCTTCCGCACCTAATTGTTTGATATTCTTTAAAAAAAGCTGTTGCTCCTTCTCATAGGGCACTGTGTAGGCGTCGATCCACTCATATTCCCAACCTTTATCAGAATGGAAGATTCGGGTCAATACCATATCCAATCCATCACAGGAGGTACCGCTCATTAACCCTAATACTGTATAAGTCGAATTTGACATTGCGCAATGTTATTTCATAAACATCAATTCACAAAGTTTTTTATGTTTACCAATTATAGCTTTTCTTTGCACCACTAAAATATTAAACGCGTCGAACAATGCATTTCGAACTATCAGAAGAACACAAAGCTGTTCAACAAGCCGCAAGAGAATTTGCGCAAAACGTACTAAAACCTGGTGTAATCGAGCGCGATGAGCATCAAAAATTTCCTGCAGATGAAATCAAGCAACTAGCCGAATTGGGATTCATGGGAATGATGGTCAGTCCTGAATACGGAGGGTCAGGCATGGATACTTTGAGCTATGTTCTCGCCATGGAAGAAATTTCCAAAATTGACGCTTCTACTTCTGTTTGTATGTCCGTCAACAATAGTTTGGTAACCTGGGGATTAGAGGAATTCGGAAATGAAGAACAAAAACAAAAATATTTAGTACCCCTAGCGAAAGGGGAGAAAATAGGTGCCTTTTGTTTATCAGAGCCAGAGGCTGGTTCAGATGCAACATCTCAACGCACTACCGCGGTAGATATGGGAGATTATTATTTACTAAATGGTACCAAAAACTGGATCACCAATGGTAATAGCGCTTCGACGTACTTGGTGATCGCTCAAACGGATGTCGAAAAAGGACACAAAGGAATCAATTGCTTGATCGTTGAAAAAGGCATGGAAGGCTTTATCGTTGGTGCCAAAGAAAATAAAATGGGTATTCGCGCAAGTGACACCCATACCTTATTGTTCAACGATGTAAAAGTTCCAAAAGCCAATCGCATTGGAGAAGACGGATTTGGTTTCAAATTCGCGATGAAGACATTGAGTGGTGGAAGAATTGGTATTGCGGCACAAGCACTCGGCATTGCGGCAGGTGCATACGAATTGGCTTTGGCTTATTCGAAAGAAAGAAAGGCCTTTGGAAAAGAAATTTCGAAACATCAAGCCATTGCTTTCAAGTTGGCAGATATGGCAACCGAAATAGAAGCTGCAAGAATGATGGTATATAAAGCAGCTTGGTTAAAAGATCAGCATTTAAACTACGATCAAGCCAGCGCGATGGCGAAATTATATGCTTCGAGCGTTGCCATGAAACATACGGTTGAAGCAGTACAAATTCATGGTGGCTATGGATTCGTTAAAGAATACCATGTAGAGCGTTTGATGCGCGATGCTAAAATCACCCAGATTTATGAAGGCACCAGTGAAGTTCAAAAAATTGTAATTTCAAGAGGTGTTTTGGGATAGTTTATCCTAATAGTGATTTTCGATAAAGGTCGCATAAGCGACCTTTTTTATTGCACCATTAGTCGGAAGCAATGCAAGTCAGCTCCCGATTGAACCATCACTTGATACATTCCTGAAGCCAACTTAAAATCAAATCGACCGCCTTCCTTGGGCATGCCGGTTTGTACACATTGACCTTGGCTATTGTAAATGCGCACTTCTCCCAGTTCAATCCCGCCCGAAATATAAAAGTATCCTTGCGCATTAGGATTTGGAAAGATGGTCATTAAAGACAACGCATTCGCTTCGGTAATATCAACACCCAGATTACCATCACAATCCTCATCAATTGCATTATCGTTGATTTCTGGTGCGTTAGGAAAAATGGTGGCATTAAAATCGTCACAATCGGTGGAGTCGGTTGTCCAGCCAATGGGAGGGTCACTGCAAGAAAAATCCATCCATGCTCCACCATAGCCATCACCATCTTGATCAAGATACCAGTTCACATACACCAAACCGTTATCGATGCTTCCATCACAATCATCATCAAATTGGTTGCATATTTCCATTACTGGAAAAATACACCACGCAGAATCCGTAGCAGCCGCATCGTAATTGCATGCTGAAAAATCTTGACAACCCACCACCTCATATTCATTACATACACCATCACCATCCGTATCATTCCAACAATTGCCATTACAATCCGTAATCGCATCGGGATAAATACAACTGCCATCTGCCTCGGTTGCGTCAGTCTGAAAATTGCATGCGGTAAGATCCGTGCATCCAAACACCTCCAAAGGATCGCAAACACCATCGTTGTCCGCATCAAGGACACAATTACCCGTACAGTCAAATCCAACTGCGGAAAAAATACAAATCGCTCCATCCGTGGCCATTGGATTGAAATTACAGGCACCCAGTTCCTGACAACCTACGATTTCAAGTTCATCGCAAACACCATCTTGATCGGAATCGACCAAACATTCACCCTGACAATTGTAGTAGACATTGGCATATTCGCATAGCCCCGGATCGGTAGCAGAAGGGTTGAAATTGCAAGCTGCAGCATCCGAGCAGCCTGGAACCTCGTTTTCATTGCACACCCCATCACCGTCATTGTCATTGATACAACTTCCAAAACAATTCAATCCAGGTTGTGCGTAAATACAACCCTCGTTTTCGGTGGCATTCACATTAAAATTACAAGCAACAGGATCAATGCATCCAAGCACTTCGAATTCATCACAAACACCATCACCATCTGCATCTTGCAAACATCCCCCCTGACAATTCAAGCCAGGGTTCGCATACTGACACATGGCGGGCTCAGTAGCCAATGGATTATAATTACATGCCGCTGCATCTAGGCAGCCGAGTACTTCAAACTCGTTACATATTCCATCACCATCTGCATCGGCGATACATTGACCATTGCAGCTATAACCCATCGCTGGATAAAAACATGCTCCTGCATCGGTAGCGCCGGCATCATAATTACAACTCATCGGATCCATACAGCCCATTATTTCTTGCTCATCGCAAACACCATCACCGTCAGTGTCGTTCACACATTGTCCTTGACAATTGTAAGGAAAGTTGGGGAAAACACACCCGATATTGTCAGTAGCCATCGGATTAAAATTACAAGCCTCCGGATCTTGACACCCAGGAATTTCGGATGGGTCACAAACACCATCACCATCTGTATCCATTATACAATTTCCACCACAGGAATAGGTCACGGGGGGATAAAAACAATTGCCTGCGTCAGTGGCGGTGGCATCAAAATTACAAGCGTTTTGATCCTGACAACCTACCACTTCATCTGCATTACAAATCCCGTCTTGATCACTATCGAAAAGACAATTGCCATTACAATCTGTATTAGTGGCAGGATATTCACAAGCACCTGGATCCGTTGCATTCATGTTGTAATTGCATGCTAAAAAATCCTGACACCCTGCTACTTCATTTTGGTTACAAACGCCATCGCCATCGGAGTCTTGCCAACAAACTCCTTGACAATCGTAAGGAAAGTTAGGATATATACAGACTCCAGGATCTGTCGACAATGCCCAATAATTACATGCTTGCACATCCATGCATCCCAACAACTCATTTTGATCACACACTCCATCACCATCAGCATCTGCTTGACAATTATCATTACAATTATAACCTCCTTGAGGATAAAAACATGGCCCAACTTCGGTCGCATTGCTTTGATAATTGCACGCATTGGGATCCAAACAGCCCATGATTTCCCATTGATCACATACCCCATCTCCATCGGTATCTTGAATACATTGATTGTTACAATTGTATCCCGTTGATGGATATATACACCCAACATTATCAGTTGCCAACCCATTGTAATTACATGCCGAAATATCCATGCAGCCCAACACCTCCAACCCATTGCATACTCCATCGTTATCCGAATCAACCAAACATTGTCCAAGACAATTGTAATAATTACCAGGATAGACACAGGCCGCCATTTGTGTGGCATTAGCCTGATAGTTACAAGCCATAGGATCCATACAACCCAATATTTCTTGTTGATCGCAAACGCCATCCATGTCCACGTCCAGGTAGCAATCACCATTGCAATTTCTGAAAGGCTGGGGATACAGACAGTTCGCATTCTCCGTTGCGAATGGATCATAATTACAAGCTCCGGGATCTTGACAACCTATTATCTCATTCATATCACAAACACCATCACCATCGGAGTCTATCCAACAATTTCCATTACAATCATACAATGCACTCGAAAAAGTACAATTCGCATTGTCCGTTGCATTTGGATTATAATTACAAGCACTTATATCCATGCAACCAACAACTTCCATCGCATTGCAAACACCATCACCATCAGTATCTAAAATACAATTACCGTTACAATCGAGGCCTGCCACATTGGGAAAAATACATGGCCCAAAATCCGTTGCCAATGGATTAAAATTACAGGCCTGCGGAATCATACAACCCCAAACTTCCAATTCGTCACAAATGCCATCACCATCAATATCTGAAAGGCAATTCCCTGAGCAATTCAACCAAGTGGCAGAGGCGTACGTGCATGTTCCACTGTTCGTAGCGGCTGGATTGTAATTACAGGCCAAAATATCCATGCATCCCACTACCTCCAACTCATTACAAACACCGTCCCCATCCGAATCATTGATACACGATCCATTGCACTGATAATTTGGTATTGGATAAATACACGGTCCTGCATCCGTCGCAAATGGCAAATAATTACATGCGGTTGGAATTTGACATCCTATTATTTCCAATGCATCGCAGACTCCATCTCCATCCATGTCTGATATACATTGCCCCGAACAATCGTATCCATAGTTTGGAAAATTGCATGGTCCAGCATCCGTCGCATTAGAGTTGTAATTACAAGCGGTCGAGTTCTGACAGCCCTCTACTTCTAATTCATCACAAACTCCATCTCCGTCTGCGTCATTCAAACAATTCATATTGCAATCGTAATAGGGTTGTGCGTAAACACAACTTCCAGCAATATTCGCCATTGGATTATAATTACACGCCCCCATTGTCATACAACCTTGAATGGGATCGGGCCAGGTAAAATTGGAAATCACCAAAGTTGAAGCACCATAGGCATCGTCGGTCGAAAAAATGGCGAACCCAATCTCTTGTCCAGCCTGAACATAAATCGAAACATCGCCAGAAGCAGAAGTGGCCGCATTTCCCTCCGTGAGGGAATTATAAAAATAATTTATATAATAGGCAGCATCCTCATACAGCGCATTATCATTGGTCGTTTGAGACCAATGGTAAGAATACCAACCTGAATAAGGCGCAATCAAGGTTATTTTGGCTTCCTTCGTACTAAAAGTATTTGCATTGCTCCCCCTTAGCAACAATGTGGTAGAGGTAAATGTTCTTAATCCATTCCCTCCCGCATCCTGATAAAAAACCCAATTGTTGGCCGCATGACTTCCTACAAATCCAGATCCTCCCCATACTTGGGCATGACTACTCAAGAACAAAAACACCCAAACGAATAAAGACCGGAAACATTTCATACCTACTCTTTTATGACTTCCATACTCACCTTGGTCAACCCTCTCGAAATAAAATTTAACTGCTTCGCGGCCGCCGTTGTCAAATCCACGCAACGCTTGGAACTTTTTGGCAATCGATCATTGACTTTTACGACAACAGAACTATCATTGGATAAATTCGTCACTTTTAACATGGTTCCAAACGGAAGGGTTTTGTGCGCGCAAGTCATCAGCTCTTGTTTGAAAATTTCGCCACTACTGGTTCTTCGACCTTGAAATTTGTCATGATAATAGCTCGCGGTTCCTTTCTCCGTTTGGGCCTCAACGGCCATCATCATAAAGATGCAGAAAATCGTAAAAATGTATTTCATATTATTTTTTAATAAAGGGTAAACTTATCACACGCAATCTATCCAAAGAACGAATAAAGTATTGACCTGCCGCAAGCGATTTCACCTGAATCTCTAGACTTCCCTCTACAATATTCATAGGTACAACAACCTCTCTACCTTGCCCATCCACCACCATCCAACGTGATGTTGAGGTGACATTTTGAGAAACAAAACTAATACGATCGGTAGCCGGATTGGGATATAATTTCCCCATTTCACTTAACATTTCTTCCGTGTTGAAATTAAGGACAACATTGATATTATCTACATACAACTGATTTCCGTAACGTCCTCGATTTTGAAACGCAATGA
>CAZJCQ010000062.1:0-12839 GCA_964544665.1 uncultured Chryseobacterium sp. | reverse complement strand
GGCTCCACCAATTTATAAATTTCGCCTTCGCAGATGACATCTAAATTGATTTGCGTCATTTGACCGGCCTTTTCTTCAATGGTCATTTCTTTTAACCATTGAGAAACATCATCCTTTTTCCATACTAAATTGGATTGCGCGTTCACTAATCCAACCCAACCCATCAAAGCCAACAGCAACCTATATTTCCTATTACTTCTCATCGCGTTTTACAATTTTAATTTCGTCCATTAAAATATCTCCCTCCGCTTCCAAAGTGAAAATGACCTGCTTGATAGCGGTAATATCTAGATCTCGATTTTGAACCAATAAATCGTTCAATGGAATTTGAAATTTTACCCATTCGCTATCGATCACTCCGCCTTGAACGTATTTTTTAAATAATCCCACCCAAGACTGGTTTCCAGAAAAATCCTCAAAACCAACGGCACCGGGTAAACCTGACTTCATTGGGCCATTTAGACTTTTAATTCGAAATTCAAATGCACCGACATGAATAATTTGAGAAATATCCTTACCGCTCCAACCTTCCCACCCAATTCCCATACCTAGCCATGGACAACCCCCGGCCTGCTTATTCCATTTCAAATGCAAACTCCCTGTTCCAGCATATACATTATTAGATTCCAATTGCATTGAAATACAACTTAAATTTTGCGTTGACCAAACCTCCGAATTAATTTGATCTGCCCAGATCGTTCTAGCATAAAAACCGGGCAACCCACCATCATCTTCCTCTTGGATAGGATCATCATATAAAGTTGTCGGCTTTAAAGATGAACAGCCAAAAAGGATCAAGAGCAAGATATAGAATAGACGCATGCTCATGGTGCTAATGGCCCCCCTTCTGTAAATATCATATAATCCAATCCAGATGAACTGAAACCCGATGATGGATTGGCTAAAAACAACATCGATACTTGAAGTAATTTCTGTGGTTCATGAATGCCATTGCCAATTGGACTGGCCGCTGCTCCATTTACCAAGGTCGCCAGATCTTCGTATTTCAAGGAAATCAAACGCCATCCATCCGATCCTCCCTTCAACTCCACAGAAAACATATCTTCTGCCCCATCCGTATAGGATCCATCACCATTATCATCTTCTCTAAATTGCAGAAGAACGATTCCATTATCATAATCTGGATGTTTGTACAATAACGTATTAAAGTACACATCATTCGCATTGCTTGAAAGATCAAAATGCGGAGCTCCATAAGCTGTCGCCGGAATGTCTACTAACCCAATGAGCCAATCCCATGACACCGCACCTTCCATTACATAAGAACGTAATCCTTGAGGCGCATTGCCATTGCTCTGCAATCCAAAATTCATACTTGCACCCGATTGCACAAAACTATTCCAGGATGAATTCAAACCTGATTCAAAATCTGAAAGCAATAATCCTTGATTCACTTTTGGAGCTATGATGAATAAAGTATCTCTCAAGGTATCTGGCTGCTGGTCGACCGTCAACTCTACTGCACAAATCTCTGATCTGAACAATGGAAAAAGAGTGGTATTCCCATTCCAAGTAAAATAAACTTGAGAATCAAAACTTTGCTGAATTCGTTCAGCTCCAGAGGACAAACCTTTAATACTCAATTTCCAGTTTACTTTTTTAGAATAGGTGGCCGTAAAAATGGGACTTTCATCGATACTAAAATCTACTGAATCAAGACTAATCGCGAGTGGCGCCTCGATGGAGAATGGACCATACAAGTCGTTTAAATCTGGCCCATCAAAACTATCCTCCACTTTACAACCCATCCATAAGATGAGCATGAACATTGAAAGAAAACTAATTTTTTTCATATTAAAAATTCATTTGATACATTAACATCCATTGTCCCCAAGCATGCTTCGGTATATCCGAATCCACGTGTTTACTATTCCAATCAAAATGCTGTACACTTAAATAAGACTTCGAGGAAAAGAAATAACGCAATCCAATTGAATTCATCCATTCACTTCCTTCTAGATTCAATTCCTTGAAGTTAATAATTTCGCCGTTAAAATCTTTCACACTCTGCATTTCCAGTCCTTTGTAATCGATACGCTGCAATCCTAACATGATTTCCCATTTCTTATTAAACAACCACTCTGCTCCTATGGTCGCTACTTCATTTTGTAAATTGACTTGAGGCAAATATTCGGGTCCATCTCGTCGCGTTTGGTCCTTTCTGTAACGAGAGGATACACGCAACTGCGACTTCCAACCTACGGTTTGCTCATTGAATAAAAAGGAAGTTTCTACTTGCCACCTTGAGAAATGACGTGGCTCAATAGTACCCTCACCCTTTGTCTCTCTTCCCGTGTAATTAGACAACGCAGCATTGACAATGCCTTTTGCCTTTCCAAATCTACCCTTGACAAAAACCCCTTGTCTATTCGGTGTCGCATCGCCGTAAGGGGTGATATTATCATACTGAGGAAGATACTGACCCAGCGACGTTTGTAGTTGCATGTTGTACAAATTGGTCTCTCGCATAATATCTAAAATATTCAACGACCTCAACACTTGATCGTTGCCCGTTCGGGTGTAAGCAGTTAGCTCGCCGGTTGGATTGATGCGTCTTGTCTGTGCCCCCGGACTGCGAAACTGTGCATTCACGTATTGATATCTTGCCTCCATCGAGAATCCATTGGTAAGATGAGACCAGTTTAATTTCCAATCGTTGAAACGACCATTCTTTACGTCTTGATCCAAACCTTTTGTGTAAGAGGAGGAAATACCCGCTTCACCGGTCAATTTTAATTTGGCTTGCCCCAACGGCAAAAGCCAATTCGCACTGCTCGTAAATATGGGGTTTCGAATACTCGTTTGATTTCTAGATGTTCCAACAATGTCCATCACATCCGCGTAATTGAATCCCATTTGAAAAGGAATACTTTGAATAACATTCGCATTCAAACCGATAAATATTCGATCGCTTTGATTGGAAAAATCAGATGTTTTAATTCTCGTAGAGACCGCATTTAACTGAATCTCCTTAATACCCTTTGACATTAAAAAACCAACATTAGCAGAAGCTCCCTGCTGCCTCCAGGAATGATCTTGATTGTAAAAATGATCATAATTAACCGCTTGCATTTGAGTCTGAAAAGCAACGGGCATTTCCCCTAAAATCTCTTGATCATAATTCCATAGTGTATAAGGTGTCATTCGATAATTGATATCACCCAATTGATAACGGACTGCGTTTCCGACAATTCCTTTTACAGTCAATTGCCGAACATCAAAGCTCACTCCTGAACCCCAAAAACCTCCATAATCATTGCGAATACGCACCATTCCGAGAACTTCCATGTTCGCATTGGCCTGAATCTTCATGCCTAAATCAGCCAGGACATTTCCACTATTCAATTTTTTAGCGGTAACAGAGTCTGCCGATTCAGGTCGATAGTCATCGGCATAAAACTGACTTCTTGCACCTCCCACCACTGCTACTTTTTTGGGTGGGGTATTTTGCTGACTCCATGTCGTCAAAGAGACCAACAAAAAACTCAATATAAGGGGTAATATTTTCATCTAAAAAAATGCTTTTAGTTCAACTGTCCATTCATTTCCTTTAAAATGATCCAAAGGGAAGCTAGTATCCTCGAATGAGAAATATCGATTTCGAACATATAATCGAGCATTCTTCCCGAGATCGATATCCATTCCTAAACCCCAACCTTTTCCATACTGGTTCATTGGTCGAAAAGTATCTTCATTAATATCGGTCAAGTAATTTCCGATGGTCCGTTCAATTCCTGCATAAGCGTTGATCATTAAACGCTGTGTAATTCGACAATAAGCCTCACATTCCGACGAATACTGCCGAACGTAGGCCTTCTCTGAAGTGATCACCACAGGCGACCAATCTCTTCCGCAAGTGTTGGCTTGGAACAAACCAAACAAATAGCAATCATGACTGCCTATTACACGATGATGCTTCACCTGTAATTCGGCATTGTTAAAATACTTTTTATAGATGGTCACGCCTGACGAATCATCCGATAAATGAATTGTTTGATAAACATCTCGATAAATGTCTGAATAACGATTATACGGGCCCACATTCGCTGGAAAGTTCCATCTCCAGAATCGTGAACGGGTGAATTGATTTACCGGATGACCTACAGAAATACTACCTCCTGTTTTCTCCATCTCTGCACCGCTGCCCAATCCACCACTCCATTTCCAGCTCTTCCCTTCCCATTGAAAATTTAAATTAACTCCTTGTCTGTTATTGGTGAATTGACCCAAACGTGTCATCGATGAAGCGAAAGGAACCAACAATGAAGAACTTCCCACGCTTCCCGCCGGGATATTATTGATGGAGTATTCTTTTACCGTTGTGTTCCAATACAACGCCGCGTTATTGACCACCCTCGGAGAAATACGATAATAGGTCGCTTCAAAAGACAGTCGATCCAAAACAACTGGCGTGTTGTATTTTAATTGTATCAATTCTCCTGGCTTTAATTGATGCAACGGAGAAAAGTATTTCCCCACCCCCATTTCACCTTTTAAAACATGGCCCCTGTTTTTCCATAAAAATTCCAATGTTCCCACAGATGAACCAAATTTTTCCGTTGATAAACTATCTGTGTAATTTCTTGCAGCAATAGCATTAAAAGCAACGAAACCCCAAGCTTTGCTATATTTCAGCTTACCACCATAAGTATAATTCGGTGTCTTAACGAAACCACCATTCATCTCGGTCTTTCCAACCATCAGCATCGCAGTGAAATTTCCTGGCAGAATGCCATTCACTACAGCCCCTTGGAAAGCTCGATTTCCCCAACGATTATCCTGATCGATAGAGCCTTGCTCAAAATATTGCTGATAGCGTCCAGAAATATTTTTCCCCATCGGATCCCATGGATTTCGCTCAAATAACATGAATCGATTATATCCTCGAAAGGATGACATCGTCAGGTCCGAGATTGCTACCCATTGAATACCCCCTATTGATGTATTCCAGCTCCCCCACTTCGTTTTAAAATTACCATACATGGTCATGCCTAACATGGTCCCTAGGTTACCTCCCAATGATACAGTACCCAATGGATATTGAATATTGGGCCTCAGAGAATCCGCAACCTGCTTTCCATAACTGGGACCGATGTTCCCATTTAGAAATTGAAACATACGCACATCCATTCCCCAAGAGGATCCATCCTTCAAATTTCCACTTACGTTTAATAACAGATTTGGTAACTGCGCATCATCACCAATAAACAAGGACTTGGGTAGCACCGTATCTCCTGGTGCACTGGTCAAGGGATATCCATGCTGCTGACGAGTATATGTAGCAAAAAAGCGATAAAATCCATTGACTTGAATTCCCTTGAGTGGGGTTGGTTCCTTGCGTGGAAATGCTCCAACAAAAGTCTCATCCAATGTATCACTGGATAATTGGGCCGCTGCGTCTATGCCCAACCCCACGATCGATAATATCAGAATCAGTTGACTAATCCTCTTTCCAATTGTCATCTGAGTAGGTTTTAACTTTAATGATTCTAGCGGGGGGCATGTCGGCTGTTCTTTCTTTCACTAAAAAGGGAAAGTTTGCATACGCATAATGTCCTTGGTTGTCATAAACTTCAACAAATAAACGATAGGGACCCACCACATTTGGAACACGGAATTGCACTTGATTATTGCTTTTTTTCTTGATCACTCCGCTTACAGGCAGTGGCTTACTTTCCGCATCCCCACCACTTTTAATGTCATTGCTTTCAGGAACAACCATCCATTTTACCTTACAATTATCACCATCAGCGTCTAGAAATGTGAGGTTTCCTGTAGCCAGGTTATCTGCAAACAACTCTACCGAATCTTCAGGACGTTTGTTTTCTAGTGTCAACACAGATAGCTGAGGTGCATGATTGTTCACAGGGGTTTTGGACCAAACTTCCTTTAACACATCAATGGCCTCTGATTGCTTTCCATCTTCTGAAAACAATCCATACCATGTGGAAGTCGTTTCCTGTTTTTGACCCCACAGAAAAACATACGAACCCGCGCAATATTTACTGTCTGCCAATATCTCTTTGGTATATCTTTCACGATAGGAAATGGCCTTTTCGCTACTGGTTTGTTCGATGGGAGTGCCCCATTTTGTCTTTTTCACCTCCCAATGACCATTGGGGCCCCATTCCGTAATAAGATAAGGACCCTCCCAACCATACTTTCTGAGGTTAGCCCGCACATTGGCAATCTCCCCGTAGGTATTGACCGAATAGATATCGATTTCCGGTGCATCTTTCTTAATCCACTTCACCTCCTCTGGATCCAACCCGGCGGTTACTGTTGAGGTTGGATGATGGGGATCTACTTCATGAATCATTTTGGCGATGTCATTAACCGCCTTCCACACTTTGGTGTTGGTATAAAACAAATCCACTTCGTTTCCAACTCCCCACAACAATAAAGCCGGATGGTCTTTGATTTCCATCACGACCTTGCGAAACTGGTCGAGCTGTTGTTTTACTTTCGCCTCATTATCATAATCAAAACCATGTCTTTCATGCTGAACCCACAATCCCATCATCACCATTAACCCTAAAGCCTGGGCTTGATCCAAAACCTCTCGCGCATTATCCGTACTCCAAGTTCTTACCGAGTTGCCTCCTGCCTTCACTACTTCGCTCCAATGTTGATTACCCCCAGCTCCTTTTACATAAAATTCTTCTCCGTTCTTGAACAATCTCCACTCTCCTTTGTCATTCATACGGACTTCGACATGCTGAGGCTGCGTATAACCCACAATAGAGGATATGGAAAAAGAAAGAATTCCGAATATGAGGTTCATCCATTTTCCTATGCCCATTTTTCTTTGCATTTCGTAAATAAACAACATTTTTATGAAAACAAAAAAATTACTTTTTGTAAAAATAACAATTACCCTATATTCGCATTAGAAAAAAATGAAAAAATGAAAAAATTTTTATCCCTTATTATCCTTATATCCTTTGCTGTTAAAGGATTTGGACAAACCTACAATGTTACCTTTCAGGTAGACATGACCTTACAAAGTGGTTTTACCACTCCTGAGGTAAACGGAACATTTAACAACTGGTGCGGATCTTGTTTTCCAATGACCGATGCGAACGCAGACGGCATCTGGGAAGCCACCACTCCTCTCGCTGCTGGCACGTATGAATATAAATTTTCTGCAGACAACTGGGCCATGCAAGAAAATTTGGTTCCTGGATCCGCTTGCACCGTAACCAATTCGGGCTTTACAAATCGTTCTTTAGTTGTAACTGGTGACATGACCATCCCTGTTGTTTGCTGGGGAAGTTGCGTGAGTTGTGCGCAGACTCCCGACTTCTACAACGTAACCTTTCAGTTGGACATGAATGGTCAAACTGGATTCACCACACCAGAAGTTAACGGTACTTTCAATGGATGGTGCGGTAACTGCACCCCCATGAGCGATGTAAATGGTGACAATATCTGGGAAGCGACTGTGTATTTACAAGAAGGAAATTATGAATACAAATTTTCATACGACAACTGGTCTGGACAAGAAAACCTAGTTGCAGGAAGCAGTTGTACCATTACCAACGGACAGTACACCAACCGTTCACTTAACGCCAGCGCTACAGAAACCTTACCCGCTGTCTGTTGGGGAAGTTGTGACCCCTGCGGACAAAGCTCAGGTCCTTACAACATGACCTTTCAATTAGACATGAGTCAAGCGACCTTCCCATTTACCACCCCTGAAGTAAATGGTACTTTCAACAATTGGTGTGGAAACTGTGCCGCGATGAGCGACCCTGATGGTGATCAAGTTTGGAGCATTACCATTCCTCTTCCAGTAGGAACGCATACCTACAAATTCTCCTATGACAATTGGACCGGACAAGAAGAATTGACCGTCGGTTCTGCCTGCACACTTACCGAAAATGGTTTCACCAATCGTTTCATAGATGTAACGCAAAATGATTCCTTGATTGCTGTATGTTGGGCAAGTTGCGAAGCGTGTGTTACAGGCATCGTTGACAACACCTTCTCCAACTGGACCCTGTATCCTAATCCCAATAATGGATCATTCCAAATAAACATTTCAAACGAAATGTTGGGTAGCCGATTACAAGTATTTAACCCAATGGGACAAAGTGTCTACCATGCACTTGCAACACAAACTGGAGCAATGAATATGTCGCTATCACAACTTCCTGCAGGGCAGTATTATTTGGTCATTCAGAACGACACTCATTCTCAGAAACAGGGATTTATTATTGAATAATCTCCCAGAGCACATTGAAAAAGGGCTGAATACCTCAGCCCTTTTTTTTTGATGCTCCACTAAAATTTATCTAAAAATCAAATACGAAACCTTTCGCCTTATATTGCTTATAGAGTTTAGCGTCGAATTTATAGAGACTAGACGGTCGATGACGAACATTCTGTTGGGCTTCATCCAATCTCCTTAGAAAGCGCAGGCCATTGATTTTCTTTCGGAAATTCCCTTTGTCGAACTCCCTCTGCAAAATCGTTTCAAACATTTCCTGAAAAGCGGTCAAAGTGAACTTCTCAGGCAACACCTTTGTCCAAATAGGTTCCGAAACGATTTTCTCTTGCAATTCCTTTACACATTCATTTAAAATATCCTTATGGTCAAAAGCCAATTTGGGTATACGCTTAACACTGTGCCATTTTGTTTCCTTTGCCCAATTAGAGGGAAGCGGAGCGATGTCCTGCAACTCAACCAAGGCGATGTAGGCAATGGTAATAACCCGTCCCAAAGGATGCCGATTAACCTTACCAAAAGTATGAACCTGACGCATGGGCATATCCGATAAGGATGTTAGGTCATTTAACACGCGCTTTGCCGCATCATCCAAATCTTCATAAGGGTAAACCAAATCACCTGGTAATGCCCAAAAATTTTCGTATGGATCTGTTCCCCTTTGGATCAACAAAACCTTCAATTCACGTTCATGATATCCAAAAATAACGCAATCCACAGAAAAAGCTGACTTAAAGAATTCATCGATAGGAATCGAATAGAAATCATCTTGCTCAATTCGCGCTTTCGATACTTTTCTAGAAATGGGCATTCTTTCTAATTTTTACAAATATAAACAAATTTAATTTTTAGTTTTTGTAACATCTACAATTACTATATCTTCGTCATCTAAAACATTTAAAGCCATGTACAAAAAAATCCTCTTCCTCATTGTTATACTTGGGATGTCCAAATTTTGTTTCAGTTTCAATGTTACCTTTCAAGTGGACATGTCTAACATGAGCGGATTTACCACTCCAGAGGTCAATGGAACCTTTAACAACTGGTGCGGAGCTTGCGCTCCCATGACCGATGTCAATGGAGATGGCATTTGGGAACTGACCATTGATTTACCAGCTGGTAATTACGAATATAAATTTGCCGCCGATAATTGGGGTATGCAAGAATCACTTACCGCAGGTAGCACATGTACCGTCACGAACTTTGGTTTTACCAACCGATCTTTGATCGTATCATCGGATATTACACTGCCCGTGGTGTGTTGGGGTAGTTGTTTGAATTGTGCTCAAACCCCGAGCGCCTATAATGTAACCTTCCAATTGGACATGAATGGCCAATCAGGATTTACCACTCCCGAGGTAAATGGCACTTTCAATAATTGGTGCGGCAACTGCAATGCTATGACGGATGCCAATGGAGACAATATTTGGGAAACCACCATCCTACTACAAGAAGGAAACTACGAATACAAATTCTCCTTCGACAATTGGGCGGGACAAGAAAACCTATTGCCCGGCGGCTTGTGCACTGTCACCAATGGACAATTTACCAATCGCTCATTGCAAGTAAGTGGAAATACCACTCTGCCGGCGGTGTGTTTCGGAAGCTGCCTCGCCTGTGGACAGAATGCGGGTCCATACAATGTCACTTTTCAGTTGGACATGACCACCACTTCTGGATTTGGAATTCCAGAAGTCAATGGAACTTTCAATGGCTGGTGCGGTAACTGCAATGCCATGACAGATGCGGATGGTGACGGTATTTGGACCACCACTGTATCTTTACAACCGGGCAACTATGAATTCAAATATTCCTATGATAATTGGGCGGGACAGGAAAACCTAACACCGGGCTCGAGTTGTACTGTCACCAATGGTGCATTTACCAATCGCTTTATCGCTGTAAATAATGACTTTACCCTCAGCCCCGTTTGTTTTGCAAGTTGTATTTCATGTCAACCTACCAATTTACCCGGTTGCACAGATATTGCAGCCAGCAACTACAATCCCAATGCTACCACCGATGATGGGTCGTGCCTTTATGCCACCCTGTTTAATGTAGATATGAATTGTGCCGACCTATTCACCACCGTTCAAATCACCGGTCCGTGGTGCGGTTGGTGCGCCGGCGAATCGTACAACACTTTATCCGATGATAACAATGATGGAATTTACAACATCACCTTAAACCTTCCTTCCGGCGCCGTTGAGTACAAATACATGGTGGACAATTTCATTGCACAGGAGAACTTGATCGATGATGCCATCAATGGTGGTGCATGTGCTGCCGTTACAGACTTTGCCACCTATGCCAATCGATTGACCACTGCAGGCACCGATAATAACGACACCTACGACCAATGCGTGAGCTGTAATAACAATGCATGGGTACAAATGACACTTCCTGTCACTTTTGAAGAAACCAACGTTCTGTATGGACTTATTGGATTTGGCGGATCTGAAGATTCACAAATCATAACAGACCCTGCTGACGTCACACAGCACATTGCAAGAGTAGTGAAATCGGCTACTGCTGCCACATGGGCCGGAACTACCATCACCGTGCCGGATCCAGAAGGTTTTGCGCAAGCCATTCCATTTACCGAAACAGCTACTTTTATGAATGTACGAGTATGGACCCCAGCAGCGGGCACTCCTGTTCGTCTAAAAGTAGAAGATCACAATGATCCCACGCACAGTGTCGAAACCCAAGTGAATACCACCCTTTCCGGCGAATGGGAAACTCTGAATTTCAATTTTGCCAATGAAGCTCCCGGAACGGCTGCATTGAATTTGAATTACACCTTCGATATGGCCAGTATTTTCTTCAACTACGGAGTAGAAGGTGCTGTGGCAGGTGAAACCACATATTATTTTGACGATGTTCAATTTGGCAATGCCAATGGCGGTGTGTCGAATTCAACCGTTACCTTCCAATTAGATATGTCTCAGCAAACTGGATTCACCACCCCAGAAGTCAATGGAACCTTCAACAATTGGTGTGGCAACTGCAATCCCATGACGGACAATAATGGTGATGGAATTTGGGAAACCACTATCACCTTGAACCCTGGTAACTACGAATACAAATTTTCTTACGATTCGTGGACAGGACAAGAGAATCTCATCACAGGTAGTGCTTGCACTGTTACCAACAATGGTTTTACCAACCGCTCTTTGACGCTTGTAGGAGACACTATTTTGAACGTGGTCTGTTGGGAAAGTTGTACTTCATGCCAAAATACACCCGAAGACGCTGAAGTAAAATTCCAAGTGGATATGAGTAATGTGAGTGGCTTCGTGCTGCCTGAACTCAATGGAACCTTCAACAACTGGTGCGGTAACTGCGCCACTATGAGTGACGCTAATGGAGATAATATTTGGGAGGTCATTGTGTACATACCCAACGGAACCTACGAATATAAATTCTCCTACGACAATTGGACTGGCCAGGAAAACCTGTTGTCAAACTTACCCTGTACCGTTACCAATTTTGGATTCACCAATCGAAGCATTAACATTGCGGGAGACACCACATTAAGTGTTGTTTGCTGGGAAAGTTGTACTTCATGCCAAAATACCCCCGAAACGTATAGTGTCACTTTTCAAGTTGACATGAGCAATCAAAGCGGTTTTACTACGCCCGAAGTGAATGGGACTTTCAATAACTGGTGTGGTGCCTGCTTTACGATGAATGATCCCGATGGCGACGGAGTTTGGGCCGCTACTACCCAATTACCTGCAGGTGATTATGAATTCAAATTTTCGTATGATAATTGGACCGGATCTGAATCACTCAATGTGGGAGATCCCTGTACCATTACTGTCGGTGGATTCACCAATAGAACCTTGACCATCAATGGAGACAGTATTCTTCCCGTGGTATGTTGGGGCAGTTGTAGTGAATGCGCACCCCCTGCTACCTATCCCGTAATCTTCACGGTTGATCTTTTTGATGCGCCCGCTACAAGTGCAGAAATCAGTGGCAGCTTCAATGCATTTTGCTCAGGTTGTGAGACCATGCAGAATATGGGACCTTCCATATGGCAAGACACCCTTTATCTAACTGCAGGAGTGTATGAATATTACTTCACGTACAACAATGGGAATGTTGCAGAAAGTTTGAGTGATAATATTTGCACCGTGAACAATAATGGCACCTTCCATCGAATCATCACCGTCACAGACACCACCAATGTAGGTATCGTATGTTGGGAACAATGCAATCCATGCCCAGTTAATGTAAATGAGCAAAGCTCCATAATTTCCTATGTGTTTCCCAACCCCACTTCACATCACATTCAAATCAGCACAGCACAGATAGGCCTTCAATCCTACCAAATCATCAATACAGTTGGTCAAGTGGTGATGACAGGTCAAACCAATTTGTCACTATCCCCTATTGATGTGGAAAAACTACCCTCCGGCAGTTATTTCATTCGCTGGATCGACGCGGATAATATTCATCAAATCCCATTTATCAAGGAATAATGAAAAATACACTAACCCTTGCTGCATGGATGATCCATGCCACCATCGCCACAGCACAAACCACGTGGAATCTGATTTGGTCGGAGGAGTTCAATGGA
>CAZJCQ010000061.1:0-12975 GCA_964544665.1 uncultured Chryseobacterium sp. | reverse complement strand
AAGAATTTATGAACTTGAATTTTCTTGTTTTGCATTTTTGTTATTCTGTCGTCTTACAATGACCGCTAACATTATTGTATGCGCGTATTGTATAACGCAAGTATAATCTAAAATCACTGAAAATCAAATAAAAGGAGTTGCGATATAAAAATGGCGAATTGCGTGTTAACCAAGCACCGAGCAGCGCTTGCCTTGCCTCGAAGCAAAAAGTTTAGGATAACCCAATTGTGGATGACGCTGTTTCCAAATTTCTTAGAACGCGATGTCGTTGATTTTTACCACATTCTCCATCGGCCACTCCGTGCCGTCCGATAATGCAATGCGCTCACTGCGCCCTGTGCGCATTAAACGCTGTATGTGTGCGTAGAGAATTTTCGTTTCCCCTTGACACTCAATCTGAATTTTCCACGGTGTTCGCATTTTTTTTTTTTACAAAGTAGCGAATAGTCCCCGTTTGGAGATATTGCGAAATGATTAAAAAAAAGTTACGTTTTGAGGTTAATTGTTGATTTATTCAGACCTTTGGAAAATGCCAATTAAGTTGGACCGAAATATTGGAGAGCAAATAGGCTCGTTGGAATGGCTCGCAAAACAAACCGTCGAGGGTTTTATTACCGGCATGCATAAAAGTCCTTTTCATGGTTTCAGTGTGGAGTTTGCCGAACATCGCCTCTATAATACCGGTGATAGTTTGCGGCATTTGGACTGGAAATTATTGGCGCGGACTGAGAAAATGTTCCTCAAACGTTACGACGAGGAAACCAATTTGCGGGCGTTTATCCTCTTGGATCACTCTTCTTCCATGACCTTCCCGCAAGGGGTTCGTGCCGAAGATAAAAATTGGAATAAGTTCAAATTTTCTATTTACGCCACCGCTGCGTTAATCGAATTATTCCGCAGACAAAGAGATGCCGTGGGGTTGGCCTTTTTTGATCAACACATTTCCCTGCAAACCAAAGCGGCAACCTCTGATGCTCACATCAATCGTCTCTTTGCGAATTTGGAAGGTGCCTTATCGGAAATGAAGGATCATCTAAAGATCAGTACTCAAATAGCAGATAGCATTCATCAAATGGCCGAAGAAATGCCTCGTCGTTCTTTGGTCATCATTTTCTCCGATATGTTCGAATCAGGGGCAAAAACAGAAGCGATATTTAATGCCCTTCAACACCTCCGATATAACAAACATGAAGTGGTGATTTTTCACACCACGGATCAACGAAAGGAAATGGAATTCGAGTGGGAGAATCGTCCCTATACTTTTATCGATCCCGAAACGATGGAGGAAATCAAACTAAATCCTGCTGGTTTCAAAAGTCAATATTTGGAGCGCGTGGCGGAATGGAAAAATGCCTTGGCTTTGCGCTGCGGACAATATCAAATTGATTGGGTAGAGGTGGATATTCAATCGGGATACGAAGAGGTGTTGTTGGCCTATTTGTTGAAACGACAGAAAATGGCAACTCCCGGAAGAACCTAGAAAGGAAAGCCGATACCAAAGTTGAGTACCCCTTTGAATTGATATCCTTTTGTGTCGTCAAAGTATTTTTTTACAAAGGCATTGTAGGCCGTTTTCGGCTGCCAGGCCCAGCGCTCTCCTTCTTCTTTTTGAGGATCTTTGAGCGGGAATCCCATGTCCAATCGAACGACAAAAAAGTCAAAATCAAATCGCATTCCTCCCCCTGCACCGATGGCAATTTCTTTATAAAATCGCCCAAAGTCAAACTGCGAATTGGGTCGCAATGGATCTGCATTCATCAGCCAAATGTTACCAGCATCAACAAAAAGGGCAGGTTGAAATTTTTTCGAGATCTTAAAACGATATTCAAAGTTGTATTCTAATTTAATGTCACCAATGTTGTTGAATGAAGTTTGGTTGATGGTGTCCTGAAAGGAGCCCACTCCCAACGTTCGTGCTTGCCAAGCACGAATACCATTGGATCCCCCAACAAAGTAACTTTTTTCAAAAGGAATGGATTCTAAATTTTTTAGGGGCTTCGCCACTCCAATGAAGATACGATTGACAAAGGTGTTGCGTTCGTCGAAGTTGAAATAGGTCCGAAAATCATGCTCTGTTTTGAGGTATTGCGCAAAGCGAATGCCTTTGATCTCGTAACTTCCAAATTCATCTTGTGGTGCATTATCGATGAGGTTATAGATGCCGCGTAACGCATTGCCTGCTCCTTCAATAAAAATTCCTTGGTAATAATAATTGAATCGTTCGAATTTGGCTTTTTGGGTATTGATATGAAAACCAATTTTAGCAGCGGAGATAAAGTGATCTTGATAAGAGTTGGCCAAGAATTGATCTTTGAAACTCTGAATGTATTGCTCGAATCCGGGCGATTTATCAATTTTGATGACACTGAATTCCGCCCACTCAATGTTGAAACGGGACACTAAATCTGGATTTTCGATGAACGACCAATCGGCACTGATTTGGGTCAAGGTGCGCTCATAGTCTGGACGGTTTTGATAGTTGTAAGTGGCTTGTATGGTGGTTTTTGGTTCACTGCTTTTTCCACTGATGTGATAGGGAAAAGGAAAAAGTTTGGGCAATGTCAAAGAAATTTGAGGACCGATTTCAAAAGTGTTCAATTGGAAGTTGTTTTGCAACTGGCCCTGCGCGCTGGTTTCCGAATTGTTATTCCCGATTAGCTGAGAGGCTTCAAATCCGGTCAGTACTTTTACTTCGAGGTTTTCTGCTCCTCCCAATAAGTTTTTATGTCGATATACTAAGTTACCATAGATCCCCGCAAAACCAGAGCGGTTGGTTACCTTGGGTACAATGGAAAGGTTTTGTCGCTCGGCTTGATTGACATTGATTTTTGCTTTCATTTTGTAGGTTCCATCGGTCATTTGCTCTCCTTGTGGAATGAGTTCGATGTATACATTTTTAGCAATACCCAATTGTCCAAATCGTTTGTACGTTTGATCGATTCTTCTTTTTTCGTAGAATTTATTTTTTTGAATCGTGCTGGTGAATTCAATCAATTTGGGTTTGATGTAATTCTTACGGTAATAAAGAATATTCAACCCTTCATAGGAAATGGTGTCTTGTTGCAAGGTGTCCAGGGACAAGGGGTCGTAATCGGTGTTGATTTCGATGTCGGAGATAACATATTTACGATGGTTGATTTTTACCTCTTTGTCGTCGATATTGACAATCTGCTTGCGTATTTGGTAAGTAATGTCAATGTTATGATTGCCCACAGTACTGTCGGCATCGATTTGAATATAGTCTTTGGTAAATTCGAAATATCCGTGATTGTTGTACAAGTTGGCGATGATATCGCGCTTTTGGTCAATCAAATCCACATCAAAAGCATGCCCTTTTAAATCAGCCATTTCGGTATTCACCAATCCTTTGTGTTGAAGCAATCCCGGATCTTCAATATTGACCTTGACATCTCGAATTGTGTAAGCGGGTCCACTATAGACGTGATAGACAACATTACAAGCATTTTTATCTCGTTTCAACCAGCGCTCGGTAATGCCGAGTGTGTATACGGGGCGAACCTTGGCCTGAAAATAGCCGGACTTCTGCAAGAGATTTTGCATTTGTATGGCCGATTTTTCTACCTTATTGGAATCCAAAAGCACCGGTGGTTCACCTACCGTGTACGCGAGCCATCCCCAAAAACTATTGCAAGTGGTGGGGGACTTCCCCTTTAGGCTACGACGGATATTTTTTCTTTCACATCTTTTTTCTGCACGCGCCAAGCTGCGCTCTAATGGCTTAACCGGCACGAACCACGTATTGATTCTCATATTCAAGCGAAAGAATATAAGCCTTCGATTGGGTTTGATTTTGGTGACAGAAAAGAGTTGATCTTGGCTAACAGAAAGGGGTTTCAGTGGATTGTTATTGTGAATTTCGATGCGATGGTTTTTGAAATAAGTTCGACCCGGTGGTATTTTGCTGCTGATCGAACATCCACTGATCGATAAGAGAACGGTGATCCAGAAGTAATATGTCCGAAATTGTTTCACTATTGCAAAAGAAAGATACCTTTGTCGCATTACAAAAACTTTTATTACACAATGAGTATCTCAAAGGCCCAAATTAAAAGAATTCGCTCCTTGCATCAATCAAAATTTAGACGTGAGGAGCAGTTGTTTTTTGTGGAAGGGAAAAAGGGAGTAGAAGAGGCAATGAGTAGCACATTTAACGTATCGGAGGTCTATACCACCTCCTCTGAATGGGCGCATGAATATCCCAAGGCACAGTGCATATCTGAAATGGAAATGGCCCAGATTTCCGACCTGCATGCACCTTCTCCTTATTTTGCGGTGGTTGAAAAGGGCGAGGAAAAGACATTCTCGGCTAAAGGAAAATGGTTGTATTTAGATGGGATTCGGGATCCAGGAAATTTGGGAACGATCATTCGAACTGCCCATTGGTTTGGTTGGAAAGGAATAGTGCTGTCGAATGATTGTGTCGAGTGGTCTAATCCGAAGGTCATTCAAAGCACAATGGGAAGTATTTTCCACATTGAAATAGTCATCGATGACAATCATGTGCTCGAAACATTAAAGGGTAAAAATAGTATGCCCATTTGGGGTGCTTGTTTGGAAGGTGAGGCATTAGCCAAAGGTCAGTCTAGCGAGGATTGTATATTGGTCATTGGCAGCGAGTCTCATGGAATTCGACCCGATGCTTTGACTCAACTTACCCATCGGGTTACCATTCCTTCAAAAGGTTCGGCAGAGTCGCTCAATGCGGCCATTGCAACCGCTATTATCTTGTACGAATGGTCTTGATTATTGCTTGATCAATTGAGGTAGCGGAATACTAATGGGATCAAATACAAAGCGTTGAGCTAATCCCATTTCGTTCTGATCATTCAACCCCCAAACATACTCGGCATCCCATGGATTGAGTTGCCCATTTTCATCCTTAACTGGATCTTTTGCTTTTTTCGCAAATAGTCGAATGGATTCTCGATTACCGGATTGAGAAAGTACCGAAATTTGAAGCAGAGGTAGGGTTTGCTTAATGGAGTCTTCCGCCGCTGGTTTTAAGAAAGTACGATAAGATTCGAGGTGAATCTTTTTAAATCGCAAAAGCATGTCTTTGACAGCTAGCGTATCAAAGTGGGGAATGTTTTTTCCACTTTGTTCAAGTCGAATGTCATTGTTCCCTGCGAAAAGAATTTTATAATTCCAAGCAGGTTGGTTGAATGCAAAGTCAATTTCTTTAATGTCCAATTTCGGATGATCAAAAATGCCCGTGTACCGCCATTCCATCTCCTCTGCGAAAAATCGGGGATTCAAAAACCCCGTAAAACCCTCCATATGACAGATATAGGGCTCCGGTGATTTATCGCCGTCTAATTCTAACAGCATGATGGTTCCACAATGGTCTGCGGTGTTGGGACCGATGTAATAGACCTTCGTTGGATGGTCTAAATCATGGGTGTAGATCTCGACCTTTTTCCCCGAGGTAGCCATTATTTTCATCATGTTGTCACGGGCCGTATTCGCGACATTTCCGCGAACGCGGACTCGATTGATAACCTGTAATAGGTTGTTTATTGCATCCTCACGGGCGTGGTATTTTTTGTTCAAATTCCACAGTCTCGTTTGGGCATTTCTTTCGAGCAATGCTTTGTTACCGTCATGATCGACAATGAATATTTTTTGAATGGAGGCGGTATCCTCAATGGCAAATTGAGTGAAATCGTTTTGCGCAATGCTTGATGCGTGATTTTTTTGATAAATCCAAAACGCCAATCCCAAAACAACGACGAGTAAAAGACTGAGTAAAATGTTTTTTTTGTTCATTGTATTTTATGTCAACGCCATCTTTTCTTTCTTATCATAAACTGAACAATCCCGGCAACAATGATCACAAGCAAGGGGAGGGCGGTGTTGGCCAGTTGGATTCCTGTTTTTTGTTGTGCTATTTTTTTTGAATCCAATTTTCTTAGTTTGATGGTTCTGGATCGAACACTGATCAATGCCTGATCGTCCATCAAATAATTCAAACAGTTGAGCAGGAATTCTTTGTTGTCATAAAGTACATTTTTTGCGTAGCGATCATAACCCAAAGGAAGCGGCGTAAAACCTTCTTGCGCAGGCATAACACCATTTCTGATAATGTCCCCATCTCCCACAACGATCATGGCTGTTGGGCTGCTTTGCTTTTTGTATCCGATGTTAGGATCGGATTTGATGGCCTGAGGCAATGCATCAAAAAATGCGGAGGGAAAACTCCCTTCCATCAACATGGCCATGATATGTCCATTGCTCTTGTTGGCTTCGAAATATTTTTGATCTAAACTAACAATGGAAGTATTGATACGCACGGGGGTATTCCAGGCCCTGGAGAGCGCAGAGCTCACCAACAGCGGAGTTTTTTTAATTCCTTTTCCATTGTTCACGCTGTCCAAACTGGAAGCAAACTCGAGTTTGACAGGATCTAGGTGAGATACGATGGGATGGGTGCGGTCTTGAGTAAATATAAGGGGAGCATAGTACCAATTGAAAAGTTGAATATCGCGTTGGTTGCCCTTTGGGCCAGCATCAAATGCAATCGGAGCGGATTGAAAGTCGATCACGATGTTTCTATTCAAACGAACGCCGTATTCAAAGAGCTGCTCATAGACACCGTTCTCATTGGAAGAGGCCATGGTTTCTTGTTTGGTACGAAGACTATCTAAATCTGTTTTTACTGGATCTACGAGCCACATGATTTTGCCACCATTCATCAAGAATTGGTCAATGATGACGCGGTCTTTATCATCAATGACACTATCGGGTTTAGCGATCACTAAAACGGAATATTTATTTTTTCTTCCCTCAAAACCCTCCAGCTTATCTGAAAGCGCGTTGATTTGTCCATCAATCTTTACGAAGTCTAAAGAATAGTTTTCTTGGACGGCGGAAAGGAAATCTGCCATTTGAATAGGCTGTAATTCTTTGTGTCCCTCTAACACGGCCACTGCTGGTTTTTCTTGACGCATCGCCAAGCGCAGACGGCTGGCAAGTTCATACTCCAGGTTGTTGACGGAGGCATTGATCATTTCATCAGTAAAAGTGGGAGACTCACTTTTGAAGAACTGCACGGGTGTTTCTTTACCTCGGTATTCAATGATGCATCCGGGCCAGATCAATTTAAATTCTTGCGCACCCTTTTCTTTTAACGCCAGTCGGGTGAATTGAAGCCCTTTTTCATCCAACGCTTTTTCCTGATCGGCAATTCGCTTTTTATCGTTAGAGGCATAAGGGTCAATGAATTCGAATTGAATTTTCCCATCGCTGTAATCAGCAAACTCCTGCAATTTTTCCAAGGTGCTTTGCTCCAAACGCTTGAAGTTAGCCGGGAAATCCCCATGTAAATAGCAACGAATAAATACTTTATCCTCGAGGTTTTCCAACATGTTTTTCGTAGCATCGGTGAGTGTGTGGCGTTTTTCCTCTGTTAAATCGATTTTGAAAAAAGTAAACTGCAACACATAACCCATTGCCAAGACAATCAGGGTCCAAACCAGAAATTGAAAAATATCACTCTTCCGCTGTTTCATACTTTGCAAAAATGCGCGAAAAATGGGTTACCACAAATTAGGAAAGAACAAACTTATCAGAATTTCATTTTTGATACCGCCGAGGGTAAAGAAAAATGTCAAAAAGCGTGAAATAGGTCCAAAATGTTGAAAAAAAGAGGGGTTTGACTTAAATTTATTAAATTGAAAATCAATGTTTTGCAAATAAAAATAACAAAAAGCAAAAAATAATTAACAACAGGTCTTGGAGATATGAAATAAAGATGTACATTTGCATCCCGATTTTCGCGCAGAATGACTGCTACCGAAATAGGTGAAACAAAGGAACTTAGATAGAACATGCCAACCGTTCAACAACTAATTAGAAAAGGCCGCGAGCCGAAAACGTATCGCAGCAAGAGTGCTGCTTTAACGTCATGCCCACAGCGTCGTGGAGTATGCACAAAAGTTTATACAACAACTCCTAAGAAGCCAAATTCAGCTTTGCGCAAAGTAGCAAAGGTGCGTTTGACCAATGGTTTTGAGATCATCGCGTACATTGGCGGTGAGGGACACAACCTACAAGAGCACAGCATCGTGTTGGTGCGTGGTGGTCGTGTTAAGGATCTTCCAGGAGTACGTTACCATATCGTTCGTGGTGCTTTAGATACTGCGGGTGTGAATGGTCGCGGTCAACGTCGTTCAAAATATGGTACCAAGCGTCCAAAGCCAGGTCAAGCGGCTGCAGCGGGAGGTAAAAAGAAATAAGCTTAAGTCATGAGAAGAAGAAAAGCGAAAAAAATTGCGGTATTACCAGATCCTCGTTTTAACGACACGGTAGTAACCAAATTCGTAAACAACATCATGTTGGAAGGTAAGAAGAATACGGCCTTCACCATTTTTTATGATGCCATTGATAAGATTGCATCCAAAACGCAAGAAGATGGCTTGGAAGTATGGCGTCGTGCTTTAGAGAATGTGACACCTGCTGTTGAGGTGCGCAGTCGTCGTGTGGGAGGTGCTACTTTCCAAATTCCCTCTCCTATCCGTGATGAGCGCAAGAGCTCGATGGCGATGAAATGGTTGATTGGGTACGCTCGTAAGCGTAACGAGAAGAGCATGTCAGAAAAATTGGCTGGAGAAATCATTGCCGCTGCGAAAAATGAAGGTGCAGCTTACAAGAAGAAAGAGGATGTTCACCGTATGGCGGAAGCGAACAAAGCCTTCTCCCATTTCCGTTTTTAATCATTGAGAAAGAAAAAAGATGTCACGCGACCTTAAATTCACAAGAAATATCGGTATTGCTGCGCACATTGATGCGGGTAAGACAACCACTACTGAGCGTATTTTATATTATGCCGGTGTAAATCACAAAATTGGTGAGGTGCATGACGGTGCAGCTACAATGGACTGGATGGTTCAGGAGCAAGAAAGAGGAATCACCATTACCTCTGCTGCAACGACTGTATTTTGGAATTACCGTAATAACAAATACCATATCAACATCATTGATACACCAGGTCACGTGGACTTTACCGTTGAGGTAAATCGTTCTCTTCGTGTATTGGATGGTTTGGTATTCTTGTTTTCTGCGGTGGATGGAGTAGAGCCACAATCCGAAACAAACTGGCGTTTAGCGAACAACTACAATGTAGCGCGTATCGGTTTCGTAAACAAAATGGACCGTCAAGGAGCTGACTTCTTGAAAGTAGTGAAGCAGGTGAAGGACATGTTAGGAAGCAATGCAGTTCCATTGCAATTGCCTATCGGTGCTGAGGATGATTTCAAAGGGGTAGTGGATTTGATCAACTTCCGTGGAATGATCTGGAATGAGCATGACAAGGGAATGACTTATGAAATCGTGGATATTCCAGCAGACATGATGGATGAAGCCATGATGTATCGCGAGAAATTATTAGAAGCAGTTTCTGAATTCGATGATAACTTGATGATGAAGTTTTTCGATGATCCAAATTCTATCACCGAGCGTGAAATTTTGGATGCATTGCGTCAAGCTTGTTTGAATCAGACTATCGTTCCAATGGTTTGTGGATCTTCTTTCAAAAACAAAGGAGTGCAGACCATGTTGGATTTGGTGATGGAATTGATGCCATCTCCAATGGACAAAGAAAGTATTAAAGGTACCCATCCTGACAGCGGTGAGGAGATTTCTCGTAAGCCCAGTTTTGATGATCCTTTTGCAGGTTTGGCATTTAAAATCGCCACTGACCCATTCGTAGGTCGTTTGGCATTTACTCGTGCTTATTCTGGTAAATTAGACGCAGGATCTTATGTATTGAATACCCGTAGCGGTAACAAGGAGCGTATCTCTCGTATCTTCCAGATGCATGCGAATAAGCAAAATCCAATTGAATACTTGGGAGCTGGAGATATTGGTGCAGTAGTAGGTTTCAAGGATATCAAGACAGGAGATACCTTGTGTGATGAAAAGAATCCGATCATCCTTGAGTCAATGGTATTCCCTGAGCCAGTTATCGGTTTGGCAGTTGAGCCAAAGACACAGGCAGACAGCGATAAATTGGGTATGGCTTTGGCTAAATTGGCTGAAGAGGATCCAACTTTCCGTGTGCGTACAGATGAAGATTCTGGTCAGACCATCATCTCTGGAATGGGTGAGTTGCACTTGGAAATCATTGTTGACCGTTTGAGAAGAGAGTTTAAAGTGGAATGTAATCAGGGAGCACCTCAAGTATCTTACAAAGAAGCTTTGACTGGTTCAACTGAGCACAGAGAGGTTTATAAAAAGCAAACAGGTGGTCGTGGTAAATTTGCGGATATCGTATTTACAATCGGACCCAATGACGATCCAGAGAAGACCGGTTTGGTTTTCGTGAACAATATCAAGGGTGGTAACATTCCTCGTGAATTCATCCCATCTATTGAGAAAGGTTTCAAAGAGGCCATGACCAATGGTATTTTGGCGGGTTATCCAATCGATTCTTTGAAAGTAGAGTTGAACGATGGTTCTTTCCACGCGGTTGACTCGGATGCTTTATCATTCGAATTGTGTGCAAAGATTGCATTCCGTGAAGCCGCACCGAAGTGTCGTCCGATTATCATGGAGCCCATCATGAAACATGAAGTGGTCACTCCAGCGGAAAACATGGGAGATGTAATTGGCGATTTGAATAAGCGTCGTGGTTTGATCGAAGGTACCAATGAGCGTAACGGAGCTACCGTAATCAACGCTAAAGTTCCTTTGAGTGAGATGTTTGGTTATGTTACTGATTTGAGAACCATCACATCAGGTCGCGCAACTTCTACAATGGAATTCAGCAATTTCGCTCCAGCACCGAACAACGTGGCAGAAGCGGTTATTGCAAAGGTTAAAGGAAAGGCATAATAAAAGAGATATAAGTTAAAAAATGGCGCAAAAAATTCGCATCAAATTAAAGTCTTATGATCACAACTTGGTAGATAAGTCTGCTGAGAAGATTGTAAAGACCGTTAAAAGCACCGGTGCTGTGGTGAATGGTCCAATTCCATTGCCAACGCACAAGAGAATTTACACGGTGTTACGTTCACCACACGTAAATAAGAAGGCTCGTGAGCAGTTCCAATTAGACAGCTATAAGCGTTTATTGGATATATACAGCTCTTCATCCAAGACAGTTGATGCCTTGATGAAATTGGAGCTTCCAAGTGGAGTAGAAGTAGAAATCAAAGTGTAATCATTAATAATTAAGCACATGCCAGGAATAATTGGTAAAAAAGTAGGGATGACTAGCATCTACAGTGCCGCTGGAAAGAATATTCCATGCACGGTGATAGAGGCTGGTCCATGTGTAGTGACTCAGATCAAAACACAAGAAAAGGATGGCTATACGGCTGTTCAAATTGCCTTCGGTGATAAGAAGGAGAAGAACACCAGTCAGCCTTTGTTAGGTCATTTCAAAAAAGCAGGAGTTACGCCAAAGCGTTTCCTTGCTGAATTTGATGGCTTTGAAAATGAAGTGAAATTGGGCGATACCATCACCTTAGAAAGTGTTTTCGCAGAAGGCGAGAATGTCGATGTAGTGGGAACTACAAAAGGTAAGGGTTTCCAAGGCGTTGTAAAGCGTCACGGTTTCTCCGGAGTAGGTGAAGCCACTCACGGACAGCACAATCGTCTTCGTGCACCGGGTTCATTGGGAGCCTCTTCAGATCCAAGCCGTGTATTCAAGGGAATGCGCATGGCGGGTCGTGATGGTGGAGCACGCCGTACCGTTCAAAATTTGGAAGTCGTGAAAGTATTGGCTGACCAGAATTTGATCTTAGTTAAAGGAGCTGTACCCGGCTTCAATGGTTCAACCGTATATATCGTGAAATAATATGCAAATCGAAGTATTAAATTCCAATGGCCAAAAGACTGGCAGCAAAGTGAATCTCGATGATGCAGTATTCGCTATCGAACCCAATGATCACGCGATTTATTTGGATGTAAAGAGATACTTGGCTGCACAGCGTTCAGGTACTCACAAGACCAAGCATCGCGGTGAGATCCATGGTTCTACTCGTAAATTACACCGTCAAAAAGGTACCGGTGGTTCAAGAAAGGGAAGTATCAAAAATCCATTGTTCCGTCAGGGCGGTAGCATTTTTGGTCCTCAGCCACGTAACTACGAGATCAAGGTAAACAAGAGCACTCAGCGTTTGGCAAGAGCGTCTGCGTTGTCTTATAAGGCAAAGGAGAATGGAATCGTAATGGTAGATGCCATCACGATGGAAACTCCCAAAACGCAAGCTTTCATCCAAGTATTGAAGAACTTAAATGTAGCGGACAGAAAGACGTTGATCTTGGTTCCTACAAAAGATAACAATGTTTATTTAAGTGCAAGAAACATACAAGGTGCAAACGTTCAAATGGCTAACATGGTCAACACGTATGATATCATGAACAGCAATAACGTGGTTTTTGTAGGTAATGCACATGAAGTATTGACAGAAATCCTTAAAAAGTAAGCAACATGAATCCAGTACTAATACGCCCATTGATCACGGAGAAAATGACCTCCATTCAAGAGAAGCAAGGTAAGTTCGGCTTCATCGTTGATGTCAATGCCAACAAAATTGAAATTAAAAAGGCCATCGAGAGCACTTATGGTGTGAACGTAGAGAAAGTAAACACTTTGCGTTATGATGGTAAAGCAAAATCTCGTTACACCAAGGCTGGAGTGCTTTCTGGAAGAACCAATTCTTACAAAAAGGCAATCGTGAAGTTGGCAGCGGGAGAAACCATTGACTTTTATTCCAACATCTAATAGAGTAGCGAAATGGGAATTAAAAAATTGAATCCAATCACTGCAGGAACTCGTTTCAAGGTAGCTACTACTTTTGAAGAGATCACTACAGACAAGCCGTTCAAGCCATTGGTTGTTCCAATCAAGAAGAGCGGTGGTAGAAACAACCAAGGTAAGCGTACCATGCGCATGATTGGTGGTGGACACAAAAGAAATTATCGTTTGATTGATTTCAAGCGTGACAAACA
>CAZJCQ010000060.1:0-13727 GCA_964544665.1 uncultured Chryseobacterium sp. | reverse complement strand
GCCCAACTACGCCCCCATCATTGCACGTATTCCTGGTTTGCCAGCGCTCATGAATCTGCGCAATCACATCCCACTCTTAGCCAAGATCCAAGAGTGGTTTACCGGAATTAGCGCCCAGCGCTCTTTACCGGTGTGGAAGAGCACGCATTTTTGGAATCAAGCACCCTTGCCATTTGCAACGCCCAAGGAGCTCGCCAAGCGTGATAAGCGCGTGGTGCTCTTTGCTGATACGTTTAATGCTTACTTTGAGAACGAGAACTTGCAAGCGGCGCTGACACTCTTGCAAAAGTCAGGATACGTAATTCATGTGGCGCAACCTGCAAAAGATCAAGATGAACAACAACCATTTTGTTGTGGTCGCACCTACCTAGCCTCCGGGATGGTGAATGAAGCGAAGGCAAGACTCTCGGCTCTTATTCATCACTTGGCACCGTATGCAAAAGAAGACATTACGATTGTGGGCCTAGAGCCCTCTTGCTTATTTACCTTACGCGATGAGGCGCTCTCCATGGGCTTAGGTGAAGCTGCTCAAGTCGTGAGTAAGCACACCCAACTCCTTGAAGAGTTTTTAGCCAGTGAACATAAAGCCAATCGGTTTGTGCCGAACTTCAAGGAGTCTGCTCAGCCAATTCTGGTGCATGGGCACTGCCATCAAAAAGCCTTTGCCGCGGTGAGTCCAGCAATGGAGCTCTTAAAACTCATTCCAAATGCCAACCCGCAACTGATTGAGTCATCGTGCTGTGGCATGGCGGGTAGCTTTGGGTATGAAGTCGAGCACATTGAAGCCTCTAAACAAATGGCGGAGCTCAGTTTATTACCCACCATTCGTAAGCAACCGAATGCGATGGTGGTCGCCGATGGCACTAGCTGTCGTCACCAAATTGCCGATGGGGCTCATAAAAAGGCATTGCACATCGCGCATATACTCAATCGCCATTTACATGACGCATAAGAAATGCCAGATTAGAAAGTAATTTTAGTACTGGATCAGTTGGTGCTGGAGGCTTATGCTAATTTACGAATACTGGTTGGAGCCAAATGAATACTTACAGGCTTACTTAACATCTCAATCAAAACCATAACACGGCGATCTCCATCGCTCATCTGGTAGACGCCCTCAAGACCCGCAAATGGTCCCTCAAGAAGGCGCACCCGCTCACCGGCCACAAATAACTTTTGCGGTGTGCTTTGTAAATTCGCTTCGTACTCTTTTAAAAAGGTTACTAGCTCATCGTGAACTTTAGCTGGTTGCGATCCGAAGGTGACTAATTTGCTCACGCCTTTAGTTGAACGAATCGGCGCCCAACTTTTTGAGCCTTGCTCGTGACCCAGGCGAATGAAAAGATAGCGCGGGAAAAGAGGCTTAGGTAGGATCGAAAATGCTCCGCCAGATACGGTTTCTGACAGGAGCAGCGGTAGATAGCACTCAAACCCTTGATGCTGAAGGTTCTCAAGAGCTCGGCACTCTTGACGGGGTTTGGTGAAAATTAAGTACCAATTCATACTGCAACACCTTTAATAATCAGAAGATTCTAGGTCCATCGAGGCCATTTGACTAGGGCTAATTACTAACCTATTGATTTTAATAAATTTTATGAGCGAATAACCCCAATACTCACCATCAGTAAAGTGCCCGTAAGAAGCGCTGGTACCAAGCGTCGATTGGGGTTAGAGAGCATCACTGCCAGCGCCAATACACATACCAAAATCCGAAGATACAGTGGTACAGTCGCCAAAAGTCCAATCGGTAAAAAAACCAGACGAATAGTAAGCGCTGCCACCATCGCATAGGTCACCGCTGAGAGCCAACGAAAAAACTCGCTATCTTGGCTAACTTGGCCGGAAAGAAGCACGCCCACGGCACGGCATAAGTAGGTTCCCAGTGAGGCCGCCAAGAGGGCGAGCCATGGGCCCCACCCTTGCTGAATGGCAAATGCCGTATCAAAATTTTGAGCAATGGATGCCGTAAAACTCATGCAGTTCCCTTTCGGTCATAGCAGCGAATCCAGCGCCGATCGATCCAATAGGCAAGGGTGCCTCCCATTAACCCGGCCGCTAATAAACTAGTGTCTCGATCGATCAAATAAAAGATAGGCCCCGCAATGCTTCCTAGCAAAATCGCTAGACGATAACCACTCACTTTTATTTCAGTAAAGGTGAGCAAGAAAAAAAGTGGATTAATAAAAATGAGACCCAAGGTAATCGGCATTGGCACAGAGCCAGCAATCAAAAATCCAATGACCGTTCCCGGAACCGAAATCAACCAACATAAAAGTCCCAATCCCATGAAATAACTTAAACGATATTTGGGTTCAATTGTCACAAACTCTTTTAGAGAAACCGCCCATGCGGTCATTGCCAAGAGATGCACTTTGGCATAAAGCGCCTTATTACGATCGTGCTCATGCAGCATCGGAAAGAGGGTCGCAGTCATAGTCACAAAGCGTGTCGCAGTAAGCGAAGTGGCAAGGGCAATAGTGAATGATGATGCGCCTAATAAGATCATTTCCAGCATTACAATTTGGCCTGGAAGCGCAAACATCAAAAAGCTCGTTGCCGAAGTAAACCACAGATCAAAACCATTGGTGCGCCCCATCGCCCCAAATCCCACCATCCCAGCAAAAAGCACCATGGCAGGAGCACCTCGGGCATCACGCACCCCACTCCAAAACGCATCGTGTGCGCTAGTAAAGCGAGGCGTACTGGGTGGATCAGAAGACAATTAAAGCTCCTCTTAGGGTGACTCTCGCGCATCGATATCACCAACTACCCGGTTAGCCGGACTCTCAATACCCTTTTTGGATAAACCGTTCGAATTGGTGAATGGCGCACTCATCATGGATCAACCCTATTTTAGCCGGCCGACCGTTGGGCTTCTTGGTTAAGTGCCCAGGTGATGTGTTCAGCAACTAAGGAGCTTGAGGTCGGTAAAGCATTTTGCAGTTGTTCGCGAATGGTCGCCCTCTCTCCAGCGGTGAGATTCGAAGCTAATGCATTACCTAAGGCAATGGCAAGATTACGCCGCCAGCGCTCATAGCCAATCCGCAAAATAGCACTACCTGTATGGCGCTTCGAAAATTGTGCCTCGTTCCAGCCCCATAGATCGAGTAAGGAGGCACTTCCTAAGCTATTACGTTCAACAAAATCTGGTACATTCGATAGCTGGGCATATTTATTCCAAGGGCAAACGAGTTGGCAATCATCGCAGCCATAAACTCGATTACCTATAGCGCGACGAAATTCAATCGGTATCGCTTCCTGATGCTCAATCGTTAGATAGGAGATACACCGTCTGGCATCAAGTTGATAGGGGGCAACAATCGCCTTCGTGGGGCAAATATCGATACAGGCCTGACACGAGCCGCAATGTGCTTCCACAGACTCGTCGATGGGCAAGGGTAGATTAATTAAGATTTCACCTAAAAAGAAAAAAGATCCAGACTCACGATTAAGAAGCAAAGTATGTTTACCTCGCCATCCCAAGCCGGCTTTTCGCGCTAACTCTACTTCCATGAGTGGTGCGGAATCGGTAAAAATGCGGTACTGAATAGTCTCCTTCGACGCTATTGACAAATCATCTAATCTCCCCATTACCACTTGAATTTTTTCTTCAAGCTCAGTCGCAAGAGTTTGTAGTCGAGAGCGAATCACCTTGTGATAATCTCGTCCTCTAGCATAGAGCGATATAACTGATTGATCGCTTTGTAAAAGACGCCGTTGCTCACGCTGAATAATTTGCTCCATTGAAGATGCATCTGACTCACTGGGATAAGGCATGGTGAGGCAAATACTTCGAATCGCTCCCAATTGCAAACGACTGGGATCGGCACGCAGCTCTTTATAGCGCTCCATATAGGTCATTTGGCCATGATAATGTTCCTCTAACCATTGCAACAAATAAGAATAGGCGCCACTCACATTGGTATCGGTAATTCGCACTTGCCCAAAACCCAACTGCTTAGCACGGATATTAAGCCATAGCCGCAACTCACCCCACTGGATCTGCAATTCTTGCGAAAATACTTGAGAATTTATAGGCAATTTAAAATCTGTCTCCAAATTGGTGTGAATGCAAAAGGTAATTACTCGCTTGGTAATAAAACATACGATCTATTGTAAAGATGAGAGCGCCACTGCAGAGGCAGTGCGGGTGCTCGCCAATGCAATCATCCGGTTATATACAACGAGGCCCAAAAAAAATCAGTCGCTCTTTATCAGTCTTGATGGCTCTCTGGGGGTCGGCAAAACTACTGCCACACGCTACCTTTTACTCGCCATGGGCTATCAAGGTAAAGTCAAAAGCCCCACTTATAGTTTGTGTGAAGAGCATGTGCTGGATTTACCCTATCGAGCACTCCACATCTTTCATTTTGATCTTTACCGCATGCAAACACCTCAGGAATGGGTCGATGCTGGGCTTTTAGAGCACTTCACTCAATCTGAGCACCCAACGCTGTGCATTATCGAGTGGCCTCATAAGGCGGATTACACCTTACCCATCATGGATCTCGCAATTACCCTCATTCATCCCCAAGACTATGAATTCGAACTTGCTAGAACCATTCAGATTCAAGCCAAAACTCTTAAAGGTGAAGCCATACTTCAATCACTGAACGATCAACCATTAGTAAGCCAATGAATCCAAAACGTCGCCAAATAATTTCACAAGGGCTTCAATCAATGGGCTCGCTCGGCGTGCTCTATCTCTTACTCACCGAAAGTGAATTAGTACAAGCCAGTTCTGGAGCTAAGTTATTAGGTGTGCGCATTTGGCCCTCGGAAGATTACACGCGCATTACCCTTGAATCCGATAAGGCACTGCCAATTTCCCATCAACTCTTAACCGGCCCTAATCGATTGGTAGTCGACATCGATGGCTTAGAACTCAACCCCACTCTCAAAGACTTGGTCGCTAAAGTCAAACCTAATGACCCGTACGTGACCCAAATTCGCGTTGGGCAATTTCAGCCGATGGTAGTGCGGCTCGTATTTGACCTCAAAGAGGCTGTCAAACCCCAGCTCTTCACCCTTGATCCAATTGCTGAGTATCAATACCGCTTGATCTTTGATATCTACCCAACCAATCCTCCAGATCCGCTGATGCAACTCGTTAAAGAGTCGGCTAAAAAGGAAAAATTACTTGCCGAGGAGCGGGCTAAGGGTCAAAAAAGCTTACCTGCAGAGAATGACCCGATTGCAGCCTTTGCCAAAAAAGATACGGCTTCCGGTAAAAAGAGTGGTCCAATTACAAGTCAACAAAACCCTCAAACCACAAGCACCGCCAATACCCAACGGATTCCCTTTGGGCGCTTAATTACGGTGGCACTCGATCCAGGTCACGGGGGCGAGGATCCAGGCGCCATTGGTGTACGTGGCTCATATGAAAAAAACATTGTGCTCTCGATTACCAAGCGCCTTAAGACCAAGATCGATCAAGAAGATTCCATGCGACCTTTCTTGACCCGGGATGGAGATTATTTTGTGCCCCTGCATCGTCGCGTCTTCAAAGCACAGCAAGTAGAGGCGGATCTATTTATCTCCATTCATGCGGATGCGTTTATTCAACCGCATGCTAAGGGGGCTTCAGTCTTTGCACTCTCTCAACAAGGAGCCACCAGTTCGGCTGCCCGTTGGATAGCCAATAAAGAGAATGCATCGGATCTGATTGGTGGGATCAACATTAAAACCAAGGATAAGCAAGTTGCACACCTACTCTTAGATATGTCGATCACCGCTCAGATCAACGACTCTTTGCAAGCCGGCAACTCGGTATTACGCAATATTAGTAACTTTGCTCCGCTGCATAAGAACCGGGTTGAACAAGCAGGCTTTGCGGTTTTAAAAGCCCCAGAAATTCCATCAATTCTGATTGAAACTGCCTTTATTAGTAACCCCCAGGAGGAAAAAAAGCTCAACAACGAGGCCTACCAAGACCAAATAGCCGAAGCGATCTTAGCCGGGATCAAGGATTACTTTGCCAAGAACCCACCAATGGCGCGTCGTGGCTAAAGGCAAATCAGCGTCGGATGGGGAAAGACTAAAACCCAAAATGAGGCGCCAAGTAGATCCCCAACATCTTGCTATAATAATTGTTTTGCCGAAAAGATGAATTTCAAGCAAAATTCACCAACGGTTGTTTTTGCGGTGTTCTAATTTGGCAATTTCTTTGCTTGGTCAAATTTGAATCTAGCAATTTTATACTGGGTCGGTAGCTCAGTCGGTAGAGCAGCGGACTTTTAATCCGTTGGTCGCGAGTTCGAGTCTCGCCCGACCCACCATTACAAAGTGGTACGTACTGACCACATCCTTTACAGTTCGTACCGAGCACATGGTTTACACCTTTCTAGCGTTCACATCTCTAATAACCAATAAATTTGCTGTGTCAATATATTGACCGTAAAGCCCACTCGTTTATCTGAGTAAAACAATTACAGTATAGTATTTATTTTGTATTGCTTTAGATATGATGCAAATATTTTGTGCATAGGTAACAATTTAAGCAACTCTATGAAGCATCTGCTCGAATGTTCAGTTTATTATTTACGAATATCTACATCATTCGCAATTAGAACTTGACAAATCACAAGTTGATTGATATTCCCTAGCGTGTAGAAGTAATCCTCTATTGAGCTCGAAATTTGCTTAGAAATTCAAAAGACCCGGGTAGGGGTAATAGACAAGCCAAAAGTAAATGCACCAGCAATATAAATAGTATGATAAATCGAGAATTCAAAAGCATTTGACATGATTTCGAAGACTCTAGTTAGTTGAGCTATCCAAATTGAGCACCTCCATGTAAAACGAATTGTAGGATCGAACACAGGCAGTCATGGTGAAAAATTCTTCCACTCTCTGTCGACCACTCATACCCAATAAGTGGCGTCTGGGATTTGTCGCAACTGAGAGAATAGCTTCCGCCAACTCTACTGAAGAATTATCTGAAACCACGTACCCGCTTACACCATCGATGACAGCCTCTGCATTTCCGCCGACATTAGTAACGACCATCGGCAAGCCAGTAGCCATCGCCTCCAAAATAAAGTTAGAAAAGCTCTCTTCGTGAGAACAAAGAAGGCCAATATCGGACGCAGCGAGGAGGTCTGGCACATCCAGGCGCACCCCAAGCCACCAAAAATTTGGCGCCAAACCTACTGATTTGGCATGCGCCTTAAGGTCTTGACCAATACCATCATCCCGGCCTACCAAAAGGCAGATCCACCCATCAGGAAGTCGATCATTTACGACACTGAATGCAGTAATCAAGTCCATATGCCCCTTGTAAGGAATGAGGTTTGCTACCATAATAAATACCATTGCATCATCAGGGATACCAAGTTTTTCTCGGGCTCTATTTTTTGGCATGATGTTGGAAAATCGATTTAAATCGACTCCACTGTAAATAAGGCGTAGACGATTTTCAGATATACCTTCATCGGATAACTGCTTCATCACTGCCATCGAATTCCCACACACTCGATCCATAAATGGATGCAAAAAGCGCTCGGCCCAAATGTACATAGGCCTCTGTCTATGATAATGATTCAAGCTACGTCGGCTCATTACTCTTGGTCGCGCAAAAGCCAAAATAGCCGCTAGACCTCCCACTATATATGCTGCTGGAAGAAAATAATGAATTACTGCCGGCCTTCTAAAAAGAATCAACAATATTAATTTAAAAAAAATCAAAAGCATTCTTAGAAAAACATTTATACGCGGACTAAAATTCTTAACAAAAAACGCCGGTAGATAACAAGTAAAGAATGGGATTTCAGCCTCTTGGAGGTATTTAGATAGTAAACCTGCTGGCTGAAATACAAAAAACTCGGGAGACCAGCCTAAAATCTTTAGTTGTCGAGCGATCTGCACGAGGTGAAGCTCCGTTCCACCTACCTCCAATGATCCGATAACGTAAAGAATTCTCTTCATTAAGTTAAGTTAAAAATGGTTATTAAAATCGCGATGCACTTAGCTACCATCAGACTTCTTAATATTCAAATACCTTCACTCTCCATTAATAAAGACAGCTTTTAATGATTTTCTTCAAAATTCACTAACCCTTCGTCTAGTAAAAATCAAGTTAATACTATACTTAGTTGATTTTAATTGATACTAATTGGGTAAGTTAAGAAGTGTACTTAAAGATATCGATACTTACCACCTACTTACATCACTTTATTAATAAATAATTTAGGTCTATTATTGGGAGATCCCGTTCAATGGCAGATAGTAATTAAAAATTTTTTTACCATTTTCTTATAAATAAAAACTCCGTACATGCTTCGCCCGTCTTTATATTCTCAAGCTTAAATCCTAAATCTTCGCAAAACTTTATTACTTCCGCATCATATAAAAACTCCATTGGCCATCCTCCGAGCCAGTCGCGAATATCAGTAAATATATTCATGCCTCTATCTTTTTTATAATCTCGCATTCTGAGAAATAATTCAGGGAGACGAAGGAAATTCCAGTTCAACACAAATCGCCAGATATACCAAAGCTCCATATAGCGACGAGTCAGCCAACCTGAACAAATGTATTTCTGTTTTACATCCAGCCAAAATTGCGGCGTCGGATCAATTTGTACGTCCGCTGAATACAACGCAATATAGAAAACTCCTCCTAGTTTGACTTTGCTAGCAGCATTACGAACTGCTTTCCAAACATCGCCAGTGTGATGTAGCACCCCCCAAGAATAGACAAGGTCATATTCGGGTAATTGCTTTATGTACACATTATCAAGTACAGAGCCTTGCTCAGCAATCCAATTGGGAGGGTTACCTACCTTATTTTGAAGGTATCGCGTAGCCATAACTGAGTTTGGATCATAATCGAAACTATGCACTAATCTTGCGCCTGCTTGAAGTGCAGCAATCGAATGGAGGCCGCTTCCACACCCAATATCCAAAAAGCTCAGTCCTTTTAAACTTTCGCACCCAATAAACTTGAGTATATGACTCTTTGATACTTCAACTTTTTCTTGACTAAAATTTTTTTGAACGAAATCAAGCCAATTTTTACCAAACTCAAAGCGCTTATCGTCCTGCAAATTCATTAAGAGCGTCCCTTATAAATTATCTTAATCATTGCACACCATATACGCTCAACGTTTTATTTAACATTTTTTCCATTCCGAATTTCTCGCGAACAAAGGTGGGCATACTAAGGCGAGCCTGATCTCGCCAATTCTCATCCCTAATAAGTCTTATGATTTGATTGGCCGCATCAATAATTTCATCATTATCTAAAACCCAACCGGTAACTCTATCCAGCATCGTTTCTGGCGCCCCTCCGACATTAGTCGTCACGACTGGAACTCCAATCGCTTGGGCCTCAATCAAAACATTAGGTAGGCCCTCAAGTCTTGAGGTTAGCAAGAAAATGTCCATCGCTGCCATCGCTTTAAGCGCTAATATGAAAAATATCACAATACTCATGCTTTTATTAGATGAATGAACAAGATGGTGATGAGGTGTGAGATTCGCCCACTTACGTAGGCCAATCATATAAGCTACTTAGTTTTTATTAAAAATCAAGGTCGCAAGAAATTTCGGTTCAAAAATATATAAGACAAAAAATGACTCATCCCACAGCCGCATTAGTGGCAAGAAGTGAATTTTTAAGATAATCTGAAGTATGCTTTCGCTCTGAGGATGGGCGTACAGAATAGTAAAAATCTAATTTTATTTATTCTGAATCCTTTCAATCCATCAATATATTTAATCTACTTACAGGAAGTGTAAATTTGTATACAAAAGAATATGTATTATTTTTACTGCAAGTATATTTCTCAAGATTTGCGTCGACTTGTTTATACACGACGTCCAATGTAAAGAATATTACTCTCCGTACCGACGCGAGTTGTTATCATCAATCGATTCAGCGGTAGCAAATAGTTGCCTACTAAAATCTATGCAATGGCTGACTACCTTTTCAATGGCATGCTTTGCCAATAATGCCGCCAAAGTATCCTCTGTGAAAGATCGAACGTGCTGCCAGCGATGAAACAAGGTATTGCTGACGGGGCAATAACACTGTGACAATTCAAGATCTTCGTTGTTCGGCGTAGTAATAACCACCCATCCACCAGGTTTAACAAATGCAGCTAGACGATCCAGTACCTCATTAAGATGCTCGTCAAGAATGTGCTCGATGACCTCAGCCATAATCACACAGTCAAACTGATTCTTAGACACAGAGTTTTCCACGCCCAAAAACGTGGGTAGTAACTCTAACCTTTCCTTAAGTTTCGCGGTTCTATGTTCCGAAGCTTCGAAAGCCGCCACCCTGTAACCCTGTTGGCACATAAGTTGAACTAGGTGACCATCTCCGGCACCAAAATCCAAGATTCGACTACTATCAGATAGCATATGTTTAATCGCAAATATGAGACTTGGTCCAGCCTGCAGTGAAAAACTAAACTGTGCTAGCTTGGTATTCCAAATTACTTCCCAGAATCGAGTGACAAGTTCTGGTGTCCATTGAAGTGGCTTAGCGGGTATTAGTGGTTTAGTCATAGTTGTTTCACTATAAATGCCTGTCCTGTAGGGAGACAGACAATTCTTTCGGGTAGATCAGAAAAGAATTCATCTGCCGCCTGCTTAGCACCAGGGCAGCTTTTAAAACCATAATCATCCATTAGGATCACCCCATTAGGAAGAAGTCTTTGATAAAAAAAAGTCAGCGATGCCAGCGTGGGTTGATATAAATCTACGTCAATATGAATAAAACCAAATCTCCTATTTTCAACTTCATGAAAACGCTCGGGGATCCATCCTTTATAGGATGAGTAATTACTAAACTCTGAGAGCACCTCATGCAAGGCTGATTCTGGCATCGATAGCGCTCCTTTAAACCAGTAATTACCATCCTTATTGCCGGGACTAGACAGCCCCTCAAAGGAATCAAATAAATGTACTGTGCGTCCCGTCTTAAGATGAGCCTGGCACATCAGATAGGCTGATGCACCTTTGTAGGTACCACATTCAGCTGCATCTGCGTCCAGATGTAAGGTTAGCTTCAAAAGCTGGTTCAAAGCGTATTTGCGATCAAGCGAATGCCAGTTATTCGCGTCCATAAATCGCTTGTAGTAATGAATAAATGGCTCATCTTCCAGAAAAATTCTAGCGAATTCGCTGAATTTATACTTTGGATAAACTACCATTGATAATGCCTCGGCAACATTGTAACGATTAATTTCCGTGGCCTTTGGAGAAAGTCCGTTTCGCAACAACGTGAGCACTAACTCGACATAGCCAGGGTGCGTACTTTCTATTTCCTCAATTAGTTGGAAGACAGTCGATAAATTGTTTGTTTCGGCGAGCAGCACCCTACCTAGCTCTGAATCGCTCTTACCCTCCAGTCGGCGCTCAAAGCTAAATAATTCTTTGAGATTTTTTTTAAGGTCAAATATATTATGCATTTCTACCCTTGCAACTTATGCTGCAATTTGATCTCCAGTTGGGTTTGCAAATTGATAACCGAAGTCGTAAAAATATTCCCGGGTCCTAGAACTCTAAATTCGATGGCATCTTCCACAAAATCAATTTTCTGCCCATCCCTAAGATGAGCTGCTCCAAGTGTCACAAAATAATCTCCTGCGGCCAACCACATCAACGACGAAGCACATACCTCTACTGATTGATCTTTAATCAACGAAAAAGGCTTGCGTTGCGCTGTCAAGTTGGTAATCCCCCACAACACCGTCCCGCGACGATCCTTGATCGCAAAACCACATGAAATATTTGCAATGTCCTTGTTCGCCTTGAGAGTAAAACGCAACATGAAAGGCGTCCCTGACTGAACTACAGATATTTCATTACCCTTTTTGTCAAACAAACCCCAGGATGTGAGTTGACCTTCGCCGCTGCCGTATCGCACCATCTGATCTGCTAGGCTCGTATAGCCGTGCACTACTGCCGCGGATGAATCAGCCCCTGTTGCAGGCTGTAGATCTTTGAAATCAAGATCAACTGTTGCCTCATTTCGCCCAAACAGCATATTGTGATAAAGAATTGAGATTTGTTTGGCATCACCCTCAGCTGCGACTCGTCCTTTCACCAGAATAATCGCCCGATCACACAGCGACGTGATGGTGTTTGTGTCGTGCGAGACCAGTAAAATGGTTGTCTTTTTTTCACGGAGCACTTGTAAGCGACCGAAGCACTTCAGCTGGAATCTAGCATCACCTACTGAAAGTGCCTCGTCAACAATCAGAATGTCAGGCTCCACACTGATAGCTGTACTAAAAGTCAGTCTTGCCTGCATACCGGTCGAATAAGTCCTGAACGGCTGGTCAATTACCTCGCGCAGTTCACTAAAATCTATTATTTGCTCGATTTTTTCGTCAATCTCTCGACGAGACATCCCAAGACATAGCCCCCCCATATAAATATTTTCACGGCCGGTGTACTCAGGATGAAACCCTGTGCCTAATTCTAGAATCGCTGTGATTCGCCCTTGAATAGATAATTCCCCAGACGTTTTCTCCAGCGTACCAGCAATGATTTTGAGCAACGTACTCTTACCGGCTCCGTTCTGCCCAAGTACACCTACAATCTCGCCTCGTTCAACTTCAAATGTTATGTCACTCAGCGCGACAGATTCCGTATGCCGAGGACGGCGGGTAACCGCCTCAATTAGAGCGTCGACCGGGTGTGAATACACCCGGTAGGCTTTCCGCAGGCCAATGGCTTGAATGGCAATTTGCGGACGGCTCACAGAGAATCACCAAAAGAGTACTTCATGCGCTCAAAAGTCTTCCAACCCATGATAAACATTGCAAGACTGCCCAGCGGTAGCACCACCCATGCAAAAGTGTGCTTCATGTAACCGTAGTAAAGCGCATCTTGCCAGCACCAAACTAAATAGCTGAATGGATTGAAATAAAATATCAATTCAAGCCACCCAGGCGTCGCCATTGGGTTGTAAAGAATAGGCTGCACAAACAAATTAACAGTACAAAATACGGTCACTACATCGCGTAAGTCTCGAAAAAAGACTCCAATAGCCGAGAAAAAGAATGCAATTCCCACCATTGCTATGACTTGGCACAAAATAATGAACGACAAAGTCAAACTGAACCAACTTAGGGTATCTTTCCACTCCGCATAAGCAAGCGCAAAGATTAGCCCTGCTGAATATGGCAGTATGCTCGCAAGTGTGGACTTAATCGGCAGAACCTCGGTAGGAAATACAATCTGCTTGACTAGATTAGAGTGCGCCAGGAGAATAGAGGAGGAACGCGCCAGTATGTCTTGAAATGCCAGCCAAGAGAGTATTCCTGCCAGTACGTTGACCGAGAAATCAATACTAGTCTGGCCATTGGTAAAACGTGTTGGAAACACATACGCGAATAACAGCGTATACGTCACCATCAAAAATAGAGTGTGTCCATAAGCCCACACAGCACCTAGCGCTTGCCCGGCGTGACGATCTAGAAGCTCCCTTTTTACTAGTTCTCCAATCAATTCTCGGCGGTTATAAAACGCTCGCCAAACGACCACTAAGCCACTCATAGCACTAACTCAGGTTGGGTGTCGATCCACGCCTGAGCCATCAGCACATTCCACAAGGGGTAGCCCCAGTTTTGGCCTTCGAGGTGCGCTTTCCAACGCTCAAGTATGGGCTCTGGTCTAAACAGCCCTTGCTGTTGCAGGCGCGTAGGGTCAAGCAATGCCTCGGCCCAATCTCTCAAGGGGCCGCGCAACCATTGGTCAAAAGGCACTCCG
>CAZJCQ010000059.1:0-13972 GCA_964544665.1 uncultured Chryseobacterium sp. | reverse complement strand
GAGATGCCTGGATGGCGGAACTGGTAGACGCGCACGACTCAAAATCGTGTGTCCTCGTGACGTGTGGGTTCGATTCCCACTCCGGGTACAAATCAGAGCGAGAAACAGAGCGAACGCTTAGTTTTGACCTCTGATTTTTTATTTCTGCTATTCGGTAATTCTTTGCTTGTAATTGTTAAGGTCAATTTTCCCCTTCTAGCATTGTTTTTCGGAGCACTTTGGTGATGGGAGAAAATAAATAATCGGTTGCCGTATGGACTTCTCTGCATAAAATCCGAGTTCTGTTTTTATGTATTCTTACAAATTCCCTTTTCTCTTTTCCGTAATAAAAATGTTGTCCATCCAATAGATTTTCTAAGAGAATAATATTGGGATTTCGATGTTTATCATATCGAGCAAGCACCAAAGAAAGCGGAATATTGGAGCAAGTGGCAGCGTCCGGGTTGTTGAGGTAATGTTGGAGAGCTGTTTGAACATCCGATGGGAATATGCCTAAGAGAAGAAACGGTCCCAATGTTTTTTTGAAATTGTTTTTCCATTCTTCACCATGGGGTTTAACTCGATTTTTATATTGATTGTACGTGATCAAGTGAGCCAACTCATGCATAAGGGTAATGAGAAAAGCGTAAGGATTCAAATTACCATTGACGGTTATTTGGTGTTTTTCTCGATCATGTCTCACAGAGAAATCGCCATGTTTGGTACTTCTAGGTGGTGTGATATTGATGTGATGAGGATGCTCACGGAGCATTTGGCAAGCCAAAGGAATAGCCGCTAACGGAATGAAACGAGAAAGAGCTGCTTCTAAATCGGTTGAGGGTCTTGACATTCCCTTATTGGGCAGGTTGTTGCACTTGATTGTCCCACTTTGGACAGGTATTACATTTGGGCTTTTTATGCGTGTTGCAGGCGCTGAGCGCAATGACAAGGAGAGCAAAAAATATTTTTTTCATAAAGCGAACTTGTTCACCGAAGGTAATGAATATCATTTTATAAAATTGCAGCCAATCGAAACATTTTCCCATTAATTTTGAAACATGCCAATTTTTTCAAGCATTGGGAGCTATACGGAGTTGATGATTCAGGTTTTTACTAAACCTGAGAAATGGAAGGTGTATCCGAAGCTCATAGCAAAGGAAATGGATAAAATTGGACTTCAGTCTGTGGGTATTGTAAGTCTCCTGGTGCTTTTTATGGGTGCAGTCGTTGCGGTGCAAACGGCATCAAATATTGAAAGTGGATGGGTACCGAGATGGACCATTGGTTACACTACCCGCCAGTCCATTATTCTGGAGTTTTCCTCGACGATTGTTTGCCTCATCATCACAGGAAAGGTGGGAAGTAATATCGCGTCAGAAATTGGGACGATGCGAATTACTGAGCAAATAGATGCGTTGGATATCATGGGGATTAATAGCGCGAGTTATTTAATTCTTCCAAAAATTATTGCAGCGGTTATTATTCTTCCTTTTTTGGTTTTGTTGGCCATGTTTGTGGGTGTTGCAGGTGGAGCTGCAATTGCCATTATGAGTGGAGTGGTTTCCTTCTCCGATTTTGAGGCAGGCGCGCAATACGATTTTAGGGTTTGGGATGTCATGTATTCTGTAATCAAAACGCTTTTCTTTGCGTTTATCATGAGCAGTGTGTCATCGTACTACGGCTACTACACCAAAGGTGGTGCCCTTGAGGTAGGACAGAGTAGTACGAGAGCAGTGGTCTATAGTATCGTCATCATCATGATTGCTAATTTCTTACTGACTCAATTATTACTATTATGATTCGATTGGAGTCGATAGAGAAGTCATTTGGAGAACACGCTGTATTAAAGGGTATCTCAGCAGTCTTTGAAGCCGGTAAAGTAAATTTTATAATTGGAAAAAGTGGAGAAGGGAAAAGTGTCTTGGCTCGTTCGATGGTGGGTTTGGAGGAGATAGACAAGGGGAGTATCTATTACGATGAATCGGAATTTAGCTCAATGAATCGATGGGAGCGAAAGGCGGTCAGGAAAGATATTGGGATGCTTTTTCAAGGGGCTGCTTTGTTCGATTCCCTGAATGTCGAAGAGAATATTCAATTCCCGATGAAAATGTTCACTTCCATGACTAAAAAGGAAAGAGATTTGAAGACAGCGGAGATATTGGAAGATGTGGGATTGGTGGGTAAGAACAAATTATTTCCAAGTGAATTGTCTGGAGGAATGAAAAAGCGAACAGGTTTAGCTCGCGCAATAGCCTTGAATCCAAAATATTTATTTGTTGATGAACCGAACTCTGGTTTAGATCCGGTCACCAGTTTGATCATTGATAAATTAGTACGTGAGATCACCGATCGGAATAAAATGACGACCGTTGTTATTAGTCATGATATGAACTCTGTGATTGAAATTGCGGACGCCATTTTTTTTATCAGTAAAGGTGAATTTGTTTGGAGCGGGGATCGAAATTCCATTTTGAAGGCCAATCATCCCTTGTTAAATGATTTTGTTTTCGCTTCGCAGTTTATGAAAGAGATCAGAGAAAAATTTCGTTGAATTTATTTCAATACACTCCAACGTTCAGAATCGAGTCGTATCATAATAAAAAGCAATAGGGTAAAAGCCATCAACGAAGATCCTCCGTAACTAAAGAAAGGAAGTGGTATTCCAATAATGGGAGCAAGTCCGATGACCATTCCGATATTAATCAAGAAGTGCATAAAGAAAATACACGCTACACTGTATCCATAAACCCGAGAGAAAACCGATCGTTGACGATCAGCCATTACCATTAGTCGGATAATTAAATAAGCGTAAAGTCCAATAACAATGGTGACACCAAAAAAGCCCCACTCTTCTGCAACGGCACTAAAAATAAAATCGGTCCATTGTTCGGGAACATAATTGTTTTGTGTCATTGGACCATTGAGCCAACCTTTCCCAAAGAAACCACCCATTCCAACGGTGATTTTAGCCATTTCTGAGTTGTAGTCAGCTCCTTTTCTTTCTACCGGAAGGGAGAGCATTACATAAATTCTTTCCTTGTGGTGTTTCTCTAAAATATGGTCGACAATGTAGGAAACGGAAAAGCTAAAAGCGCTAGCGCCAATGCAGGCAGCAATGACAATACCGTACATTTTTTTTCGGTTACGAGGTGGAATAAAATTGCGCGTGTAGATGAGTATTAAAATGGTCAAAATAAAAAGTACGGTGATTAACATCCATACACCGCTTTGTTCACCAAAGAAGGGGAATTGAACAGGGCCTGCACCGGAAACAATTGAAAGTACGCCGAATAAAATGGCCGCGAATCCCACAATCAATACGTTGCCCGACAATCCTTCTCGGTACAAGACAAAAACAAATGCAAGAAAAGTGAGCAGGGAACCAACATCCGGTTGTAGTAAAATTAAACCAGCAGGAAACCCGATGATCGCGGCGGAAATGAGACGACTTCTTCTGTTTTTTAATTGTGAATTCCCTACAGAGGCAATGTATTTAGCCAGTACCAATCCAACTCCAATTTTTGAAAATTCCGATGGTTGAATTCCAAATGCACCAATACCGAACCACGCTTTGGCACCATTAACCTCCTTACCAACTACTAACACCAGGGCAAGTAGGAGAACAAAAAAGGCGTAGATTACCCAAGCAAACTTGGCAAAGAAATCACCCTCTATATATAGGGTAAATACAGCCAGTAATGCGGAAATTCCCACCCAGATCATTTGCTTCCCATATTCTTTGCTAAAATCGAATGGCAAAGGATGTTGGGCATCATAGGCGGCACTGTAAATGGTCATCCAACCAAGCAAGACAAAGAAAATCCAAATCCCGATGACGGTCCAGTCAACAGGTCCAACAACGCTATGATTTCTTGATTTGCTCATTATTGATTCAAGAAGTTTTGTTCCATGATGTTCTTCTCTTTGTCCACATTCGTAATGGTTCCTTTCAAATATTTTTCGATCATTAATGATGCAATGGGTGCCGCCCACGTACCGCCAAACCCGCAATTTTCAACATAAACGGCCAAAGCAATTTTAGGATTTTCTTTGGGTGCGAAACAGACAAATACACTGTGGTCTTTGCGGGGCTCGTTTTGAACGGTTCCTGTTTTACCACAAACAACGATGTCTGAAAGCTTGGCGCTGTTGGCTGTTCCTCCGGGGCCTACTACTTTCTCCATTGCATTAACGACGACATCAAAATACGATGGATCAACTCCTACATCATGTTTTTCAAGGAACTCTGGTCTTGGTGAACCGCCAATGCCGACACTTTTAACGGTATGAGGGGAATAATAAAATCCACGATTGGCTACGATGCAAGCCAAATTGCACATTTGCAGCGGGGTTACCAACATTTCTCCTTCACCAATACTGATGGAATAAATCGTGCTGAAATTCCATTGCTCTTTTCCGTAGGCACGGTCATAATATTCCGGGCTGGGCACCAGTCCTTTTTTAACTCCAGGGATATCAGTATTGAGATTGGTGCCAAATCCAAATTTCATCATTTGCTCACGCCAAAGTGCAAGGCCCAATTGGGCGTCATGGTTGCGATTATTGGGATCTCTGTTTCCTTCCACTACTCTTTGCAGAACCCCCCGAAAATAAGGGTTACACGAATGTACGATGGCCATTTCTAAATCATCCATGCTATGATTACCATGGCATCCAATGATTCCTCGGTTACAAGCGATGCGGGTGTCTTTTGTGATGGCCCCCAATTGAAGCGCCGTTAAGGATTGTGCAATCTTGAAAATAGAACCAGGTCGATACTGAGCTTGCGTGGCGCGATTGAAAAGAGGTTTTTGCTTATCCAAACTCAGGGCATTGAAATTGCTCCCTCTCCCTCTTCCTAATAGCATGTTAGGGTCAAAAGTCGGGGAAGAAACGAGTGCTAAAATTTCGCCAGTAGCAGGTTCAATGGCCACTACGCAACCTCGTTTATTTTGCAATAATTGTTCACCATACTTTTGAAGAGCCACATCAACAGAGGCAATAACATGGGTTCCTTCAACAGCGGGTATGTCAAGTTTTCCTTCTGCTACTTGCCGCTCTACACCGATGTTATCTCTAAATACATATTTGATACCTCGCTGTCCCCTCAACTCATTTTCGTATGATTTTTCAATCCCGCTCAATCCGATATAGTCTCCCTTCTTGTATTCTGGATATTTTTCCATCAATGCCTTGGTAACCTCTCCCACGTCACCTAATAGAAGGGCACCAGCTTTTTCTGGATAAACGCGAAGTGTACGGGCTTGTGCATAAAATCCTTTGAAACGATAAAGCTCTCCTGCCATGGGGGCATATTCCTCTGGCTTCATTTGCTTAATGACCGGAGAAGGTTTGTATTTGACGTTGGGATAGGTAACGGCTTTTTTAAGTGTTTGACGAAGTTCTTCAATGGGTAAGGAAATGATTTCGCAAAACGCGGCTGTGTCAAAGGGTTGAACATCTTTTGGCAAAACCATTAGATCGTACACCGTTTGACTCGTCACCAATACTTTCATGTTCCGGTCGTAAATCACGCCTCGAGAGGGATAGACGACCAATTCTTTTTCAGAAAGCGCGGTTCCGCGATCGGACCAATAGCTGCTCACCACTTGTAAACCGAAAATGCGTGTTAAATAAATAGCCGTGATAGTAAGGACGATAATGATGAGCGTGGATCTTCTTGCATCCATATTAATCATTTCCTTTTTGAACGAAAATTAAATATTGACCTATGGTCATTAACAGCAAGGTTGCGATACTGCTGAATAGTATGTGACCCAAATGGTAGAAGAAGGGGGTAATTCTTAGGGTTTCTGAATAAAACAAAACGAAATGATGAATAAATGATAAAATACCTGCGTAGGTCAAATACCATTGTAACCCCATTTTCTGTATGGTGGGTCGTTGCACCAAGTCGTAACCTTCTCGAGGAGCGATGATTTTTTGAACGATGGGCTGAAGCCATCCAATGACTACGCATGCCGTCATGTGCATCCCCATAGGTCCTGAGAATAAATCCATGATGTAACCAACGATAAAGGAAATAACAAGCACTGCCCATTTTGGTGTTTCAAAAGGTAACATTAAAATACCGAAGATATAGATCCACGGTAAAATAAACCCGTCGAGCAATTGCATGCGAGAGACCACCAAAGCTTGCAGTAAAATCAGAAAAATAATCCTGATGAAGTTATTGATTACGGTCAGCGTCATCTCGAATTTGTTGTTTGATCAATAATGAATCCTGTTCATTTTTAAAAATATCACTCACCACTTGCACATGACTGAGCTTTCGAAAATCTGTGGCCAATTGAATTTTAATTCGGTGAAAATGTTCTTCCGGACGGTCGTTTAATTCACTGACAAAACCGATAAAAAGATCTGAAGGAAAATGGGACCCAAAACCAGTGGTTAATACCGTGTCCCCGATATTGACTTGAACATGTTTGGGAATGTCTTTGACGTCTGCGTAAGCGGGATCTGACCCAGGAGGCCACGCAATCAACCCAAAATCACCACTCCCTTTCATTTTGACGCTCTCTTGGAATTTGGGATTAAGAATGGGAAGTACGACCGCAAAATGTTCACTTACACTGCTGATCACACCGACCACTGATCCGTTGGAAATGACCCCCATGTTATTTTTAATACCACCAATGCTCCCTCGGTCAATGGTCAAATAGTTACTCTCTCGGTTAACGGTCGCATTAATGATCTTCGCTGTTCGATAATTAAATCGTTGCAACCGTAAACTATCATTGGATTTTAAAGTAGTGGTATCAACAATAAAAAGATTATCACTCATTTGAGCACGTAACAAGGCATTCTCTAACGCAAGTTGCTCGTTGATTTCTCGTAATCTCAAATAACGCTGAAGCTGATCTCGCCAATCATAAAGTTGCCCCACCCAATCGTTGCTTTGATTCAGATAGGCAGCTTTTTGGTAACGATTACTACTGATAAGAACTACCAAAGAAAATATAAAAAGAAACAAGAATAATACGAATACAAAGTGACGCTTGAGCAGCTCAACAATATTTTTCATGTTCTCTTAGTCCAACCGATTATTCTCTCATCAAGAATTGGAAGCGATTAATATTTTTCAATGCAATTCCTGTACCTCTAGCAACTGCACGCAATGGGTCATCTGCTACGTGAACAGGTAGTTTTGTTTTATTCTGAATTCGCTTGTCTAATCCGCGAAGGAGGCCTCCGCCACCAGCCAGATAAATACCTGTTTTGTAAATATCGGCAGATAGTTCTGGGGGTGTGTTATCCAGACAGCTCATAATGGCTTCTTCAATTTTACAAATACTGGCATCTAACGCGCCAGCAATTTCCGAATAACTTACTTTGATCTCTTTTGGGATACCGGAAAGCATATCTCTTCCTCTTACACTGTAATCTGCAGGAGGGTTGTCCAATTCGGGTAGCGCAGCACCTACTTCAATTTTAATTTGTTCCGCTGTTCTCTCTCCAACTTGTAAATTGTGCTGACGACGCATGTAATCCTCGATATCTTGAGTTAGTTCATCACCTGCAACGCGAATATTTTTATCTGTGACAATTCCGCCCAACGCGATTACTGCGATTTCTGAGGTTCCACCACCAATGTCAATCACCATATTACCCATTGGTTCTTCCACATCGATACCAATACCGATGGCCGCTGCCATGGGTTCGTGAATCAAGTATACTTCTTTTGCCCCTGCGTGTTCAGCGGAATCTTTTACTGCTCTTTTTTCAACTTCGGTAATACCAGAAGGAATACAAATTACCATTCTTAATGAAGGTTGAAATAAGTTGCGGCCACGATTAATCATCTTGATCATGCCTTTGATCATATCCTCGGCAGCATGGAAATCCGCAATTACACCGTCTTTCAGTGGGCGTATTGTTTTTATATTTTCATGTGTCTTTCCGTGCATTTGTTGAGCCTGACGTCCCACCGCCACGGTTTTTGTAGTTTGACGATCTCGTGCGATAATGGAGGGTTCATCAACCACCACTTTATCATTCATGATAATGATGGTGTTGGCCGTCCCCAAGTCGATGGCGATTTCTTGCGTTAAGAAGCTAAACAATCCCATTTGGTTTTTCCTTTTCGATTCAGTTTATATGTGCTAGTGTACTAATTTGCAAATATGAGAAAGGATGTGAACATTTTTAGGGTATAAAATGAACTTTTTTCAACCAAATCGTTTTCTATTTTTGAAGAAAATTTAGAAACTATGAAATTTGAACTGAATCCCCTCCCATATGCCTATGATGCATTGGAGCCACACATTGATGCAAAAACCATGGAAATCCACCATTCTAAGCATCATGCAGCGTACACAAACAACCTCAACATTGCGCTAGAAAATTCGCCTTTATTAGGTAAAACCATAGAGGAAGTAATGGTTCAAGGTATGGATACACCTGCTATTCGAAACAATGGTGGTGGCTTTTACAACCATAATCTTTTCTGGGAAATTATGACACCTGGAGGGAGCTCCTCTCCAGAGGGTGAATTGCTGAATGCCATCAATGAGGCCTTCGGGTCATTTGAGGCATTCAAAGATGCTTTTGCCAAGGCGGCAACTACCCGTTTTGGTTCAGGTTGGGCTTGGTTGTGTGTGCACAAAGGCGGTAAAGTGGAGGTTTGCTCTACGCCCAACCAAGATAATCCTCTGATGCCGGGGGCTAGTTGTGGTGGTTTCCCTATTCTAGGTATTGACGTATGGGAACATGCTTATTACCTCCACTACCAAAACCGACGTCCCGATTATATCAATGCTTTTTTCAATGTGATCAATTGGACGCTAGTGGCTCAAAAATATAATGCCAACAAATAATGTATTGTATCGATCTCTTTCAATATAAGCGATTTCCAACGAGGGCTGTAAAAGTCGGAAATATTGGAATCGGTGGAGACAATCCGATTCGTTTGCAAAGTATGACGACACGGGACACGATGGACACCGAAGGTACTGTCGCCGAGAGTATTCGTATGATTGACGCGGGTTGCGAGTTGGTTAGAATTACCGCCCCTAGCAAAAATGAGGCAGAGAACTTAGCCAATATTAAGCAGGAACTGGTGGTAAAAGGATACAACACGCCGCTTGTTGCGGATATTCATTTTACGCCCAATGCTGCAGAGATTGCGGCTCGATTAATCGAGAAAGTAAGGGTGAATCCAGGAAACTACGCGGATAAAAAGAAGTTTGAAGAGATCGAATATACAGACGATTCTTACCAAGAGGAGCTGAAGCGAATAGAAGAGCGCTTCACTCCTTTGGTTTTGATTTGTAAAGAAAACGGGACTGCGATGCGCATTGGAACCAATCATGGTTCACTGAGTGATCGTATTTTATCCCGATATGGGGATACTCCGGAAGGGATGGTGGAGAGCGCAATGGAATTTTTGCGCATTTGTAGAAAAAATGACTTTCATGAGATTGTCATCAGCATGAAAGCCTCTAACACCCTGGTTATGGTGCAGGCCTATCGCTTGCTCATGAAAACCATGTTAGCCGAAGGAATGAATTATCCGCTGCATTTAGGGGTGACGGAGGCAGGAGATGGCGAGGATGGTCGCATTAAATCGGCAGTAGGAATTGGAACTTTATTAGAAGATGGAATTGGCGATACGATTAGAGTTTCGCTGACCGAGGCACCGGAATTTGAAATTCCAGTGGCAAAAATGCTGGCTGATAGATACGTGGGCAGAGAAAAAGTCGAGTCGGTTCAAAGAAGGAATTATACACTGAACCCATTTTCCTATAATCGAAGGGAAACCATTGAAGTGGGAAACATAGGAGCAAAAAATGCTCCTGTAGTGGTAATGGACTTGAGTCAAAGAGCGGAATTAACCCACGCCAGTTTTTTTGGTGCAGGATATCAGTACAGTGTGGCCATGGACAAGTGGAATCTGAGTGATCTTGCTTGTGATTACATTAATGTTGGAAGACATGTGGTGAACTTTGAAATTCCAGGTACGTTGGGACTGATTCAAAATGGGGAGATTTGGTTGAACGATCCATCAGCCGTTCGTACCTATCCGTCATGGACAGTTGAACAATATTTAAGCACCGCTAGGCGTCATCCAAGTATGAACTTTGTTCAGTTGCAAACACAAGAACTTACTGTAAACGTGTTGGAAGAAATTAGAAAAGATCCAAGCGCTGTCATCCTCCTATCCACTATCCATCATTTGCAGGTAATGGATTTACGTTCTACTTTTCTGTTGTTGATGGAGAATCAAGTAAAAACCCCGGTCATCGTTCAGACCTTTTATCAATCGGCGTCGGAGGATGAGTTTATGTTGAACAGCGCTGTGGATAATGGCGCTTTGTTAATTGACGGATTGGGAGATGGTATTTCAATATCGTCTGCAAATATCCCTTTACAAAGAGTAAATTCAACCGCTTTTGGAATATTGCAAGCGACTCGCACCCGTATTTCTAAAACCGAATATATTTCTTGCCCCTCATGCGGTCGAACGCTTTTCGATTTGCAAGAGACGACTGCTAAAATCCGTGCGCGTACTTCTCATTTGAAAGGAGTAAAAATCGGTATCATGGGTTGTATTGTTAATGGTCCAGGAGAAATGGCGGATGCTGATTATGGCTATGTCGGAACAGGACCGGGAAAAATCACCTTGTATAAAGAAAAAGAAGTGGTGAAAAAAAATGTATCTGAAGAAAACGCGGTCGACGAGCTGATTGGTTTAATCAAGGAATATGGTGATTGGGTCGATCCGCTTGTAGTTTAAACTTTTATCCAAGTTATACTTTTCTTTTTTTCGTTGTTATATATAACAATGGTATACTGTCCTTTTTGTAATGATTCACTATTATTGTGAATAGAAAAATCAGCATATTTTTGTCTTAGTACACATTTTCCAGAGGCGTCAAATAGGGCAATGTTTAGTGAGTATCCTTCCAATTGCGGGACTTTATAAAATTTTAGTTGAGAGCTCGGATTTTGGGCAATTTGAAAATTCCATTCCGTCATTTCAATTAAATTCATTAAAATTCCATCGCAATTTTCATCAATGGTATTATCGGGAATCTCCTCAGCGAATGGATGAATAAGCGAATCTTGATCATTGCAGTCGGTCAATCCGTCGTAAAATAAGTAACCTTGGTTGAGATAGTTTGCAACATATTCACTGCAGCAGGGTAAATTATTGATGATACCATTTCCGTAGCCGTCACCATCTTCGTCTAAATGAAAATCACAATGCGGCATGAGGCCAGTACCTTGATCAAATCCGTCACAATCGGCGTCCATTCCATCGGGACAGGCGGATTCGAAGGCATCTGGATGAATAGAGAAGGCAGAGTCGTTACAATCGCGATAATAATCCTCTGAAATTACATAGGAATTGCCTGGTGATTCGCAGGATTGAACTCTATCGAAGTAGTTATAAAATCCGTCTTGGTCCAGGTCGAGCATCCAAATAGTGGCAGGAGAAATGAATGGGTTACCTGGGTCGCAATCGAGAGAATTAACCGAATATGGAAAAATAAAATTACAATCGGTATATGAAAAGCTAGGATCGCCATAGCCATCTTGATCGTCATCATAAAAATAGGTAATGGAATCAGAGGCGAAAATATTTCCAAAAATTCTGAATTCATCCAGGTATACGGTATTGCTGGATTCGTTGGTCAAGGATAACAGAAGAGAATCCGTAAAATAAAGCCTAAATTCAACTACATGAAGACTATCCATTGCGTTCAAATCGGGAGTCCATTGGAAAGAATTCATAGTGGTAGTGAGCGTATCTGCGGTCATATCCGAGCTAAAGTTGTCCAAGCTGCTCCGTAAATGCCATTGGAGGTAAGGGTCAGCAGGATTGTCTTGCCAACATCGGCCTTTCCAGGAAATCGAATCTATCTTAAATTGAGAGCAGTTTTCGCTGGTCATTCGAAAGGAGTAATAGCGAAATGGATTGATTTCTGGTCCAGTGACCAAACTGAACATCACCCATTCTTGATTAAATGCAGAGCCCATGGGGCTCGACGTGGTTGCCGTAATGTGCAAATTATTCGATGAAACCCAGGCATCACCAACGGTGAATTCGCAGTTAGCCAATTCCTGAGAGTGGCAAAAAGTGATGATCACCAGTCCAACCAAAAAAGCACTCCATTTTTTCATGAGATAAAAGTAACAAAATTCGATTGGAGTATTAAAATCCCTATCTTCGCGAAAATTATTTTCACCCATATGACTGTCACAGTAGATGCAATTCAAGGGCTGAATGAGCGCGTGTTTGCGCTCGGGAGGTATCTTTGACGTGGAGAGCAAAAAACTCCAAATTCAAGAAGACGAAAAATTAACACAAGACCCTTCTTTTTGGGATGATCCCAAGAAAGCGGAGTCTATTATGCGTCAAATTCGAACGCGTAAAATGTGGGTAGAGGCCCATAGTGCTTGTCATTCTGCCGTTGAAGATATCACGGTATTGTACGATTTTTTCAAAGAAGGTGCTGCCTCTGAGGAGGAGTTGCAGGAACAATTTATACTGGCAGAAAAGCGAATTGAGGAGCTAGAATTCAAGAACATGCTTTCGGCTGAGGAGGATGGATTGAGTGCCGTCCTTCAAATTACTGCTGGAGCTGGCGGAACCGAGAGCTGCGATTGGGCGAGTATGCTCATGCGCATGTATTTAATGTGGGGACAAAAAAACGGGTATACTGTGAAAGAGCTCGATATGCAGGAAGGGGATGTCGCCGGTGTCAAGCAATGTACCCTTGAGTTCAATGGTGAGTTCGCCTTTGGTATGCTCAAAGGAGAGAACGGAGTTCATCGTTTGGTTCGTATTTCGCCATTCGATTCCAACGCAAAGAGGCACACATCGTTCGTGTCGGTTTATGTGTATCCATTAGTGGATGATACCATTGAGATTGATATCAATCCGGCCGATATCACCTGGGACACTTTCCGCTCGGGTGGTGCTGGGGGACAAAATGTAAACAAGGTAGAAACGGGAGTTCGTCTGCGTCACAAACCAACCGGAATTATCATCGACAATACTGAGACGCGATCGCAATTGCAAAACAAAGAAAAGGCGATGCAATTGTTGAAGTCGCAATTGTATGAGATGGAAATGGCCAAGCGAATGTCGGCTCGCGATGAGATTGAGGCAGAGAAGAAGAAAATAGAATGGGGTTCACAGATTAGAAATTATGTGATGCAGCCATATAAGTTGGTAAAAGATGTAAGAACGGGTCATGAGACGAGTAATGTAGATGGAGTAATGGACGGAGAGATTGATGATTTTTTGAAGGCCTATTTGATGTCACAAGGAAAAGCAGTGGAATAAAATAGTAATAAAATACAACATGGAATATCGTATCGAAAAAGACACCATGGGTGAGGTTAAAGTTCCCGCTCATGTTTATTGGGGGGCTCAAACGGAAAGAAGTCGTAACAATTTCAAAATCGGTCCTGCTGCAAGCATGCCCAAAGAAATCATCTATGCTTTTGGGGTGTTGAAAAAGGCCGCCGCTCATGCCAATTGTGCTCTTGGTGTTTTAAGCGAGGAGAAAAGAGATTTGATTTCAAAAGTATGTGATGAAATTATCGCGGGACAATTGGATGATCAGTTTCCCCTGGTGATTTGGCAAACCGGGAGCGGAACACAAAGCAATATGAATGTGAACGAGGTAATTTCCAATCGGGGGCATGTGTTGATGGGCGGTCAATTGGGAGAAGGAACTCCGCTCTTGAATCCCAACGATGATGTCAATAAAAGCCAAAGCTCTAATGATACTTATCCCACTGCCATGCACATTGCTTGTTACAAAATGGTGGTTGCTAAAACGATTCCTGGCGTTACACAATTAATGAATACCCTGCAAAAGAAATCGACTGATTTCATGGAGGTGGTGAAGATTGGAAGAACTCATTTAATGGACGCTACTCCTGTCACATTAGGACAAGAGTTAAGTGGCTATGTGGCACAATTGAAGCATGGTTTACGCGCTACTCAAAATACATT
>CAZJCQ010000058.1:0-14212 GCA_964544665.1 uncultured Chryseobacterium sp. | reverse complement strand
CGCAATTGCCCGATCGTCTAATGGCAGGACAGCAGATTTTGATTCTGCTTGTATTGGTTCGAATCCAGTTCGGGCAACTTTCAAAGGTCACTTCGGTGGCCTTTTTTCTTTCTTAGTAAAATGGTGGTTCCCTTGCTTACCGTTGCGTTTGGCGCTAATTGATTCCATTTTGCTAATTTTTTTAGCTTAACGCATTCTTGTTGAGAGATTCGCCAAAGCGTAGTTTTTTCCTTAACTACAACACTTTTTTCTTTTCCCTTTCTTTTTTTAGGTTGAAGGTAGATAAAGTCTCCGGGTTCCCACGAAGAAACGGAGAGGTCGTTGTATTTTTTTAATTCCCAATTACCTAAATGAAATTCTTTGGTAATGGATTGAGGGGTATCTCCTTTGACTGCGATGATATACTTTACTCTGCCGTCTCTAACGAGGGTAGGTCGGCTATTTTTTTTTTAGTGTCTTCCATTACTACTTCAACGCTTTTATCCAAGTCATAGAGATGATATTGTTCGATGAGCTCGATCAGTTTTTGCGGATATTGAGGGTTGGTAGCATAGCCACACTTTTTTAATCCGTAAGCCCAACCCTTGTAATCGGTGGGAGAAAGCTCAAATAATGAAGCGTATCTTTCTTTCTTTAAAAAAACAGAATGATCTTCAAAGGAAGATTTAGCATCAGGATATACACGAAAACACTCTCCTTTTTTATCATCATCTTGCAGAATCGTTTCTCCTGTCCAATAGGGGCCGCATTTGATTCCGAAATGATTATTGGCCTTGGTAGCAAGGACGGATGCGCCATTTCCAGATTCAAGAATAGCTTGCGCCATGGTTATACTGGCGGGAATCCCATGCTCCTTCATTTGCAGGACACACTCCTCTTTCCATTTTTCTATATAAGCATCCGTCTTTTTTTGTCCGAAAACAAAAAGCGGCAAGAAGGAAAAGAAAAGGAAGTATTTTTTCATGGCGCGACAAAAGTAGTCGAATCTTTTGAATTAAAGTCTATGGTTTTTAAAATACTTCCATCTGCTTGATAAGTTTTCCAAATACCAGATTTTTTATTATCCGTATAAAATCCCTCAATACGTGTTTGCCCGTTATCATACCAAAGTTGATAAGGGCCGTTTAACACCCCTACTTGATAGGTGTGTAAACTAAAGGGCTTTCCATCTTTATAAAAGGAACGACAGGTCCCGTTGCGTTTATTCTCTTGGTAGTAAATATCCGTGTGAAGTTGTTCGTTGTCGTAAAATGTTTTTTCTTGTATTTTTTCACCTGTCTTCGCATCTTCAATGACGATTAACATGGGCTTTCCATCACCATAACTGGACAACACCCTTTCCTTGGTATCGCTGCAAGCGACCAAAAGAAAAACAGCGAATAAGAAATAGAGATTTGTTTTCATTTATTTCTGTGTATTGTGAAATCTACGAGTTGTTGAAAGGCTTGATTAACCTCACTGCCGGGGAGGCTGTTTAAAATGTTTTTAGCGCGAGCGGCATAATCTTTCATTGCTGAATCAGCGAAAGTCATTGATCCTGCATCGGTGAGAATGGTTTGCAACATTTTTAAATCATCGCTTGAAATATTCTTCTTTTTTAACAGCGATTTAATTTTCACTTTTTGTTCAGCGCTCCCGTGCGATAATGCGTGAATTAAGGGCAGAGTGATTTTATTTTCTTGAATGTCGGCACCGAGCGGTTTTCCAATGTTGGCACCAAAACCAAGATCGAGTAAATCATCTTTAATTTGAAATGCGATACCAATATTCATTCCCACCTCGTACATTTTGTTTTTATTTTCCTCTGTTGTGTTGGTAGCTGCCGCACCCATGGCACAACACGCCGCGATCAGGGAAGCTGTTTTTTGTCGAATGATTTGATAGTAAATTTCCTCATTTACGTTCATTCTTCGCGATTTTTCTTGTTGAAGTAACTCCCCTTCGCTCATTTCTTTTACTGCGACCGCGACGATTTTAAGTAAATCGAACGCATCATTATCGATGCTTAACAACAAGCCTCTTGATAATAGATAATCTCCGAAGAGTACCGCGATTTTATTTTTCCATAGCGCATTAATGGAGAAAAAACCGCGTCGGGTCATGGCCTCGTCTACAACGTCGTCATGTACCAATGTTGCCGTATGCAGAAGTTCTATAAGGGCCGCCGCAATGTATGTTTTTTCTGTTGGGGCTTGGAAAAGGCGACTGGAAAGAAACACCAACATAGGGCGAAGTTGCTTTCCCTTTCTTTTGATGATGTAATGAGAAATTTTATCTAAAAGCCCATGATCACTTTTTAAGCTTTTTGCAAAATAGGCCTCAAACGCTTTCATTTCAGAAGCGATGGGGGCTTGAATTTGATCAAGGGTAATTGTGGACATGGTGGTCGCAAAGGTAGTAAAACCTCAGCGAGCAAACGCCACTCGAGAACCGGGAAGTTTGTGTATTCTTCCATTGATTTCTAATTCAAATAACGCTTCTGAAACATCGCAACTAGGCAACGATGATTTTAAGATGATTTCATCTATATGCAAAGATCTTTGTTGTAATAATAGCTGATGAATTTGGTTGGCTTTATGGGATAGTTCTACTGTTTCGAAAGAGAGTGTTTTTTGCCCGACCATTTCTAGATCACGCAATAAGGTTGGAATGTCTTGAATGATTTGCGCTATGTTTTTTTTGATTAATTGGTTACATCCTGTGCTTTTTGGGTCGTCAGTCCGACCCGGTAATGCATAAATGTCGCGGTTGTATTGTTGAGCAAAATGGGCGGTAATTAAACTTCCCCCGCTTTGTGCAGATTCCACAATAATCACGCTGTCAGAAAGTCCTGCAATGATCCGATTGCGCATGGGAAACCGCTCTTTATCGGCAAATACTCCAGGAGGGTATTCGGAAATAACCCCGCCGTTTGTGCACATTTGAGCCGCGATATTTTTATGAGCCGCAGGATAAATGGTATGTAAACCATGAGCGACACAAGCAATGGTCGGAATGTTTAAAGAAATGCAGGTTTTGTGTGCGGCTAAATCCACGCCATAGGCAAGCCCAGAAATGATACAGATAGGAAATGAGCGCACGGCCTCAATGAATTGCTCAACGAAGGCTATTCCATAAGGAGTAGGATTTCGGGTGCCGACAATGGCAATCATGAATGGATAGGTTTTGAGTGCTTTTCCCGAGGAGTAAAGTATAACAGGAGCATCATCACAATTACTTAATCGTGAAGGGTATTCGTTATCGGTGAAAAAAGTGATATTAATATTTTTCTTAATACAATGCTCAATGACCTTTTCGGCGGCCATCATGTTTTCTTTGGCATGAAGGGCATGATAAAAATGGGAAGAGAAAAAACCCAATGATTTGAAATCTCGCATTGGGGCACGGAAAACCTCCATGGGATTTTCAAACAGGTTTAATATTTCTCGGGTTCTTTTGGGACCTATACCCGGAATTAAAGTTAGCGCGACCTGTTGAACCAGCATACCATCCATCATGCCGCAAAGGTCTATTGGAACAACGCTGTCGCTTTCGAATAAATTATAGGATATTCCTATTATTTATTTTCTATAATGTATTTTTCGATTGCCGCGCTCATACTGGGAGATTGCGGATTAGGCGCGGTGATATCCAAACGAAGTTTAGCGTCTTTTGCCGCATCTGCCGTTGTGCTTCCGAATACAGCGATGCGAGTGTTGTTTTGCTTGAATTTAGGAAAATTCTTAAACAAAGACTCGATATCAGAAGGGGAGAAGAAAACCAACATATCATATTTTACATCGGCCAGATCTGATAAGTCGCTGCAAACCGTTTTGAACATGGTGGCTTTTGAGTAGGCATATCCTTCTTTTTCAAGGGTGCTGGGTATGCTCTGATTCAGTAAATCGGAGCAGGGCAGGAGCAGTTTATCTGATTTGTGTTTTCCAATAAATTCAAGCACAGATTGAAACGTTCCGGTACCGTAAAAAATTTTCCTTTTTCTAAAGAGGATGTATTTCTGTAAATAAAAAGCGATGGCCTCTGACATACAGAAATATTTCATTTCGTTTGGAATGGTTAGGCGCATTTCCTTGGCAATTCGGAAATAATGATCTACCGCGTTACGGCTGGTAAAAATTACCCCCCCATGTTCAAGGATGTCTATTCGTTGTTGGCGAAAGTCAATGGCGCTAATTCCTTCTACATGAATGAAAGGTCGATAATCAATTTTGATTTTGTATTTCTTTCCCAAGTCATAATACGGGTTCTTTTCATTGCCCGGATCTTGTTGGGTGATCAATATGGATTTTACTTTATCTGCCATGTTGAATAATACAAAATGAAATACGCATCAATGGGTTATGTTGTTTGTAAAAAACTTCACGCCCAATAAGATGGGTAAAATTTCAAAAGTGCAAATGTAAAAAAAGATGTAGAATAATGGTACTCTCGATTGAAAAGCAACCCATCCGCCTTTGAATATTCTCCAAACAACCGCTAAAAGTAATAGACCCCAGACGAAAAGGAGACCACCGCTTAATGAACGGATGTCCATTAATGCCAATAATGACATTGCGGGAAAGAGGAGGAGGCTCATGAGTCGATTTAAAGCAAAAGTTCGGTAGGCATATTCGGTTAAAGTAAAATCTCCATCAATGACCCATTGTGTCAGTTGAAGCGTAAGCCATTTCAAACCATACATGCAGAGCACCCCCAACCAGGCGATAAGAAAAAGTCCCCAAGCCGGAAATTGAATTTGAAAAAAGTGAATCAGAGAGAATACCAACAATAAGCTGAAAAGACCGGCATGAAGGAGGGCGAGGAAAAAATGACTCCTTGGAGTAATGTTCTCTTCTCTCATTAATTGTCGCAAGAAAACATCACTTCTAAACGCACGAAAAACATTACGAATTTTAGAAAAATAAAAGGCATAGTAAAAGGCCAGAAACCCCAACCCAACGGCAAAGAAAATAAACATCCAATCTTCAAAAAGATTTTCAGCGGGTCGGGTGGTGGGTACGACCAAGAACATTAGCGAATCATTTTTAAAAAACCGATTTCTTTTTCCGTGAGGTGGCGATATCTTCCGCGTGTAAGGTCTTTTTTATTGAGCCCAGCAAACATCACGCGATCTAATTTCTTAATGCGGAAGCCTAAATGTTCAAACATTCTTTTTACCACATTGCTTTTTCCGCTGTTCAATCGGATACCCACCTGCTTTCCATCCTTGGAGCCTTCGACAAAGGCAATTTGATCAGCTTGAACGAAACCATCCTCGAGTTGCACCCCCTCCAAAAGGCGATTTAAGTCCTTTTGAGAAATACGCTCAGACAGCTCTACATGATAGAGTTTAGGGTAATCGTGTTTTGGGTGAGTCAAGCGTTTAGCCATGTCTCCATCATTGGTGAAGAGCAATAAACCCATGGCGTCTTTTTCCATTCGACCCACGGGATAAATTCTTTCCTTACAAGCGCTTCGAACCAAATCCATTACCGTTTCTCTTCCTCCAGGATCCTCTTGTGTGGTTAAAAAACCTTTGGGTTTGTTGAGGAGGACGTAGCGAAATTGTTCCGGACGAATCACCCGGTCGTCATATTTCACCACATCTTTTTGTGGATTTATTTTTTCCCCTAATTCGGTTATTACTTTTCCATTTACACTGATCAATCCTAACGCAATGAGCTCGTCGGCATCTCTTCGAGAGGCAATTCCCGCCTGTGATAAAAATTTGTTTAAACGAACTAAACCATCTCGCTCTGTGCGAGACATATAACCACCGCGAGGACTGAAGTCGGAGTCTAGATCTCGATGACTTTTTCTGAAACGGGGTTTGTTTTCAGCCTCACCTCCGTCGTCTCTTCTTTTCTTATGGAAAGGACGAGCACTTGAGGGACGGTCATTTTTTTTGAATGGTTTTTTGTCAAACGAAGTTTTTCCACCAAAAGATTTTTTTTCTTCGAAAGAGGCGGATCTCTTTGGCCGACCTTCTGATTTTCCATTGAAAACTCTTTCGCTTCGATCACCAGTGGGTCGACCCTTTTTTACCGTGGGTCTATCACGCTCTCCGCGAGAGGAGTCAAAGGACGATTTTCTTTTATCAGGGCGCTCTTCACGAGAGGCACCGCGCTCTCCTCGCCCCCCCTTTTTTTCCAAAGGTTTACGGCTACGACCTTCTCCTCTTCCTCCCGTGTTACGATTTTGCAATTTTGCCATGATACTTCATTTTTGGCAAAATTAAACAATCTAGAGTGAGCGAGCAGAAAGCAATGTGGGATAAAAGCAAGATTCGATGTGAGAAAGCTTTGATTTATTTCCAAAACCAAAGATGGTGATGAGATCAAATCGCGGTTCTTTGAGTGATTTGACTTCGTTGATGTATGCGTTTGCACTTTTAATAATGTTGAGTTTTTGTTGTGCCCGCAGCGCTCGATCAACCGGTATTTCGAAGCCGGACCGAGTTTTTACTTCTACAAAAAGGATGGTGTCATCATTTTCCGCAATCAAGTCGATTTCGTATTTGCCCATTCTCCAGTTTTTGGCGGAGATGGTGTACCCCAAGGTACGGAGATAATCGGCAGCCTGATTTTCGCCGCTTTTCCCCTTTTCAAATGTATTTTCTTTCATGTTTATGATAATATTGCACAAAATTAAATTGCCATGAAGCGCTTCCTTATTCCATTTTTCCTATTAATTATTCCAATTTATGCATGGACACAAGAGGCCAAGGAGGTAAAGAAAAAGGCAAGGACGTATTACTTTTATTGGGGCTATCATCGTAATTTTTATGCGCCGTCTAACATTCATTATAAGAGTGATCGATACGATTTTACATTGTATGATGCAAAGGCGAATGATATGCCCGCTGATTTAAAGCAATATTTTGATTTAAAAAATATTTCGGTGCCGCAGTACAATGTTCGATTTGGGGGAGAGTGGAAGAACAATTGGTTTTTTTCAATAGGGGTCGATCATCACAAGTATCGATTAACGCAAACTCAAAACGTGAAAATTGGAGGATATATAGACCCGTCATCACTGGCCTATTACAACGCGGACACTACTGTAACAACCCCGGGCGCATATACCGGAGCTTTCTCTGCCAACGACTCAGTTTTGTATAGAAGGGAATTTATGGATTTCCATCATAGTAATGGGATGAATCAATTTCGTGTTTCATTGGAAAAGCAATTTCGGTTGATATCACTTCCAAAATGGAAATCAAGTATCGATTTATATGCGGGAGCGGGAGTTGGGGCCATTATTTGCTGGACTGATTTTACCTTTTTTAGAAAGCGTTACTTGAATAATCTTCATTTGAGTGGATTTGGACTCAGCGGAATTTATGGATTGCGTTATGTTTATAACGATCGCTTTTTTGTTCAGTATGGTTTTCAAAACGGGCTAAACTTTCTAACGGACATTCAACTTGAAGACAAGGGTTCAAGCGCAAGAGCTGAGCAGCGCATTCATTATTTTGAAAGAGGGGTGCAGGTGGGATTTCTATTTGGAGCAGGCGCCAAAGCTTCGCGGGCGGCCAGCTCAACATTATCTTGTAGATAAGTTGAGTAAAAATTAAGGTAATGGATCTTCGAGGGGCCTCATCTTTGAGTAATATGAACCCCTTATTATCAGTAGAGAATTTATCGATAGAATACCAAGGAAAGGCTTTGGTAAATGAGGTTTCGTTTACTGTTTGGCCAGGAAAGTGTACCGCGATTGTAGGCGAGTCAGGAAGTGGAAAAACCCTTTCTTGCATGACCATTATGCAGTTGAATCCTCCACAGTTTCATTATCCTTCAGGTAAATTGATATTTCATGAAGGGATGGGAGTTTCGACATCATCTTTTTTTCCGAAGGACGAAGCCATTGCGCGTTTTCGAGGGAATAAAATAGGAATGATTTTTCAAGAGCCTATGTCGGCCTTGAATCCTACCATGCGCGTGGGTGATCAAGTGGCAGAGGCAATTATTTTTCATGATTCCATCTCACCGATGGAGGCTAAAGATCGCGTTCTTTCCCTTTTTAATGAGGTAAAAATCCCATTTCCTGAGAAGGCGTTCGATAAGTTTCCACATGAAATGTCAGGGGGACAGCGGCAGCGCGTCATGATTGCGATGGCGTTGAGTTGTGAGCCCAGCATAATCATCGCAGATGAGCCTACCACCGCGTTGGATGTTAGTGTTCAAAAGGCCGTGTTGGAATTACTAAAAGAGATTTTACAAAATAGAAATATCGGACTGGTTTTTATCTCACATGATCTTGCGGTTGTGAAGTCCATTGCCCAATCGATTTGCGTGATGAGGAAAGGACAAATTGTTGAGCAAGGGGAGGTAGGTCAAGTGCTTCATTTTCCTCAACACCCTTATACTCAAGGGTTGTTAGCGTGTCGTCCAGATGGAAAGAAAAAAGGGGAACGATTGGCAACTCTCGAAGAATCACCATCGTATTATCGGAGTAAGAAAACGTTATTAGCAAGTGAAGAGGTTGTGTTAAAAGCCAATGGATTAGTGAAGAATTATGCCTCATTTCAGGCTGTGCGTGAAGTATCTTTTGAGATAAAAAGAGGAGAGACCTTAGGGTTGATCGGAGAAAGCGGGTGCGGAAAAACGACGTTGAGCCGAATGTTAATGGGACTTTTACCCATCAGTAATGGAGAAGTATATTGGAAGAATGAATTGCTCACAGATAGGAATCATTTATTTCCCAAGAAAAAAAGACGACAGATACAAATGGTTTTTCAAGATCCATTTTCCTCCCTTAATCCCAAGCTCACCATCGGAAGTTTGCTCATGGAACCGATGGAAATTCATCAAATTGGAAAGAACCATCAGGATCGATGGCATCGAGCGGTTCAATGGTTAGAAAGAGTGGGACTTCCCGAACCAACAGAGGCGATGAAGAAATTTCCGCATTCATTTTCGGGCGGTCAAAGACAGCGAATTGTAATTGCTAGAGCCTTGGCTTCAGAACCAGAATTGTTGATTTGTGATGAGAGTGTTGCAGCATTAGACGTATCTGTTCAAGCGCAAGTGTTGAATTTGTTGAATGATTTGAAAGAAGAGTTGCAATTGACCTATTTATTCATCTCGCACGATTTGCATGTCGTGCGTTATATGAGTGATCGCGTTATGGTCATGCAAAAAGGAGAAATTGTAGAAATAGGGCCCTCGGACGAAGTCTTCGAAAACCCTCAAAATGAATATACAAAAACCTTAGTAGCGGCGGCTATTTGAATTATTTTCGCTTTATGAATGATGCAGTAAAAAGATTAAAAAATTTGCAAGCAGAGGCCTTGCTAGGAGGAGGAGAGCAGCGAATAGAATCACAGCATAAAAAAGGTAAATTAACCGCAAGAGAGCGAGTTGCGGTATTATTGGATGAGGGGACTTTTGAAGAAATAGGCATGCTCGTGACCCATCGGAGTACCAATTTTGGGTTAGACCAAGAAAAGTATTTGGGAGATGGAGTGATCACAGGATATGGGAAAATTAACGGAAGATTGGTATACGTTTTCTCTCAAGACTTTACCGTGATGGGAGGGTCTTTGGCAGAGGCGCACGCACAAAAGATTTGTAAAGTCATGGATTTGGCCATGAAAAACGGCGCGCCATTAATTGGATTGAATGACAGCGGTGGAGCGAGAATTCAAGAAGGTGTTGTATCCTTGGGGGGCTACGCGGATATTTTTTATCGGAACGTTCAAGCCAGTGGCGTAATTCCGCAGATCAGCGCCATTATGGGCCCTTGCGCTGGAGGGGCGGTGTATAGTCCTGCTTTGACCGATTTCATCATGATGGTGGAGAACACCTCTTACATGTTTGTTACAGGTCCAAACGTAGTTAAAACGGTTACCCACGAGGATGTAACCAGCGAGGCGCTCGGGGGTGCCAGCACGCACAGTGTAAAGAGCGGAGTGACTCAATTTACAGCGGAGAATGATGTGGTCTGTTTACAGCAAATAAGAAAGCTGTTGTCTTATATACCCTCCAATTGTGAGGAAGATGCACCGAGGCTGTCTTATCACACAACCAATGAAGCACGAGAAAAACTCAACGCAATCATTCCCGCCTCTCCGAATCAGCCGTATGATATGCATGAGGTTATTCAGCACATTATTGATGAAGAAAGCTGGATGGAGGTTCACAAGGATTATGCGGAAAACATCATCGTAGGTTTTGCGCGTTTGGCGGGCAGAAGCATTGGAATTGTAGCGAATCAACCTGCTTTTTTAGCGGGGGTTTTGGATATTAAATCCAGTAACAAGGCGGCGCGTTTTGTTCGTTTTTGTGATGCGTTCAATATTCCCTTGTTGGTGTTGGAGGATGTGCCCGGCTTCTTACCCGGAACAGATCAAGAGTGGAATGGAATCATTTCAAATGGGGCTAAATTGTTGTATGCTTTTAGCGAAGCGACGGTGCCAAGGGTTACTGTAATTACTCGAAAGGCCTACGGGGGAGCGTATGACGTGATGAATTCGAAGCATATTGGAGCGGATATGAATTTTGCATGGCCCAGTGCCGAGATTGCGGTTATGGGTGCAAAAGGCGCAGCAGAGATTATTTTCAAAAAGGAAATTGCAGAAGCAGCAGATAAGGAAGGAAAGTGGAAAGAGAAGGAAAGTGAGTACGCCGAGTTATTTGCCAATCCATATAGCGCAGCGGAGAGAGGCTATGTGGACGAAGTAATAGAGCCTTCGCAAACACGTGAAAAATTAATTCGCGCTTTCGAGATGTTAGAAAACAAGGCGGAAGCGCCGATTAAGAAAAAGCACGGAAATATTCCGTTGTAATGTAGCGCAACTTAAAGAGTTCCTCTTCTTTCTTGTTCTGCTTCAATACTTTCAAACAATGCTTTGAAGTTTCCTTTTCCAAAAGACTTCGCTCCTTTGCGTTGAATGATTTCGAAAAACAGCGTGGGCCGATCTTCAACGGGCTTGGTAAATATTTGAAGTAAATAGCCCTCCTCATCACGATCGACCATGATTCCAAGCGATTTTAGTAACATTAAGTCCTCTGTGATTTCGCCAACGCGTTCACCAACGGTGTCATAATAAGTGCCAGGCACATGTAGAAATTCGACTCCTCGCTTTCTCATTTCAGAAATCGTAAAGACGATATCATGAGTAGCTACGGCGATGTGTTGACAACCAGCACCCTTGTAGAAGTCGATGTATTCTTCTATTTGTGATTTTTTTAGTCCCTGTGCGGGTTCGTTGATTGGGAATTTAATTCGGCCATTGCCATTGGTCATTACCTTACTCATCAAGGCGGTGTATTGGGTAGATATATCTTTGTCATCAAAGGTGACGAGATTAGCAAATCCCATCACGTTTTGGTAAAAGGCCGCCCATTGATTCATCTGACCTAACTCGACATTTCCAACCATGTGATCGATGTATCTGAGTCCTGTAGATTCGGGATTGTATTCAGACTCCCACTTTACAAAACCAGGTAAAAAGACCCCGTGGTATTGAGCGCGCTCGACAAATACATGCAAGGTGTCGCCATAGGTTTTAATGGCTGCCTTCACTACTTGGCCCTGATCATCGGTCAGGATGGTTGGTTCCATTACCCCTTCAGCACCACGAGCAGTGGTTTCTTGATAGGCCTTTCGGGCGTCATCTACCCAGAGCGCAATGACCTTTACTCCATCACCATGTTTTTTTATATGTTCGGAAATTTCGCTTTCAGGATTAAAAGGAGTGGTCAACACGAGTCGTATTTTATCCTGAACCAACACATAAGAACAGTACTCTTTGTTTCCTGTTTCTAGTCCGCAATATGCGAGCGATTGAAAGCCGAATGCTGTTTTGTAATAATGCGCGGCTTGCTTGGCATTGCCAACATAAAGCTCTACATAATCGGTTCCATTGATGGGTAAAAAGTCTTGTGCATCACCGAATATCTTTTCAATTCCATAATGATAGTTTTCTACCTCTTTGAGTGTTTTATTTTCCATCTCGTTGTATTTTAATACCTATTATTCAATCCATGATTTGTAATAATCCTTCACTTCCAGCTTTAGAGCTTCTTCAGTGATCATAACGGGTTGAAAAGGATCGATCATAACCGCAAGCTCGTGGGTTTCTTTTTTCCCGATGCTTCTTTCAATTGCGCCGGGGTGAGGTCCGTGCGGAATTCCACCTGGATGCAATGTGATTTGTCCTTTCTGAATATTGTTTCTGCTCATAAAATCACCGTCAACATAATAAAGCAACTCATCACTATCAATATTGCTGTGATGATAGGGAGCAGGAATAGCGTCAGGGTGATAGTCGTATAATCGCGGAACAAAGGAGCAAACGACAAAATTTCTGCTTTCAAAAGTTTGGTGCACGGGAGGGGGCATGTGAATGCGTCCCGTGATGGGTTCAAAATTGAAAATTGAAAAAGCATAAGGATAATGATAGCCGTCCCAACCCGCCACATCAAAAGGATGATTGGCATATACATATGGAAATAGGAATCCCTTTTTCTTGATAAGGATGTCGAATTCTCCCTGTAAATCAAAGGTTTTTAGATTAGAAGGTTGGATGATATCGCGCTCGCAGAAAGGGGAGTGTTCGAGCATTTGACCAAACTGATTACGATATCGTTGAGGAGTAAAAATGGGTTCAAAAGATTCGATGTATAGTATTCGATTTTCGGTGGTTTCAAATTGTATCTGATAAACCGTACCACGAGGAATGATTACATAGTCGCCATATTGGAATGGAATTTCTCCAAACATCGTCAATACTTTTCCTCGACCTTGGTGAATGAAAAGCATTTCATCGGCGTCTGCATTTTTATAAAAGTAAGCGGTTGATTGGACGGGGGCTGCTAGGCCGATGTGTAAGGCGTTGTTGACGAAAAGTGTTTTTCTTGATTCCAAATAATCGTTGGTAGGAGGCAATTCAAAACCTTGAAAGCTCATGGCGTCGAGTCCGTTTTCCTTAGCGATTTTTGGTTGAACAGAATAGGCGGCTTCTTTTTGTTTGACTCGGGTAGGGGGATAAAGATGATATACCAAGGAGGACATTCCGGCAAACCCTTGAGTACCCACAAGTTCTTCTTGATAAAGTTGACCATCGGGCCTTTTAGCGACAATGTGTCGTTTGTGTGGTATGGTTCCGAGTTTGTGATAGATGGGCATGACAATTCTGTTTACACAAATGTTGAGCATTTGAATGAACGGGGAATTGATGTAGGTCATAATAATGGGTGATGTTGGCTTCGCGGGTTGAACTAATCGGACCACCCTGTCCCTATGGGACAGCCCTCCTCGCAAAGCTTCCGGGCTCTCACATCTTTCGAGCAGGATGGGTGATTTTATCCGCATTGGGTCTTTTGCGAGAAATTTTTCACGCAGAGTTCGCGAAGAATTTGTTGGCCTTCCAAGACCGTCCGCTTAGCGCCTTTGCGCTGGCTTTGTGTTCTTTGCGAGAAAGTTTTCACGCAATGTTCGCAGCGGTTTTGCAAAGTTCGCGAAGAATTTCGTTGAATTTCAAAAGCACTCTCTTAGCGCCTTAGCGTTTACATTGCGTCCTTTGCGAGAAAGAAATTCAAATTAAAGTAGTTGATTGACCACGCGCTGCACCCCGTCTTTCAGAAGCACGGAATTGAAATTAATCAATAATCCTAGTTTCCTATCTGTTAGACGGAGATAAGTAAGCGTTTGAGAGAAATGGATGGGCATCAATCGCTCTACCGACTTGATTTCAACCACCACCTTTTTTTCAACCAGCATGTCCATTCTAAAGCCGCGATCGAAACTTATCTCCTTGTATCGTAGGGGTACAGGCAATTGTGTCTCCACGTTAAGACCCATCTCCTTTAAATCATAAGCCAGTGTGTCTTCATAGACGGTTTCGAAAAGACCGGGACCTAATGTTTTATGCAATTTCAAAGCAGCCCCAATAATTTGAAAACTAATTTCATTTTCACTCATTCTACAAATTGAAACTATTTCTATTTGCTAATCAAGAAACCTATAAGGTGGCATATTTCAGAATAAGTGAGTGTAATCGAGAGTATTCAACGTGGAAGAAATTTTATAGTATCGAGCGTATGAGTTTAGTATTCACATGTGAGAAAGTTTTTACGTAGAGTTCGCGAAGAATTTCGTTGAATTTCAAAAGCACTCTCTTAGCGCCTTTGCGCTGGCTTTGTGTTCTTTGCGAGAATTTTTTCACGCAGAGTTCGCAGCGGTTTTGCAAAGTTCGCGAAGAATTTCGTTGAATTTCAAAAGCACT
>CAZJCQ010000057.1:0-14417 GCA_964544665.1 uncultured Chryseobacterium sp. | reverse complement strand
ATTTCTTGGAAGTGCATTTTCACCTCTTCCAACACTTGATTGCTAAGGCGCAAGCGCGTGTCGTACATCGTCAACAAGATGCCCTCAATGGTCAATTCTATGTTCAGTTTTTGTTGTACAATTTTGATGGTGTTGAGCAATTTCCCCAATCCTTCCAAGGCGAAGTACTCACATTGCACGGGGATAATCACGCTATCTGAAGCGGTAAGGGCGTTGACGGTAACCAATCCCAAAGAGGGAGAGCAATCGATGATGATAAAATCATATTCATCCTTTACTTTGGCCAGCGCCTGCTTCATCATGTATTCACGATTGGGCATTTGGATCAATTCAATTTCTGCACCCACCAAATCGATATGAGCAGGAATGAGATCCAAGTTAGGATTTTCTGTTTCAATGATGATTTCTTTGGGATGAACGTCATTGACCAAGCATTCATAGATGCTGGTTTTGACATTTTTCGGATCGATGCCTACACCGCTGGTGGCGTTGGCTTGTGGATCAGCATCCACCAATAAGGTTTTGTATTCCAGCACGCCAAAGCAGGCGGCAAGGTTGATGGCAGAAGTGGTTTTGCCCACGCCGCCTTTTTGATTGGCTACGGTGATGATTTTGCCCATGCTTTCTCTCGAAATAGTTTGTTTCACGTGAGTTTCACGCTTTTAGCAAAGTTACCTTTTCTGAAGAGGAAGCCGAGTTGTTTGTGACTGCAAGTTTTACACATTGCATAAACGATGTGATTGTTAATAACCTCGTAAGTTATTGATAAGCCGCTTGGTAAGCGACTTATGTTGTTCATATCTGGATTTTGAGGGAGTGGGGCTGCGCGATGATTTCCCTTTTCGAATCACAGGAACGAAGAAAAAACGGCTTACTTCCTCTTCTTAAAGTACAATCGGGTAATAAAAATCCCTTGTCCATCTTCTTTTCCAGCATCACTCTCCACTCCACTGGTAACAAATGCCAGGTCGTATCCTTGGGCATCCATTTCATTCAGTTTTGACATGATAATGGCGTCGTTCGAAGCAATGTTTTGAAAATTGATACCCACCATGCTAAAGAAATTCAACATTTTGGTTTCTCTAAATCCATCTATTTTGATTTCACCCCGATCAATATCATTTTGCTTGGTGTCTTTTCCGTCCGTTCGGGACGTGGTAAAGGCGTTGTAATCAGCTTCTGAAGTGGCTTCTATCATTCTTGAACGCCCCATGCCTCCTGGTAAAATTGATTCCACCAAAGTGACTACTTTATATTGAGCGTTGGTCAAAATGGTTGTTGTCAAAAATGACAATAGAAAAATTACTTTTTTCATCGTTTATTTAGTTATTAAATCTTCTTTTCCAAGCTCCAGCGTTGCTCGTCTGTGCCATGGGTTGTTGTGCTGATTTTTCTTCTTCCAACATAAAGGCAGTCATCATGGCTGCAACTTGCGCCTCTTCTTCGTCGAAATGATTCAGTACTTCTGGCGTGTAGAATTTTTTTACAAAATGAGTGTCAAAATCACCTGAAGTAAACGCGGGTTGGTTGATGGCCCAGGAGCAAAAGGGGAGTGTGGTCTTAATTCCCGTGATATGATAATCGCGAATAGCACGGGTCATTTTATCAATTGCCGCTTGTCGATTGGGGGCATGTACAATTAATTTGGCAATCATTGGATCATAATAGATGGGAATGTCCATACCTTCCTCAAAACCGTCATCTACGCGCACACCCGGTCCGCTTGGGCGGATATAGGTCTGTAATGTTCCAATGTCGGGCAAGAAGTTATTTTGCGGATCTTCCGCATATACCCGCACCTCCAAGGCATGCCCGTTTATATTCAGGTCGTCCTGTGTAAATGATAACGGTTCTCCTTGTGCTACTTTTATTTGCTCTTTAACCAAGTCAATTCCCGTAATCATTTCAGTTACCGGATGCTCCACTTGTAATCGAGTATTCATTTCAAGGAAAAAATAATTGCGATGCTCATCGACTAAAAACTCTACCGTACCTGCTCCGATGTAGTGGCAACTTCTGGCCACATCAATGGCGCTTTTTCCCATCGCAGCGCGCAGTTCTGGCGTTAATATTGCGCTGGGTGCTTCTTCGACTACTTTTTGATGTCGCCTTTGAATACTGCATTCCCGTTCAAAAAGATGAACAATATTGCCGTGTTGGTCAGCCAATACTTGTATTTCAATATGTCGGGGGCCTCCTACGTAACGCTCAATAAAAACCGCCCCATCCCCAAATGCATTTTGCGCTTCTGAAATGGCTCGATTCATTTGCTCTTCGAGTTCCTCCATCTTCTCCACAATCCGCATTCCTTTACCACCGCCTCCCGCTGATGCTTTGATTAGAATGGGAAGTCCCACTTCCAAGGCGATACGCTTGGCCTGCTCCACATCATCAATGGCATCTTCCGTTCCGGGAACCATTGGGATATTAAATTTCCGTGCGGCTGCTTTCGCGGCGAGTTTAGATCCCATGACCTCGATACTCTCTGGAGAAGGGCCAATGAAAGTAATGCCTGCGGCTTCTACTTTTCGCGCGAAATCAGCGTTTTCAGATAAAAATCCATATCCAGGATGGATGCCATCAACACCAATGGACAATGCAAGATCGATTATGTGATCACCTTTCAAATAGGATTGATTCGAGGGTGCGGGACCAATGCAATATGACTCATCCGCGTATTGAACAAAAGGAGCTTCGCGATCTACTTCACTGAAAACAGCCACAGTAGTAATTCCCATTTCTTTTGCAGATTTCATAATCCGCAAGGCAATTTCTCCTCGGTTGGCGACTAATAGTTTTTGCATGGCGCTAAGATAATTCGCCAGCGTTATTTCTGTCTTTAATTACGAACCAATTTTACCACTTTTTTTCTTCTGCCTTCTTGCAGAACCAAGAGGTACGATCCTTTTTGATCAGGTAGTTGAATTCGATTGTTCATGGAGGATAAATATCCTTTTTGAATCCATTTCCCAGTATTGTCATATAAGTCAAAACTGGCAGGTATCACTTGATCATATTGGATATTTACCCATCCATCCCATGAGGGATTGGGGAAAATATGGAAAAGGTTTTGTCGCTCTCCAATTCCGACAACACTGAAATTGGACTCGGTAAGTGCAATTTCGAAAGGCGAGGGACCTTGAATTTCATACATGCTCTGAAAAGTGTTGATTTCAGGGGTGTCGAAGGCAAACATTTCATCCATGTATTTGGGCGGAGCGGTTTGATAAAGTAGTCGAGCACTTACATGAAAATTTCCATTCCAACCTTGAACAGGAATGTGATAATGAACTTCGTCTGTTCCCGAACCTTCCAAGCCATTGAGGTAATTAAAATCGGGATCATTATTGATGCCCACTATTTGGGTGGTGTCATACAAGCCACCGGCATTGGATGAGAATCCGAGTGGCACCAACCGATTATCTTTAAGGTATGTTTTGGCTCTTTCTAAGACGGTGGTAACATTGTTGTTGACATCCCCCATGACCATCTCATATATCTGAACTTCATTGGGGTCATTAATGATGTTGTAATGGGGCTCGAAATCCGTATTTTCTCCGATAACACGGTAATTGTTATCGACTCCTCCAGATCGAAAAACTTCAACTCCCGCATCGTTGGTGACAACAAATTCGATAAAGGCTCTGCGAGCGGGATATCCGCTGGGAAATTTATGACCGGCGAGGTTGGTGATTTTCACGGTGAATTTTGCCGTATCAGAATCGATATTATCCTCGATTAACTGAACATTCGCGGTTTCGTGTTGCAATTGATAGGCAGTTCTGGCGATAACGGTATTAAAATGGGTGGCGTTGGCCGTTAAATCAAGGGGGGTAATATTGTTTTTTAACAATTCCAGCATGAAGGTGTTTCCTCCAACGAACCAATGCTGCGCATAGGGCTGGCGTCCGGGTAAAAACGAATATCCGGAAGCAATCACAATGGGCTCATTCAAACTGGGCATGTGACATCCTTGACATTCTTTATGCACATTGGGGTCTGTTGAAGTCTTGTAGGAGGAGTTCAACCACTCGTGATAGGTGGCCTGTTCAATAAAAGTATCACCGGTATAGTTTCCGCTTAAGTCGGCGGTATGCGTACTCAAGGTGTGACATGCGGCACACATTTCAGACTGCTTTACTTTGTGATTACCGACGGGTGTGTAGCCCACAAAACTCTGCATTGCCTGATAAAAAATGGGGAAGTCCATTTCTTCACTTACATAAGGTCCCCAGATGGTATCGGTGTGAAAATGAAGACTTCCGCTGAATTCTGTTCCCAGCCCTTCCATTCTCTGTTGATGACAAGCGCTGCAATTCACTCCGTCTCGGGCCATTGAGTCGGTGGGTAATTGACTGATGTCGTAGTCAGGATTGCCATTCATTAAATTGGTATATAGTCCCACTGGCGCATGGCAAGAAGTACATTTATTCACGAGGTCTTGGGCATGTCCTGGGTTGACCGCAGTTTCATGAGAAACTTTGGCTCTCCAAAAAGGATCTTTTGCGGAGTTGGCCATCATGGTGCCCCTCCAATTTTCTGAAGGATTGACTAATTCTCCGTCTGCTGTAATATTCGCAAACGCCACAGGGTCGACGCCATGACAACCCGCACATCTTCCTGAACCTACAAAAATACCATTATCAAAAATCGGTAGATTTCCATTGAGTAATTTGACAATCTCTCCATCGGTATGATGATAGGGCATTTTATGTTCGTTGCTTTGCCATGCGATACTCAAGATGGCAGCCAATGCTATAATTGAAGTGACGACCGTTTTTTTAGAGGTCCAACGTGTGAAAAAAGATTTCATAATTTTCTTGCGTCGCAATGTAGGTACAAAATGAAATGAACGCTACCAAATTTCAATGTTTTCTATTACGTCTAGACCTGCTTTTTCATTGATTTGTTGCATCAGCACTGTTCGGCCCATCATCATTTCGTTTTTAACAACCCCACTGTCTATTTGCAATCTCAGTGTCTTTCCATGGACTTGCGCACTCTTGGTTCTCTTGGAAATAAAAGGACCAACCACCTCGTGGTATAGTTCAATGACATCCATCTGCTTGAATTTTTTGGTCAATCCTTTTCGATGGATCCATTCTTCTATGAGCTTGCCGAGCGGTTGGTTGTTAAAATCTTTGGCCATTTTAGAAGTGTATAATCGTGGGTTGAATTCCAAGTTCAAGAAGATGCTGCGGAATCCGATGAATATCGGTGTCGGTGATGACGACTTGTCCTTGCATATTTTGTTGGAGCCAGAGGAGCAGATGATGGACTCTTTTGGCATCGAGGCGATCGTAAATATCATCCATGAGCAGTAAAGGTGATTTTTGACTTTTTCTTTCCATCATCTGAAATTGTGCGAGTTTGAGCGCAAGCAGATAGGATTTGATTTGACCTTGAGATCCATGTTTTTTCAGACTAAATTCATTTAACAATAAATCTAAGTCATCTTTATGCGGCCCCGTAGTAGTTCGCTCCAATGCCATGTCTTTATGGATGGATTGTTGCCTGTTGGTAATAAAGTCTTGGTTAAAGTCGTGTTCATATCGAATACTGCCTTTATCGGATTGTTGGGAAATGGTGCTTAAAATATGATCAAAATAAACACTTAGCTCATTTATCCATAAAGCTCTTTTATCATGGATCATTTTAGCAGGCTCGTTCATGAGCCAATCGTACGACTCCAACTCCTCTGGGGAAGTCGATTTCCCCTTTTTTTTCAGCAGGGCATTGCGTTGGGTCAATAAATGTTGGTATTTAATCAATTCATTCAGGTAGTCTTTATCGACTTGGCTGATCATGCTGTCCATCCATTTTCTTCTCTCCTCACTTCCCTCCGTTATTAAAATACTGTCTTGCGGTGCTATCATCACGATAGGATGTCTCCCGATATGGTCGGCCAGACGATCCCATTCCTTTTCGTTGTATTTGACAATTTTTTTTCCTCCTCTTTTTAATTGTACTAAAATTTCAAAAGGGTATTCCTTTTCCATTCCAACACCTTTGATGCTGGCTTCTTGACAGTCATGATGAATGGATAGAGCATCCATGTGATGAAAAAAACTTTTGGTTAGGCAGAGATAGTGCAGAGCGTCGAGGGCATTGGTTTTACCACTGCCATTATTTCCTAACCAACAATTGAATCCTATTCCTAATTCTAAAGCAAGATCCTGATGTTTCTTGAATTGATACAACCGGATGCCAGTAAAAGGGAAATGAGTTATTTCGGACATATATTTTGCAAAGATTGAACAAATTGTATTATTTTCGGCCCTCGAAATTTAATTACATGTCAGAAAAAACGAATTCAAAAGGCGGGATGGAATTTTCCATGGAAAGTTTTAACTCGATGTACAATGCTAATAAGAAAAACATCAACATTGGTTTAGGTGTAGTGGTTGGATTGATGGCTATTTGGATGGCGTATAAGTTCCTATACGCAGATCCTAGAAATAACGAGGCTAATCAAGCATTGTCGAAAATAGAATCATGGGCTTTGGTGGATAGTGCCAAATGGGTCTTAGAAGGGAACGATGAAGGTATTGGTGCTGAAGAGTTGATAAGTAAGTACAGTGGAACCTTAGCGGCGGAGAAAGCCAAATATTATGCGGCATGTGTTAAGCGAGATAACGGAGATTATCAAGGAGCGTTGGATTTATTCTTGGATGTGAACTTGAACGATAACGCGGTTTCTATCCAAGCCATTGGTAATGCGGGCGACATGTATGTGGAATTAAATCAATTGGATAATGCAGCGGAGTATCTGGAGAAAGCGGCAAGAAAGGCGCAGGCAGCGGCATCGCAAGATGTGCTGGGTCCTATGTATTACTTGAAGGCAGCGCGTGTTCAGATGGAGAGACAGGATAATGAGAAGGCGATTTCTTTGCTGAATGAAATTATTGATAACTACAAAAGAAGCGCAGAGTATGGTGATGCGAAAAAAGCAAAGGCATACTTGGAAGCAATGACAAAGTAATGGCGACCAAAAATTTATCTAGTAAATTAAATGATGAAATGCCCTCTGCAGGGCATTTCTCATTTGGAATAGTAGTTTCGGAGTGGAATCAAGACGTAACCTCCAATTTGCTCAAAGGAGCGCTTCAAGCATTAAAAAAGTCGGGAGTGTTAAAAAAGAACATTCAAGTCGTCTGGGTTCCCGGTAGTTTCGAATTGGCGCATGGTGCACAACTGTTGATTGAGTCTAAATCGTTGGATGCGGTCATTTGTTTGGGTAGCATCATTAAAGGTGAAACTCCGCATTTTGATTTTGTTTCGCAAGCAACCGCTCATGGTATCATGAATGTTGGATTACAATATGCAGTACCTGTTGTGTTCGGCGTGTTGACCGACTCCAATCATGAACAAGCCACAGCACGCAGCGGTGGGAAATTGGGAAATAAAGGCGTGGAGGCGGCAGTTACAGCGATCAAGATGGCCGCACTTCGTGAAAAGTTGGGTGGCTAAATAATCACTTTACTTTTTCAGAGCTCAGAAGAATCTCTTTTCCTTTTTTGGTCAGGGTGTATCCGACATTGGGTTTGTTTAGGATCATTCCTTCCAAATATAATTTTGAAATTCTTTCTCCCAGCTGTGCACTCTGAATTTGTGACGAGGCGTCTCGCTCAATTTTTACCCAAAAATTGGCCTCTAATTGCGCGAGTTTAATCAACTGATTTTTGTTGTTCTTTTTGAAATTGAAAATAATATCCAATATTACAAAATCATAATGATCAATCATCTTCCTTTGGTTGTGGTTTAGGTGCCACTAAACTAAGCTAGGACATTTTTTGTTTAAATACTTTTTGAAAAAAATGATAACAAGTTTTCAACGACTTCTTATCTTCGAAAAAAAAATAACATGAAGACTATTTACACCTTACTAAGTGTTTTTATCCTTAATAACATTTGGTGTCAAGTTTCAATCACCTCTAATGATATGCCCAATGCAGGTGATTTGTTGTTGCAACAAAATGCAACTTTGCTTGGGACGATTGATTTGGAGCAAAGCGGGGCCAACTTATATTGGACCGTGGACGAGAACTTTTTATCCTTGACCGGACAAATCACGAGTACGGATTGTCAGCCCATTGCCAATGCACCGTTCACCTATCAAATATTTTTTAATTCACCTTTTGATGCGGAGCATAATAGTGATTATGCGATTATTGCCGCTGCTCCAGCTATACCACTAGATCAGCTGCCATTACCGATTCCGATAACGATTGAAGATACGTATCAATTTTATCAAACACGCTCGGATCGTTACGCATTAACTGGTTTTGGAGCGACCATCTCTAGTTTTCCTACTGGCGCTGCGGGTGATCCAGTAGATGTTATTTATCCGCTTCCTTTGACTTATGGACTTACCGATCAGAGTAACTCGTATTTTCAATATGATATTCCTAGTCTAGGGACGTATACGACAACACAAACAAGAAATACCAATGTGATGGCGTATGGCACGATGAATTTTTTTGGTACGGAGTATCCGGTATTAAAGGTGAGGTCAGAAATTGCAGCAAGTGATTCATTGTATGTATCTCAATTTAGTTTTGGTTTTCCTTTTGATCGTCCTTTGGCCGTTGAGTATAAATGGTTGACTCCTGGAATTAAAGTTCCGTTATTACAGATTAATACAACGGCGGGTACTCAGTCTGGAGTGTTGGTATATCAGACACCGAGCGCCGTTCAAAATATTGAGAATAATGTGGCCATTCAAGCTTATCCTAATCCAATGATGGGACAATTAATGGTGAATGGAATCGATCAGAAGGAGACCTATACGATGTGGAATGAAATGGGTCAACTGGTTTTAAAAGGCAGCATCGAAAATGGAAATACCATTGATGTCAGTACCCTTGCTTCTGGTTGCTACGTGCTGCGAGTGGCGGGTCAAAATGTGAAGTGTATTAAATAATTGTAAAATGAAGGCATATGTTTTTCCTGGGCAAGGGGCCCAATTTCCTGGAATGGCTCAGGATATTTATCATCAATCAAGTGTAGCGAAGGAATTGTTGGACAGCGCAAATGTTATTTTGGGATTCAACATCACCGAGATTATGTTTCATGGTACTGAAGAAGAATTGAAACAGACGAACGTAACGCAACCGGCTATTTTTTTGCACAGTGTAGCCCTTGCCAAAGCATTGGGAAGTCAATTTCAACCCAATATGGTGGCGGGTCATAGCTTGGGAGAATTTTCAGCGTTGGTGGCATCTGGAGCAATTGCTTTCGAAGACGGTTTGCGTTTGGTGGCTGCCCGTGCACAGGCAATGCAAAAAGCATGTGAATTGAATCCCTCTACAATGGCAGCGGTATTGGGTTTAGACGATTCCATCATCGAAGAGATTTGTGCGAATATTGACGGCGTAGTAGTGCCGGCAAATTACAATTGTCCAGGACAATTGGTTATTTCAGGAAGCAATGAGGCCATTGATTTAGCGTGTGAAAAACTAAGTCAGGCAGGAGCGAAAAGAGCGCTTAAGTTGGCGGTGGGTGGTGCTTTTCATAGCCCATTGATGATGCCAGCACAAGAGGAATTAGAAAAGGCCATTCAACAAACAACATTCAATGTGCCGGTTTGTCCGATTTACCAGAATGTCAATGCGGAAGCGGTGACAGATCCCGAAGCGATCAAGGTGAATTTAGTAAAGCAATTAACAGCTCCTGTTCGTTGGACGCAAATCATGGAAGCGATGATGAAAGATGGTTGCCAAGAGTTGGTGGAGGTAGGACCTGGTAAGGTTTTACAAGGTTTGTTTAAGAAAGTAAATCGTGATTTGTCGGTAGCTTCTGCTTCATTGAGTGAATGATTCAACGTAGTATAGCGGTTATTATATTTTTGGCAGTATTGTCCTTGGGGTTGATCTCCGCGGGTCAAGTTTATTGGGTGAAGAAGGCCTATGAACTGCAAGAGGATGAGTTTAACAACCACGTTAATCAAGCGTTAAATGAGACGGTGAAAAGAATTCACTTGATCGCAAATGACAACTCCGCGATTGAGCCGTCTCGAGAAATGGAAAATGGACTGTTTCTCGTAGAAATCAACATCACTCCTTCTCCTTATTTATTAAGAACACTGATGGAGGATGAGTTTGCTCGCAAGGGGCTAAACGAGAATTTTGAGTATGGAGTTTATGATTGCTTTTCCAATCGATACGAAATACAAGGTTTTTTAAGGTTGTCTCAAGATACAACAGATGACGAACTGTCAGAGAGTGGATTGAAAATATTTACCTCGGAAGGTCATTACTTATCTGTTTATTTCCCTCACAAACAGGCGCATTTGATTGCTCAACTGGAGTTTTGGAAATATTCATCTATTGTTATATTATTGATCGTAATATTTTTTTCATATACGATTGCGGTTCTTTTAAGAGAGAAGCGTTTGAGTGCGGTTAGGAATGATTTCGTTAACAATATGACGCATGAGTTAAAAACCCCGTTGTCAACCTTGACGTTGAGCACAGATGCGTTGAGTACACCAGGAATCCTTCATCAACCAGAAAGATTTAAGACCTATGTAGAAATAATAAAAAATGAGACGGAGCGACTCAAGGGTCAGTTGGATAAGGTACTCCAACTCGCTTCCTTAACTCCAAAGAAGAAATCCATCAAATGGGAATGGATCAATGTGCATGAGGTGATTGAAAATGCTTTTCAGATTTATCAATTGAAGGCAATGGATAAAGAAGGAAGTGTAGAAATGTCCTTGTTGGCGGTCAATCATTGGATCAAAGCAGACAGGGTTCACATTGCCAATATTATTTATAACCTATTGGATAATGCAATCAAATATACAGATCGAGCTCCTCACATTAAGGTGAGAACCATGGATAAGAGGGGATATATTTATATGGAGATCGAAGATAATGGAGTGGGTATTACACTTCGACAACAACGATTAATTTTCGATAAATTTTATCGAGTACCGACGGGTGATGTGCATGATGTCAAAGGATTTGGGCTGGGATTATTTTATGTAAAGACCATGCTCAAGGCCCAGAAAGGAAAAATTTTTGTAAAAAGTGAATTGGGAAAGGGTTCCATATTTACTTTGCAGCTGCCCGCGTATTCGACGAATGAAAAACACAAAGCATGAGCGAGAAAGTACAGATATTGTTGGTGGAGGATGACACCAATTTGGGGTTTGTGATTAAAGATGTCCTCAAGGAAGAAGGATTTGACGTGCATTTAGCCACCGATGGAAAAGATGGATTAAATCACTTTAGTAGCGGCCATTTTGATTTGTGTTTACTCGATGTGATGATGCCAAAGAAGGATGGATTTTCGTTGGCAGAGGATATTCGCAAGATGAATCAAGAGATTCCCATTGTGTTTCTGACTGCCAAAGGAATGGCACAAGATAAAATAAAGGGTTTTCAAGTAGGAGGTGATGATTATATCACAAAGCCATTCTCGAGCGAGGAATTGGTGCTTCGAATCAAGGCTATTTTGAAAAGAAATCCGAAAATTCAAAAGGTGAGCTCGGATATCGCAAGCTTAGGTCTCTATCAAGTAGATTATAAGAACTTTTCTTTGGTTGGACCTAGCACGCAAAGAAAACTAACCAAAAAGGAATGTGATCTGCTGCGGATCTTAATTCAGCATCAGGGACAGGTGATGGAGAGAGAATTATTGGCCAACATGGTGTGGGGAGATGATACTTATTTTGTTGGAAGGAGTATGGATGTCTTTATTACACGGCTCAGAAAGTATTTATCCGATGATCCCGCTATATCAATAGTGAACATTCATGGTGTGGGTTTTAAATTAAATGTATCGTGAAAAAGTGGAGCGTACTTTTTATTGTTCTCTGCACGTTATCTCATGCGCTGGATGCACAATTTCAAGTACGTGATAGTGTATTGTTTAATCCGCATGTTTCTGTAGGGGGAGGGTATCAAGTTCCTTTTGGAGATATGGCAAAACGTTTTGGAAACTCAGGTGTGACGGGATTGGGTTTTCATATTAAGTCCAAAAGTCAATGGTATTATGGAGTGCAGGGTAGTTATGTATTTGGAAACAAAGTGACAGAGCCCGGTTTAATTCAAAATTTATATACTCCAGCGGGGGAGATATTGGATAATCAAGGACAACGATCCATTGTCTATATTCAAGAACGGGGATGGATGTATTTTGCCGATGCAGGAAGGCTTTTTCCCATCGTTGGCCCCAATAAAAATAGTGGATTATTGGCTTATGGTGGAATCGGGTATCTCCATCATAAAATAAGAATTGAGCATCAATCCAATGAGATAGCGCAATTAGAAGGCGAGTATTTAAAGGGATATGATCGCTTAACAGCGGGACCGGCCGCGCATCTTTTCATTGGATATTATCACATGAGTAATAACAAACTCTTGAATTTCGTTATAGGTTTTGAGGGCATGCAGGCTTGGACAAAGGGCCAGCGAGCATTTAATTTTGATACCCAAACGGTAGATCATTCATCACGTAAAGATGGCTTGTTAGGAATTCGTGCAGGTTGGGTTGTACATTTGTATAAGCGAACCCCTGATGCCTTTTACTTTAAATGATAGCGATATATACTTGCTTATTATTCTTATATCGATGTTTGTTACAACTGGCATCCATCATTGTCCCAAAGGCAAAACTGTTATTGGAAGGACAAAGACAGTCTGATACAGCGCTGAGTCAGTGGTTGGGCAGTTTGGAGGAACAACGTGAAATCATTTGGATGCATTGCGCATCTTTGGGCGAATTTGAACAGGGACGTCCAGTATTGGAAGCCTTAAGGAAAAACTTTCCAAAACATCATTTGCTATTGTCGTTTTATTCGCCATCTGGATTTGAAGTAAGGAAGAATACGCCCCTAGCCGATTTGGTGGTCTATTTGCCACCCGATTATCCGAACAAAATGAAACAATGGGTTCAGTGGATTGATCCTAAGTTATTCATTGTGGTCAAGTATGAGTTATGGCCGAATTTATTTTTAGCGTTAAAAGAGCGGGAGGTGTGTGTGTATTTGATATCGGGAATTTTTCGAGAAGGTCATCGATATTTTGGTTGGGCATCTTTTTTTTGGAAACCGGTATTGCAAGCAGTGAGGCATTATTTTGTTCAAAATGAGCGCTCGAAAACGTTGTTAAATCGTGTCGGCATCACGCAGGTGACGGTGAATGGCGATACTCGTTATGATCGGGTAGCGGCCATTGCTCAGCAACCTCAGGTCGATGAGCGGTACCGAGAGTGGAAGGGAGAATTACCAGTGGTGATATTGGGTTCGAGTTATTCCGAGGAGGAGAGTGTGATGACCGCTTTACGGAGTGAGTGGAAAGGAAAGTGCAAATGGATTGTGGCACCGCACCATATTGATGACGATCGCATTCAATCATTGTTATTGGAATGGGAAGAAGATGTTGTACTAGCCAGTGATATAAAGGCAGGTAAATATATTGATCCTCGGAAATCCGTGTTGTTATTAAATACAATGGGAGAATTGGGAGGAGTATATGCTTTGGGAAGTTTGGCCATTGTAGGAGGAGGCTGGGGAAAGGGGATTCATAATACCTTAGAGCCGGCGGCGCATGGATTAGGCGTACTTTGGGGAGCAGCGGATGACCATTTCGATGAGGCGAAAGCCTTGGTTGCGGCAGGGGCAGGAATAAGATGTGAAACGCTTGACATGATGAGGAAGGAGATATTGGAATTGCTAGGGGATTCGTCAAGAATGTCACAAATGGGACAACATGCTCAGAATCATGTTCTTTCCAATACGGGAGCTACAGCAGTGTTGATAGAGGAAATGAGGGAGGTGTTGGGATAGCGAAAAATTGTTGGATTTTTTATTGCGTAAGACTAAAAAACGTGTATTTTTGCACTCCAATCGTTCTTTTATTAAGCGGGAGTAGCTCAGTTGGTAGAGCATAACCTTGCCAAGGTTAGGGTCGCGAGTTCGAGTCTCGTCTCCCGCTCAGGATGGATCCCGAATGGCGGCACTTCGCTATCGGGATTTTTTTTTGAGCAATTACAGCGTTCCCCATGCCCTGGTGGTGGAATCGGTAGACACGCAGGACTTAAAATCCTGTGGCCAGTGATGGCTGTGCGGGTTCAAGTCCCGCCCGGGGTACTAAATCAGAGTGAGAAACAGAGCGAGAGCAAAGTTTTGATCTCTGATTTTTTGTTTTCATTCTGTTCCCCGCCCTCACTCTCGCTCTCACTCTCGCTCTCGCTCTCACTCTCACTCTCACTCTCGCTCTCACTCTCACTCTCACTCTCACTCTCGCTCTCACTCTCGCTCTCACTCTCACACTGTTCCCCGCTCTGTATATAGGCCTCTTATGCCATTCTATTCCCAATCAATGTCAAATCCAAGAAAAATGTTTGTTTGGTAAAACCGCGGAGAACAAATTTGGATAAAACAAAAATGATGTTTGATTTTATAAAAC
>CAZJCQ010000056.1:0-14783 GCA_964544665.1 uncultured Chryseobacterium sp. | reverse complement strand
ATGGTTTACCATAGATTATCATTGTCATTTGGAAAAGATGCGGGTTTTACAGTCGGCTTAATTTTACTGAGCTTTATTTTCCTTCCCATCTTAGGATTCGGTGATGCGCAATACCAAGGTCCCGGAGGAGCAAATAACAACTAATAAATTCGATACCTACAGCAATCAATTCATTAAGCATGGGTTGATTGCTGTATTTACTCAATAACATGAAACAAGATAACGAAAAATACTGCTCTGAATGTGGAGCATTAATCAATGTCAAGGCAGAAATTTGTCCTAAATGCGGGGTGCGACAACAAGTCCAGCAATCAACTAGTTCCCCGGATCAAAACAGATGGGTTATTTGCCTTTTACTTTGTTGGTTTCTCGGAGTATTTGGGATTCACCGTTTTTATACAGGACATACAGGAATTGGTATTGCGCAATTACTCACTTTGGGCGGTTGCGGAGTTTGGGCATTGATCGATTTTATCATTATTATAACAGGAAATTACAAAGATGCTCAGGGCAATGTAATTAAAAGCAGCTGAGCAAAGGTTCTGTTATCCTGCGAAGTCAAACACAATCACTATTGCGTATGTTGTTACTAATACACTCCGTTCTCAAAAAACCACGTCAATTTATTGCATTTTGGGGATTGCGAAAATCGTTCATCAATGATAACAGCCAGTGGCAAATTAATCCGTGTTCAATGAATTCATCCTTAAAAAAATAAAAGGAAAAAATGAAGTTTACTTTCCTACACCTCTCCATTGTTTTAGCACTATGGGGTTGTAATCACTCAAATGCTCCCAGCAGCGCTGAAACTTTACCGCCCGCTTCCTCCGGAGTTGACACCACCAAAAAAGAACCAGCTCCTTCCGTTGAAAAAAAACTGAATGTCCTTTTTAAAACGAAATTAGTTGAGTGGGGAGGTGATGGAAAATGGCACGATATGTCCAAAACTGATGAGGGCTCCTATTGGGTAAACTATGGAGACCCTATTAAAGTTATTCTGGATGGTAACTATACAGATCTAGCCGTTAAAATCAAGTCGTCAACGGGCGCGATTGTGTATAATAAAACAAATATAGCTTTAGCAGAAAACACACCTTTCGAAATAACAAATGGAAAGCTACTCGGAGAATATGAAACGAATTTCACATTGGAAGTGAAAGAAAAAGAGAAAATTATTTTCAGTGGAAAAATAGTCTCTGTGCCTGGTGGAGAGTGAATATTGAAATCCAAATCTCAGAGATAGCAGTGTCTCTGAGCATCTAATTTCGATGAGCAAAAAAATAATTTACAAACGCAGCAGGTAAAATGAAAATGAATGGCCCTACGGGTCTCGTTTAAGCCAAATAAAATATCTATCACACAACATTCCCTATGAAAAAAACTCTTCCGTCTTCGAGCCCCATGGGCTTTAAGTTAATACTAACCTTATGCGGGTGCATTGCATTATTTAGTTGCTCAAAGGTTAATGAAGTTAACATTGACTCTTCTTTGACCGCATTAAAAAAGGGCAACTCGACCCCAATTGGTGTCAAAATTTTGGGAGAAAACAATCCAGATACCTCGGTCATTTGGACCATCGAAAGCAAAGTGGATTCTGGCACTACCATAGACAACAAAGGGGTAATCATGATTGCAAGAGATGAACATGCAGATTCTATCGTGATTAAAGCGAGGTCCCAACAAGATACCACCAAGTTCGATGTCATCAAATTAGATATGCTTTTACCGAAAGAAGCTTTTTTTGGTATTTGGAAAGAAAAAAAACAAAAAGGAAAATTGACCATCAACGAACAACAATGGCTCATCGCTGATGTCGTAAAATTCGTAGATCTTAAATGGAATCCTGTTCTCAACAATGATCCAAAAAACAAGGACAAATTCTTTGAAGGATATCAAGTTTCTGGCAACTTACAAAGTGTAAAAAACCCAAAAGAAACTTTAATGGGCACGTTCCAAATGCTCATGGGATCGGATCAAAATTCCTTTTTCCTAACGACCTCTCTGGGAACAGAGAACGCTATCATGTATCGAATTGAATAAACATTCTTCGTTAATCTTTTCATCATGAGAAAAACTTTATTTTATTCCATATTAATTTTAATGCTTTGGAGTTGCGGTAATACCAATCAATCCTCAACTTTTCCAAACAATACAATTGATTCAACCAATACAGAAAATTCAAAAATTGAAGTTGATTACACCCAGCTTGCTGTCATTCAAACCAACGATGAAATTTTCCAATTTAAAGCACCGAAAGACCTTTTCGTTGAAAAAGCCAATGAAAAAAATGTGTTCCTTTCAGAAAAATTACAAGCAACCATTCATTTTGTACTCACTGAAACAGAATAAGTAGACGCGCCAGATGCCATTAGGCAGAAAGAAGACTTGATTTTGAGCATGAAAAAAAAACTAGAAGTGACATTGGTAAATGAAAAAGAAATGATCGTGAGTGGCAAATTAAATGATTACATGATTTCCCACATGAAAGGTATTTACTTTAAACCAAAAGACAACCAATTTGGCGAATTAGGAAAAAACACACAACCCTATTGCTTCACAGGAACGCTTATCTTGGATTATCCTGCCCATGTCCAAGCAGAAATGGACAAACTAATTCCCATCATTACCGATTCATTTAAAGGTAACTTTTCCTCACTCTTCACGGAATATTAACCAGTGAATTTGTTAATTTCATTTCTCCCCGAACTGAAGTGTGATGAATTTGTTAACTTAGCATGATGAGAAAATTACTTCACCTCCTTCTCGCCATTCTATTCCTTCCTGTAGGAATGATTGCGCAAAATCTTTTTATCAATGAAGTCGTAGCATCCAATAACCTCGATCAAATGGACGAGTTTTTTGAGTACGATGATTGGGTGGAAATTTATAATAGTGGCGGTATTCTAAACCTAGCGGGATACTACTTGTCGGATGATCATTTATTACTGACCAAATATCAAATCCCTGCCACCAATTCCGGTCTTACGACAATTCTACCCAATAGTCACATCATTTTTTGGTGTGATAATGATTACTTGACTCAAGGAGAAAATCACACTAATTTCACTCTAAAATCAAGTGGTGAAAATATCTTTCTAACCGCTCCCGACGGTATCACTATTATTGATAGTATTTCATATCCGCAATTGGCCAGCGATATTAGTTACGGCAGAACTTGCGATGGTTGTAATACATGGCAATATTTCAATAACACTACGTGGAATGCAACCAATCAGGAAATCATCAATCCCAATGGAGAATTGCTCTTTATCAACGAAGTGCAAACCGTCAATACCCAAACCATCCATGACCTTTATTTTGAATATGAGCCCTGGGTGGAGATATACAATCCCAATACTTTTCAAGTCAACCTAGGAGGATATGTCGTTAACGTGGGTGGAAATAATTACACAATCCCCACCAACAATCCTGTAGAAACCATCATTCCTGCTGGTGGATTCCGCAACTTATGGCTGGATAACGATTTGACTCAAGGTGCTCTTCATATTGGATTAAGTCTTCCTGCGAGCGGAACCGTAACCCTTTATGGACCCAACGGGACTTCTGTTGTTAATCAATACAACTATTCCACCATTGCCAGCGATCAAAGCTGGGGAAGATCCACCGACGGCGCCGGTAGTAGCATCACCTTTACACAACCTACTCCCACCGTTACCAATTCCTTATTCCTCATCGCAGGCGAATCATTATTCATCAATGAAGTCATGGCTAAAAATTTAGTCACCTTAACCGACAATTTCGGTGAATATGAAGATTGGATCGAAATCTACAATCCAAACAATTACGCCGTTAACATGAGCGGTTATTACATGAGTGATAATCCAGAAGTCCGCAATCGCTGGGTGGTTCCCTCCACTTTTCCGGATAGCGTTACCATCCCTGCTCAATCATGGCTTTTATATTATTGCGACGGGGACAACAACCAAGGAGTCCTTCATACTAATTTTAGCTTATCTAATGGTGGAGAATACGCCGGATTGTTCAGTCCGGATGGATTCTCATTAATCGATGAGGTTCAATGGGGATTCATCGGAGCCGACACTTCTTATGGCCGCCAATATGATGGTGATGCGAACTGGATTCAATTTTTAGCTAGCACACCCGACGCGTCTAATGGAGTCAACCCCAATGGAATTGAAGAATATAGCGTTAACACCATCCATGTATTTCCTAATCCCACCATCGATCACATCATGCTGAATGAAAAGCAGGACATCCGCATCTATGGCCTCAACGGACAACTCATGTTCCAAGGAAAAAATGTGAAGACAATTGATGTTTCAAAGTGGGCTGCGGGACAATACATCCTCACCGGAGACTCGAAAAAAGCAGTCAAGTTTGAAATTACTCGATAATCGATATTTCATTTTCCAACAACACCCTCCAATGTGAGGGGATTTCATGGGATAACTGTGTTTTATGATTGAAACAGACTAAAACACAAATCCCATTGGCGCAAGGGATTCTATTTCCTTGGACTATTTTATAAACGGTACTGGTTAAGGTTAAACTTTTTGATCCCAGGTGACTGCACTTTGTTTCAATTTCGACATCGTCACCATAAACCACTGGCAATTGATAATTCAATTCATTCTTGGCCACCACAATGCCCTCCTCGATCCAATCCCAATGTTCGGCTCTCAAGGTTTTGAAATAGTCAATGCGTGCTTGCTCTAAATAGGTAAAATAAACTGCATTATTCACGTGTCCCATGGCATCCATGTCCACAAATCGAATCTCTGGTTTGTAAATACTCATCGCTTAATTTAATCCTGGATCATCGGGTAAATTGGCAATCATTTTTCCCTTGGGTCCAAATTTTTTCATTATCGTCTTCCAAATATCCTTGTCCGTTGTGTCCATGATCACCTTTCTGGATACATGAGCGACAAACCAACTTTGCTCCTTCATTTCATTTTCCAATTGCTGAGCACTCCATCCGCTATAGCCGATGAAAAATCGGATTTCACTGGGTGCAATACGCCCTTGTGCCATCATTTCTTTTACTGCATCAAAGTCTCCGCCAAAATAAAGCCCTTCGACCACCTTGGCACTGTTGGGAATCTCATCACCCAAAGTGTGTACATAAAATAAATTTCCATTTTTTACGGGTCCTCCAATACTGATGACATTTTCCCAATTGGGAAAATCTTCGATGACTTGATCCAATGAGACATCTAGGTAGTTATTTAATACAAAACCAAACGACCCTTCTTCGTTGTGCTCACAAAGGATTACGACGGTCCGCTTAAAAAAGGGGTCATTCAAAAATGGCTCTGATAAAAGAACACAGCCCTTTTCTGGAATTTGATCTTGATTCGGACGTAAGTCAATCATGCTCGCAATTTACGGATGCTTTAATGGACAAGATGCACCCCAAGATAAAATTTCAAAGGGGTGTGGGGGGGAAGCCCCAATTGGGAAGGATCTTGGTAAGTCCATTGAGACTTGGAAACAATTTCAATAGAATCACCCTCTTTTAGATACGGCAAGGCCCATTGCACGGCAGGAACCCATTGCTGCTGATGCCCCAATTTAGCAGCCATGTTCAATGGTTCTCCTATCATATCTCCATTTAAATGATGGGTACTGATCCAAGTGGATACCATCACACTCGTATCAATTTGATTCCCTTGACCATGCCTGATCCATCTCCATAACAATCCATCTTTTTTAACTTCCCACGCTTGATCACCAATCCAATTATACCCCACCCAACTCACGATGCTATCCTCTGGAAAAGTCGATTGCTGCGCCATTTGCGACAATGCACCTAACCACTCTTTGACCGTCCATGTGCATAGAATTTCCATGTCCAAAAAGTGATAAGATATCGGGCTTACAAGAAATGGATCCTTCCAATCATTGCTTAACTTCCATTGGTAACGCTCTCCTTTTCGTAGCGAAAGAAAACGTTGATGAAAAGAATTGTTCTGAGAAAAAAAATCTCTCCCAACGAATCGAATCACGGTGTCGATTGCCCATCCCTGATCATTTTTTAGTATTGCACAAATTTGAATTCGTTCTGCATCCTTCACCAAAAACGTTTCGTCGGAAAATTTTATAAGCTGCTCATCTTCGTCATGCATGGCACAACTCACGAAAAACAAAATACAGCCCAACGTACCCAGCCAACGACTCATTGCACGGTCACTACTTTAATTTCGTATAATACTGGAGAATCACCCGGTACTTTATCTCCATCTCCTGTAAAACCAAATGCCAAATGAGAGGGCAAAATCACTCTTAGTTCATCGCCAACGCGCACGAGTGGCATCAATTCATGAAGTCCCGCTTCCACATGATCTTCCCCCACTTTAAATTGAACAGGATGTGTCAAATGATTATCATAACAAATCGTTCCATCCAGTAAAGACACTTTGTAAAAAATAGAAACTCGGTCACCCAATTTAACTGGCGGACCGCCTTTGGTCGATAACACTTGATAATTCAATCCCGTCGGAGTCGTCACCATTTGCCATCCATGATGTTTTATATATGAAGCAATAGAATCTAATTCCAATCGACTTTTTTGTTGATTGGCTTTGAGCAATTCCTGCTTTAACTGCTGCTCATTGATAGCGGGAGGTTGCGGAGGATCACATCCTAGAAAAGTTATCAAGCATAAAAAATAGAAGACTCTCATTGGGTTAATTCCTTAAATCGTTGTACTGCTTCGGACAAACTGCCTTCCCATTGCCCCCCTGCTGCATTAAAATGACCTCCACCATTCCAGTATTTGCGGGCAAAGGTGTTGACATCAAAATCTCCTTGTGATCGAAAACTACATTTTACTTTTCCTTCGTCAACCGCTTCCTTGAAAAATGCAGCTAAATGAACTCCCTCAATGGATAGCGCTTGATTCACCAATCCCTCTGTATCCCCACTTTGATGATGAAAGCGTTCTAATTCTTCTTGACTTAAATAAACCACCGCAACTCCGCGCTCTTTCCAAACTTCCAATTTGGTGGAGAGCGCATAGCCCATCAAACGCAAACGACTTTCAGACTGGGTATCATAAATAGCTTGGTGAATTTTTGCATGCTCCAGTCCTTTCTCTATCATGTCAGCGACAATGCGATGTGTTTCCGCTGTAACAACAGGAAAACGAAATGAAGCGGTATCTGTTACCATTCCCGCATAAATACACTCCATCGCTTTTACATCCATTGAATCGAGCCAAGACATTTGATCCGCGAAATGGTATACCATTTCACAAGTCGAAGTGAAAGTGGTGTCTGAGAAAAGTACCTTGGCCACGTCTGATGGCTGTTGATGATGGTCGATCATGATCATTGGAATACTGATCTTGGTAAGTTCCGCTTCCATCATCTCACCCACTCTCCCTAGGTGATTAAAGTCTAATAAAAAAAGTAAATCTGCTTTTTGAATCGCCTCATTGCAAGCGGGTTGATTTTGAGAATAAAATTTTATTCTTTCTGCTCCCTCCATGAAACGATAAAAATTGGGCATTGGATTGGGTAATATAACCTCCACCTCTTTTCCCCTATTTTTTAGAATCTGAGCTAGTCCTAAAACGGATCCCACTGCATCACCATCCGGATTATAATGGGAGATCAACACCATTCGTTGATTGACTTTGATGAGTGATTGTACTTCGGCAATTTGACTCGGTGTTAACTTTCTTGACATGGTTCAAATTTAACGCAATCTGCAAAGGATTGATTAACTTTCGCCAATGAAAATATTGGCAATACTTCCCTTCCTTTTGTTTTCTTTTGCAGCTGATCATAAATTCTATTTCAGCGAAACATTAATAGAGAAGAAACCCGATCATCATTTGGAAATCACCATTAAAGTTTTTGAAGACGATTGGGCCTTGGCCACAGGGACAAGAAATATACCCGCCAACTCCATTGTCGATTCTACGTATTTTCATTATTTAACCCAAAACTTCTCCCTAACCTCACAGGACGGTTCGTCGATGGGCTTTCATTGGGTCGGTTTTGAAAAAGACGGAGAGTTTATTTATTTATATCTAGAGACTGATCCACTCCATTCAGCACCCAGTTGGGTCCAACAAAATATTTTGTTCGATGTATTTGAAGAACAAAAAAATTTGGTGAATTATCGTGCGAACGGGATGACGAGAAGCTTATATTTTTTTAATGACACCCCAAAGCAACTCCTTCTATGGCCTTGACCAAAAAAGAAAAAGCAGAAATCGTCATGCGGGAATTAGGTAAATGCTACCCTGAAACACCGATTCCATTAGATCATTCCAGTCCATTTACATTACTTATTGCGGTATTGCTAAGCGCACAATGCACAGATAAAAAAGTAAATGAAATTACCCCTGCATTATTTAAAAAAGCCAACACACCACGTAAGATGATACTGCTCTCCGTGGATGAAATCAAATCCATTATTCGTCCGTGTGGATTATCACCAGCCAAGAGCAAAGCCATACATGAACTCTCGCATTTATTAATTAAAAATCACAAAGGACAAGTTCCTTCATCTTTCGAAGAACTAGAAGCCCTTCCGGGCGTAGGTCATAAAACAGCCAGTGTTGTCATGTCTCAAGCTTTTGGCGTGCCCGCGTTCCCTGTAGACACTCACATCCATCGACTCATGACACAATGGAAATTGACCAATGGAAAAAGTGTTGTACAAACAGAAAAAGACGCTAAGCGTCTTTTTCCAATGGATCGATGGAATCAACTCCATCTACAAATCATTTTCTATGGTCGAGAATACTCGCCTGCTAGAGGTATTCAGAATGACTTCATTGGTCAGTTACTGAAAGGATAATTACATTCCCTTAAGTGTAGCCAGGAATTGCATCACCACCACACTGGTCTGACCTGGGAGCACACCCGAAATCTGCGTTACATTTCCTTGCTTATTCACGTTGGCTTTCCATTTCACCAGACCCTCTCCAAAATCGACCACGAGTCCTTTTTCTGGACTGATCAAATACTTTCCTTGAACCCTGGCATCTGGATCTGTTAAACATTTAGGACCATAAAATCCTTTCGCCACAATCACTACATTGTTTTTATTTAATGCCACGTAATACTTTGACTTGTCATCTAACTCCGAAGAAACAAAGATGGCCTCTATGGGTTTTAAATCGCCCGCTGTCACAACATCGGATACTCCCTTTTGATCATTGGTTGAACCACCGGCCTGTCGCATGATCCAGGCTTCCGGATTGTGTTTACGCGCATCAATCAAAAGGGTCATGGCATCGGTCCTGTTCTTGGCAGAACCATAAATAACGTAGGTCAAACCATTGTGCACTCCGCCCTTTTTGGCCTGAGAATACCCTGCATCTTTGAGCTCTTTGATAAAGGCATCGATTTTATTCGTTCTTCTAAAAGCACCCGCCACTACTAGATATTCATCATCCACTAATCGGATATTCATATAACGATCATCCTTGGCGTTTTCTACAGAACCATTATCTTTTACAATGATGTTCCGAATGGGCTTGCCTCCTTTTTCATTGGCCGTTTCTCCCTCCTCTGCGAATACACTCCTCTTTAATGGAATTTCAACACTACCAATCATAAATGGCAATGGCATAGATTCAAATTTTCCAATTTTTGCTACTTCAAAACTGTCCACTGCAAATGTCAACGTAGTGTCTAAATTTAAATACGCATTTCCTTGAATATCTAAATCATAATTTTTTCCATTGGCTCCAGTTCCCGCAATAGCGCTTTTCACATTGGCACGACGGAAGGATAATTTCATATCTGGCTGTTCCACATCATAAAAATGAACTTTTGCGAATGTACCGGGCAAAAACTCTAATTTCAAGACATTATCCCTACCATCCGCGGTTAACCGGTTTGACGAAACATACCACAATGAATTTGAAAAACCCGCCTTTACCAAATTAAAATCATCTCTTCTAGAATTCACAGGAGCAGCGGGCCAAAATATTTTTCTAGTCTTTAAATCATATCCATAAATATCCAATCCTCCCATACCCACCCGGGCATCGGAAGAGAAATAGAGAATACCATCGACGCAACTGGGAAATACTTCATCACCACTCGTGTTGATATCCGGAACAGCCAGCGGATCCGACCATCCACCAATCGAATCCTTGGTGGAAAAATAAATATCAAATCCATTTCCTTCTCCTTTGTTGGAACTATAGTACAATACACTACCATCCTGGTTAAAGGCTGGATGCATAAAAGAACCATTGTCCTTACAGATGCTCATGCGTTTTGCCTTTCTCCAACGCCCTCTGATTTTTTGTAACTCATACAACTGAGGTCTTCCTCCTCCTGGTTTCTTTGAAAAAGGAGCATTCCGAGTAATCACGATTTTATTTCCATCTGGATGAACGGCAATGGGGCCATCATGTTGACCAGAATTGATTTTATTTAAGGGCAATGGCTTTTTGTCAGATAACATTGGATCTACCGAACGCACATCCAAGTAGGAAGAGATATCACCGCCGTAAACATCTTGAAAGTGTTTAACATTTCTATCATTACCAACGTAATAGATTCTGTCTTCAACCATCACAGGTGCAAAGGCATATCCGTTACTGTTCCAAGCCATGTCAGCCGCTTTCGCGGTGGTCACCTCAGCATGAACTTTGCTGACACTCGTTAACAACGTGTCATTTTGTATTCCGGCTTGTGCGAGATAAGCTTGAATCTCTGATCCTCTTCCCACCTGATTCAAGGAATTGATGAAATTCTTCCAATCTTCCGCTTCGAAAGTTGTTTTATCAGCGGATTGATAAAGTAAAATTGAACCTTGAATATCACGCATTTTATACTTACAACGAGCGCGCATTTTGGTTGCCTCTGGCAATGCTGACTCGGCCTTTGAATAATAACCGTCCGCTCTACCATATTCACCAACATCATACAATCGCTTGGCCTCTTTCATGTACATGTTAGTGGTACACGCAGATATTGCGAGAACCAAAATGATACATCCACCAATATTTCTCCAATTCATCTTCATGTTCATGTGTATTAAAATAATCGTGGTGAAGACAATGCCTTTCCTCCATTATTAAATGAATAACGCAATAAAATCTCGTGAGTTCCATTGCTATAACTTCTCAAATTGCTGGTTGTTTGATCATAACCGTATGCAATTTTGAAAGCATCATTCACCTGAAACTCCACTAAATAAATAATGGCATCCTTTAATCGGTAATTCAATCCGACACCAAACTTAGACATCGCGTAGACGCTGCAGCCTAACTCAAATTGCATAGGCGAGTCGGACTTCTTATCCATGATTCCGGATTTCTTTAACATCATCGAAGGTTTCACTTGTACTACCCCTACATCAAGTACACCGCCGGTAGAAACAAAAAGGTGATTGGTTAAATACGGATTGGAAGTATCCACAGATGACCACTTTGATTTTAATAAATGCGGGATGGAGGCACCAAACCAAAACTTGTCATTATATAGGTAAAGGCCCGTTCCAAAATTCAAAACAGACTTTGAAATGTTTCCAGAAAATTTATCGTCACCGATCAACACGGGGTTTACCTCTGACAATTTTGCGGAAAACTGTTCCATCGATGCTTGAATACCAAAAGCCAAAGTCAGCTGGTTGATGTGTAAATGATAGGCTTGAGCAACATTCATTGTACTCCTATTGAACACACCTATTTTATCACTGAAAACAGATACCCCAGTGCCCAATTGGTCACGGAAATATCGCATCTGGGCGTTTGCGCTGATGGTCTTGGGAGCTCCATCGAATCCCACCCATTGATTACGATACAACACATTGGCTGACAATCCTCCTAAACTACCCGCGTAGGCCGGATGAATCGACATGCCATTGAGCATGTGCATGGTATATTGGGGGTCTTGCTGCGCTTTAATCGACCAACTTGAGATTACAATCAATACTGCGGACAATAACCTCTTTCCTAATTTCAAATTATTCGTCTTCATTGTATTACTTCCAGATTGTTATTGTTTGTGTTTTCACTTCTCCATTTATCTCGATGATAGCAAAGTAGGTACCCACAGGTAAACATTGTTCTTGCTGCTTGCCTACGTTTGGCTTACCATCCCAGGTCAATCGACCGAGGGCCGAGGACTCAAAGACTTTAGTACCCCATCGATTATAAACCTCCAGTCTCAATTGCGTGTCACGCTCTCCCAAATCTAATACGAACTCATCACCTTGGCCATCTCCATCGGGTGAGAAACCATCGGGGTTTTCATCATTACAAATCTCAGGTGCATTGCCATCACAATTATCATCTACTCCATTGCCACATATTTCCTCAACACCAGGATTGATGTTGTAATTTCCATCGTTACAATCTAAATTATTGGCAGCATACCCTGCTGGTGGTATCGTATCACAAGAGAAGATAGAATCTTTATCGTCTCCGAAACCATCACCATCTAAATCTGCGTAGTACACAAATCCGATTCCCTCATCGATTTGACCATCACAGTCATTATCCACATCATCGCAAACTTCGCTAGCCGTGGGGTTGATAGCAGGATTCATATCATCACAGTCATTTACACAACCCAAGAATCCATCACCGTCATTATCCGAGACAGGGGTCAACAAAGGATCGGTATCATCGCAATCTGCTGCGTTGTCGGTCCAATATGGACTTGGAGGATAACATAAGAAGTACATGCTATCTGCAACACCAAATCCATCCTGATCACTATCGTAGAACCACCAAACGCCAACACCATCGTCAATAAACGAATTACAATCATTATCCAGATTGTCGCATATCTCCGGAGCACCTTGATAAATGGTTGCATTATAGTCGTTACAATCAAATATTACAGGATCTAAATAGAATCCGATTAAGGTATCACAACTCCAGCTGTAGAAGACCGAATCTGTTCCAGGGAGTCCGTCTCCATCTGCGTCCCAATACCATATCAAGTAATTGATTCCATCGCAGTTCTCATCGATAGCATTACCACAAATTTCAGTAGCACCCGGATTGATGGCAGGATCATTATCATTACAATCCACGTTATCTGTATATCCATCACCGTCTGCATCGACACAAATACCCACTGTTGGATCGTTATCATCACAATCACCAGGGGTAGGAACATAACCATTGGGTTGGAAACAAGATACCAATGAAGTGTTCGCATCACCTGCTCCATCACCATCTGCATCGATGTAATAGGTAGTGGGTGTGCCCACCGCAATGGGAACGATGGTTGAAACCGCCGTTGCAGTGATTTGACAGATATTATTGGCCGTCAATTGAACTTGCACTTGATCGCCATTTTGCAAGGAACCTGCACTATAAACGGTATCAGTCCATCCTATATCGATTCCATTGATTAACCAAGTCACAATCGGGTTAGGTCCACCATTGGATACACTTGCCAAGAAATCTACTGTATCACCTTGACAAATCGAATCATTGGGAACATAGAAAAGCGAAATGGTCGGAGTGACTGGATCTAGCACCGTGAATACAATCGTATCAGACGCTGTAACCGAAGGAACACATGCATTAGCCGTATTGACAATTCCAATCAACTGATCACCATTCACAATCGTATTGCTGGTGTAATTGGGTGAGTTCACCCCTTGGTCAACTCCATTTAACAACCAGGTATATTGAGGAGTGGTTCCAGGTTGATCGATATTCATTACAAAAGTGTTCGTCGTTGCCGCACAAATTGTATCATTTGAGGCAATGGTCAGTGTTGGCGCAATAACAGAGTCCACGACCATCATCACCTCATTACTGATGGTATCGGCCACCGTCTGACACAAATTATCAGCAGTTAACATTACCGTTACCATATCCCCATTCACGAATGCGTTACTGTTAAAGGTATTTGAATTTCCACCCACCACGATACCATTGATCATCCATTGATAACTTGGATTTACCCCTCCATTCACAGGAGTTGCCGTGAAGGTAACCGTCGTATTTTGACAAATCGGATTTTGATCAGCTGCGATAGTAACGCTAGGCGTAACCGCTACACCCTCATCTATTTGACCATCACAATTGTTATCGACTAAATCACATACTTCAATCGCATCAGTATTGATCGCCGCATTGGTGTCATCACAATCGGTATTGTCTGCTACGAAACCGATGGGTGCAGAGCAGGCGGTTGTCGTTACTCCAGGATCACCGAAACCATCGCCGTCTGCATCTGCATAATACGTAACCAACACACCCTCATCAATTTGTCCATCACAGTTATTATCCAATCCATCGCAAATCTCCACAGCACCTGGGAAAATCGCACTATTTGTATCATCACAATCGGTATTATCGGTCACATAACCAAGTGGAGGCGAACATGCCAAAATAGTATTTCCTAAATCTCCGAATCCATCACCATCCACATCAGCGTAATAGGTTGTTTGAACACCTTCATCCACCAAGGTATTACAGTTATTATCAATACCATCACATAGCTCTGCAGCAGCGGTATTAATCGCCGCATTCGTATCATCACAATCGGTGTTGTCAATGACATATCCTGCTGGTTGAGCGCAAGCATTGATCACTACCAACGGATTTCCGAATCCGTCTGCATCCGCATCTTGATAATAGTTGGTGAATACCAATCCATCATCTAATAGCGTATTACAGTTGTTATCGATGCCATCACAAATCTCCGCGGCAGCAGTATTAATCGCCGCATTCGTATCATCACAATCGGTATTGTTAATGACATATCCCGCTGGCTGAGCGCATGCATTAATCACTACCAATGGATTTCCGAATCCGTCTGCATCCGCATCTTGATAATAGTTGGTGAATACCAATC
>CAZJCQ010000055.1:0-15786 GCA_964544665.1 uncultured Chryseobacterium sp. | reverse complement strand
ATCCATTGTCTGCAGTGCCATTACAATCGTCATCTATACCATTGCAAGTTTCCGTAGCGCCGGGGTATACCGTGTTGCTGTTGTCGTTACAGTCCGTATTGTTCGTTACATAGGTAGCACCGGGTGACTGACACGCATTCGTTGCAGTGCCTGCTCCATAGGTATCGCCATCTTGGTCGTTGTAATAGTTGACAAAGGTTAATCCATTGTCTACTGTTCCATTACAATCGTCATCAATACCATTGCATGTTTCAGTGGCTCCAGGATAAACTGTGTTGCTATTGTCATTGCAATCGGTACTGTTCGTTACATAAGTAGCACCGGGTGATTGACAATCATTGGTCGCAGTGCCTGCTCCATAGGTGTCGCCATCTGTGTCGTTGTAATAATTGACAAAGGTCAATCCATTGTCTGCGGTGCCATTACAATCGTCATCAATACCATTGCATGTTTCCGTAGCACCGGGATAAACTGTGTTGCTGTTGTCGTTGCAATCCGTGTTGCTCGTTACATATCCCGTTGGTTGGGTGCATGAAGTGGTGCTGCTAGATGCATTTCCATATGTATCACCATCGGCATCTGCATAATAAGTGTTTTGTACGCCTTCATCGATTTGGTTATCACAATCATCATCGATCGTGTTACACACTTCGGTCGCTCCTGGGTTGACTGCATTGTTATTGTCATCGCAATCGGTGCTGTTCGTTACATAAGTAGCACCGGGTGATTGACAAGCATTGGTTGCAGTGCCTGCTCCATAGGTGTCGCCATCTTGGTCGTTGTAATAATTAACAAACGTTAATCCATTGTCTGCAGTACCATTGCAATCGTCGTCAATGCCATTGCAAGTTTCCGTAGCGCCGGGGTATACCATGTTGCTGTTGTCATTGCAATCCGTGCTATTCGTTACATATCCCGTTGGTTGGGTGCATGCAGTGGTGCTGCTAGATGCATTTCCATATGTATCACCATCGGCATCTGCATAATAAGTGTTTTGTACGCCTTCATCGATTTGAGTGTCACAATCGTCATCGATCGTGTTACACACTTCGGTCGCTCCTGGGTTGACTACATTGTTATTTTCATCGCAATCGGTGCTGTTCGTTACATAAGTAGCGCCGGGTGATTGACAAGCGTTAGTTGCAGTACCTGCTCCATAAGTGTCGCCATCTGTGTCGTTGTAATAATTGACAAAGGTTAATCCATTGTCTGCGGTGCCATTACAATCGTCATCAATGCCATTGCAATTTTCAGTAGCGCCTGGATAAACTGTGTTGCTATTGTCATTGCAATCGCCACTCTGCGTTACATAACCTGTAGGTTGGGTACAGTCCTGAACGGCGCTTGCTGTTGGTCCATAACCATCACCATCTGCGTCTAAATAATAGGTATTTAAAGTCAATGCATTAATAGTCGTTCCTGCGCTTGTGGCGGTGCTTGATGTTTGACAAGTATTCGTCGCTGTCATTACCACGGTGATCACATCGCCTCCCGCTAATGTCGCACTGGTATAAGTGGTGGCATTTGTTCCTACGTTCGTTCCATTCTTCTTCCATTGGTAACTGGGTGTTCCTCCATTGGTTGGAGTCGCGGTGAACGTTATGCTCGTTCCTGCTCCTGGACAAATGTCTGTTGTATTCGCTGCTATCGTCACACTAGGGGTAACATTGTTCGTTACGGTTGTAGTAATACCTGTGCTCGTCGCAGTAGCGGATGTCTGACAAGTATTATTGGCCGTCATCACTACCGTTACTACATCATTGTTTGCAAGTGTAGTTGTAGTGAAGGTCGTAGCATTAGTACCTGCGTTAGTGCCATTCACCTTCCACTGATAAGCAGGGGCTATTCCGCCATTAGTGGGCGTGGCCGTGAAAGTAACACTCTCTCCTTGACAGATGCTATTATCGGCATCGCTAGAGGCCAATGAGGCGGATGGAACCAGCGCATTCGTTACCCCAATTGTAACAATGTTACTAGAGAGAGAAGAGCTTGTTTGACAAGTATTGTTAGGAGTTAACACAACACTTATCTGATCCAAATTATTTTGTGAAGTGCTAGTAAAGCTAGAGGCATTGGTGCCTACATTGACGCCGTTGACCTTCCATTGATAAGCCGGTGCGGCACCCGCGTTGGTTACCGTTGCATTATAAGTCAACGTCGCACTGGAACAAAAACCTTTAACATTCAACCCCAAAAATAAATCATCGATTCGCCAGTTCACCGTATTCAAAGCAGCAGCTCCAGTTCCATTATATCCATAAATTCGAATAGTAACCACTCCTCCAAGTGTGGTGGTGATGCTTCCTTCTGTTAATGCATTGGTTTTATAAGCCCAAATTGAATTATTAGCAATAGAACCTGTCGCTATGTCGGTTGTATAGTTGTCCAAACTATTGCGAATGGTATACGCTTGTGCTCCTGTATTGGTACTTCTTGTTCCGAAAGAAATTTCACTCAAATCAATGGCAAACCCGCTGGGGGCGGTGAGCGTAAATTCAAAATAACCGCTTCCATTGGCTGCTGTATTCAAAGCCCCTGTGCGCGCGGCTATTCCAGCAAAGTTGGCGCCACTAGCAGTAGCATAACCAGCACTTGGTGGGTTAGCTGACAATATAAAAGGATTGACCGTACCATTTTGATTGTTAGCCGTTAGATTAGAAATGGTCAGGCCTGCAATGTTATTGACGGTGGGTGTCCCTGTGGTCGAGGTAAAGTCCCAACTAACCTGACCCGTGGAGGTAGTAACCGTATTGGTAGGCTCAGATATACTCACGGTAGGTGTAACAATGGCTGTAATAGTTACCTGACCATTCACATTGCTGGTTCCATTCCAAATACCACCTCCACTCACACTGTATCCGCCATACACCCAGGCGCAACCAAAAATCCGATATCTAAAAGTGTAGTAATAGGTTCCAGCAGCCAATGTGGTATTGAGTGCAGCAGAATACTCATCATCATTGTTCGACTGAATATTCCAAGTTGCAGCAGACCAATTGGTCCAAGTGCTGGGATCAGTATTGGCGGTATGGTATCCAAACTGCGCCTCCACATTGGCATTGGCCCCTGCTGCTTCGGTCAATGCCGCCGCATAAACACGGCCAAAAACATTGTAAGTTCCGTTGGCACAAACACTCCCCGTTGCTGGGAATTGCAAGTTGGCATAAGTAATCTGTCTAATCGTCAAAGTACCAGTAGCCGTTGTTTGGGTACACGTTCCTGTTGTAGTTACTGTATAATTGAATACTCCTGTTGCCGCAGGGGTTCCAGAAATGGTGACCACACCACCCGATACGTTGGCACTGACACCCGTTGGCAAACCTGTCACAGTTGCTCCTGTTGCTCCTCCTCCTAAAGCATAAGTGATATTGGTTATCGCAGTGCCTGCGCATGGCGTTTGATTGGTAGTTGATCCTGCCGAAGTCAATGCAATGGTAGCATTTGGATTCACCGTCATGGTAACGCTACCCGTAGCTGGGCAGGTAGTGGTGGTCATACTTACCGGATTGGGGTTGGCTGCACCAAAGTTGGTATTGGTATTGGTGTAATTTCCATCACCACTATTAGCTCTGGTCAAAAACTGATTGCTCAAAAATCCTCCTTCAGAAGTGTACATGGCAAATAACTGAACGCTGCCGGTGGTATAACCCAACAAAGACTTCGGAATTTGAATCTCAAACCCTCTGGTATTATTGCTATTAGCCGGGTTAGCACCCATAGCAGCCCCTAAATTGAATTGGGTGAAAGGAGCAGAGGGTGCGTTGGTGTACCCTAAATATTGATTCGGTCCTCCTCCAGAACCCGCAGTTCCGGACAGGGTGTACAAGTCATAAAAATATTGACCGCTCGTCACCCCAATAACCAAAACATAATCTGCAGCAAATCCAGCATCAAAGCTGATTCCACTGTTGATATCATCCACTCCTTGAGGAGCTCCTGAACGTCCGTAGTTACCATTGGTGTATCCACCTGTTTTGGAGTCAATCCAAACCAAAATGCGATTGCCTGACTGCACATTGCCAGCCACTCCTAAAAACAAATTATTCTGATTGGCGCTCGCATACAAAGCATTCAGTTCATGGCCTACACCAAATCCGGGAGAAGGTCCCCCTGCAGAAGTGGCCAAAGCACTTCCCCAGTTGGCTTCCATGGTTCCATCCAACACAAATGCCGTTCCGTTGGACGGTATCACCGTTGCTCCTGCAGATTGCACGGACACCACTTGTCCATTGGTTAAAGCAGAGGTATTAAATGTGCTGGTGGCCGAAGATGCACCTTGCGAAACACCATCAATGAAAAATTGATATTGCGCGGCTCCAGATGAAGTAAAAGTTACAGGTGTTCCTGTGCAAATGGTATTACCCACTGAAGAAGTCAAAGGCAAAGTGAGCGTGGGAGTTACACCCGTAGCAATACTATTGGAGGTTGCGGTTGTGGGAGAAGCACATACAGCATTGGATGTCAACACCACTTGGACAATGTCCCCATCGGCCAGGGCCGAATTGGAATAAGTAGCGCTATTGGTACCCACGTTGGAACCATTCAATTTCCATTGATAACTCGGTGTAGTTCCACCGTTGGTGGGGGTAGCAGTGAAAGTGACGCTAGTTCCTGTGCAAATGCTGTTGTCTGCATCATTAGAGACGATGGAAACCAGAGGTGTGCAAGGAATAATCGTCCATTGAGCGTACAAGGTAACATCGGCAGCAAAAGGATAACTTGCTTGGTTTTCATAAGATACGCCTGTTCCGTCAGCCAGTGTATTCCATCCTGCGAAGTTGTACCCTGCTTGAGAGAATGCATTGCTAGTTAAATTAGTTGGGACAGACGCAACCTGATTCGCCATGGAACCTGTTCCACCATTGGCGTTAAAGATGACGGTTGCGCTAGTAGACAATTTTTTCAAAAAAACATTATCAAAAAATGCGGTTTGATTGGCGCCTGTGGATCCCTGCCAATAACCTCCCACATATCTCATCCCCGTTAATGTTGTGTATGTGCTATTTACAACCGTACCCATGGATGTTAAAGTTCCCCCTGAAGGATCTGCAAAACTCGTTGCGCCGTCATTTCTCAAGAGTAGTTCCCAAGTGTTCGTGCTAGGTGTATAAACTACTCTTATGCTCAAGTACTCGGTTGCAAAGTCTGTAAAACCTGTACCTGTGCTTGTTATAAGATCGGTAACAGTGCCTTGTAATCCATTATTAAAGTGTACTAATCTTATTCTGTCATTGGCTGAATTTTCTCCCAAGCACACTGCATATCCAGATCCAGCAGTCGCCATTGATAAGCTGTTACTTGCTAATACATAAGCGCTTCCATAAGTGTTTGTTGCATCAAAACCTGAGGGATTCGATCTAATTTGTCTCATATTAAACTCCCATGAAATTGGACCTGTATTGGATCCGATGGTGGTGTTCCAACCCGACAGTGTATTGATATCTCTGTACGCAAACACCCACCCATCTGCATTTGCTCCTCCAGAAGCATCATTAGATAATTCTAAAATACTGGCATTCACGCGAGCGCCCCAATCTGCACCTGAACGCTGAATGATCCAATTTGGATATGACCCGATTGCCCCTGAAGTTGACCATGTTGTACTATTGTTCGCATTGAAATTGTCAGAAAATAAAGTGGTTTGTGCCGACATTTGAAGAACCGAAAACAAAAATAATATCACCGTAGTGAAAGTCACCGGGGTGAGCTGAAATACCCTTTTACTGTTGAAAGTAACATTCATTCTAATAAAATTTATATAAATTTTCGGCGAAAATAAGCCGTAGGCGTTGGTTCAAGATTAGATTTTTGTTAATTCCCAATCATGATACGAACTTCAAATTGTCAAAAAAAACAAACATAAAATTCAATTGAGTATCCTCTTACCTTTGCCCCATGCAACAAGAAGATAAACTCAAGCTCGTCATCTCACATGCCAAGGAGTATGGCTTTGTGTTCCCCTCATCCGAAATTTATGATGGCCTCAGCGCGGCCTATGACTATGCCCAACTGGGTGTTGAACTAAAAAACAACATCAAAAACTACTGGTGGACGGCCATGACGCGCATGCACCAAAACATAGTGGGGATTGATTCCTCTATCTTCATGCACCCTACCACTTGGAAGGCCAGTGGACACGTGGATGCCTTCAATGATCCCCTTATTGACAACAAAGACAGTAAAAAGAGATACCGCGCCGACGTTCTTTTAGAAGAATATATGGCCAAGTCAGAAGCCAAAATCCAAAAGGAGATTGACAAAGCCAAAAACAAATTTGGTGACGCCTTTAACGAAGAACAATTCCGCGCTACCAATCCCAATGTCCTCCGCAGCCAAGCCAAAATCGACGATGTGCAGTCCAAAATGAAGGCGGCTTTGGAATCTTCAGACCTCGTTGCCCTTAAAAACCTTATCGAAGAATGTGAAATCGCCTGCCCTGAATCTGGATCCAGAAACTGGACAGAAGTGCGTCAATTCAATTTGATGTTCAAAACGGAATTGGGCGCTGTGTCGGGAGATGCGGGCATCATCTACCTGCGTCCTGAAACAGCCCAAGGGATTTTTGTTAATTTCTTGAACGTTCAAAAAACAGGAAGAATGAAACTTCCGTTTGGAATCGCTCAAATTGGAAAGGCGTTTAGAAACGAAATCATCGCCCGCCAATTCATTTTCCGCATGCGGGAATTTGAACAAATGGAAATGCAGTTCTTTTGCAAGCCCGGCACCGAAATGGAATGGTATGAATACTGGAAAAACACCCGGATCGCGTGGCACAAGGCACTTGGATTAGGAGAAGAAAATTATAAATTCCATGATCACATCAAATTGGCCCACTATGCCAATGCCGCATGTGACATTGAGTTCAACTTCCCGATGGGATTCAAGGAATTGGAAGGGATTCACTCGCGCACAGATTTTGACCTCTCTCAACACGAAACATTCAGCGGTAAAAAACTGCGCTACTTCGATCCCGAAACCAATGAGAGTTTTATTCCTTACGTCATCGAAACCTCTATTGGCCTGGACAGAATGTTCCTAGCGGTATTGAGTAACGCCTACCGCACGGAAATGGTTCCCGGAAAAGAAGGAGAAGAAGGCGCAGAAAGAACCGTCCTGTCCATTCACCCCGCATTGGCTCCCGTCAAAGTAGCCATTCTGCCTTTGGTGAAAAAAGACGGTTTGCCTGAAAAAGCAAAAGAAATTGTAGATACGTTGAAACTTGATTTCAATTTACAATATGACGACAAGGACGCGGTTGGAAGAAGATACAGAAGGCAAGATGCGATTGGAACTCCTTATTGTGTGACGGTGGATAATCAAACATTAGTAGACAACACGGTCACCATCCGAGATCGAGACACCATGCAGCAGGAACGAGTGAGCATCGATTCGCTGCATGGCATCATTACTTCCAAAATAAGTCTGCACCGATTGTTTTGATTTTTCTAAGAAAAGTTTATAAACATCCCTACTTAGACAACTTTTAAAGGTTCGTAGATTTTCGTTAAACTGGGTTTGGATATTTACATTTATATGAAATATGCCATTCTTCTTTTGAGCGTGCTTTGCTTATCTTGTACTGACAAGGCTGGGTTTAGTCAACAATGGACTGATGTAGATAGTGCACACGTAAAAATCACGAATAATAAAGGACAAGGTGATACGAGCTGCTGGGGGACCAGAAATATGCGTGTAGTGCTCAAGGGAGTGTTGTACAGAGGAGGAGGTAATAATCTCCATTTAAAACCTCTGGATGCGAAAAAATACAATCAAAATCCATTGCCTTTAGTGGGTATTAAAAGTCTTCATGAAATCGGATTTGAAAAGGCCATATATCTCTATTCAAAAAACTTTGAGTCCATGTATCCCCCTTTTCGAATTGATTCACTCAAACAACAAGGGTTTATATACGAATGTCGACCCGAATGGACAGAGGTTGAATTAAAAGCGTTCATTGAAGAGATTTATCAAAAACTGCAACATCCTCCCTATCAACCCATCTACATTCACTGTTGGAATGGCTGGCATCAAAGCGGTTTGGTTAGCGCGGTGATGCTGATGCAGTTCTGCGATTTAAACAATTATCAAGCAATTCAATATTGGGAGAAAAACACAGATGGCAACTTCAAAGGTTTTGCAGCGGTTAAAAAGAAAATTCTTGCTTTTAGAAAAATACCTGATTTCGCCATCACGGAAGATCAAAAAAAACAAATCTGTCCCTGTTTGTTAGATAGTATTATCAACGCTCAACCATCGGACGAAATTAAAAAACTCGAACAAGAAGGAAATGATGGAGCAGGAGAGTTTATGGAACCAAACAAAAAACCTTAACCCAAAAAAAAATGAGAGGTTTCCTCCTTATTCTATCGCTCGCCTTGGGCATCAAATTCTCCATCGCACAAACCAAACAAACGGCATCTTTAAATAAAATCAATGACTGGGGCATAACCTTAAATCACTTGCCAGGTGCTTTTCTTAACCCCATTGAGCTCAGCATTGAAAATCCTAACCAACATAAAATAGAATACAAAACGGGATGGGACACCGCTGATAATTTAAGAACATGGAAAAACAACCTCAAGATTTCTGAAAACACATTTGTTGTCATTCGAGTAACGAACTCAACCGGAGAAACCAAGACTTTTCAGGGTAATTATTTAGTAGGTAGAAATCATAGTCTACCCATCATATGCTTACGCGTAAATACCTCGGAGTTCTTTCCTCCAGATGGAATTTACGTAGGCACAATAAAAAAAGTAGGAGAAGACAATCAAAAATTTGAAATGTCGGGAAAAGCTTTTGACAAAACCCCTATCCGCTGTTTTGCTGAATTCATTTACGGCAACCAATCAGTAGAAGCCACATCATGTATTCTTAAAACTTTTGGGGGATTTACACTTGGTTTACCTGAAAAATCATTACATCTTGTGGCAGACTCAACCATAGGAAAGAAAAAATTTGAGTACCAATTTTTCGCCAATAAACCTTTCAATGAGTTTAAACATTTGGTTCTTCGTACTTCTGGAAGCGACCAAAATTCGACCAGATTTAAAGATATCTGTCTCTCTAGCATCGCGGCTGATATGAACATTGATTATATGGATTATCAACCTTGTTCCTTCTATATTAATGATCAATACTTCGGAATCATCAATTTACGAGAAAAAATAAATCAAGATTACCTAAAATATAACCATCATACTATCGAAGATAGCACTGCATTAGGCAACGCAGATGCTACCTACATCAAAGAATATCAAAACTTCATGAAATGGTTGAGTAACTATAAAAGTTCAGATCAATTTAAAACTGACATCAAAAAGAAGATCGATTTGGAGCAGTATATGAACTTTATCATCTGGCAATCTTACATATCAAACCCGGATAGTCGGGGAAATATAAGATTTTGGAAAGCCAAAAATCTAGATGACAAATGGCACTGGATTTTCTACGACTCGGATTTAGCTTGTGCTCCCATCCCGAATTTCCTGGCAGATAAATTGAGCCCTGTTCAGACGGAGTGGTATAACCCAACTTGGTCTACCCTTATTTTCAATAAAATCGCAACAGAGAAATCAACCCGTGATTTGGTGATTAATCAAATGTGTCTTTTACAAGCGACCGCTATACATGCTGACACAATCCAGAATCGAATTGACTTTTTTAAAAATTGGATTGCCCCTGAATTTCCTTATCACTGTAATCGCTATCCCGCTAAATCAAATCTTTCTAGATGGCCTGATTACATTCAAAACATGAAAGATTTTTTTAATAGAAGAAATAAATCATTTAATGATGAAATGTGCAAAATTTTTAATCTCAATCCTGAACGTGTTCAAATTGTAATTAATAGCAACTTCGCTAATATCCCACTTATCACCGCCAATGAATCGAATTTACGCTTTAATCATATAGATGGCTTATTTTATAAAGGACGATTACTAAACATTGAAGCCATCAACCGGTTTCCCTATTTCTTTTCTGAGTGGGAAAATCAAAAGTCTGTAGCATCTCCAAATCACAACATAGATCTCAATCAATCACAAACTTGGACTGCTATATATAAAAAAGCAGAATGGAATAATGGCCTAAAAGGACATGTAGGCATTTGGAAATGGGGTACCCAAATGAGTAAAAAAGAGGAGCTGCACTGGATAGAGCTCGGAAATCTCAGCGGTGAGGAACTGAATTTGTCCAACTGGAAATTTCATTTTTACGAAAAAGAGCTTTCCCTTGACTTACCTTCCATTAAATGGCCAGACAACACTTCCCTTGTTGTTACCAACAATAAAACTAAATGGCAAAAGCAATTTCCCCAATTTCAAGGAACCATTATCGAACTTCCCATCTGCAATCAATTTCTTCAAGAAGGAACAATCATGCTCAGTATTGAAGACAAAATTTGCGATAGTCTCCATTTCAGTATACCCGATTCCTTAATGAGCAACAACAGCAAATGGCTAGTTATTTCAGATTTAGAGGGTGTGCACTACAAAAAATGGAACGACCAAGAAGCACCATTGAGTCAATTCAGAAATAAAAGATCGATTATCATACCTGACTTTGAAAACAATTTGCCGAGCGCTATACTAAAAGTGGGAGTTGCCTTATTGTCGATTGGATTGGTTGGTTTCTACTTTATTAAAAGAAGAAAACCAAAGGATTAATTATTCCTGTACTAAAGAAACTAGGCAATCAATCCAAGCTGCTGAGTCGTTCAAGCTTTGAACCAATTGTACCTTTTCTCCGCCATGCTCTTCAAAGAGCTCTTGATATTCCACTCCTATTTCAATGGTAGTCTCTAAACAATCCGCAACGAAAGCAGGTGAAAAAACCAACAACTTTTTGACTCCCCTTTTTGCCAAATCTTCGATCAAATGATCGGAGAACGGCTCAATCCATCCCTTACCCAATCGGCTTTGAAAACCAACAGAATAGCGGTCTTCAGGAATCTGCATACTCCCCACAATACTTCTTGTCGTTGCGTAACACGTCGCCTTATAACACAACTTATTCTCATCGTTGATTTCGTGCTCACAACTGTGGTTTCTACACTTATTGTCCTTATATACTTTGTCAACCTGTCTTTCTGGTAACCCGTGATAACTAAATAGAACATGGTCATATTCCCTCCAATTATATTCACTGGCTCTTTGATGCCAAGCTTTCAGGAACAAGGGATGATCATGAAACTGAGAAATGATTTTCAACTCGGGAAAAGTCCACCAACTGCTCATGATTTTCATTACCCTCTCTATCACACTTCCGGTAGATGCCGAGGCATATTGAGGGAAAAGTGGAATGACGACCAGTCGCTTAGGTCCCCATTCATAAATTTCACGCATTACTGCATCCAAAGAAGGATTTTGATAACGCATCGCTAAAAAAACTTTCGTCTCCAACTCGTTAAAACGAGCTTGCAATTGTTGTTGATTGGTTTTACCAAAATGAATAAGTGGTGAACCTTGCTCTGTCCATAGCTCCTGATAGACTTTTGAAGACTTTCTGTGTCGAAATGGGACGATAATTCCATTGACCAAAATAGCGCGTCCCAATGCATTAATGTCGATTACACGAGGGTCATTTAAAAATTGAGTCAAATATCGATAAACGGCTCCCGGAAAAGGATTATCAGGGGAACCTAAATTCACTAATAACACTGCGGTCTTCTTCATTCTGCAAAGGAACAAAAGACAAGCGTAAAACAAACATTATCTTTGCTCCAATGAATAATAATTTACATTCCATGACAGGCTACGGCCGTGTCGAAGAAACCATTGGAGATTACCTATTTACCATTGAGGTAAAATGTCTTAATAGCAAAGGATTAGATTTAAATGTGAGAACACCCTATTTCCTTCGTGATAAGGAAATGCCAATTAGAACCATGGTGGCAGAGGTCATTGTACGGGGAAAAGTCGAGGTCTATCTCCACGCCGAAAATCTTGCTGCGTCCAATGAAATTCCCATTAACTGGAATCTACTAAAAACCTATACCGATGCATTGAAAGAGTTTGCGCAAGCGCAAGGCTTGCCTCCTGGTGACATTTTAAACACCGCACTCAGACTACCGGATGTGCAAAAGACGGAAGAAAAATCTTTTTCTGAAGAAAACTGGAATCACCTACAATTAGCTATAAATAAAGCATTAAGTTCACTTAAGCAATATAGAAAATCAGAAGGTGACGGGCTTCATAAAGAGTTTAAATCGCGCATTGACATTATTCTTGACGCTAGAAAGCAAATTGAAATTCCTTTAAAAGAAAGAAACGACAAGGTAAAAAACAGACTGCAACAAGCGCTAGAGGAGTTTATTCCTTCAGAAAAAATCGATGCAAATCGATTTGAACAAGAGATGATTTATTACCTCGAGAAATTAGATGTCTCTGAGGAGCAACAACGTCTGCTCGCCAATTGCGAGCATTTTATTGAAGAACTTGATGGAGAAGGACAAGGAAAAAAATTAGGGTTCATTTCGCAAGAGATTGGAAGAGAAATCAACACCATAGGAAGTAAAGCAAACGATGCCACTCTTCAAAGATGGGTGGTTGTTATGAAAGATGAATTAGAAAAAATAAAAGAGCAAATCAATAACGTGCTGTAATTTCATTATTTTCGCATATGGAAAAAGCCATCATTTTTTCAGCTCCCAGTGGAGCGGGTAAAACGACTATCGTTCATCACCTTATGAAAATTGATGCATTAAAATTAGCTTTCTCTATTTCTGCAACAAGCAGATCCATGCGCCACAACGAAACCAACGGAAAGGATTATCACTTCCTTAGTCCGAATGAATTCCTCCAAAAAGCCCAAAAAGGCGCATTTTTGGAGTGGGAAGAAGTATACAAAGATCAATATTACGGAACATTAAAATCTGAAATCGATCGGATTTGGAATGAAGGAAAAAACGTTATTTTCGATGTGGATGTGCAAGGAGGAATGAATCTTAAAAAAATATTCGGTGCGAAAGCCCTTTCCATTTTCGTTCAACCTCCCAGTATAGAAATCCTCAATTTCAGATTAAGGAATCGCAGTACAGAATCCGCCGAGAAAATAGCGATGAGAATCAACAAGGCCGCGTCTGAAATGAAATTCGCTTCCAAATTCGATGTGCAACTTATGAATGATGATCTCTCAACAGCACTGATTTCTGCTGAAAAAATTGTAGGTGACTTCATTCAATCATGACGGAAAGAATTGGTTTATTTTTCGGATCCTTTAATCCCGTTCACCTGGGACATCTTGCTATCGCAAAAGCTTTTAAATCGCAGGCGAACTTGGATGCACTGTGGTGGGTACCCTCTCCACAAAACCCGCATAAACCTATTTCGGCGCTAGCTCCTTTCGAACACCGAAAAAAAATGTTAGAACTGGCTATTCCAGATGAGTCTGACCGCATTTGTACTATAGAACAACATTTACCAACCCCATCCTATACCATTCACACATTGGAAATGCTTGATGTTGAATTTCCGCATAAAGAATGGATCTTGCTATTAGGGGAGGACAGTTGGAACAACCTTCCAACATGGAAACAAGGAGATCATATTGAAAAGACCTATTCCATTTTCGTCTATCCTAGACAAGGAGTCCATACCATAAGGAAAGGTGAAATGACGCTAATTTCAGGCTCCTTTCATTCGATCTCCAGCTCCGAAATTCGCCATTGTCTTCGTTCTAAAAGCGCTTCGAACCATGGTGTGCTTCCTGAGGTTGCAGAATATATTACAGCGCACCAACTATACGCTTAACTGATCATCAAGCGAACCATTTCTTGATATTCGTCCTGACTAAATTTCAATCGCTCTTTGGTAAATGTAATATCTGCTATTTCGTTCATAGGAACTAGATGAATATGAGCATGCGGCACCTCCAAACCAATAACTGCCATTCCGACTCGTTTACATGGAAAAACCGCTTCCATTTTCTTCGCCACTCGATTTGCAAATAATTGAAGAGATAAGAATTCATGATCCGTTAACTCCCAAATTTTATCAATCTCTTTTTTGGGAATAACAAGGACATGACCTTTAGCTACCGGTAAAATATCTAAAAACGCGAGGTGATGCTCATCCTCTGCTACTTTATAACATGGAATCTCACCACTAACTATTTTTGAAAAAATCGAACTCATCAACGAGATATCTCTAAAATTTCAAAATCAATCATTCCTGCAGGTACCTGCACCTTGGCCACATCTCCTACTTTTTTTCCAAGCAAACCTTTTCCAATGGGAGAGTCAACACTTATCTTTTTCTCGGCCAGATTGGCTTCATTTTCGGCAACCAATGTATATTCAACAATGGCATTATTCTTTTGATTTTTAATCTTTACTTTAGAAAGGATATAGACCTTGGAAGTATCCACTTGTGATTCATCTATTAATCTCGCATTTGCTACCAAATCTTCCATTTTCGCAATACGCGCCTCTAGGTGACCTTGCGCCTCTTTGGCGGCGTCGTATTCCGCATTTTCAGACAAATCTCCCTTATCGCGAGCTTCTGCAATCTGTTGGCTAATCTTCGGGCGCTCTACTGTCTTCAGTTGATGTAATTCATCTTTCAATCTTTTTAACCCTTCTGCTGTGTAATAGGCAATACTCATAATGCTTCTATTTATTTAGAAAAAAAAGAAACCCCTTACGAGGTTTCTTAAACAAAGTTAGTAATAAAATTGTGTTTTACAATGTCAAATGCAAGCCTAAGCTATGCACACCATTAAATGGATTAGAAGTGCGATAGGAATAGTCCACCCCAATTATTGACCCATTATTCATGGGTAACTGAATGGTGAGACCTGCCGTAGGACCGGTGAATACGGTTGAGCGAGAGGCGGTCTTTAATCCATTCTCCCACTGGTAACCCATTCTGTAAATGAAGCGATCTTTCAAATTAAACTCCCCGCCTAAACCCCATTGATCTTTAGTGAATGAATTAGAGGTGTATTGCATATTTGAAGTGATCTTCATATCGTCCGAAATGATGAAATCATAAGCGAAGCCTACGTTTACCAATGAAGGCAATTCGTATTTCTCAGAACGTTGCTCAACGGTCAATGAACTTCCGTTAGTCGGGATGGTAGCGGTGATTGACAAACCATCTCCCTTATATCGCATAGGCGGGCCTACATTTCTCAAGCTAATTCCAAAACGAATATTATCATCCTCACCCGTAACATAACGAATACCGGCATCAAAGGAAACTCCTTGCGAACGAACATTATAAATGGCCTCTGATATCAAACGAACAGTGAGTCCACCATAAATACTATTCGAAAACGCTTTCGCGTAGGATAACCCAATATTGGTATAATTTGGAGAAAAGCTACCAATTCCTCCTTCCGGCAAGGCTTCTTCTGTAATTCCTATATCACCGAAATTCATATTTGTGACTGAAATTCCTAATACAGAACTCTCATTTAACCTTTGTCCGAAACCAAATGAATTCAATTTAATTCCAGTACCCACCAAATAATTAGTATTAGTGAATAACAACTCTGTCTTATTCGTAAATGCCAATCCCGCGACATTGTTATAAGAAGCCTCGATACCATTGATGGAGGCCATTGCAGAATAACCCAAGCCAGCGCTTCGAGCCCACGGATTGATCAACAGATGTCCCGCGCCTGCGGAGCCAGCACGATCTGGATTTCCAGCCATTGCTGTCCATGATGCGAACACGGCAATCGCTATTGTAACTATATTCTTTTTCATCTTATTCTTTGCTTTAGTCATTAGAAATTATCTAAATCCACGGGTCTCATTACACCGAACCATTTCAACACCTT
>CAZJCQ010000054.1:0-16063 GCA_964544665.1 uncultured Chryseobacterium sp. | reverse complement strand
GAGAGTAGGATTTGGCACCCTGCTTTACCAGGGTTGCCAAGACATCGTGGGGCCATTTCCCTCCGTCTTTCTTGATAAGTGGCGCAAATATAGACTTGATTCGTTCAACAATCAAACTTTTCCCAAAATCATCGCCATCCCCATAATTAAAAGACTCAGGGCTATGATGTGCTTTAATGATTGAATGGTGATCTTTTTAATAAAAAATTGACCGGTAACAGTGCCAATGGAGGCACCGCCAATTGCTAGCCAGAGCCAGTTATGATAAGGGCCGTTGATCAAGCTGTGCCATTGAATGGGATAAATGAGTAATCGAGTGACGTCGATGCAGCAAGCCACAATAATTCCCGTAGCGATGATTTGCTTCTTGTTCATTTGAGTTCTCATAAAAAATGCACTCCGCAGTGCACCTTGATGACCTGATAATCCTCCGAAAAATCCAGATAGTGTACCTCCTATTAAGAGCCATTTGGAGGAAAATGTGGGTTTCTTATTTTCAGGAAACCATTCCATAATGGCAAAAACAATCATCAATGTTCCTATGAAAATTTGATGGATGAAAGTTTCAAATGGATATCCGTATAGTGTGAAGGAAATGGTCTGTGGTTGTATCAGTAACCATTTAAATAATTGACTTCCGATGAAGGCAAACGGAATGGCTGTTGTGATAAAAGTCAAGGCGATTTTCCAATGCGTATAGCGAAAATTTAAGGAGAGTTTCACAAGATTGTTGATTAAATGAACAATGGCAGTAGTTGAGATGGCCCATTCAATCGGAAGAAATATAGCAAAGGTGGGCAATAGCATCGTGCCGAGGCCAAAGCCGGAATAAAACGTAAGGGTTGCCGTCAATGCGGCGATTAAAAATATTGATAGTTCTGCGACCATGTCTCAAATATATGCAAGGAAAATGAGAATAAGTTTACCCTCAGGAAAACCGTATCTTTGTATCATGTCACAAAAGAAAAAAATGAATCTTTCTGATTTAGGTGGGTTGGTATTCTCTACAGCCGGAGCCATTCCTCAGCAGGAACAAGAGGAAATAGTGATGGCTATTAAGGATCAATCCTTGCGGGTGTGGTTAGAGAAAAATCATAGAGGTGGTAAAATTGCCACGGTGGTGAAGGGATTTATTGGCTCTGAAGAATCTTTGTCGGAGCTTGGAAGAACATTAAAAACCAAGTGCGGTACAGGCGGAACGGCCAAAGACGGGGAAATTATTATACAAGGAGATCATCGAGATAAAGTAGTAAATATGCTTTCGGAGATGGGGTATCCAGTAAAAAAGGCGGGGTCATGAGTACGGAGAAATTTTCAATTTCGGTCAAATGCTTGGCCTTTTGTGAAGAAATTTTAGCGGAAGAATTAAAGGAGTTCGGGGTAGAAAAAATTAAGATTGGAAAACGAGTGGTGTATGGAGAATCCACTCAAGAGATCATGTACCGGATTTGCTATTGTTCTCGTTTAGCCTTGCGGGTGTATGTTCCCATAGCGGAATTTTTTATCCGCAAAGTGGAAGATTTGTACAAAAAAGCATTGCAAATCGAATGGGATAATTTGATGTTATTGGATCAGACTTTTGCCATCGATGCACATGTGCGACATCATGCTATCCAGCATCCCCATTTTGCGAGTTTAAAAGTAAAGGACGCGATAGCGGATTACTTCAGAAATGAATACGAAAAGCGACCCAACGTCGATCCAGAAAATCCAGATGTCTTATTTCATTTGCATATTGACGAGGAGAAGGTAACGATTTCATTGGATGCAGGCGGACGTTCATTGAATCAAAGAGGATATCGGATGGGAGCAGGAGATGCGCCGCTGAATGAAGTTTTAGCGGCAGCATTGTTGCGAACCACCCATTGGAAGGGAGATTCCGTATTAATTGATCCAATGTGCGGAAGTGGAACTTTGGTCATTGAGGCTGCTATGATTGCCACAAATACGCCTGCTCAGTGGGCACGACCGCAATTTCAATTCATGCGTTGGCCGGGATATCAAGAATCTTTGTGGAATGAAGTGAAATCATCTGCAGATGCGCTCATTACTTCTCCATCTTTTGCTGTATATGCCAATGACCTTAATAAAAATGCGTTGGGATGGGCTAAAAAAAATGCAGGAAAGGTGAATGTGGCGGAGCACATCATGTTCGGGAGTAACGACTTTTTTGAATTGCAATTAGAAAACGAAAAAGGAGTGCTGGTAATGAATCCACCATATGGTGAAAGATTGGATTTGGATGACGCAATTGGGTTTTATAAAAATATTGGAAACGCATTTAAAAGTCATTGGAAGGGATGGAAGACTTGGGTTTTCTCGGGCCATTTGGAAGCAATGAAAAGATTGGGATTAAAGCCGAGCAAGAAGTCTAAGTGGGTAAATGCAAAAATCGATTGCGTGTGGTATGGCTATGAGATTTTTGAGGGTACATTGCGCGATTTCAAGACTCCTACGGATCATTCTGTTGAATAAAAGTGATAAATGTCACTTGGTTTTTGTGTCCCCGAAATGTATTTTAGAACCGCATTGTTTGTTGAATGGAAAATCGGTTTCAATCCATATTTGATCATGTAAATGAAGGGATACTAATTGCTAATCGCGCCGGAGAGGTGGTAGCAATGAATCCAATGGGTCGAAAAATGTTTGGGTTAAATGAGGCGGATCAGTTGCCCGAAAAGGTGGAAGATTTGGTTCCTACCGCTGCACGGGATAAGCACCAATCACATCGTGAAAATTATCACCATCGTCCGCATGCCAGGCCGATGGGTAAGAACATGGTCTTGTCAGGTTTAAAGAAAAATGGGGAGACTTTCCCGGTAGAAATCAGTTTAAGCTCCTATCAGTCGGAGGGCAACGATTATGTGATCGCATTTATTATTGATGTTACAGATAGAAGATTACAAGAAGAGAAAATCAAAGAGGCATATTCACAGCTTCAGCAATTGAATAACTCACTTGAAAAGAAGGTGAGTGATCGTACGATGGTGTTGGAGGAGGCGTTGGCTGATTTGGAGAGATCCAAAGACGAGTTATTCATCGCGCTTCAAAAAGAAAGAGAGTTGAATGAGTTGAAATCTCGTTTCGTGTCCACCGCATCTCATGAATTCAGAACCCCTCTCAGTACGATCCTTTCCTCCGTTTCATTGATCGAACAATATGTGGCCAAAGGTGATTTGGAGAAAATGGATAAGCACATCCACCGGGTAAAGAATTCGGTTAAAGGATTGACAGAAATCCTGGAAGATATTCTCTCTTTGTCCAAATTGGAGGAGGGAAAGATTCAGGTGCAGTGGAAGCGCATTAACTTAAAACATTGGATGCAGGAATGGATGGATGAATTGCTGCCGATATTAAAAAATGGTCAGGAGTTCAGGTTGGATTATCGTGCAACAGAAGAGATTTTATCGGACAATAAGTTATTGAAAAATATCATGCTGAATATATTGAGCAATGCGGTAAAGTTTTCTCCTGAAAATCAAGAAATTGATATCCAGGTCGAAGAAAAGGATGGCGATTTACGGATTTCGGTTCGTGATAGGGGAATGGGAATACCAGCGGCGGAAATAGCGCATTTATTTCAACGTTTTCATCGGGCCTCTAACGCAATGAATGTTCAAGGAACGGGTTTGGGATTGAGCATAGTGAAGAAATGTACAGAATTACTCGGAGGCGATATATTTGTTGAAAGTCAAATTGGAAAAGGAACCACATTTAATATCATTTTAAAAATTCATCACCATGGAAAAGAAGACCATATTAATCATTGAAGACAATGCTGAGGTACGAGAAAACGTATCGGAATTATTGGAGTTAGCGGGCTATCATGTGATGACCGCCTCCAATGGAAAGGAGGGGGTGTCAGTTGCTCAGCAATATCATCCCGACTTGATTATTTGTGATATCATGATGCCAGTACTAGATGGTTATGGGGTTATACATCTACTAGGAAAAAATATAGAGACTGCAAGAATTCCTTTTATTTTCTTAACAGCAAAGTCAGAGCGCGGTGATATACGAAAAGGGATGGAGCTGGGTGCAGATGATTATATCATGAAGCCATTTAGTGAAACGGAGTTATTGAATAGTGTAGAAGCCAGGCTAAGGAAAGTTTCGTCCAGTGAAGGTACCATAGATCAAATCAACCATCGATTGCGGCAGAGCAAGAGTAGAAAATTCAATTGGATCGAAGTGTTATCGGAGCTTCCTGGAAAATTCACCCGTTCTTTGGGCAAAAGAGAGGTCGTTTTTTCTGAAGGTAATACTTGTCAAAATTTGTATGTTGTATTAAAGGGCAAAGTGAAGTTGTATAAATCCCATGATCTAGGCAAGGATCTAATATTAAGGGTTCGAGGCAAAGGGGATATATTTGCTTTTTCTTCTTTGTTCCAGGGAGATATACATTTGGACAGTGCGGAGACACTAGAATCCACTGAATTGATGATGATTCCAAAGGCTTCATTTTTTAACTGGCTTGAGCAAAATCCGAAGATGCTGCTCGAGATGATTCATCTTTTTAGCACGACATTAGAAATAGAAAGGGATAGGGCGGTTCAACTGGCTTATTCGAGTGTGAGAAAGAGAACAGCAAACGCTTTAATTCGTTTAAAGTTGAGATTTCATAATGACAGTGATGGACACTTCAGCATGCCCATTTCTAGAGATGATTTGGCTGCCATTGTGGGAACAGCAACAGAATCGGTCATTAGAACATTAAGTGATTTTAAAGAAGAAGGACTCATTGCGATTCAGGGATCAACGATTACCGTTTTACAAGATGAGAAGTTGCGAAGGATGAAAAATTAATGGGTCTCACAGCAACTCATTTTTTGTTGTTCAAGTCTCGGACTCAAATAGGGAATACCTAGGTTGGCTCCTCTTACCACAAACATCAAACCGATAATGGCCACTCCCCAACGGGCCCACTTGAGTTGATGGGGTGGTATGATTTGTCCTATTTTTTTACCTGAAATGGCAATGGCTAGGAGGGATGGTGTAGAAGCGATACCAAAGGCGGTAATGAATAGCGCACTGTTAAGTAAATGGCCTGTAATCAATGAGGCCCCGATTGCACTATAGACCCAGCCACAAGGGAGCGTTCCGTTGAAAATACCCCATAGGAAATGTTTAATGTACGGTGTTTGGATTTCATTGATTTTGATTTTGTTTCTCAATGGCATTAACCACTTCGATAACCATCGTTGTGTGAAGGGAATCCAGCCTAGTATAAGCAGCAAGCCACCGAATAAGCTAGCTCCTTGTTGTAGTTGGAACATCCCAGAATATTTTCCTAAAAAATAAAAGATTATGGTAAGCAATAGGTACGCTGTCATTCTTCCGAGATGATGCAGGAGCATCCATTTTGTGGAGGTGTTTTGACCAGGTTGTCCATGTAACATCATGATGAGGGGTCCGCACATGCCAATACAATGAAAGCTTCCAGCGATGCCAAGTAAAAGTCCACCCACTATGATATTCGCTATACTCATCATTTAATTTGTACCGTTTTTTTCTCAAAATAGGGCGTTCCATCGCGCACCCAACTAATTTGAATGTCATATTTCCCCGTAGTCAATGGAAAGGTTGTTTGTGATTCGGTGGTGGAAAAATTCTGATCTTTTTCACTGGTACTTACACAGTACACGAGAATGTTTTTGATTTGATTCTCAGAACCATTTGGAAAGGTAATGGTGACAATTTTGGACCCAACATCAATTTGCGAATGCTGTTCATCTTGAATCGCATTTTGATTGGCATCAATTATCCCTTGATAGGCCATTTCTTTTTTGTAGTAATCGGTGGTCACCAGTTCTAATTTTTCGCGGCTCGATAGAATAACCAATGTCAATATCATTGCAGCAAAGCCCATGTATAAAATAAATATTTTCCAACCCCAGTTCATTGTCATTTTAGTTTTGATGTGGTGCGATAAAAGTGATGTTTTCTGTGCCTAGTTTTTTGCCGTTAGACCAGCATTCGAGCTTCCACTTGTTCTTTTGCGTGGGAACTTCCTTGGGAGATACAATTAAAAAGAACTCTTCGTCTTTGGATTCTTCTGGAGCTAAAACAATGTGATCTTTTCCCACCCATCGTATAGTTCCTTGATGGTCCAATAATTTCAGTTCTACGGGAAGCTCAGAACTGGTTTTATTGATGAATTTAATATTGTAAAGGTTATTAATGTCCCCATTTTCCGCTACTTGGAATAAACTCCCTCTTGCTCTAATAATGCTCATGCTGATGTCTGAACGGCTTGCCAATAAAGCGATTTCTAGGCCAATGATCAGGAGCAATATGATGGTGTAACCAATTACCCGAGGAGTGATTTTCCATTTTGTTTTCGTGGCGATTCCTTCTTCAGAATCATAGCGTATTAATCCTTTGGGTAGGTGAACACTTTCCATGATATGATCACAGGCATCTATGCAGGCCGTACAGTTGACACATTCTAGCTGTGTACCGTTTCGAATATCGATACCTGTGGGACAAACGCGAACACATTCAAGACAATCGATACAATCCCCTTCTCCTTTTCTTTCTCCTTTATGTGCTTTGTGTCGAGGTTCGCCACGAACATGATCGTAGGTGACCACGATGCTTTTTTTATCTAGGAGTACGCCTTGCATTCGGCCGTAGGGACATACAACCAGGCATACTTGTTCTCGAAACCAGGTATACACAAACATAAAAACAGCAGTGAAAATTAGCATCAACGTGAAGCCGCCAACATGATCATGGATCGGCTCTTTGATGATTGCCCACAAGTGATCAGTGCCGATGATATAGGATAAAAAAGTATTTCCTACGGCAAAGGAGAATAAAAGAAACAATAATAGTTTCGAAACTTTTTTTCTCAGTTTATCCGCGTTCCATGGTGATTTGTTGAGCGCTCTTTGCTGCGCAGCATCTCCCTCAATCCAATATTCAATTTTTCTAAAAACCATTTCCATAAATATGGTTTGCGGACAAATCCAACCACAAAATACGCGACCGAATACTACTGTAAATAGCGCGATAAAAACGATGAAAGCCAACATTCCTAAGACGAAAATGAAAAAATCTTGTGGCCAGAAGGTTACGCTGAATAATACGTATTTCCGTTCGACAAGATCAAATAAGAACAGCGGTTTCCCGTGCACTCTGATATAAGGAATAGAAAAGAATGCGATTAAGTAAACATAGCTGAGATAGCTACGCAGACGGTATAACTTACCGTTTGGTTTTTTGGGGTGAAAGAAGACCCGGTGGCCATCTTGATCGATATGAGATACATGATCCCTAAAGGATTCGTCCATGATTTATTTAGCGGCAGTTTTTAGGGTGTCTAGGGCTGCCTTAGATTCAACAGCTGTAGTGTCCGTTCCGGAAGGCAGGTAAAGCGCTCCTTCCGGTTCCTTGGCACCAGGTGGATTGCTTCCTTGAAGTGTAAGAATGTAGGAGGCAACTTGCGCCATTTGTGCGGCGGATAAATCGGTTTTCCATGATTTCATGCCGGTGCCCTTAATTCCGTATTTGATGGTCTTGAATAGATCTTTGATATTTCCTCCATGCTTCCAGTAGGTATCGGTTAAGTTGGGACCAACCACGCCTTCTGCCTTTATTCCATGACAGGATGTGCATAGATTTTGAAAGGTGGCAGCACCTGCGGCGATTTCGGTTGGGTTGTTTAATAATGCAACCGTGTTTTCATTTACCGCGTCCTTCATTTGTGCTTGATAAGCCGCTATCTCAAGTTCAGCTTGGCTCATTTGGTTTTGATATTCTTGAGCACTGCTGGGACCTCCTGATACATGATAGTACGTTAGATATACTACTGAAAACAATATGGTAAGGTAGAATCCCCAAACCCACCACGGAGGAAGGCTGTTGTCTAATTCTTGAATTCCATCGTAATTGTGGTTCGTCAGGATGCTCGCTTCTTCTTGAATTTCCACGGATTTATTAAACCAGTTCCAAAATTTAGAAGTGCTTTTGGTGGTGGCAGATTCATCTTCCGGAGTGATGATAGGATAGTCTTCTACTTTTTCAGTTAGTTTTCTGATTTGTTGCGCGTAGTACATAACAACAGCTACCTCAATGAGCACAATAAACGCAAGGGCATTCATTGGCGTATTTCCAAGGCCTTTATGAACAAAATCGCCCAGTACGCGACCATAGTCCGACATAGCGACGACGAAGAAAATTACAGATCCATTGCGCAGGGTATCATTTTCCGCTTTTCGCTTCCGTATTTTCTCTTTGGAGATGGCCAAGAAAACTTTTTGAAATTGCCAAATGAAGAAAAGTAATAGTATGGCTAGAAAAACTAGAAAATAGAATAAGGGTTGTTGGTACACGCTTGTAGGTGTAAATTTTTCAGCTTGTGCCCAAGTCAAAGATGAGCTTAAAAAACCGATTAGAATGATGGATATTTTTTTCATTTTTAATCTAAAGGGATTTGACTTTTTTCGTCGATTTCAGTCTTTTTCATGCGAAAAGTGCTGTACAAAACGTACGCGAAAACCGTTGTAAATAATAACAACGAAATCAGGGGGTATATACTCACTCCGCTAATGCTTTCTAGATAATGGATGAATTTCATAGTGTTAATTATTGGGAGTTAATGCGATGTCAGTTCCAAGACGTTGGAGATAAGCGATGAGCGCAATGATTTCATGATCTTGCTGAAGACCATCATCACTGAGTAAAAGCTTGCTCTCATCTTTTTTTAGATCATTATAAATTACCTGAGCTTGCTGTTGAGCAATGGATACGCAATTGTTTACTTCATCTTCTGTATACGGCACTCCCAAGGTGACCATGGCCTTCATCTTCGCAGGCAGAGCTGGGTAGTCAATGCGATTTTCAAACATCCATGGGTATCCTGGCATAATGGAACCGGAGGAGATGCTTCCTGGATCCATCATGTGATTATAATGCCAACTGTTCATTCTTCTGAGCTTGTCGCCTCCCTCTCTCGCCAAATCGGGACCTGTTCTTTTAGATCCCCATTGGAAAGGATGGTCGTAGACAAATTCACCGGCCTTTGAATACTCGCCATATCGTTCCGTTTCCGAGCGGAAGGGTCGTATCATTTGCGAGTGACAGGTGTAACATCCTTCACGTAAGTATAAATCTCTTCCTGCAAGTTCTAATGGTGAATATGGTTTCACGGCCTTGATGGTAGGAATATTCTCTTTGACCATAAACGTTGGAATCATTTCGATAAGTCCACCAGCGGCCACAAGTAAAAGGGCTAATAAGAGCATGGTAATCGGTTTTCTTTCAATCACCCTGTGCCAATGCTCGTTGCCTTTTACTACAACTTTCTTGATTAATGGAGGAGCTTCTGCACCTTCTTCAGTGATGAACGTTCCTTGCTTTGCCGTTCTCCATAAATTAGCAACCATCAATAGTGCACCAACCAAGTATAAAAGCCCTCCTACCGAACGAATGGCATAAAAGGGTCTCATGAATTTTACCGTATCCAAGAATTGATATTGTAATTGTCCCTCTGGTGTAAATTCTTTCCACATCGAACTTTGCATCCATCCTGCCCAATACATGGGAATGGCATATAATAGAATACCCAAGGTACCCACCCAAAAATGCCAAGAGGCCCATTTTTTAGAATAAAGCGTAGTACCCCACATCTTTGGAATCAACCAATAAAGTACGCCAAAGGTGAGAAAGCCATTCCATCCGAGCGCTCCCACATGCACGTGTGCAATGGTCCAATCAGTAAAGTGAGAGATGGCATTAACATTTTTCAGAGAAAGCATGGGGCCTTCAAAAGTGGCCATTCCGTAAGCGGTGACGGCAACCACCATAAACTTGAGTACTACATCTTCTCTAACCCGATCCCATGCTCCACGAAGGGTTAAAAGTCCATTGATCATTCCTCCCCAAGAAGGTGCAATGAGCATGATCGAGAATACCGTGCCTAATGATTGGGCCCAATCGGGCAGGGAAGTGTAAAGTAAATGGTGAGGCCCAGCCCATATATAGATGAATATCAAAGCCCAGAAATGAATGATGGAAAGGCGGTAGGAGTATACCGGCCGGTTGGCTGCTTTGGGAATGAAATAATACATAAGTCCCAAGTATGGTGTTGTCAAGAAAAAGGCCACCGCATTGTGCCCATACCACCATTGAACCAAAGCATCTTGAACCCCTGCATACCAAGAATAGCTCTTGAGCAGGCTAACAGGTAATTCAATGCTGTTGATGATGTGCAGCATGGCCACCGTTACCCATGTTCCGATAAAGAACCAAATGGCTACATACAGGTGCCGTTCTCTTCTTGTAAGAATGGTCCCGAACATATTGATGCCAAACACTACCCAAATCAAGGTAATAAGAATGTCTATTGGCCATTCTAACTCTGCATATTCTTTTCCAGTGGTGTAGCCCAATACCAGTGTTAAAGCGGCTAATACAATGATCAATTGCCAGCCCCAGAAGTGTATTTTAGACAAAGTATCATTCCAAATTCTAGCTTTAAGTAATCGCTGAAGCGAATAATAAACCCCCATGAAGATTCCGTTACCGACAAAGGCGAAAATCACAGCGTTGGTATGGAGTGGACGCAAACGTCCATAGGTTGTTTCTGCAATATTAAAATTGAGGAAAGGGAAAACCAATTGCAACGCTATAATGAGTCCTACGAGCATTCCAACTGCCCCCCACAAAGCGGTGGCAATGGCGAATTGTTTGACAATTTTATTGTCGTAATAGAATTTTTCAAGATTGTTGTTTTCCATCCTCTTCCTTTTTTGAATCTGTAGTTTTGAGTGTTGCATCATGAAGCATACGCATGGCTGGAGTATGAACGTCATCCCACTGTCCCGCTTTGGTGGAACGAATAAACGCCCAAAGAAAAAGTCCTGCTACCGGAAGACTACAGCCAATTAAAATATAGAATGCACTCATGACACGTTTTAGTTCGAAACCAAAATTAGCGTCGTGCTTGGATGAGTGAATTGATGCGAATCAAATGCAGTATTGACTTTTGTCAGTACCCGTTATCCAGTGGTTGAAATTCGTTTTTTGTAGATTCTATCAAGTGATTGTTGTACTTTCTTACAACGTCTTTTCCATGGTCCTTCCGCAAGTTCTTTTGCAGTTTCTATGATTTCCCAGCACTCTGGAATCAGATCTGGATATTTTTTGCCCGCTAATTCGAGCACATTCAGACTGGCATATCTGATGGCAGCAGGGGCGGTAGAATCGAACATCCATTCCTGGGATCGATTGAATAGTAATCCAAAATCGGGATGCGATGTTGGATTGAGTTGTAGAAGAACTTTCAGTAATTCGCGCAAAACGGCTGGAGATAAACTTCGGTTGCATAACCCGATCATCAGTTCATCTTGAAATTCAAAGGCAAATCTGCAATTGCATTCTAGGACAGCTTTGTATATTACCCAAGCGGCTTTATCCGATTTTTTATTTTCTGATTCAAGTGCGATATCAAGAAATATTTTAAAAAGATGACGATCATCACTTGCTTTTTTTCCATAAGAAAGGGCGTCTTGAACGCCCATTCCTTTGATTAAAATTTCGTTGATGTTCTCAATGTTTACCATTGGTCTTTCCTTTCGGACTTGGATGGTCTTCATCCTCGTAGTCGGTATTCTTCACATTTTTCATGTCCAAGGGCTTGCCGTCAATTAAATGAGCAAGGAATTCTTCAATCTGTTCTGCACTGATACTCTTGGCAATGATTTTCATGTTTTCATCCATCAAATACACCTTGGGTGTTGAGTTGACATCCCAGGTGGTACGATAATTCAAACTTTGTAGCGATGTTTTTCCTTGAGATATCAAGACAGTAGCTGCTTCGTTGTTCATGATTTCTTTGGTATCGCTTACGTTGATCCAATCTAATTTTTTCTCACGAATAAACTTACGCCAGTCATCATTTTCTAAATCATTTCCTACAGCATAAACTACAAATCCTTTGTCTTTCCAGCGGTGGTATACCTCCAATAGTTTTGGAATTTCTTTTTTGCAATGTCCGCAACTGCTTTCCCAAATGACGAGTAAGGTATACTTGCCACGATTTTTGTACATCGATACCCAGTTTTGTTCGGTGGAGTCGGGCAGGATAATATCAGGACCAATGGAGCCACACAAGCAATTTCTTTTTTTATCAGCCGCCTCTCTCATGTCTTTTAAATTCTTCTCACTCATCCAAGTAGCTTTTCCTGTGTTATAGTAAGTGTCCACGAGATAAACAAAAAGTTTATCCATACACATGATTTTAGAGGTTTCTGCCTGGTAAGTAGCTTGGTGTGTCACATATTTAAAAATGTCTGCATTTCCTTCCGTTTTATCAATCAACTGACGAATTTCCGTTACCATGGTATCGGGTACTTGCGGCAGAACCCGCGTAATATAATTTTCTAGTATTCGATGAAATTGTTGATCACGAACCATACGTGGATCTTGCAAATCGGTATTGTCCCAATAATGTTTCCTGTAGTAGAGATAAGACCACAGTTGCTTCTCATCTTTATTAAGACCCTCCGGCGCATCTGGAATTTCAATATCCATGGACATTTTTAAATATTTACTTAATAAGTTGTCTGGATATTGATTGATGATGTTCCATTGGTAGTCGGTTACTTCTTTGTTTAATCGATCCAACGCCTCCCTGCATCCTTTCTTTTCCTCTTCTGATTTGGTGGAGTCAGCGATGCAAGCATCCAATGGTTGTCTGGAGCGCAGGCGATCATTAATGAATCGGATGAAATCAAAGAATCGCTGGTTGGTTTCGGATTTAATCACTTTGATTTTGGTAGGGTCAGCGTCTGCGGTACTCCAAAATTCAATATTCTCTTCTACGATGATGAACTCGAAATATTTGGGTCCTGGAAAAACCATGGCATATTTTCCACATTCATTGAAAGGCTTCCCTTCAAATTCATAGTTTCCTTTGCTGTCGATTCGTGCGGTATCGTTGTAATACAATTGCTTTCCAAAATAATTGGCCAAATAGACGATGGTATCGTGCAAGCCTTCCACGTGTCCCTTGATTTTGTAAGGCGATTTTGACGTTGAATGGCCTTTAACCTGAACCTTTGTTTCCGACTTATTATCCGCTTTGCTTTTCTCCTTTTGTGAAAAGGCGAATGACGCCATTACAGAAAAGGTGACCAATAGTAGCACTCTCCATTTTTTCATATCGCTAAAAATAAAAGGGTTTCTCCGAAATTTCATGCTATTAACTTTTTTTTAATGCAATTGATCCATAATGTTAAAGGCTATGTGAGGGCCTTCATAAATAAATCCTGTGTACACTTGTACCAGGTTGGCTCCCGCGTCTAACATGGCTTTAGCATCGTTTGAATCAAAAACCCCACCTACACCGATGATTGCAATTTCTGGATATTCAGACCTGATTTTTTTGATAACAGTTATCGCTTTTTGGTGTGTGGGTTTACCACTAACACCTCCAGCCCCGATTGATTCAATCTCTGCATTGGATGTTTGAAGATCTTTTCGCTCAATGGTGGTGTTGCAAGCAATGATACCTGCAATTTTACTAGCGCGCACCACATCTATGACATCCAACAACGATTCATCTGTTAAGTCAGGAGCGATTTTCAGAAATATGGGTTTAGCATTTTGCTTTTGCAATGGATGTTCCTGCAGGCAGCTCAACAAGGCTAGCAGCGGTTCTTTCTCCTGCAATGCTCTTAATCCGGGAGTGTTGGGTGAGCTGACATTGACTACGAAGTAATGCACTTGATGATGCAGCTGCTCAAAACAAAGCAGATAGTCTCGATCGGCGGCTTCATTCGGAGTCCATTTATTTTTCCCGATGTTTCCTCCAACGATGATGCCTGGCTTTACTTGCTTCAATGAAAGAGAAAGCGCTTCCATCCCGTCGTTGTTAAATCCCATTCTGTTGATCAGAGCATGATCTTTCGGTAATCGAAATAAGCGGGGTTTTTCATTTCCTGGCTGAGGTTGAGGGGTTACCGTGCCTACCTCAACATGCCCAAATCCAAGTAAGGACAACTCATTGATCCATTTTCCATTTTTATCAAATCCGGCAGCCAATCCAATGCAATTAGGAAATGTGATACCCGCTACGGTCACGGGTCGATGGTATTGTTTGGATTTTTGGTGGTAATAAAAAGCAACTCCAGGAAATTTAGCAATTACTTTCCAAATACCCATCGCCAGATAATGTGCTTTCTCTGGGGAGAATAGAAAGAAAAATGGTTTAATGAGGAGTTTATACCACATTATCTCACCAACTTTTTGTATTTGATTCGAGTGGGACCAACGTCCCCTTTTCTCATCTTTTTATTTTCTTCATATTCCGAGAAACTTCCTTCGAAAAAATACACTTCGGAATCTCCTTCAAAAGCAAGAATGTGTGTGCAAATGCGATCCAAGAACCAGCGATCATGCGAAATTACCACTGCGCAACCAGCGAAACTTTCAATACCTTCCTCCAAAGCACGAAGTGTGTTCACATCGATATCATTGGTGGGCTCATCGAGTAAAAGTACATTCGCTTCGGTTTTCAATGTCATGGCTAAATGCAATCGATTGCGTTCCCCACCAGAAAGTACTCCACATTTCTTTTGTTGATCACCGCCCGCAAAATTGAACTTGCTGCAATATGCTCGGGAGTTGATAGTAGAACCTCCAATTTGAATGACTTCATTTCCCCCGCTGATGACTTCGTAAACGGATTTTTCAGGATCGATTTCCTTGTGGCGTTGGTCGACATATCCAATTTGAACGGTTTCTCCTATTTTAATCGTACCCGCATCTGCAGTCTCTTCATTCATGATCATTCTGAATAAAGTAGTTTTTCCCGCTCCATTCGGTCCGATGATTCCAACGATACCAGCTGGAGGTAATTTGAATGAAAGATTCTCAATCAAAAGACGATCTTCGAAACCTTTGGTAACACCATTGAATTCGATGACATCGTTTCCAAGGCGTGGACCATTCGGAATGGGAATTTCCAATTTTGCTTCTTTCTCACGTTCTCCCTCCGACATCATCTTATCGTAGTTTTGAATACGCGCTTTGTTCTTTGCATGCCGTCCTTTGGGATTCATACGCACCCATTCTAACTCTCTTTCCAACACTTTTCTTCGCTTACTCTCTTGCTTTTCTTCTTGTGCTAAACGTTTGGTTTTTTGTTCTAACCAGCCCGTATAGTTCCCTTCCCATGGAATACCTTCTCCGCGATCCAGCTCTAGTATCCAGCCGGCTACATTATCAAGGAAATATCGATCGTGGGTCACGGCAAGCACAGTACCAGGATATTGCTGTAAATGTTGCTCTAACCATAAAACGGATTCTGCATCCAAGTGGTTGGTAGGCTCGTCTAACAACAAAACATCGGGTTGTTGTAATAAAAGTCTACAAAGAGCAACTCTCCTTCTTTCTCCTCCAGAGAGTTTTTCAATCTTCGCATCTTCTGGTGGACAGCGCAGGGCGTCCATGGCAATGGCCAACTTTGTATCTAAATCCCATCCACCCAAGGCTTCGATTTTGTCTTGAACACTTGCTTGACGATTCAATAAAGCGTCCATTTTATCTGGGTTGTTCAATACTTCTTCATCCATGAAAAGTGCGTTGATCTCTCCATATTCTTTCAACGCATCGGTGATGGGTTTAACGCCTTCTTCTACAATTTCACGAACAGTTTTTTGTTCGTCCAACTGAGGTTCCTGGGGTAAATACCCTACGCTATAGCCAGGGGACCATACGACTTCTCCTTGGAAGGATTGGTCGAGCCCTGCAATAATGCGCATTACGGTCGATTTACCGGCACCATTCAATCCGATGATTCCAATTTTTGCCCCATAATAGAAGCTTAAATAAATATCTTTAATGATGTGCTTTCCTTGCGGTGTATACTTGTTGACACCCACCATAGAGAAAATAATCTTCTTATCCATTGATGTGACTTTAATTTAGAGTGCAAATATACTATTCTAAGGCCCTATCTTTGCGACATGAGTTATACAGTTGCCATCATCGGTCGTCCTAATGTGGGGAAGTCAACCTTGTTCAATCGTTTGACAGAAACCCAAGAGGCCATCGT
>CAZJCQ010000053.1:0-16701 GCA_964544665.1 uncultured Chryseobacterium sp. | reverse complement strand
AGGACAGCAGATTTTCATTCTGTAAACAGGGGTTCGATTCCCCTACGGGCTACAAAACCTCAGATTCTTCTGAGGTTTTTTTTATGAGTTTTCATAATATTCCACTTCAATCATATAAAAATAAAATTTCAATTATACTTTTGCAATAATTGAATATACTACTTTGATAAACACGACGCGATTCAGAATGCTCAGCATTTTTTTGCTTTTAGCTGGGATTTTATTATTTATTATCGCGTCCAAATCGCCATTTAATAAAGAAACATCCTTGAACATGCTTCCCATCGGTTTATACTTAATTTCTTTACTTTGCATTTTTACCGCTTATTATTTGGGGGCTAAAGCAGAGAAAAGAAAACCTAAACCGAAGAAAAAGAACAAAGAATGGTACGAATAGAAATACTCATGACGCCTACTGTAGCGCCTGCGCTCCTGATGAATTTGGTATTTTTGGCAGCCGGGATTGTCATGCTGTTATTTCCTCCTAAAAAAATCAATGGACTGTATGGATATCGAACACCGCGTTCCATGCTTAATCAAGAAAATTGGGATAAAGCCCAGCGAATCTCAGCAATCAAAATGATTCAAATTTCCTTAGTAACAGGAAGTCTATCTTTCCTTTTGGGAATCTCCGATTGGTCAGAAACGTTTGTCGCCATTTTCTCGTTGGTTATTAGTTTGTTGGGATTGGCTTATTTATTTTACGTTACAGAAAAAAAATTGAAATCGTCATAACCCGATTCCCTTAGCGTCTTTATTTCGTGAATTCCATTTTAATTTCGTACCTTTCGCCACGCAAATCAACTTCAATGGATCCTTCCCGATGTATATCAAAATCACCAAAGAGCTACTGGCCGAAATCCGGCGCTCCATTGCGGATGGAAAGGATACCCTATTACTCCAATTAACCAATGATCTGCATCCCGCAGATTTAGCTGAAATCATCAATGAATTGCGGCCCGAGGAAGCCGTATACCTTTATCGGACACTCGATGAATCTCGTGCTGCGGAAGTCATGCTGGAACTCGATGAGGATGTTAGAAATCAATTATTAAGTCAATTAACCAGCAGAGAAATCGCTGAAGATTTGATCGAAAACATTGATTCGGATGATGCAGCCGATGTTATCTCAGAACTTCCGGAGGAAAAGCAAGAAGAAGTCATTGCCTTATTAGAAGATATCGAAACAGCGAGTGACATCATTGACTTGATGAACTATGAGGAAGGAACAGCGGGTGCATTAATGGCCAAAGAACTCATTTTTGTCAATATCCATTGGACGGTTGTTCATGCCATCAGAGAAATGAGAAGGCAAAGCGAAGACATCGATAATGTATACACCATTTACGTCACCAATGATGACAATGTTTTGCTCGGTACTTTGAGTATGAAGACCCTCATTTTTGCATCTTCAAGTTTTAGAAGCTCTATTACTGAATTATACAGCAATAAACAGGTTCAGACCGTTCTCACCAGCACGCCTGTAGAAGAAGTGGCCAATTTGATGAAAAAATACGATTTGGTAGTCATTCCTGTTGTAAACGAAGACAACCAATTAATGGGACGAATTACCATCGATGACATCGTGGATGTAATGCAAGAAGAAGCCGATAAAGATTATCAACTGGCCAGTGGTATCTCTGAAGATGTCGAATCTAGCGATAGCATTTGGACACTAACTCGAGCGCGTTTGCCCTGGTTATTAATAGGCATGGGGGGAGGATTGAGCAGTGCTTATGTAATCGGCGTGTACGATATCACGGAAAATCCGCAGATGGCCATATTTATGCCCCTCATCGCAGCCACAGGAGGAAATGTTGGCGTGCAGTCGGCTGCACTTGTTGTAAAAGCATTGGCCAATCAAAGTGAGTTAGACGAAACCGTTTGGCGAAAATTATTAAAGGAATTGGCTGTAGGATCTTTTAATGCTTTGGTCTGCTCAGTATTAATTTTCTTGACGACTCAATTATTCAATTTTGATCTGTCATTAAGCATTACGGCATCCATTGCCCTTTTCTCTGTTATTGTATTTGCCAGCATAAGCGGAACCTATATTCCTCTTACGCTCAATCGATTCGGCATCGACCCCGCGTTGGCTACCGGACCCTTCATCACCACTACAAATGATATCGTGGGACTTATTATTTATTTCGGCGTTGGTCACCTTTTATTGAACTTTCTTCAAACCTTACCGTTGAATATTTTTCATTGATGCCGGAAAAGATTGTCTTGTTCATAGATTCCGTTCATTCTATCTTGGAGGAAGAATTACAGAGAAATGGATTCCAATGTATTCTTAATGAAACGGCAGAATGGGAAACACTGGCAAAGGATTATCCGCAGACAGTAGGAATGGTTATTCGGAGTCGATGGGTCTTGAATCAAGAAATTCTGGACGCCTTCCCCCAACTAAAATGGATAGCGCGTTCCGGTTCAGGCCTTGAAAATATTGATTGTAACCATGCGAAATCAAAAGGTATTCACGTCTTAAGCTCGCCAGAAGGAAACGCCGACGCCGTTGGAGAATATGTGATCGGAGCGGCATTGAGCATGACTCGTTTGTTCATACCAGCCAATGCAAGTGTAAAAAATAAGCAATGGTTGAGAGAGGAACACAGAGGAGTCGAAATAAAAAACAAGACTTTTGGAATCATAGGACTCGGTCATATGGGAAGCAGTGTAGCCAAAAAACTTACTGGCTTGGGATGTGAAGTGATGGCATACGATAAATATTTGACAAAAAGTCCTGTAGATCATGTCACCTTGGTTGATTTGAAAACCTTACAATCAAAAGCAGATTTTGTCTCATTACATCTACCCTTATCAGAAGAAACGCTAGGTTATGCCAATAAAGCATTTTTTAACGCTTTCGAAAAACCCATATATTTCATTAATACTGCCCGAGGCAAACATTGCGTCACCTCTGAATTATTGGACGCCATTGATCAAAATAAAGTCCTTGCCGCAGCGCTCGATGTACTTGAATTTGAATCTACCCAATTAAAAGTCGGAAACGAACAACACCCCTCCTACCAGCGCTTGCTCACGTATCACAATGTTTTTCTTACTCCTCACATTGCTGGATGGACCCATGAATCTTATTATAAACTTTCAAAGGTTCTTGCTGAAAAAATATTGGCCCTTAATCCTGAGGGCCGTTAGGCTCAACCTTTGGCTTATCAGCCGCCCGAGCCCTTTCCAATTCTTCATTATAGCGCTGTATAATCATATCGGTTTTGGAAACATCAAAAAGAAAAATACGTTCATCAATATCATACTTAAACGTTGCAAAAGGAAGCACAGAAACCAATTCCTTAAAACCCTGGGGCTTAAGATCCAAAGACATCTTCAATTCGATATTACAACCAGACTTCCAGGCTTTGTTTGGAACATCATGCGTATCAAACTCTATTTTTCGAGAGATATATCCATCAGTAGAAAAAGCAGCGGTATATCGACTATTCTCCCACAAATGAAATTGAAAAATTCCTGTTCGGTTGGTTTGTAGCAAATAACTCTCATTACTGTTCTCGACATTGGTAATCAAAACTGCTCCCGACAATACTTTTAGACTGTCCTCTCTATCTACGAGTAACCCCTGAACAAAAACGCTTCTGCCTTCAGAATGCGGTTTAAGCCATTCTGGCTTTTGGGAATAACCTTTGGAAACAGTCATTCCGATTATCAATAAACCGAAAAATAAACTAAATGTTTTCATTTGATGTATCATTATTATTTGATTTTCGCTCTCTCCATTTTTTGTAGGCCTTGACCATGAAAGTCAGAACGGCTCCTAGTCCGATTAAACCCAGCGCACCTCCTATCCATGATATCGAATCTTGATTAACGACAATAAATACAATGGCCACTAATAACAAAGTTCCTACCTCGTTCCACAAACGCATTTTAAAAGATGTCGTGTAATAAGATCCGGATTTCAACCCCCTAAAAATCAATTGACCCTTCCATTGATATAACAAGAGACAAGCAATAAAAAAAAGCTTCAAATGCATCCATGGTTGCGAAATTAAATGGGGTTTGAGATACAGCAAACTGCTTCCGAAAATCAGTGTTAAGATACAAGAAGGCCATGTTATAATATACCATAGTCTGCGCTCCATGATGCCATATTGCTTGATCAATATCGATTGCTCCAACTCAGGTTTAGCGAGCGCTTCGATGTGATAAACAAACAATCTGAACATATAAAATAGTCCTGCAAACCAAGTCACGACAAAAATGATGTGCAAAGATTTTATCACTCCATAATCCATTTCACGAATATAGGTATTGTATCTTTGAAATATGAAAGCAACGTTTGCAAAAGATACCTACACCGTAACGACCCACCTTGTCCTTCCCGAAAATACCAACACCCTTGGAAATTTAATGGGAGGACAACTATTGAATTGGTTAGACATTGCCTCTGCTATTTCAGCTCATCGGCATTGCAGAAGAGTGGTCGTAACTGCCGCTGTAAATAATGTTTCTTTTCAACACCCTATTAAATTGGGCGATTTAGTAATCATTGAAGCAAAAGTTTCTCGCTCATTCAATTCTTCTATGGAAGTATTCATGGACATTTTTGTAGAGCATGGTTCAACGGGGGAAAAGATAAAATGCAACGAAGCCATATACACTTTTGTCGCAGTTGATCAATTGGGCAGTCCCATTCAAGTTCCTGAATTAATTCCGGAAACGGATGAAGAGAAAAAAAGATTTGACGGGGCGCTAAGAAGGAGACAATTAAGATTGATTCTTGCAGGAAAAATGAAGCCTGTTGAAGCTACTGAGCTGAAGGCGCTGTTCGATGCTCCTGCTCAATAGCGGCTATGGCCTCTTTGATCTGACGGCCATTTATTTGGTGCATGCATTTATTATCCCATCCAAATCTGCAACGATTACCCAGCTTTGAGCATGGTCGTTCCATACGATCCAATGGCTGTATCGCGATACTCTTCTGACCTGGTAGCCATGGACCCATTCCTAAGGATGGTCGGGTACATCCCCACAATGAGATGATATTTTTCTTGAATGCGGCAGCAATATGCATCAAACCCGTGTCTCCTGCCATTACCCATTCACTTCTACTGATAACATAAGCGCTGTTACCCAAAGTGAGTTTTCCCGTCCAATTGATTACCTCGCAATGCTTCGCTATTTCATCCGCCAATTCGATTTCCGTTTCCCCTCCCAATAAAATTACCATCTGATTCACCTCGCCCAACCAATTGATCCAATGCCGGGCATCTGCGCGCTTTCCCAAATGAGTAGCTCCTAATACCGCCGTTACAAAAGATTGCGTTGGTAAGGGAACCTCATCATCTTTTGATAAGTAATATTCTAAGCCGACATGATCCTCTTTAATTGAAAACAATTTGGCGGTGGCTCGATAACGATCCACGATGTGTCCAATAGTGCCATTGATTCCAAATTTCACCCAAAGATATTTTGCAAAATTTCTTTTATCGACCGTAAAGGAGAGCGATTTTAATTTTCTCTTCACCAAGGAAGAGCGAAGATTTGCCTGAAGATCAAAAATATAATCGAAACCAGTTTCCACGAGTTCTTCATAGCATTCAGCAACGCTAGATTCAAACGAGTGAATTTTAAATATTCTTGGATTATGAGCTAATACAGAAACGAATTTTTTTTTGACCAAAAAATGTAATTCTACTTCTCCTTCCCACTGCTCTTTTAATTGACGTAAAAAGGAAGTCGTCAGAACAATATCCCCAATTGAAGAAAAACGAATGATGAGAATCCTGGTGACCAAATTATTCCGCAATAAACTGCTTTTCCACTCCATTTTCATATCTCGCCCACATTTCACGATTGGTCAAGCGAATAAGGGGGAGGGTATCGTATTCGTAATACTCAAAATTTCCATTCATCATCTGAAGCTTCACCACGACATTGGTCTCATGTAAATCCCACGTACCATCGATTGGATTTTGCTGCCCCTTTGTGTAAACCAAGGTTTTATTCTTGAAAAACTCCCACTCCTCATTATAGCCATTTAGATAACTCTCTGTAGAGTCTGCACCGTCCAAAAGATACTTTTCCAATTTCCACTTTCCCTGTAAACGATTTTTTACAGATAACAGAGAAATGGAAGGACCTTCTTCGAACTTAGTGCAAGAAAATAAGACCCCAATAGACAAGAAGAATAGAGCTAGTTTACGCATATGTTTTTATTTTTCAGTAAATTTATAACAAAGACCGACCCCAACCATCCATGGTTGCACATTAAGTTTGCACAAAAGATTTTTAAATGAATTGGATAGATTCACACACCCATTTGTATGTACAAGAATTTGAAGCCGACTTTGATGAGGTCATTCAAAGAGCAACCATGAACGGTGTGTCTCCATTATTACTTCCGAATATCGACCTGCCATCATTTGAACTCATGATGCGAAAATGCCAAGCACATCCCGGCCTATTATATCCTATGATTGGACTGCATCCGTGTGATGTAAAAGAAGATTTTATGCACATGCTGGAGATACTCGAAAGCAAATTCATTCCCGGGATATTTTGCGCAGTAGGAGAAACTGGGATTGATTTGCATTGGGATCGATCCACTTTTGAAATTCAAAAAGAATCTTTTTTGGTTCAAATTCAATGGGCAAAAAAATGGGACCTTCCATTGGTTATCCATTCGAGAGCATCGACCGCGGAAATTATCGAATTATTACTTCCCCACATCGATGGAAAGCTAAGCGGCGTTTTTCATTGTTTCAGCGGAACATGGGAGCATGCTCAGCAAATCATAGAAATGAAAAATTTTAAATTCGGAATTGGTGGGAGCATAACCTATAAAAACAATCCAGTTCGATCGTTTTTATCCCAAATACCATTGGAGTATATTATTCTTGAAACCGATAGCCCCTATCTACCACCTACGCCGCACCGGGGAAAAAGAAACGAAAGTTCCTATTTACCTATAATCGGTGATCAAGTGGCTACAATTTACGAAACACCGATTGATGAAATTGCGAGGATTACAACGATCAACTCAAAAACATTGTTTAATTTGTCATCATGACACAAAAGAAGATTTTGATAATTTATACAGGCGGCACCATTGGAATGACCGAACAATTTCCTGGAGGCCCCCTCGTGCCCTTTGATTTTCAAAACATTCTAGCGCATTTACCAGAGCTCAAAAGACTCACAGAAACAATCGACATCGCACCATTCCCTCATCCATTAGATAGCAGTGATGTTGACCCCCATGTTTGGATGAAAATCGCTTCGATTATCCACGAACATTATGAAGATTACGATGGATTCGTGATCTTACACGGAACGGATACCATGGCTTATACGGCCTCTGCACTCAGCTTTATGCTGCGCAATCTAAACAAGCCGGTCATTTTTACAGGTTCGCAACTTCCTATCGGAAAAATAAGAACGGATGGCAAAGAAAATTTAATTACTGCGATCGAAATTGCTTGTGCCGAAAAGAATCATCAACCCATGGTACAGGAGGTTACGATTTACTTTGGCTCCCATTTGTATCGGGCCAACAGGACTACCAAATTCAGCGCAGAAGGTTTTGAAGCATTTCAAAGTCCTAATTTTCCAAGTTTAGCCGAAATTGGAGTTCATCTTCAATTCAGAGAAGAATTGTTGATTCATCATACCTCATCCCTCCTTTTTAATGATCAACTCGATGCAAACATTGCCATTCTCAAAATATTTCCTGGCATTCAATCGCACTATTTCGAGGCAATCGCCCAAACTCCGATCAATGGACTCATTATCGAAAGTTACGGAAGTGGAACGATTCCTCAAAAAGACTGGTTGATTCAAGGCATAGCGAATTTGATTGAGCGAGGAGTGATCATATTGAACATTTCGCAATGCTCTCAAGGATTAATTGACCATGCCTTATATAAAAACGCTCAAAAATTATTTGAAATAGGTGTCATTAGTGGGAGAGATGTGACTACAGAAACAGCGGTGGCAAAAATGATGCATGTGCTGGGACTTCCTGTTTCGCACGAAGAAAAAAATAATCTATTGATAACTCCACTTGCAGGTGAGCTCACACCTGCTAGAATAGAATAAAAAGCCGTATATTCGCCTTATGTCCTTTCTTAAAAGACTCTTTTCACCCTCCTCCAAAAAAGAAATCGAAGCTGAGCCTATTGATATGAGTACCGTGCTCGTGGATATGCATAGCCATCTGATTCCCGGTATTGATGACGGAGCCAAGGACATGGAGGATTCTATGCAACTTATTCAGAAACTTTATGAGTTCGGATATCGTCACATTATTACTACTCCGCACATTTACAGAGAGCTCTATCCCAACACCAAAGAAATTATTTTACACGGTAGAGATCTGGTTATAGCGGAATTGAAAAAAAGAAACATAGAAGTACATTTTGAAGCGGCCGCCGAATATTTCTTGGATGAGCATTTCATGGAATTGATAGATCGTCAAGAAATTCTAACGTGGGGAGGTAATCATGTCTTATTTGAACTTTCTTTTGATTCTGAACCTTATTATTTCAAGAACGCTACTTTTCAATTACAGCTGAATGGCTATCAACCAGTTTTAGCGCATCCGGAGAGATATCTTTATTGGCACGAACGGTTTTCCAACTATGAAAACGTTGCGGAAAAAGATGTATTGCTTCAATTAAATATCAATAGCCTTACTGGACAATATGGTCCAATGGTAAAGAAAATGTCTGAAAAATTAATTGATTCGGGACTTATTTCATTTTTGGGAACGGACACCCATCATCAAGGACATGTCAACTTATGGAATACGGCTCGGAAAAATGCCCATCTCAAAAAATTGGTTGAATCAGGCAACTTAAAAAATCCGGAGATTTTTGTTCATTGACCTACTTCGGCAAGCTGCACCACTAAACCATCGAAGTTTGCTGCAATATGTAATTGACACCCCAGTCGACTATTGCTTTTTACAAAAAAGGCTTGATCTAACATGGCTTCTTCATCCTCATTTCGCATTCCCAAATCGTGATCAGACTGAATATACATATGACAACTGGCACACATCGCCATTCCGCCGCAAGTACCCTCCACAGGAAGATCATAGCTCTTACACAACTCCATCATATTCATGTTCATGTCTGTTGGCGCCTCTAGTTCATGAGACACTCCTACTCGGTCAATGACTGTAACCTTGACTGTATTTTCATCCATTTGGCAAATATAATCATTCAGTATTCATGGGCCAATCTGGCTTCCAACCCTTCGATCGATTATCCCAAATAATATGATGAAGCCCATTCGTAATGATCACCCAATCCGGACTACCCTTTTGAGCATATACCATTACTTGATGACTCACCTCTTCATTGAGCCCGACCTGCGGTGCCTTGCACTCTACAATACCCCATACAGTTCCATCTTGCCGATAAACCACGATGTCTGACCTAAGGCCCATTTCATCATTCCATTTTACTTCTGCTCTCATCCAAGAAGGCGAATAATTTCCGTAATGAATCAAATGAGCCAAAGCGTGCTGACGAACCCACTCTTCTGGAGTCAAGATCAACCATTTTTTTCGGGACAAGCAAAAAATTTCGAGAGATTCCTTCCCGTGACGAATTTTGAATGTATATTGAGGGAAATTTAGCGCTAACACTAGTTCAAATATAATGTGGAAGAAGATTGAAGTATGGAAACAAAAGAAGAAATTGTAAAAAACTGGCTACCTCGCTACACAGGCACCCCAATAGCGTCGTTTGGAGAGTATATATTGCTCACGAATTTTGATAACTACCTAGAAAAGTTTGCTGCTTGGCATAATGTAGAAATTGTTGGCGCCAACCGCAGTATGCCCACTGTAACCGCTAACAATATTACCATGATTAATTTCAGTATGGGAAGCGCAAATGCCGCCACCATCATGGATTTACTTTCGGCCATTCAGCCAAAAGCGGTTTTATTTCTGGGTAAATGCGGTGGATTAAAAAAGAAAAATAAAATTGGAGACTTTATTTTACCGCTTGCTGCCATTAGAGGGGAAGGAACGAGTAATGACTATTTTCCCGCAGAGGTTCCGGCATTACCTGCCTTTACACTTCAAAGAGCGGTTTCCTCTACCATTAGGGATAAAAATTTAGATTACTGGAGCGGAACGGTATATACCACCAACCGAAGAGTCTGGGAGCACGATGAACCATTCAAAGAATATTTGCGAAAAATAAGAGCGATGGCTATTGACATGGAAACCGCTACTTTGTTTTCGGTTGGCTTTTATAACAAAATCCCAACAGGCGCTTTACTTTTAGTGAGCGACCAACCCATGATACCGCAGGGAGTGAAAACCAGTGAGAGTGATCAAAAAGTGACTGCAAACTATGTAGATTTGCACATCCAAATTGGAATTGACGCATTGAAAGAAATTAAAAACGACGGGCAATCCGTGAAACACCTCAAATGGGAGTAACACATTCACAAGTCATACGAGATCTTCAACTTAAAAAATACCAGCCTGTATATTTTTTGTGTGGAGAAGAAACCTACTTCATCGATTTAATTTCAGAAGTCTTTCAAAATGAAATTTTAGATGAATCTGAAAGGGGGTTTGGTCTGAATATTTTTTACGGTCGAGATGTTGAGTTACAACAGGTTCTTGGCATCGCAAAAGGCTTTCCAATGATGGGATCCCATCAGGTCGTTATCATCAAAGAGGCCCAAGATTTAAAGGAATGGAAAAAATCTGAATTACTCAAACCTCTGGAGAGTTACATTCAACAACCCACCACTACTACCCTACTGGTATTTGAATATCGAGGAAAAAAACCCGATGGAAAATTAAAAATCTCCAAACTCATTGAATCAAAAACGGTCTTTTTCTTGGCAGAAAAAATCAAATCCGACCGCGTAGGAGATTGGATTCAACAATACGTTTCGGATCAAGGATATAAAATACAAAAAAACACCAGTCAACTTTTGTCAGATTATCTCGGAAATGATTTATCAAAAATCGTGAATGAGATCAATAAATTATCCATCGTTTTTCCAAAGGGAACGGAGATCTCTGGACAAATCATTCAAGATTATATCGGTATTTCCAAGGATTATAACGTATTTGAATTGCAAAAAGCATTGCTTGAAAAAAACGTTATTCAAGCCAACCGAATTGTAGAGCACTTTATTCGTAATCCGAAAGAGCATGCTATTCCAGCCATTGTAGGAGTGTTGTATTCTTTTTTCAACCGAATGAATATTTATGTAAGCGCTGAAAACAAGACCCTAGTGGGTCAACAACTTAAACTTAACAACTACTCACGTAACGAATATATCACTGCTGAAAGAAATTACAGCCCCGCTAAATTAGATCGCATCATCGGGTATTTGCATGAAGCCGATAAGCGATCCAAGGGAGTCGATGCGGGTCACCTTTCTTATAATGACATTTTATTAGAATTGGTTTTCAAAATTCTCCATTGATTATCCCCTTACCTTTGTCTCATGAATTTAGAGAATGATTTACTGATCAGGGCCGCTCGAGGAGAGAAAACGGAACGAACCCCTGTATGGGTAATGCGCCAGGCCGGAAGGATACTTTCAGAATATCGAGCCACAAGAGCGGTGGCTGGAAGTTTTATTGGATTGGTTAAAAACCCTGCACTAGCTGCAGAGGTAACAGTGCAGCCCGTTGATATTTTAGGTGTAGATGCGGCTATCATTTTCAGCGATATCCTCGTTATACCTGAAGCCATGGGACTGCCTTATCAAATGGATGAGGGAAAAGGTCCGTCCTTTCCGAATACCATTCGGAACAGAGAAGACTTAGAAAAACTTGACACCTCAAATATTGCCTCGCATCTTGATTACGTCACCCAGGCCATTGAAGAAACATTACATCGACTTCAAAGTCGCGTTCCCTTGATCGGCTTCGCGGGAGCACCTTGGACCATCTTCTGTTACATGATAGAGGGGAAAGGGAGCAAAGAATTTAGTTTGGCAAGAAAAATGCTCGTGGAGAACCCTGAACTATCCAATGCCCTGCTATCCATGATTACAGATGCTACCATACAATATATGAACGCACAAGTAAAGGCAGGTATTCATCTTTTTCAATTGTTTGATTCATGGGCGGGGGTTTTGAATCCATCCCTCTATGCGAGCATGATTCAGCCTCATGTCGAAAGAATCATTACAGCATGTCCCGCTTCCGTACCCACCACTTATTTTGCGAAAGGTGGGTATTTTGCAGCAGAGAGTATTCAATCCTTATCCTGTGAAGTAGTTGGATTAGATTGGACCGTCCATCCTGCTGATGCCAAATTAAAATTCCCCAACAAAACCTTACAAGGTAATTTAGATCCCGCCATCTTGTATGGAACCCCTGAAAGCATTGAGCGCACCACTATGGATATGCTCGCACAATTCGATGGTCACCCACACATTGCTAACCTTGGGCATGGCGTATATCCCGACATCGACCCAAAAAAATTGAAAATTTTCATAGAAACGATACAAAAATCTTAAATTAGCCACAATGAAAACTAAAATGCTCATCATGTTGATGCTCCTATTGGGAGTACTCACCATCCATGCTCAAAAGAAAACGGACGATAAGAAAGAAAGTCCAAAAGCAGAAACAAAAGCCAAGAAAGAAAAAGTAGAAGACACGGATCCCAACTTAGTGGTCAATGGCAGCTTTGAGGAGGTAGATGCCAAGGCGTTAAAAAATCGCGGACAACTCCAATTGGCCTGCAAACCTTGGATGTCCGTTTGCAAAACAGGAGCTGACCTTTTTGTTGCCGGAAACAGTAAGAATAAAAAAATAAACGCTCCAGACAATGATTTAGGAAATCAAGCTGCACAGAATGGAAACAACTATGCAGGTTTTGTTGGATACAGTAAAGATCCTAAAATCAATCGTACTTATTTATCGCAAAAATTAAAAAAAACCATGGTGAAGGATCAATTGTATTGTGTAACCTTTTCCATTTGTCTCTCTGAAAATTCCAAATTAGCCGCCAGCAACATTGGTGTGCTAATTGGAGACAAGAAATTTCAATTTGAAGATGATCAAAATATCGTAAATCCCGCTACTATCGTTCCCAATGCCAATCGCCCAACTTTAGATATGGACAAATGGACAACTGTTTGCATGCATTACTATGGAAAAGGAAATGAAAACTTCATTACCATTGGTGGATTTGGAAATGATGGTGATTTTAAGATGGAAAAAGCGGGTAAACCAATTGTCAAACCTGCTGGAGCTCCCATTAATGGGTCCTACTACTATGTAGATAACATCTCTATTGTTCCGATTCAAGCCAAAAGTGAGTGTGCTTGTGATGGCAAGAAAGATCAAGAACCCGACTACATTTATAGCCGTTCCAGCGCGAAAGCAGAAGGAATGAAACCCGATCAGCTTATTGCGGCTACAGCTGTTTACTTTTCCAAAGAAAGTTCATCCATTCCTGCTCAATTTGAAATTGATTTAGAAGATGCGGCTGCTATTTTAAAAGCCAATCCAAAAATGAAAATCATGCTTACTGGACATGCGGATTTAGATGAAATGGAAGAAGCAAAAATCAAGGTTGAGTTAAAAGAAATTGGAAAAATGCGCGCCGAATCTGTAAAGCAAAATTTGATGGAAAAGGGCGTGGACGGAAGTCGAATCTCTACAGACTCCAAAGATGCCAATGAACTCGCAAATACCAAAAGTACTCCATTGGGCAAAGCCCAAAACCGAAGGGTTATTTTTAGTGTAATCCCTTAAGGATTGAAAAAGAGAGGAAATTCCTCTCTTTTTTTTAACAGAAAATCCTCATTTTTACGTTATCAACGCATGCGCCCGCTGATTTGCTTGATTCTGCTGCTGCTCTACTTGAGCGGAACTAGCCAAAATTTGGTGGTCAATCCAAGTTTTGAGGAAAAGGAATTTTGCCCTCGAGATTTCACTGCACAAATGCTGACGACCATAAAAAATTGGAAACAAGTAGGAGATGGCACACCTGATTATTTTCACCGATGCAGCAAAGCTGTCGGAGTGCCCGAGAACATATTTGGTAGCCAGGACGCACGAACCGGAGACGCCTATATTGGAATGGGTACCTACCTTAACAACAACAGCCGTTACAGAGAATATGTATTTTCAAAATTATCCCGACCATTAGCTCCTGGAGAAATGGTGTGTATCACCCTTTATTATTCAGCCGCAGATAATTGCCAATATGTTCACGATGGTTTTGGAGTTGCGCTGAGCAAAGCGATCCTCAGTCAACCCGGAACCAAGCCTATTCGTATCAAATCAACCTCCATGAATAACCCCCAATTTAACATGTTGGATGATGCGCAAAATTGGTCCGAGCTCAGTGATCTGTACATTGCACAAGGCGGTGAACAATACATAACCATCGGAAACTTCAATGAGGATGTTGATCTCAAACTCATTCGGAGGACCAATGAACCCAATCCACCTTCTTTCAAAGATTTTTCATATCTCTTTATCGATGATGTCTCTGTTATTCCTATAAAAAATAAAGCAGAATGCAGTTGTATTAATGAGCAATTGGCCGAAATAGCCGTAGATCCGCCTCTGGAGCTCCAGGAGTTTGATGAAATTTTCTTGGACGACGTTCATTTTGATTTTGATGAATTCACGCTTACCGACTCTGCTATTCATCAGTTGAATCAAGTTTATGCCATCATGCGAAAGAACAAGGCGATTTATATGGAGATCTCAGGACATACTGATAATGTGGGGGGACAAGAATACAATCAAATCCTTTCTCAGGAGAGGGCTAAGACCGTTATCGACTATTTAACCAGAAAAGGAATCCCATCGGATCGTTTTTTTGAAGTAGCCCTTGGAAGTACAAAACCGGCAGCCACCAATGAAACCGAAAAAGGGCGTGCGGTAAATAGAAGGGTTGAATTTAAGATCAGACAAAGAAAATTTGAGTTAGTCCGATAATTTCAAGGAACATCCCGACTTATCTTTGCTATCCTAAAATTATTTCATGTTAAACGTCACTTTACCGGATGGCAGCATCCGACAGGTTGAACATGGCACAAGTGCCATGCAAATCGCCCTATCTATTTCAGAAGGACTCGCTCGTAATGTATTGGCCGCAGTAGTCAATGGCGAAGTTTGGGATGCGAGTCGTCCATTTACTTCCGACTGCACACTCAAGTTACTTACTTGGAACGACTCTGATGGCAAATCTACTTTATGGCATAGCTCAGCTCACCTTATGGCAGAGGCGTTAGAATCGCTTTATCCAGGAATCAAACTGGCCATTGGACCTCCTATTGAAAATGGATTTTATTATGATGTAGACTTTGGAGGAAACTCCTTTTCACAAGACGATTTTGTGAAGGTAGAGAAACTCATGTTAGAGTTAGCGAAAGCGAAAAACGAATATATCAGAAAGGAAATCAGTAAGAGCGAAGCAATTCAATATTTCACCGAAAAAGGTGATCCCTATAAATTAGAATTGATTGAGGCGTTACAAGATGGAGAAATTACATTTTACACCCAAGGAAACTTCACTGATTTATGTCGTGGTCCACACATTCCTCACACTGGATTTATCAAGGCAGCTAAATTATTGAATGTAGCAGGTGCTTATTGGAGAGGCGACGAAAAAAACAAAATGTTAACCCGTGTTTATGCCATCACATTCCCGAAACAGGCAGAATTGGATGAATACATGGTGCAATTGGAAGAGGCAAAAAAAAGAGACCACCGAAAGCTCGGAAAGGAGCTTGGGCTATTTCACTTTTCGCAAAAGGTGGGAAGTGGTCTTCCCCTTTGGCTTCCCAAAGGAGCCGACCTCAGAGGGCGACTTCAAGCTTTTTTACAAGCTGCACAAGCAAAAGCAGGCTATTTACAAGTCATTACGCCACACATTGGCCACAAAGAATTGTACGAAACCAGCGGACATTGGGCCAAATATGGAGCAGACAGCTTTCGTCCCATCGAAACTCCGCAAGAAGATGAAGTGTACATGCTCAAGCCCATGAACTGCCCACATCATTGTGAAATTTTCAAGGCAGAACCCAAGTCTTACCGAGATTTACCCTTGCGATTAGCTGAATTCGGGACGGTATATCGCTATGAGCAAACCGGTGAGTTACATGGACTAACGAGGGTGCGTGGATTCACTCAAGATGACGCACACATATTTTGCACAGTAGATCAGGTAAAAGAAGAGGTGGGCAAGGTCATCGACCTTGTTTTGTATATTTTTAAAACCTTAGATTTTCATGATTATTTGGCCCAAGTCTCATTACGTGATCCAAATAACCCAGCGAAATACATTGGATCTGACGATAATTGGGAAAAAGCAGAACGGGCAATTCAAGAGGTTGCCGATGAGAAGGGTCTTAAAACCGTAGTAGAATTGGGAGAAGCCGCATTTTATGGTCCCAAGCTAGACTTTATGGTACGAGATGCCATAGGAAGAAAGTGGCAATTGGGAACCGTGCAGATAGACTATAACCTTCCAGAGCGTTTTCAGCTTGAGTATACGGGAGCCGATAATCAAAAGCATCGTCCGGTAATGATACATCGGGCTCCATTTGGATCAATGGAGCGATTTGTGGCTATTTTAATCGAGCATTGTGCCGGGCAATTTCCACTTTGGTTAACCCCAGAGCAAGTTCGACTGCTTCCTGTCAGCGAAAAATTCAACGAATACGCAAAAAGTGTAGCAAGTGAACTAAAAAATTACGATA
>CAZJCQ010000052.1:4924-17710 GCA_964544665.1 uncultured Chryseobacterium sp. | reverse complement strand
CAAATGCGATGGCACCGTAGCTCAACTGGATAGAGCATCTGACTACCGATCAGAAGGTTTGGGGTTCGAATCCCTACGGTGTCACAAAAAAGTCCTGATCGAAAGTCAGGATTTTTTATTATCCACTGAAATCTACGAATCTGTCCCTCTCGTTGGCAACAAAAGGATTTATATTTGATCCCATCCATGAAACCCAAAAATAAAAGCCGCTATTACCTTATAATGACCTTGATCATTATCATTGGATTCATGATTAAACTGCCAAAATCTTTGCACCGATTTGACAAAGAATTGCACCTGGCCTTTTATTTCTTCAGTATGTTGTTCATATGGTGGACATGGAGTAAATGGTCCTTTAAAAAAAACATTCTGAGCGGAATTGCTTTATCTGGCTTTGGTTTTTTTATTGAAGCATTTCAACAATATTCGAATCGATTTTTCAAAAAAAGAATTCATGGGGACTTTGATTGGGAAGACATTTTGGCCAATACATCTGGGATATTGCTGTTTTTATTTTGCTGGCTTAGCATTAAAGCCCTCTTGTGCCTCATTAGGTTCATCCGAAAAAACAGGTAATTTACATCTTGATTAAACTTCTAAAAATTCTTCAACCTATATAATTCATTACCTTCGCAAAAATTTTCACATGGCACTAATAGAAGAATTTGATCGATCAGGTAATTGGCTTTTCAAGGGTCGTAGTTATTTCCCCTTGGTCCTTTATGTGATGGCGGCAGCAGTCATTGGTTTTGAACAAGATTCACATTTCCCTTTGTTTAACCACACTTTTGCCTGGATATGCGTCGCTATTTCGATTATCGGTTTGATCATTCGCGCCATTACCATTGGGTATACACCCAGGGGTACCTCCGGCAGAAACACTAAGGAGGGACAGGTTGCAGAGGTGCTGAATTCAACAGGCATCTACAGTACCGTAAGACACCCATTGTATTTAGGTAATTTCTTTATGTGGTTAGGTATCATCATGTACGTAGGAAACCATTGGTTTACTTTGGTTTGTTGTCTCATTTATTGGATTTACTACGAACGCATCATGTTTGCTGAAGAGTTTTTCTTAAGAGGTAAATTTGGTCAAGTATATTTGGATTGGGCTGCAAAGACGCCGGCATTTTGGCCCTCAATAGGAAAGTGGGTAAGCCCTTCATGGAATTTCTCTTTAAAAAACGTCTTCAAAAGAGAATACAATGGATTCTTCGCCATTTTTTTGAGTTTTGCGTTCATCGACCTTTTCAAAAATTATATACACATTGGCTTTACTTCTTGGGAGGAACTCATTCATCCCTTTTGGATGTATTCATTTTCGATTGCCTTTGTCATTTTCATCATTTTGCGTTCATTGAAAAAATACACGCGAATTTTACACGTAGAAGGCAGGTGATTTTTTGTTGAACCCATGTTCTCTTTAATCTTGCGAAAATTTAGTTATGGAAATCACAGCGCCTGTTCAATCGAAAGAAAAATTAGCAAATCACCCTTTATATCAAGCTTTCACCAACATTAGGGATGTGCAAATTTTTATGGAGAGTCATGTTTTCGCCGTTTGGGATTTCATGTCGCTTTTGAAAACTTTGCAAAACAAACTGACATGCACACAAATACCATGGACGCCTGTAGGAAATGCAACTACTCGATTTTTCATCAATGAAATCGTTCTTGGAGAGGAAAGTGATATAGATCCTGAGGGTCAATATATCAGCCACTTCGAGCTGTACCTAAAAGCGATGAAAGAGGCCGGGGCGTCGACTCTTAAAATAGACCGTTTCGTGAATCTCATTTCTGCTGGCGTTTCACTGCAAGAAGCCCTTGAGCAAGCGGATGTCCCCATAGAGTCATCAGATTTTGTTCTTTTTACCTTTGAACAAATTGAGCATCGCGGAGTGCATGAATTGGCTGCATTATTTACATATGGTCGAGAAGACTTAATCCCGAGTATGTTTATTTCATTGATAAAATCATTGAATGAGGAGCATCAAAATTTGGGAACTTTCCTTTATTATCTCCAAAGGCATATTGAATTAGATGGCGATCACCATGGCCAACTTTCCTTACAAATGACAGAGTCTTTAATCAATGATGACCGCCAGAAACAATTAGAGGTGAACCATATCATCGAAGCAGGATATCGTCAACGTATCCGCCTTTGGGATGGAATACAATCACGAATGTGTGCTGAAAGGTAGATTTCCATTACCTTTGTCCTTCATTAAAAAACCATCACCTTGGAGACATTAGCATACATTGCCATTGCCATTTATGGGACATGTTTATTGTTCATCTTTTTTTACAGTTTGGTTCAATTAAACTTAGCGATCCAGTTTACGAGAAGCTATCGCAGAAAACTTCAAAAGCCCATTTTAACAGATGAGGAATGGCCCAAAGTCACCATTCAGCTTCCGGTATATAATGAATTGTATGTTATAGAACGCCTAATAGATGCAGTATGTGCATTTGACTACCCAAAGGACCGATTGGAAATTCAATTGTTAGATGACAGCACAGATGAAAGTTTAGAAGTAGGAAGAAAAAAAGTGGCTGAATGGCAAGCCAAGGGTATTGATATCGTACAAATCAAGCGTGAAAAAAATACAGGCTTTAAAGCTGGCGCTTTAGCTTATGGTCTGGAATTCTGTAAGGGCGAATTTGTGGGTATTTTTGATGCAGACTTTATACCACGTCCAGACTTTCTGAGACAAACCGTGCCATACTTCTTTTTACATGACAAAATTGGAGTGGTTCAAACCCGTTGGGAACACTTGAATGAGGACTACTCTTTACTAACCCGTCTGCAGGCATTTGGTTTGGATGCGCATTTCACTGTGGAGCAAATGGGGCGTAATGCCGATCATCACTTCATCAATTTCAATGGAACTGCCGGAGTATGGCGCAAATCTGCAATTGCGGATGCCGGCGGTTGGGAAAGCGATACCATCACAGAAGACTTAGACCTCAGTTATAGAGCACAATTGAAAGGTTGGGAATTTATTTATCTTCCAGAGATTGGATCGCCGGCTGAACTTCCTGCCGAAATGAACGCCCTCAAAGCGCAACAATTCCGATGGACCAAAGGGGCCGCTGAATGCACCGTGAAAAATATGGGGAAAGTGATTAAAGCGAAGAATATCTCTTTTGGCACTAAAATTCACGGTGCATTTCACTTATTAAACTCCGTAGTATTTCTTTCAATCCTAGGCTGTTCGCTGCTCAGTTTACCCATGTTGATCATTAAAAATGAATTTGAATCCAACGAGCTTATCCAAAATTTATTCATCGCAGCCAGTGCCTTTTTGGCGAGCTTTTTTATTCTCGCCTATTTTTACTGGGTATCGCGTCCTCCTGCCCCATTCTTTCAAAAATTTGGAAAATTCGTAATGGATTTCCCGATGTTCTTATCCGTTAGTATGGGACTAAGTCTACACAATGCAGTTGCCGTAATGGAGGGATTGACCGGGAAAAAATCAGCCTTTGTGAGAACACCCAAATTTGCCATCAGCACAGGAAAGAAAGGAACATGGACCGATAAAAAATATCGCGCAGTAAAAATTGCACCCTTAACGTTTGTAGAAGCCTTCTTTGTACTTTATTTTGGGACAGGCTTGGCTTTGGCTTTTTACTATGTGGATTTCGGATTATTTCCGTTCCATTTCATGCTCACACTTGGCTACATTTTCGTTACTTATTACAGTTTTAAGCACGCGAAAAAAGGTTGACACCCCCTGACCTATTACCAGGGAAGAAGGAATTCTCTCATTTAGATAAACTACTAGTACTCTACAACAACTTATTAGAGAGACTCCTCAGTCTAGATACGGACAGAAAAACGTATTCATTCCGAACCATCGAAAATAACTTAGCAAATAAGTTTTTCTAAAAAAAATATTACTTTAAAGTAAAAAAAATTATTTTAATGCCGTATTTCTTAAAAAAATAATTATTTTTGCACAACCTAAACTTCAAAACTTATTTCATTATGAGCCAAGATTACGTCATTGATGAGATTCTAACTACAGAAAGCGAACCTGAAGTTCGAAACAGCACATCTCAATCTTCCACAGAAAATGCGACAATCGTAGAAACCGTAACCGAAGAGCGAGTCATTACAAATCAAAAAAACAAAGTAGAAACCATAGTCTTAAGGACAGGTTTGGTTGCGCTCGTCGTAATATTGTGTGCGATATGGATCGTTCAGTATGCTGAGCACTTGAATAAAAAAGTGATGAACGAAATGGAAATAAAACCCGCATTGAGCAAGGCTGCTGAAGAAAAAAACTCAAACATCACCGCTAGTATTCCGCCTACTAATAAAAGAGTAAACACTGCCAATACCAAAGAATTTCAGTCGATCACACCGCAGGAAAAAACCCCTGTATCTAATCCAATCACTAAAAACAGCGATTCCGAATCAAAAACTGCAATAAAAAATAATACATCATATTACATCGTGGTAGGAAGCTTTACTGATGAGGATAGAGCCAACACTTTAATCAAACAGCTGAAAGAAGAGGGATATAACAATACTCAGCAACTTCCTCATGAAGGTAACTATCGAGTTGCCATTGGATTTAAAACAAGGAAAGAAGCCATTCAAGCAAAGCCTAGGATTCAAGACACTTTTTCTGACGCTTGGGTAGTGCCAATTTAAATGGTTTACTTGCCCTTCAGCTTTTTTACTTAAATACAAAATCCAATTCTTTCCTGAGATTTTAATCTTTGTGCAAGATTATACAGAAAGTACTTCCTTAATAAATAGGGAACCTATATTTTTTTCATCGCTCAGCGCGTTTGATTATTCCTGTATTGATTGAAAAATCTCAATAAATCGAAAATTCTTTATTCAAGCCTGTCGCTTTCTAAATCAAAAGTATACTTTTTTTGAATTGTTTATAAATTGTTAATTACTTTTGCAAACGATGAGAAAATACTATATCCAAACAGGAACCAAATTAGAGGGGCCCTTTTCGATAGAAGAATTGAAAGACCGGAAGATCGACTTTCATAGTAAGTTGTGCGAGCAAGGAACCAATGAGTGGAAAAGTATCCATGAGATTCCCGATTTTGATGCGATCAAAATGGATCTTAAACCCGACTTATTAAAAAAGGGTTTACCGTGGCAGAGAATAACGATCGTTACATCGGTCAGCCTACTTTTTTGTATCATCTTGTTGCGAGGCATTCAATCCTTTGATTACCTTAAAGGCGCTTTTAGTTCTCCCGCGACTAACAACCAACCGGCCATCGATAGCACCCTCAAAGATTCACTGAAAACCCAAGAGCCGGAGCGTATCCCAATCGCTTATAATACAAAAATTACTGAATATTCCTCGTTAATCTCCGGTATACTACCCGATGCATTGCGCAGTCAATTAGAAGATAACGACAGTTGGATTTCGGTTCAAAATGCCATTAATGAAGAATGGGAGAAAGTGGTCAGCGAAAAAATTCTACCCATACAAGAGTGGCGCGATGAGTCACCGCTGGCTCCCATGGATAGTGCAATGCTATTTTACCCTTTTGCCGGCGCCGACTTTTTGTATTCGAATAATTTCTTTCCCAAGAGTAATAAAATTGTGATGATCGGATTAGAACCTGTCGGATCCATTGATACGGATAAAACCATTGATTCCAATTTTTTCGCCTACGTAAAAAAAATCAAATCCTCTCTTTACACCTCTAATCGAAGCGGATACTTCATGACTTTGAGCATGGGGAAAGAATTGCATCAATCAGACTTAAACGGTGTATTGCCACTGATACTTTTCTACGCAAGAAGACAAGCCTTTTTAATCTCGAATATCCAATACCTTAGACTAAATGATCAAGGGCAAGTAATCAATTGCGAATACGGTGAAGCCGAAGGTGTGCGAGTTTCGATTACAGATGCCGATCAAAAGAACAAGAAAACCATTGAATATTACAGCACTGATCTTTCAAATGGTGGGCTCACTCCTAATTCCAAATTCTATACTTATTTCTCCAGCTTCGAGAATAAAAACGTATTCTTGAAGGCCGCGTCTTACCTACTGCACAATTCAGGATTTTCTAATATTCGAGATTTGATATTAAATAAAACGAAGTACATCTTACAAGACGATTCAGGTCTGCCCTTTCAATATGTTAACAACGAGCAATGGGAAACGCAACTTTATGGAAAATACACCCGACCCATTGGACTTTTCTCTGGACGTGTGCAGCCCGATTTGAGGGCCGAGTTTAGCAGAAGGGAGAGCCAACCTCTTCCATTCCGTATCGGTTATAATATTTCACATAACGAGCCGCATCTAATTTTTGCAAAAAGAAAATAAATTTCTTTTGCTCACTTGAATTGAATCAATGGATAAAGTAAAGTATTCACTCGGCACTGCCGTTTCTGTAGTAATTGCCAATATGATCGGCACAGGAGTGTTCGCCAGTTTAGGTTTTCAGCTATTAGGCATCACTGATTTCTTTGCCATCCTCGCATTGTGGGTGGTAGGAGGTATTATCGCGCTTTTCGGAGCTTTCTGTTATAGCGAGATTGGGGCCATCTATCCAGAGTCAGGAGGTGAATACTTGTACTTGTCGAAAATTTATCACCCATCCGTTGGATTTGCATCCGGTTGGCTCAGCGCTACCATCGGATTTGCCGCACCCATCGCATTAAACGCCATTTTATTTGCCGTCTATTTCAAGAAAGTTTTCAGTGGCGTTCAAGTCGAATACATTGCAATTGCGCTCATCTTGTTTATTACAGCAATGAACGCGATCAACCATCAAGTCAGTGGAAGATTTCAGAAAATATTTACCGCACTAAAAGTGGTAATCCTGATTATTTTTATTGCCGCCGGTTTTGTAATGGATACCGATGTAACCGCTTCCTTTGGATTTACAGATAGCACATTGGACAATGTATTCTCCAAAAGTTTCGCCTTGAGCTTGGTTTACGTTTCTTTTGCCTATTCTGGCTGGAATGCCTCTGCTTATATTTCATCCGAGGTATACAATCCTAAAAAGAACATTCCCTTGTCTATTCTGATTGGAACTACCGTGGTTACCATCATCTACACGCTTCTCAACATGGTCTTTTTAAAGTCGGCTCCGGTTGCTGAATTGATGGTAGACCCGCAAACCATGGAGCAAAAAGAGTTAGGGTCGATTGTAGCTACACATTTATTCGGAAGTAAGGTTGGCTATTTTTTCAATCTGATCATCTGCTTATTCCTGATTTCCTCTATCAGTTCGATGATCATTGCAGGCCCCCGTGTCATCCATCAAATTGCTAAAGACTATTCCATATTAAAGAGACTGCACCTAAAGGCAGATGAATCAGACGTTCCACGCTATGCACTCGTCATTTTATCTCTCACTGCCATATTCATTTTAATTACCGGTACTTTTCAATCCATTATCACCTACACCACGCTCGGAATGATCGTATTTGCAACGCTCACCGTAGCAGGGGTCATTATTCTAAGGCTAAAAAATCCTGATTTGAATCGATCCTACAAAGCATGGGGTTATCCTTTTACCCCCATTATTTTTATTCTATCCAATATTTGGATTACCTACAGCGTTGTACAAGAAGAATACTTGGCAAGTATAATAGGGTTTACGATTATTGCTACCGGGCTCATCATTTATTATTTCTTACCCAAAAAACCGATGCAATGAAACCATGGCGTTTCTTACTTTTTTCGTTCGTTTTTGCATTAACCAATAGCCACGCCCAGCAGATAGATTGGGATACATTGCTCAGAACAACACCCGCTTTAGAAAAAGTTTTTAAAGATAGCGAGCGGTATCAATTAGAAATCATTGTAGATGTCATTACTAAGAAAGACGGACATTATTCAAGAAACCATCATGCCTTTCAACCATTTCCTAATCTGTATTTTTATCCAGCGAGTCTTGTAAAACTTCCTACCTCCATATTTGCCTGCGAGAAAATCAACGCATTGCAAATTCCTGGATTGAATCTGCAAACTCCCATGCGCTTTTCTTCTAACGGACCTTGTCAAAAGGCACTAGAAAAAGATGCGTTCAATCAGAATGGCCTACCCCACCTCGGTGGATTTATTCGAAAAGCACTAACCGTTAGTGACAACTCCGCCTACTCCAGACTATACGAATGGGTGGGTCCTGCCTACTATGTGCAACGATTCAAAGAACTCAATATGCCCAAGGCTGTTATCAGAAAAAAATTCGATGGATGCACAGTAGAAGAAAGTCGATGTGTCAACACCATTGCTTTTATCAACGGAACAGAGATCCTTTACCAACAAGCTGCAGAATGCTACGATAAAATGTATACACCACCCATGTCCGAAATGGGGATCGGTAAAAAGCATAAAGAGGGAAAGAAACTCATTAACACTCCCAAAGACTTTAGCCAAAATAATTGTCTTTTAATGAAAGATGTGCATGAACTATTGATTGCTCTCTGTCTACCAACGGCCTCAGAGATTAAATTAAATCTTAGCGATGAACAGCGAAAATGGATGATGGAAAGCATGCAACTAGCTCCAGGTCAATTGCATGACACTTGGAAAAATGACACCCGATTTCATGATCACTATTATAATTTCTTTGTATACGGGGACAAGGCGGATACCAACTACACCGAACTTCGTATCACCAATATTGTCGGGCTTGCTTACGGCTACACCGCAGAGAGCGCAATGATTGAAGATGATAAAGGAAATACCTTTTTTATCTCTGCAAAATTATACACCAACAATTCCGACATCGCCGGATCTGGAGAATATCCTTATGCCGGAGTGGCAATGCCTTTTATGAGAGACCTGGGACTAGCGGTATATCACTGGGTACTATCACAACCCTAATCAAGGTTTCTGTTGATATCGTTTATCTTCATAGAAGATGAACATCTTGGCGTCCGCAGGTGTCCACCAACGGATGAATTTAGAGGGGTAATCGTGCAATCTCACACAACCCAAACTAACGGGGGTACCCATAAACAATCCTGGAGCACTTCCTCCAACAGCAAATTCATGGATTCCATTGACAAAACCTTTTGCTCCAGGGAATGCATCATCTGGTATAATGTGCATGAAGTTGGGAAGCGGCACTGTTCCCTTGTAAGTGACAACATGGCTCGAAGAAAAGCACAATTCTTCATCTCTCTTTCGATCCAAAGAATCATATTTTAATCGATCATCCCAATACCTAGTTGTTAGCCGGTTCATGGGAGCATAATACCTTCGTTGTCCATCAAAATCGATCTGGTTGCTTTGAGGAGCCGCGGCATTTTTTGAAGAAGTTACAAACTGAGCATATTTTATAATGGTGTCTCCGACAATTTCGCAAAGACATAAACGTTGACCGATGCAATAGGTCTTCCCTTTTACATCAATAACAGTATCTTTTTTCAAGGGTTGTGTTCGATAAGACTCAACATGATCGCGTAAATTCTTCCAAAGTGATGTCATGCCTTGCCAAACCTTTTGCTCCTCGCGCGAAAGCCCTGTAAACCAGGATTGAATAGAAGCATCATCATATAAATTCACTTTCTTCTCCACGGCAATTTTAAGAAAGGCCCTTAATTCTGGTAATGCCCAAATGTCTGGAAATTCTTCCTGACAACCTTTGCAATGTCCCTCCTCATCCTTCGTGTTAAAGTCGCCAATCACAAAACGGCGTGCTCTATAATCATTAACAGCAAATTTCTCATTAAAAAGATCTTTCCATTGATAATGTTCATTATGAATACGATCAATTTTCATTATCAACGGTCCATAACATGGATTGATTTTAACGACCGCCTCTGCATTGATTTTCAACTTTTCAAAGGAAGAAAAAGAAGTAAACATTTTTCTGCGCCTTGCTTCTAACACTTGCTTTAATGAGTCGTTCTTGGTAAGTGCGATACATGCGTTGAAATTCTGTAAACTCGAGTCTCCAGCTAGCTTAATCAACGCCTGCTCCAATAGCACTGCGGTAGAATCTAATTTCGTAGGATGGTTAACACTTGATGGATTCAAATTTTCGGAGCAAGACATCGTAAAAATTATCATTCCTAAGATGAAACTCACCTGATATATCATTACCCTCCGCATACTAACAAAAATAGACGATTTTTTGAGTGTCAACATCTTTTATTTGATTATTAAGTGATAAATCTGATACCCATTTTCTATTTTAGATTAATTTTAATCGCTATTAATTAGCACTATCATGGAGGAACAAACGCCCATTTCAAATACCCCTTCCCCGAACCAACCATTCTCGAGAAGTCGACTCAAAAGGAATTACCTCATTGGTGAGCGTATCATGCTGGGAATTGGAATCATTGGTATTATCCTGATATCCATCGCTATCGTTCAATATCTGAACCAACCATCTCTTGAATCGACAGAAGAGTATACGAAAAATGCAGCAGAGTTAGATCAACCGACTGCGGACTCCATACCCACACCAAATTCTTCTACACCTTCAACCTCCAATAATGAAGATGTTGTAATTTCCGAAACTCCCGATCAGCAGAGGCTTCCAGAAGATGCTATCATAGATAAAAGCGCCATTGATGATGAAAACAAGGACATCCATTTGGAGACCTCTTCCAAGGAAAAGAAAGAAATAAAAGAACCGAATTCACAAGAACAAAAGAAAAAAGATGCTGAAAATCATTCACAAAAATTTTTTCTCATCGCAGGAAGTTTTGACAACGAGGAAAATGCTTCCTCATTAATCGCAGAATTATCGGCACAAGGATACCATCCAATATCGATCGGTAAAATGGGAAACTCTTACAAAGTAGCGATTTCATCTCACGCGAACAAATCGGAAGCGGATGCTCAGAAATCAAAGCTTTTGGAGAAGGGGATTGAAACTTGGATTTTGACGAAATAACTTTTCTGTGATTAAAAGAAATCAACGTCGTTCAAAGATCATTCGATGGTTCCTAGGATTGATAATTTTAATATTGAGTATCGGTATGGCCATCTGGCTCAACAACTTCTCTTGGATACCGCCTGAGCCGCCTGTCATAAAAATCCCAGCACCCGACATCGTTCGACATCCTCAATCCACTCCTGCATGGGGTATTGATATCAGTCATCATCAAAAACAAATTAATTGGAATCACTTCCAAGACCCTCATGTTCCCAATTTTGTGTTTTTAAAAGCCACAGAAGGTAGTCACTTTACGGATAGCCGTTTCAGTGAATATTCCTCTCATCTCAAAGAAAAAAAAATACCTTATTCTGGTTACCATTTTTTTCGATACAATGTGAACGGAGCAGAACAAGCACGTTTCTTCATTTCCACCATCAAACCACGAAAGGGACAACTGATTCCTGTAGTTGATATTGAAGATCAGATTTACTCCGCTACCGAAGAGGTGGCACAAATCAATATTGATTTATTTATGGAAACCATTCGAAATGAGATTGGCGTTTATCCCATTGTTTATTGTGATGAGAAACATTACCGAAAATATATTCAAGATAAATATTTAAATAAGGTAATTCTGTGGATCGCACAATACACCCGAGAGCCCAACGTACCTTATGATATTTGGCAAAAAACACCTCGGTATCGCCACCCTGCATTCAAATTCCGTATCGATTATAATGTAATGAATCATAATCGAATATCTATTTTAGATTTAACCCTTTAATTGGCTTTAACAGCAATAAACTTAACTAATTTTGAAACCCCAACCAAAATTTACAAACTCTACAATCGAGTATTTGATGAAACATCGTTATTCCCTGGTATTCATTTTCACTTTAACCCTATTATTATATTTAGTTATCTTCTTCGATTTTGCATACGGCGGATACGATAATTGGAAACACTATTTAATCTCGCATCACCTAATACGTCACCCAGAACTGAGTTTAGATACTTGGGGAAAACCTTTATTCAGTGTGCTTTGTGCACCATTATCTTATTTTGGATACAAAGGGGCTCAACTTTTCAATGTAATATGCTATGCCATTTTTGTCTTGATTACCCGAAGAATTTATCGTCAACTCCATGTCGCTCCAAGTTGGGTTGAAATCATTTTCATACTATCCTCACCCATTTACTTTTTGTGCGCAACCTCTTCTTTAACAGAACCATTGTTTGCTTTAATCCTCCTCTTATCCATCCTTCTTTTTTTAGAGAGCCGATTCATTTTAACGATGCTCGTGCTATCCTTGCTCCCATTTGTTAGGAATGAAGGATATTTTATGTGGATTCCATTTTGCCTCCTGTATTTAAATAAACGAGATTGGTGGAAATGTACTTTTCTCGGTTTTGGCACCATCCTTTTCGCCCTGATTACCGGCATCACCCATGGTGACTTACTCTATGTCATCCGAACCAACCATTATCTAAATCACGACGGTCATTACGGCTCTGGAGATTGGTTGCATTTCTTCAGGCGAATTGGAATTTGGCTGGGCTTTCCATTGACATTGATATTCGTTTTCTTGGCGCTACAATTTCGAAAACTGACAATCAAAAAAAATGCTCACCACTTTCTTCTCCTCTCATTATCGACCTTTTTTATTTACCTCTTCATTCATGTAATATTTTGGAAATTTGGCATAATGGGATCGCTCGGGTTAGAGCGGGTTTTCGGAGGGATAACCCCCATTGCTGCCATAGGAGCGTATTATCTCTATCAATCGTTATCTAGCAAGTTTAAACCCATCATCACCGCCGTCTTTATAATTGGGACCATTTTGAACATAAGTTACATTATCCAATTACTCAATCCGTTCATTCCTGATCGTCCTGCAGAAATGCGCTCTATTGCCTCCCAATTCTTGAAAGATCATC
>CAZJCQ010000052.1:0-4914 GCA_964544665.1 uncultured Chryseobacterium sp. | reverse complement strand
ACTCAATGAGCATCACAAAATCCATATTTTCGATCCCCAAGTGATTGTTGATCTCCATCTTGATAATTACGACTCTGCTCAATGCAGCGAGATCAAATTTGACACCCTTACCCATCAATTTCATGTTGGAGACATCATTTATTGGGATACCTATTGCGATTCTGAAGCAGGTTTGCCAAAGACTTTCTTTAACCAAGATCACTACAACGAGTTATTTCATATTATAGACAGTTCACAAATCACCTACAAAAATCAAATCTACGAGGTTAGTTTATTTCAAAAAAAATAGAAGATGCTTCAACGAATAAACAGCCTTGATGGCGCGAGAGGCCTTGCCGTATTGATGGTGATGACCAGTCATTTAATGTTCATAGAGGGATATGAAAATTATTCCCTTTGGAAGTTCCTTAAAAATGGCTGGATGGGGGTTGATCTTTTTTTTGTGCTCTCTGGATTCTTGATTACCACCATATTAATTCTATCTAAAGAAAAGTCTAACTATTTTAAAAACTTCATCATGCGCAGAACGCTGCGCATTTTTCCACTTTATTATTTCGTACTCATCATCGTCTGGCTGGGAATTACTTTTTTCTCTCAGGATGATCATGGACAAAACCTTATTTGGTACTTTACCTATACTTCGAACATCGGAATGGCCATACAAGATGGATGGTTAAATGTAGGTGGATACTTGGGCCTTAGTCATTTTTGGTCGCTTGCCGTAGAAGAACAATTCTATATTTTTTGGCCCCTCATTGTCTATCTATTACCCCGTAGAATACTTTCCATACTTTGCCTCGCCATGCTCCTAGCAGGGCCCAGTTTACGCGAACTGATTGGTCTATGGATGCACAGCGAATCGATGGCTTCTTATGTAATGACTCCCGCCAGGATGGACAGCCTAGCGGCCGGTGCGTTACTCGCAAGCCTTTATCAAAATAATCTCCATTTCCACTCTTTATCTGCTTGGAATGTTTTGAAATATTTATTTTCATTCGTGGGAATCAGTTTCATGATCATTGGCCAGATTAGTGGAAATCACAGTTGGATTTTTTATTCATTAATGCTATTATCCATAGCCGCATGGGTTGATTTAGACAATAAATGGCTGGCATGGTTGGCGTTTTTAATGGCCGGATTTTGTGGTATTCAAACCATTTATCAATACGCCGGAGCATATTCCTACACCATCAATATATTATTTTTTACGAATTTGATTCATGTTATTCAAAAACATCGCATTCGAGTAACGTCCATAATATTTGAAAATCCAATTATTCTTAATCTCGGAAAATATAGCTACGCCCTCTACATCTTTCATCACCTACTTCAGCATCAATGGAAATGGATTACGAAAGACCTCATGCACCTTGACCATTTACACCCTTTATTGTTTCAACTCTTATTTATCCTAATATCCGGCGGACTCACCTATGTCATCGCCAGGATAACATGGGTCTTCTTAGAGCAACCATTTCAAAATCTTAAGACTAAGTTTGAATTCAAATAATCATTCCTAGTCGATGCACCAAGGCCGACTTCATTTCTATCAAAACTATTTACCCTTACCTTTTTGAATTAGACTTATTTCAGCAAAAAACTCCCTTTTTGAGTCTTCGATGATTAAGTGATAAAGATTCATCCTCACATGGCTCCAACCTCCATTTATTATCGGTATATGAAAATTGAATAACCACTTTTTTAGCTAACTTCTTTCCACTACCTTTATTAACATCGGCAACATCCTGAAAAACCAAGTCTGCTTGATTACGAATATAAATGGTCAACACATCACCTTCCTCCGGAGAATAATCAAAATCAAACGCATCTGCCTTTTCCAACGTGGCTAAAATCTCCCTTCCCCAATTTCGCACCAGTAAATCTTTTAATACTGAATAATAAAGCATTCCAATTATGACCAAGGGTCCATCTGGCTTGGGCCGATGAAGTTGCCAATAATTTTGGGTTTTCTCCATTTTATTTGCACAACTGCAAAATTTTAAAGAAGAAGGATTGCACATTTGGTAAAATTAATCAGAATTCCATGATGTAATACTCCCTCTTCTTTAATACGATATCATAGGGCTTTTAAACGTGCCTCGAGTTCCGTTATTCTGTCCCAATAGCGATAAGGATCTCTGTTCTGCTGAAAGTAGACCTCCATCCAATTGGATGTCATTTGTTCTACCCAACTCACGGAAACAGTACTTCCATATAATATTTTAGAAAAATCGGTAGCAACATTTACCGCCGCGTTCATGTTTTCCCCAATTTCCTCGACATATTGAGCTACCAATGCATTGAGATGATCTAAAAGTTTCGTTTGCTCCTCCTTCTCTCGTTTAAAAATAATTTCCTGAAAAATATCAATGGTAATCAACCTCATTTTCTGTTCAGGAACGTGAATGTTCAGCATATGCCATAATTGTTCAGCCAATCCATAATATGCACGTTCATTTCTTGTGAAGAATAAACGCGCGGAAGATCTGATATTTTCAAAAGTGCTCACAAAATAGCTATGCTGAAAAACCAATTTAGTTTCCTGCCCCATCAATAAGCCATTCGAGCAGCGTGAACGATAATAACCCAACTCCATGGAAAACTGCTTCCCATCTCTTAAATAATTGGTCACCCGAATAAAAGGATAATAAACGTCCGAAAAATTTGGATGGAAAGAAGGCCTATCCGCATTAAACTGATCCATTTCGATCCTCAAATCTACCTCGGAAGCACCTACTAGTGGATTGAGCACTTTATACCCACTTCTATTCAAAACTATTTGACAATCCTCTGAAACAAAATCAACCGAATATTCCGTTCGTTTCGCATTAATTCGTTGCTTGTGAATCATTGGTCGAACCCCAAACAACATTTGATATATATCTACCCCTAAGTCAAACGCACGCTGATGTGGTACCGGCAAAAAACCAGAACGAACCATGCTGATTCCTTCATGATTGGACAAATCGATAATGACCTTCTTTTGCGGAAATCGCTTCATTAGCGCCAATGGACTCTTGTCATCATAATAAACAGGAGAAGTATCCAATCTAAAAAAATGTGGATCTGCGATGGCTAACTGAAGAAATTCAAACCAATTCCTTTTGCGTTTCTCATCCTGTGATAAATGAATCATTGGCATTGCTGCACTTTGGGGATCTGATGACCCTCGACTAATGGCTGTGGTATTCATATGCTTTTGTATTTATTCAGCAAAGAGAAAACACCACTCCGTATTCTACTTACGGAATAAAAAAAATTAATCAATCACTTCGATTCCCTCGTCTAAATTAATTTCGACATGATAAAAATTAAAATCATCGGGGGATGGATTTTCCTCTTCGAGGATATTGATCACCGAATTAGTCAGGGGGATTGGTTCAAAAATCAAAGTAAAATATTGCCAATCCATTTTAGATTCGAATTCAAGGCGATTAGGGGAGATTGGAATCCCAATCGCTTCGATCAGTCCAAATTTTTTATCGATACCATCGATTTTAATATGCGTGTAAGGAGCAATTCGTATCCAACCGCCTCGAACATACTTTTTCAGGACTTGATAAGCAAAATCGACTCGCGTTCGATCCGGTTCTATAAACACCCTTGCCAACATTGGATTTATCCGTGAACCCTGTCCCGCTTTCACATGAAATAACATTGATTTTTTCTTCTTCCCCATCTTATAAATTTTCATAAACCCCCTTGAACCAATCGGGCTCGACTACTGTCAAGTGTTTACCATGCGATAAAAACAGTTTAGCCAATTCTAATGTGGGAATCAAATCAAAAGTAATCATGGATGCCCCACCATTAAATTTACTTATTTCCTGAGATTCGTGGATGGGATAAGCACTGAAGTACGAGGTTACAAACGGACTGACTAAAATCTTTATTTTTTCTTTCTTTGCACCCTTTAGTATAAATACCCCATACGTGGCGGTCACCAAAGGGGTTATCTTTTTCACATCGGTGGGGATAAAATTCCTTTTCAACAACATTGGTCCATACATACGATCCAAACCAAAAACCCTTATTTTCTTATGCGACTCTGAGTATCCGTAAATGTACCACTTGTTGTCAAACTCTTTGATTAAAAAAGGGTGAAGAATAATGGGTTTAAACAATCTCTTCAAATAGGAGTAATGAATAAAAGAAATAGGCAACTCCATTTGACAAGCTTTATATACTAGATTAAAATGCTCAAAACCTCTGCTGGTTGGCATAGACATCGTTTGCAATACTGGAATATCGCGCTTTGCTTGATCAAACTCCTCCATCGATGTGGAAAGAACTTTTTCCATGGCCGAATTGAACTTGTGGGAAAAGTTGGCTCCTCCCATTGTTCTCATTAGATCCAATGACTCCATTACGGCAAATACTTCATCCTCTGATAAAGCTACCTTCATGATGGAATATTCTGGATCGGCATACTCATATCCTCTATGTGTTCGATTATACTCAATAGGTGCATCAAAACCATCGGGTGCCATTCCTTTCATGAATGCAATGTCCTTTTGGATAGACTCACTGGTCACATAGATATCTTTATCCGCACAAGCATCCAAAATGTTTTGCATGGTGGGATAGGGTTTCATCTTATTGCGCAAAACCGCATCAATGATCATGTATCTTTTCAGTGCGTTTTTGTTCGCGGGCATCGCACTAAAGTAAACTTTTTTTTGAAACAGCTCATCAGAATATCCTTACAATTCCTTGACGAAATAATAAAACTCCATTTGCCATCATGAATTGGTGAATAACTTTCATGGACTAATTCAACAACATCCAAAACAGTAACCTATTTTTCAAAAAAAACAATGGCTGTTTCCAAGAAAAAAATCTTCGTGTTGGACACCTCTGTGTTATTGCACGATCACCACAGCATCATGAAGTTTGAAGAGCATGACGTGGTCA
>CAZJCQ010000051.1:0-18372 GCA_964544665.1 uncultured Chryseobacterium sp. | reverse complement strand
GTTTTCAAGGATCGATGATTTTTTGAATGAGGTATTGGCACGGTTGAAGTAACTCTCTTTCCAATTCTGTTTCTCGCTCTCGCGCTGAAATGACCACCCCGTCCAGCCATCGCTGCGCTCGTCTGTCCACCCCTCCTTTCCTTCGCTTTGCTCAGGTAGGAGGGGAGATGTTCCACTGTCCCTTTGTCGCAAGAATGCGGAGCTATACCCCAGATAGTAGTGGAAAGCCCGCAGGGTGCGCAGCACCCGAGGACTTGGAACGGATAGCCGGAATAGGTCCAAAAAAATAATCGATCAACGCAGTGAGGCTCCTTTTCCTTAATCCTTCAAACAACGGATACTCATCCCAGCTCTTTTCAAAAACTGTGAACGGAAGATGATGGAGTCGTCAAATTTTAATGCATGATACCAAGTGAAGTTGGGGTCTGGATCATAAGGGGTAGTGGTCCAGAAATAACCGTAGCTTACCAGATGATTGTACGTGCCGTTCACCAAACGGTATCCACCGGGTAAGCCCGTAAATCCGCTGATATTGGTAGCGGCGAGGTTGGGCGCTGTCCAGCCGGTAGTGCTTTTCATCTTGCCTCCAGCATCCAAAATACCCCCTAAGAAATTCTCTAAAACAAACCATTCTGTTTCGGAAGGGACGTGCCATCCTGTGGGGCAAACCCCGCGGCTGTCGGTCATAGCATACCAATTATACAACTTGCCATAGGTAGTATTATTGGCCGCAAGATCACCATAAATGGCGTAGGCGCCGGTCGTGGTATTGGCCCAATTGGTATTGCTGAGTCCCGTGGTAATGGGGTCGCCGTTGCGGTATTTGGAAACGGCTAAGTTTTTTCCCATCCACTCTTGTCCGTTGATGACAATCGAATTATAGGTATTCCCATCTATGTCAGTAACGCCATTGCCCACATAATACAGCCCATTGATCAAGGTGCTACCCGCACAATTGCATTGCGCGTTGATGACATCATTGACGGTGTTGGCATTATTATCGTTACATGCGGCGCCTGTGATCACGCAACTGCCGTCGTCTTGCGTGGCCGCAGGATTATAATTGCAAGCATTGAGCTCGGTGCATCCTAGCACAGGAGCAGGAGCATTGGCCGCGCTGATGCCGGGGACGATCACGGAAGTTTTACCTACGTACAACGTATCACCTGTCTGACTTACGCGAGAAGGAACTTGATTCGCATACAAAGTGTAGGGAACACTCATCATTTGTTGGCTGCCCATCTCTATCCATTGCCCGTTGACATTGCGCTGGATTTGTAAAAAATAAATATCCTCACCCCACGCAATATTTTCAACAGATCCTGTTGAAGTGCTACCTGATCCTATTTGAACACTGAAGAGACCTTGGTCGTTGGTCAGTGCCGTTTGATTCTCCTGATAAACCACTTCCCCTTGTGCACTGGACTTTATTATGGTGAAAATAAAAGAGACGTTTTCATTGGGAAGTATTGAACCATCGAGGTTTCTGACAACGGCTTGATACGGAATTTTTTGAGGGGCCTGGGAAAAGACGGACAGCGCAGAACATCCCAAAAGGATTACGAGCATATAGGTTTTCATGAAACGAAAATAATGATGATTTTCGATTTTTCATTTCCCATGCATTAAATTTAATACCACGTGGAAAAATCGAAAATGGGCCATTTAAGAGTGTAGGTGGATTACATCCGATCGGCAAATTTTATTAAAAAAGTTTTTTTTTCTGAATTAATAAAAAAAAATGACGAATCTCATTTTATCCCTATTTTTGAAGGTACAAAATTTAACCTATGATTCTAATTTATAATTTAATGCGGAAGGTAAAGTCATCTTTTCCTGCAGATCAAAATAGGGGGATATTGAAGTTCATGCACTTTGTTCGAAAAGAAATTAATTGGGTGAAATCCCTTTGCATTTTGTTAATTTTTGCCGGTCTCTCCATGCCCTCATCCATTCTCGCCCAGGCTCCTCAAGGTATCCCCTACCAAGCGGTGATGCGCAATGCAGATGGATCGTTAATGGCGAATAGTGCTGTGAGCTTGACATTCATGATCCATGACGGCACTGCCAATGGAACGGTGGTGTATCAAGAAAGTCATTCTCTCAACAGCAACGCACAAGGATTGGTGTCTTGTGTGGTGGGCAATGGCGTTGTATCAGAAGGCAACTTTGAAAACATCAATTGGGGAAATAGCGCGAAATATTTACATGTGATGATGGGTGTTATTGATTTAGGGGTTCAACAACTATTGAGCGTACCTTATGCTCTGATCGCAGCAGATGTTCCCTCGAGAGTCAGTACAGTTGGAGATACACTTTTTGTTGGAAGCCAATTTGCCATCGTGCCTGGAATCAGTGCGGCGAATTATCCCATCGTTGCAGGTTGTACGGATCCTCAGGCTTGTAATTACAATAATGCGGCAACACAAAATGATAATACATGTTTGTATCCTAATTCGAGTTGTGATGATGGTAATGTTAACACTTATAATGACGTGTTCTCAGTTAATTGTGAATGTATCGGAACACCCGTGAACAGCAGTGGGCTGGGATCTCAACTATTACCCACGGTGAGCACATGCGCCAATCAAATGATCAGTGTGTCGGGATGCGGTGGTCAAAATTCATTAAGTTACGATGGTAAAGTGTATGACTTGGTTGAAATTGGCGGACAGTGTTGGTTTGCAGATAATTTGGCAACCGATCAATATGCCGATGGATCATTAATCGTAACTGGTATCAACTATGATTCATGGTTCAATGCCAGTTATGGAGCCTATGTAATCTATAACGACTTGCCCATCAATGATCAGAACTATGGTAAGTTGTACAATTGGCATGCAACGGTGGATACCCGAGGTTTATGTCCAACGGGTTGGCACGTTCCTTCGGATTGTGAATGGATGTATTTGGAAAATTCATTGGGCATGTCGGCTAGTGTATTGTCGAATACGGGGAGCCGAGGAACTAGTGAGGGAGGATCATTGAAGAGCACCTCCTTTTGGATGTCTCCTAATGTAGGTGCAACCAACAGTTCTGGTTTTACTGCAGTGCCCGGAGGATTGCGGACCAATTATGGCACTTATGCGGGATTAAATAATTATGCCTACATATGGAGTTCAACGGCGTCAGGTACCAATGCCATTGTTCGAGTATTAACAGACTCCGATGCGAGCATCGGAAGAATGATAGATTATCCCCAGATGGGGTTTTCTGTGCGATGCCTGAAGGATTAGCAGCGCTGCAAAAGGGAAATGAAAAAATAAGCTCAGCCGAGACGTGCCACCCCGTCCAGCCTTCGCTGCGCTCGTCTGTCCACCTCTCCTCTCCTTCGCTTCGCTCAGGCAGGAGGGGAGATGTCCCTGTGTCCCTTTGTCCCAAGATTGCGGAGCCATACCCCGGATAGTAGTGGAAAGCCCGCAGGGTGCGCAGCACCCGAGGACTTGGAACGGATAGCCGGATTAGGTTCGAAAAAAAATCGATCAACGCAGTGAGGTTCCTTTTCTTAATCCTTCAAACAACGGATGCTCATTCGGAAGGAACGTGCCATCGTGTGCGACAAACCCCGCGGCTAACGGTCATGGCTGGATTTAGTGAACGTAGCGGAGAAGACTAGAATTTTCTCTTAAGTTGGGGATCAAGATGACTAATCGTTAGTTTGACGGATTTCATAATGTAAAGGTTTATTTTGTTATCAATGTGCTACAAAGAAGCAATTTTTTTTGAAGCGCCAAGGACTCATTACTCAACGAAATATGTTAGGTTTTTTTAATCAGTTGGAGATGATGATGCAAAGTAAGAGGAGTTTAGTCTCTTGAGGAGAGTGTTACATGCAAAGAATTTGCTTTGGAGTGATCATGAATCTCGCGAACGAATTGGTTCCTGTTATATTAAATATAGATGAAGTCAAGAAAGCCTGGCTATTGTAAGCGGTTTCTAAATTATCCCTTATTTTTGGTCACATTTTTAGAACTAAAATGAAATTACTTCAAAAACTTTTATGTTGTTCCCTTTTATTTTTAAATATTCAGTCTTTATTCTGCCAATATAGACAATTAGAAAAAGTTAAAAGGGCATTAGAGGAAGGAGATTTTCTTGATGCGAAGGAGCGTATCTTGAAAATGGATACAATGGATTTAGAGGAGAAAGTATGCTATTATCGAGCTAATCATTTATTTTTCTGTAGTACAAGAAATACGGAATACGAGCCCATTAAAGCATTTCAATACAATAAAAAGGTTATCTCGTTTTTGAAAGTGATGATAGAAAAGGATAAGAAGAAACTATGCGAGAATAAAGGGATTTGTGAGTTTGATGTTGAGCTTGAGCAGGACAAAGTTGCTAGACTTATCTTGTCTTTTATTAAGAAAAAACAAGATCTTAGTTATAAAAAAATATGTTTATCTCTACTTGTGTCATACCCCGAATATCCACTTATTTTGGATTGGTCGGATAGTTTAGAGCTTGTGGTGGCAAAAAATAGGGGAACTAGGGAGGCGCTGTTGAATTACAACAGGGAACATCAGAACTCGAGCTATTTGCAACAAGGAGTTTATTTATTAGAAGAATTTGATTTTCGCGAAACGGTTAGGTCTAATTCAGAGAAGTCGTTCGATGATTTTGCAGAGATGTATCCACATTCATTGCATCGAGAATTTATAGAACATAAAAGAGATAGCGCTTCGTACAAAGTTGCTGAATTGTCAAATAGTATAGAGGCGTATCGGTTTCATTTGAAAAAGCATCCGAATGGTGAAACAGCAGCTCTGGCAAAAGAAAGGATTGAACATTTGACTTATCAGAAAATAAAAAAGGAAAAAAGCTTATCCGGCTTTGACGCTTTTCTGAGAGAGTTTCCTGATAGCAAATTTAATTTGGAAATAAAGCTTTTAAGAGATACAATTATGGTGCAAGAAAGAGTTGAGTCCTTTGATGTTGAATTTTTAATAAGTCGATGCAAGGGATTGAGCGAGAGTGGTATCTTGTCTTGTGATTACATCAAGGATGTTTTTTGTCAGAATTTGGCGAGCAAGTCATTAGTTCAGTTGGATATTGAAAAGCTTAGAGTATTGCTTGATCAAATTTCAGGTTGCCCTGCAGCATTAATCCTGTCTGATAGTATCGCCGAATTAGATGGTAATAAATTATTGATCAGCACTGATTCGATCGAAATTTTGGATTGGATAAAAGAGCATCCAAATTTACGGTCAACAGTTAAGTTGAATATTAGATTGAGAGAACTGAGGTTACAGGAAAAGGCCAGGAATGAGCAACCCAATGATGACGAGAATTTGAATGATGAAAATGATGAATCATCTTTAGGTGACTCCAATATTCAGCCAATTTCGGTGGCGAATGAAGATGAGATGAAAGAGATGTTTTGGAAGGCGTTAAGTGTAAATACACAAGGTGTATATGAAGAGTATCTAAAAAAGTATCCCCGAAGTCCATATGTGAATACTATTCGGATGTATAATTATAATTTAGTGGAGTCTGAAATAGTTTTACCAGATTTTCACTCCTATACGAAAGAGCAATTAGCAAGTTGGTTCCTTCAAAACTTTAAAAAGTCAAAATTGTTCTCTGATTTTATCCTAACAGATTCGAGTTATGCTACAGCTATCGCGAGGTGGGCCTCTGTTAATGTACTTTATCAGGGACAGTATACATCAGGTGGCTTTAGTTATTTCCAGCCGGGTATAGATTTTTATGCAGATGAAGAATCACTTGAGGAGGTGAAAGCAATTATGGATTTTATTTATAGACCGATTTATAAAGAATTTTTTGGATACAATGGTTTATTCGTATACGATAGAAGCACCTCTCGATTTGTTGAAAATTACGTTAGCGCCGACGAATCGACCGTTTTAATGGATGCGAAGACGCAAAAGGTGGTCCTAGAAAATTATAGTTCAATTGAAAATACCAAGAATCCGCATTGTATAATTGTACGTAGTAAAAAAGGCAAGGAGCGACTATATAATACTTATCAGAGAGCTTTCGTGACCGAGGAATTTGACGAGATACGTGAAATTGATTTTTTACAATTAAGGAATGGAAGTTTTGAGAGAAAACTCATAGAGGCTATGCAGTTTGAATTGAATGAATTGATTCTCGGGTTTAAGTGTTTGAATTACTCATCTAATGTTTCTTCAAGTAAAATCGTGAATGGCACAGGAAAGGGGTTGTTTGGAGGTACAATGATTGAAGATTGTTTGTTGAAAGGACATTTGAATCCTATAACTAACTTATGTGGTAATGTCATCGGCTATTCAATGGAATATTACGATAGTAAGAGAAATTCTCAAAGAAGACTTAAAGATATTAATTTAAAGAATGATATTTATCCGGGAGAGGTGCAATCATGCTACGAAGTAGATTATTTTGGAACAGCATTGATTCAAAAGGACTCGAAGCACTATGTGGTCTATAATTTTGATAAGCAAAAGGTTCTTTTTGAATTGCCGGAAATCAATAATGGAAGTGTTTCTATGAATGCAATAGATTTGCCGCTTCCTTGGTATCAATACGATTTTCCCGTCGGAAATAGTATAAGAAAGGAGTATGATGAGGAAGGAGGAGTTCACTCTTTGCCTGAATTGTGCGGGTATCGAGACTATGAAAATTTTACCAATATAAGTAATCGATTGGCGACGGAATCTGGAGCGGTTTATTTAGTTGATCATTCCTTTTATTCGAAGGCAGGAGGCTCTCAAAAAAACTGTTATTTGATTTCATTGGATGGTAAAAAGTTGTTTGAATCTAAGAAGGAAATGGAAGTATTGGATAGCTATAAGAATTATATAGCCATTCGTTTTGGTGAGGAAAATTGCGGGATAATCAACCTCAATGGAGATTTAATATGGCAATCCAAAGGGGGTGAATTGAAGTTTATTAACGAGAAATTTGCAGTTTATTATCAAGGAAACAACGGTTCATACAAAAACATGGGATTATATAATTTTCAGGATAAGAAGGTGGTTAGCGATCAGCTTTTTGAAAATATTTATCTTAAAAAAGATGGTATTTATGGCATTCGTTTAGGTGTGGATAGTAAGATATGCGATTGGTGATTAATAAAGATCACCGCTTTGAATCCTGGTTAGGTTGTAATCAATCTTCGAATAGTGTCGAGGATCACGGGGTATTTTTTTGAGGAACAAAACGGTAGAAAGTTTGGGAAATTGAGATAATAGAATTGACCTGATCGCTTCTTGTTCAGTTGAAGAGTGGGGCTCAACAATGGCTGTTAATTGTCCCTGTCGGAGCATTACAGTACCTATGCATATGCCATTCACCTCCTTGAAGGCTTGCTCATAAAGAAATGGAGATATCAAATCATCATTCAAGTAAATCATGGACTCACAGCGCCCCATTAAAAATAAATTCCCATCATGGTCTAAGTATCCGCAATCTCCCGTTCTATGCCAAATTCCTTCTACCGTTTTAATTTTGTTGCGTCGTTCGGCCTCTGCGTTACTCAAATATTGCTGAAGGACATGCGAACCCGAAACGATTATCTCGCCCATTTCACCTCCCGTTAATTCGAAATCACTCAAAAATTCGTTGTCATTAATGACAATGGGATATGAGGTCATCTTGATGATTTTAACCCTCGTATATGTGCTTAATTTTCCTACAAGTAAGCCTTTATCATTATGGGTTGAGTGTAATAATTCATCAGCTGAAATCAATGAAATCGGTTCAGCCTCGGTAGATCCATATACCATTTGTATGTTACTGCTGGGAAACGCTTTTTTAAACATTCTTGCATCTCCCGGAAAAACGGGTGCACCTCCCGTGAAAATGTTCTTTAATGCAGGTAAGCTTTCATGACTGCTAATGAGTCTTTGCGATATGATTTCGATGAAATAAGGGGATGCGATTAGTCGATTTACTTTTTCTTGATTCAATAGGGCGATGATCTCAGATGGCTGAAGTTTTTCTGGTTTCTTGCTATTGAATACCGAAATAATACTGGTGCATCCAATACCTAAATTCAGCAAGAGGACAATCGGTAGTGTCGTTAGGCAAGTGTCATGGGGGAGCGGCTGGGTCTCATGTTGGAGCGCTTCGAATTGAGCTTGAAGTAATCCATGCGTTCGAATGGCGGCTTTTGGAATGCCTGTGCTTCCTGTGGTGAAAGTAATCAACGCAGGATGATCATCTTCCACCCAATTCAAGATGTCAGATGTCTCTTGTGACATGCTCGAAGGATGAATGTAAATCGGTATTTTTCTAAATGAAGAGAAACACCACGAGAGCATCCTCACTTTGGTTCTTCCAATCAAAGCTTTGCACTGCGCCATTTCACAACAGGTCACCAAGCGATTTGTTTTGACCCATTCATCGATGAAAACAGCTGTAGCTCCCATGCTGAAAATGGCCAGAACACAACGGTAAAGGTCGATTCCCATCGGCTCAAAGACAAATACCCGATCTCCTTTTGTTATACCGCAATTGCGATAGTAAGTGATGGTTCTTAGTACATCCTGTGCGAGCTCTCCATAGGTACAACACCGCTTCCCCTCTCGGATGGCGATTTTATCAGGATAAAGTTTCGCGGAATGGAAAAAATGAAAAGTAATATTTTGAACTTCCATGGTCGCTACCTCCATGCTAATTTTAATAATTCATACGAATGGTACGCCTCGCTATCAAAGTTTTTAGCAATATTGTTGGATAAGTTTTGTTGATGCATCATTGCGGCAATTACCGACTGAAAACCCATTTTCTTTGCTTCTCTCACCACTAAGTTACACAGCACACTGCCTAAACCTTTGATGGTTCGATCTTTTGGATCAATAACCAATGTTTTTACTATTAAGCGATTGGGAGTTTCCTGAAGCAAGTCAGGAAAAGTGAATATTACACCCTTGATTTCATTGTCTGGAGAAATGGCCTTGATAACCCAACGCGGGTCGAGTATCGTTTTCATCGATTTGTATTTAATTACAAAATCAGATTCTGAAATGGGGCTATACAAATAATTGTTTTCAAATCCTCTGCACATTATTGGATAAAGCTCTTTTAACTCGGTCTCTAACAGGGTGATATTGATTCCTTGCCATTGGAACCCGTTTTCTAAAAGTTGTTTTTCTTTCTTTAATATTTTCGGATGATCCACGGTAAGCGCCCCATCTATGGCGGAGAAGTACGTGGTTAATGTACTAAATCCAAAACTTCGCCATTGTAATGGGTAATACCATGGTTGGTTTGGTTCTGAAAAAAATGGAGGATGGTTATGCTGGGTAATCCAACGATAGTTTTCCCAAGTGCTTCCATTGATGGGACCTATCATCGATTGATATCCCATCGCATCTGCCAGCTGTCGTGCTTGTTCAAGAAGTACTTGCGCTACGGCGTCATTATTTATACAGTCATAATTTCCCAGAAGAATGGTCTTATGGTGCTTGGAATGAATGTTATTGTTTTCATACAAAACCAAACGACCAACGGGATTTTCACCTTGAAGGGCGATGATGATATGCGATTTTATATAAGTGCTTATCTTCTCATTACTCTTTGCGTATGTTTGGAATTCATGGGGTAAGTTTTCGGTTACACTTTTGAAAAGAGCGCAATTTTTTTCATCCAAGTTGGGAATAAGGCAATGTATCTCAGTATTTCCGGACATGAATGATTTCATTTTTTAGATTCGACTAAGAACCGCTGATAGAAAAATCCTTTGTCCTTTTGACTCAGGGTATCCGAAAGCACTTGATTGTATTGAAAATGGGTGGGTAGTAATTGAGATAATTGACGGTCCACCATGAGATTCCAATAGGCTACTTTACCTTGTGGTTGGAGTGCATCCGATATCCATTTAGCATTTTGTTCAAATGTGATGGGATTCATGTACTCAAAAATATTGGAGAGATTCATACAGTCGAAGGAGGATGAAGTGCCTTTAAAATCCTGGAGATATCCTTCTTTAATTATCAGTCGATCTATATTTTTTTGGATGACATCAAAATTTTCTGCTTTGAGATAATGCGGTAACAAGCGGTCAAATTGAGCGGTCAAATTAAATCGAAGAATGAAGTTGGTAAAGCTCGATGTGTTTTTTAATTGCTTTTCTGCTCTTTCGAAAATATGATCACCTACGTGAATATCAACCTCTTTCAAAAATTCAGGATCTCTACCAATTTTAGCCATCATGTATTTACTAAAATAAATTTTAAATAATGCACGCCATGACCAAGTGTTCCAACGTTCGTTATAGTATTGAATTTGTTCTTGCTCCGATTTAGGATGAAAGAAACCTTGAATCGTTGATTTGTTATGGATGAGGGGAAGAATCCATTTGCAAAATTTTTTAAAATAGCGTTCAAATTTCCCTGTATATATGACTCCTTCTTGAATATCTGACAAGCGATGATCCCAATGAGAACGAGCACCTGGGGATAAATAATCTCGAATTAATTGATACTTCTCCAATCGATTCAGATCCGTTTCAAAACCGAGGAACGATAGCGTTTCTTGTCGATTGAAATGAGAGATTACTGCTTTTTTTAGTTCGATTAAATGGAGTTGAATGGAGTTGATGTCGATTGCAATCAACTCACTCGGTTCGCACATGAGTAATGAAAAGCTATTGTCCCCTGCAGATCCGATTGATAATATTCGACTTCCGGGCATAGGATTCAATCCTTCCAATAAAATATCCGCATCTTCCCAGCAGTTGGCGTAACGCAATATGGGTTCTTTCAAAGCGCTCATTCACCTGCTCTTTTTAGGATATGTATTGCTCCTGTACTCCCATTCATCTGAATTTCATCTCCTGTTTTTAGGTGATGCAAAAGCCCCGTAACACTTACAATACATGGTTTTCCCATTTCTCTGGATACGATGGCAGAGTGGCTTAATAAACTGCCTCTCTCCACAACAATCCCAGCCGCAGTAGGGAAAAGCGTTACCCATCCGGGATCTGTACTTGACGTGACTAATATATCTCCTTCTAAGCTGTGGGTGGATTGCGGATCGGTGATGACTCGGACTTTTCCAGTTATTAATCCAGGGCAGCATCCAATTCCCTGCAAACTTTCTACACTATTGTCTTGGGATGACATTGCATAGAACGAGTTACCATGATACACCGTGCCGTAGGTGCTGATTCGTTGACCGGGGGCGGTCATGTTTTTGAAGGCATCGTATTCTTTTTTTCTTACATCAACCAATGCTTGATAATTTTGTTGGACAGATGTCCCCTCAATGAAAGAGAAAATTTCTGATAGGGTTAAATAAAAAATATCTCTTCTATTTTTTAGAATTCCGTTGATTTCGAATTGAGTACCTATGGCTGAAAAGATGGCCCTTACAATGCCAAAGGCTCGTGTTCTTTCATAACGGAGATTTTCTCGAGCACTGACCAGTTCCCTTGCTTTTCGCATTGTTTTGAATAGGGATTGTCTTTTAAACCCATTGAGTTGCTCATCAATGGTTTGCTCCGCGGCTTCTCTAATTTTCTCTTCTAAGCCACTTTGGGTAGTGGATTTGTTTATGCCTTGCTGGACATAGGATTGAATTACTTTGATGAAAAGCCGGGGATCTTGCTGGTAGGAAATGGTTTCTAATTTGAGCTCTCCAATGCACCGTTCTCCAAAATCCTGGATGTAGTTATGAATCAACCTCTCCAGAGGTTTATATGGTGCTGTGATGAGCAAATCATTAATTTCTTGAGGGTCACTCGTAAGGAATGTTTTTTTCCATTCCGGATTTTGATCAATGATAGTAGCGATTTCAATGCAGCGATGTATCGGTTGTACGGAAATAATATCGGCACTCCCACAAAGCAAGTCGTTGTGGATATTGGGATGGGTGTGGGCTAAATATTCGGCACATTTCTTCTGCAGTCTTCCAAACCATATCATGGCAAAGAAATCATTGAGTAATGGCGCCTTCCAATTGTTTAAAAGCGTTTTTTCAAATCGCAAGTATAATTGCATCAGCTCATAGCTTGATTTTTTCTCGAATTCGATGCTTTTGTATTCGGTTATCGTCGCGTTCAAAAGGGACATAAATTGCTTTCGCTGTTTCGGAAGCGCACGATAACGACCATACATTTGAACAATCATCTTGATAATTTGCCACCAAGCTTTTGCTTTAGAAATTTCGTGATCAGGTAAATCAAATCGTTCTTTCACCCCCATCATTTTCTCCATGAACCGCGCATTGATTTTATACCCTGGAAGCAGCGCGAGCATTTGATACCAAGATCTGAGATTGTAATACACACGACCATTAATCAAACCCAACGTATTTGCAAAAATTCTTTTTTGTGCTTGTAAAGTGGCCTCATCCACACCCATGTAGGCTGCGAACTGCATATAAGCACCTTCGTAAGATTGTCGTACAAAAGAAAAAGTGAGGGGCGTGGTTACCCCTGGATAAGATTCAATGATATTGCTATTGTCCCATATAATATGGTTCTCTTTTTGGGTTGATTTGGCTACAGTCGTTACTGGACGTGATTGCAGTACATAGATTTCTCCCTGATAAATCCCGAATTCAATGTCCTGTGGTTGTCCGAAGTGTTGGGAACAGCGATCAAGTATGGCTGAAATTTGGCGTAGTTCGCGGTCATTTAGACATGCTATATTTCTGCGATTGGATTCGACTGGGATGCGTGAAATTCCTTTTTTTTCAGTTGTATTATAAACCAAAGCCTCCTGTTTATTCGCTATTTCAGCGCGCCATTTGCCATCTTGTAAGAAGTAATGGTCAGCATCAAAAAGTCCGGAAACGACGCCTTCCCCGCATCCCCAAATGGCCGTAATTACTTTCTCTGAGGCCAAAGGGTCGATTGGATTTATTCCAAAGGCAACACCGGCTACCTCCGTGGGAATCATTTCCTGTATAATCACGGAGATACCTAATGGAGAAGGAATATTTTTTTCTTGGCAATAACTTGACACTCGATCTTGAAAGGCAGATTTCCAAACTTGTTTTATGGCAGACTCCAATTCTTCTTCTGGAACAAAAAGGCGTGATTCAAATAGGCCTGCAAAGGAATGTTGTTTTCCATCCTCTTCACTGCCGGATGATCTTACTGCAAATCGATTGATTCCTGAAAAATGACTTCGAATGATTTCATTGAGCTGATCTTCAAATGAAAATTGATCAATGCATTCAATGATTTGGTCTTTTGATAAGGTCAGGTTATTTTTTAAAACAAAGGCTTGGAAGTAATCGAGCGGAATGGTAACCCAAGATGGGACGTTCATCTCCATAGATCTCAGCAGGTGCAGGTTTTGGGCTTTCCCACCTATTTCTATTGTGGAAATGTCAGTATGAGTACGATCAGAGATGAGGCGCATTAGTTACTTAGCAATTGATGAATCATGGGTATTGCGCCCAAGCTAAAATACATGGTGATGGTCCATAAGATGGAGCTCCATTCAATCCACTTGCTCATTCTTTCGCTGGGTTGAATAAGAAATAAAATTCCTGGAATCACAAATAGAAAAAGTAGAGATCCAAAAATGAACCAGGGTGCTTGACTTCCATGCGCATATATCGCAGCAGCAATGCTCAGCGCGCAATTGAGGGTAATAACAGAAATCCAAAGGAGGGTTGCTTTTTTTGTACCCAGCATTGTGGTGTAGGTATTAACACCCGGTGCTTCTTTTTCTGGAATCCTGATTTTTCTGCCAATTTCGAGCACAATGCCATTCATATAGGATACAGCAAAAAAGAAAATCAAACCCGTGGGGGCAGATTGTCCTGCCATTTTCCAATCCAAGGCACTCGCATAGATATCGATGAATGGAACAATAAACATATGTGATGTTACATACCAAAAGGGATGTGCTTTTAGCCATTCTTTTATGTAGAATTCTTTGGACATGAAATACAAGTAGATCATGATCATGAAATACAATGGCAGTAAGGAAGGGAGAAATATCAAATTGATCAATAACTGAGGGATGAATACGATGATGCCCACCCATTTTAATTCATGTAATGAAACCAATCCTCTTGGCACGGGGAGCTCTTTTCTATAAAGCGCATCATCTTGCGCATCCTTGAATTCGTCAAAAATCCTTAATAATAGAAAAAGCGTAACGGTATTAAAAATTCCAAGGAGAAATAATGAGCTGTCAATGAAACCCGCTTGATGTCGACACATTCTCGAATAGGCCACCGCGGAGAAACTCAGTGCACAGACCAATAGTCCGTGGCCCAGTATGGGAAATCTTTCATTTTGATAAATATAGAGCCTCTTCCAGAGTGGGAAATTATTCTGATCAGGCAAGGAGTTCATTGTGGCGTTTTATTAATTACGCACAAGGTAGTAGAGAAAGGCTTTAAAAAAACATAGAAATTAAAGCAAAAATGAAAAAAAGGTTAAGCTAGATTATAGTTCAGCCTTGATGCTTTTGAGTAGCTCCACTCTCTCAACGGTCAGTTGAGTACAAATGACATTATACATGAGTGCTTCCATGCTACCACCGTAATAATTCAAGGAATACATAGTGGCCATTTTTTCTCGGTATTGTTTAAATAAAAGCTGAGAAGCGGCAAAACTTTTTTGCTGAGTGTTAAGCGCTTTAACCAGCTCTATGTCTGCGTCTGGAGTATTGACCTCTTTTATGGTTTGAAGATAAAAGTCATTGATCTCATTAAAAAGTTCATCAAGCATGTTATCTGCAATTTGTAATTGTAGAGCACTACATTCATTCATTTCTAATTGCGTTTCGGCCTGCGTACAAGGTAGTGTTTTTAGGGAGTCGGCAAGGCTCTTTTGTCCCCTCGTGATGATGGAAAGGAAAAGGAAAGTAAATAGGGTGATATTTTTCATGGTTTTTGATATAAGAAAAAAAAAGGTTGTCAAAAATGACAACCTTTCTGAATTGTCGAGATTGAATTGTTACTTAGTATAACCTCCCCATTTGTTTTCTCCTTGCTGACTATCAGTACAAAGTAGTATTAGAAGCCAAATTGGACCAACACATGGTATAAGAACAACTAAAAACATCCATCCACTTTTACCAATGTCATGAAGCCTTCTGATGGCAACAGCAAGACCTGGCAGAAAGGCGAATAATGCATAAAGAAAATACAAGTATCCATAATTGATGGTGGCATAAGGGATGTCTATGGTCGTCCCAAGAATGTTATCCAAAATCATGGCAAGCATGGCGAAGATAAAATTGAATAAGACAAAGAACCAATATTCGCTTCTGCGGGCTCTTCCTGAAAAATTTGAGAAATTTTTTAAGACTTTGATATACCAATTCATAAGTTAAGGTTTTATTGTGTTTCCTACTCATATGGCTTTTCGGTTACGCCTCTGTTTACATGGTTACAGAACTCCAATGAAACAAAGTTAGAATTGTCTACAAGCAGGTAGCATTGTAGTGAGTTCAGTTACGAACAATTAGTATTAATTTATAAACAAAAAAGGCAACAATTGTTGCCTTTTTAAAATGGTTTTTTCGAGGGCATTACCCCAAATAAGACTTTAACATTCTACTGCGGCTGGTGTGCTTTAAGCGACGGATGGCTTTCTCTTTGATCTGACGAACGCGCTCGCGGGTCAAATCAAAGCGCTCTCCAATCTCTTCCAAAGTCAACGGATGCTCACCGTTCAAACCAAAATACAAGCGCACCACATCGGCCTCGCGGGAGGTCAATGTTTTCAATGAACGCTCGATTTCCTTTCTCAAAGATTCGTGCAACAAATCGTTGTCAGGAGAAGGGGTGTCATTGGTTTGCAATACATCGTACATGGTAGAGCTGCTCTCGTCTCCATCTTTCAATGGCGCATCCATGGATACGTGACGACCGCTGTTTCTCAAACTTTGTTTTACCTCGTCCAAGGTCATTTCCAACACCTCCGCCAATTCCGCTGGCGTGGGAGGTCTTTCAAATTCTTGTTCGAGCTTCGCAAACGCCTTGTTGATTTTGTTGATCGAGCCAATCTTGTTCAATGGTAAGCGCACGATGCGCGATTGCTCTGCCAACGCCTGTAAGATGGATTGGCGAATCCACCATACGGCATAAGAAATAAATTTGAAACCTCTCGTTTCATCAAAACGCTGTGCGGCTTTGATCAATCCTAAATTGCCTTCATTGATCAAGTCAGGCAAGGACAAGCCTTGGTTTTGATACTGCTTGGATACAGACACTACGAAACGAAGATTGGCTTTGGTTAATTTTTCAAGGGCTACTTGGTCTCCTTGCTTGATCCTTCTTGCCAATTCTACTTCTTCTTCCGCGGTAATCAAATCCACGCGACCGATCTCTTGCAAATACTTGTCAAGAGATGCGGTTTCCCGATTGGTTACTTGTTTGGTGATTTTTAACTGTCTCATGCTCGATGATAAGTTCTTTTTTTATTTAACGTTATTACGCTTCTGGGGTACTCTCAGGTTTCGTTTCTGCCGTTTTTTCTGGTTTCGGCAAAAGGGCCTTGCGAGACAATTTCAATTTGTTGTTCTTGGGATCTCTTCCCAATACTTTGAATTTCACTTTGTCTCCCACCTTCAATACCTTGCTCACATCATCCACTCTGTGCCATTCCAACTCACTCACGTGAATCAATCCGTCAATGCCAGGAAGAATTTCCACAAACGCACCAAAAGGTTGAATGGTTTTAACCGGACCTTCATACACTTCACCAATCTCCACTTGTGGAGGCCAAACGATGCTCTTCACGCGACCTACTGCCGCATCCAAGCTTGCCTTGTCTGCTGAAGCAATTTCTACAACGCCTTTGCCATCCTTCTCGTCGATGGAGATGGTAGCGCCAGTGGTTTTTTGAATCTCTTGGATCACCTTGCCACCGGGACCAATTACCGGCCCGATCATGTCAGAAGGAATCTCAAAGCTCACAATGCGTGGGGCATGTGGCTTGTAATCTTCGCGTGGCTGATCGAGGGTTTTGGTGATTTCGCCTAAAATGTGCAAACGACCTTCCTTCGCTTGATCCAAGGCCTCTGTCAATACTTGCATTGACAATCCCTTGATCTTGATGTCCATTTGGCAAGCGGTAATTCCTTTGGAAGTACCGGTTACCTTGAAGTCCATGTCGCCCAAGTGATCCTCATCTCCTAAAATATCGCTCAGTACCGCATACTTTCCGGTGCTTTCATCGGTGATCAATCCCATGGCAATTCCCGATACCGGTGCGGTAATCGGAACACCACCATCCATCAAGGCCAATGTACCCGCGCAAACGGTGGCCATAGAAGAGGAACCATTGGATTCCAAAATATCAGAAACGATACGGATAGAGTAGGGGCAAACTTCGGTTTTGGGAAGCACGGGCTTCAACGCACGCAAGGCCAAATTACCGTGTCCAATTTCTCTTCTTCCTGTACTGCGGATCGGACGTGCCTCACCCGTAGAGAATGGAGGGAAATTGTAGTGCAACAAAAACTTATCGTAACGCACTTCAGAGACACCATCGATCAATTGCTCGTCGAGTTTGGTTCCCAAAGTCAAGGTAGTCAAAGATTGGGTTTCACCGCGGGTGAAAATCGATGAACCATGGGTGCCTGGCAAGTAATCCACCTCGCACCAGATCGGACGAATGGTGCGGGTATCACGACCATCCAAACGTACACCGTCGTTCAAGATCATATTACGCATCGCATCTTTCAAGCAATCATGGGTGTATTTTTTCAGTAAGAAAGCTTTCTCTTTCTTCTCTTCATCATTGAATTGATTGATGAAATCCGTTTCAATTTGATGGAAAGTTTCGCTGCGCTCATGTTTTTCAGATGGCTTCTTAGCAGCATCGTAAAACTTTTGGTAGCATTCGTTCCATACTCTTGCTTTCAACTCTTCATCTTTCGGCTCGTGGCAATACTCACGCTTAGGAGAAGTTTTTCCCACTTTGCTCGCTAATTCCAATTGTGCAGCGCATTGCATTTTGATGGCGGCATGCGCCAATTCAATGGCGGCCACCATTTCGGCTTCGCTCACTTCCTTCATTTCGCCTTCTACCATTACAATGCTGTCTGCACTACCGGCTACGATCAAATCGATATCGGCGTGCTCCATCGAAGAGCGGGTAGGATTGATCACCAACTCCCCGTTGATGCGCGCTACGCGCACTTCGGAAATGGGACCATTGAAAGGGATATCGGAAACGGCCAATGCAGCGGAGGCGGCTAATCCCGCTAAACTATCCGCCATATTTTCTTTATCAACCGAAATCAAATTGACCACTACTTGGGTGTCGCTGTGATAATCTTCTGGGAACATCGGGCGCAATGCGCGGTCGATGAGGCGAGATACCAAGATCTCATCATCGTAAGGACGAGCCTCACGCTTGAAATAACCACCGGGGAATCTTCCCGCAGCGGCGTATTTTTCACGGTATTCAACCGTTAATGGAAGGAAATCCATTCCTTCTTTGGC
>CAZJCQ010000050.1:0-18705 GCA_964544665.1 uncultured Chryseobacterium sp. | reverse complement strand
CGGGAGTTTTGGGAGCTCAATTCAATTATCAACGAGCTCAAGTTACCTTGATAGATATGTGGCGATTGGGGCCTTTTGGTTATATGAATTTTTCGACCCAGGCAGGAAAAATTTATGGTCAAGTTCCTTTCCCATTGTTGATGATGCACCAGGGCAACGAGACTTTTTTCTATGATGATGGCTCCTACAACACCATGAATTACTTCGAATTTGTATCCGATCGCTGGGTAAATATGTGGGCCACCTATCACGCGGAAGGGTTGTTGTTGAATAAGATTCCAATCATGAGAAGGCTTAAATGGAGAGAGGTGGTCAGTGCAAAGGCGGTGGTAGGGGGATATGATCAACGAAATGATCAGTATTTATCTCGTGACTGGAGTGTGACTCCCGATGGTAAAAATGATGTATATACCTTGACCAAGCCCTATTTTGAGGCAGCAGTAGGAGTTGAGAATATTTTTAAAATTTTACGTTTAGATATGCTGTATCGATTGTCGTACCTAGACCATCCTGATATTGTTAAAGTGGGCTTGCGTGCCAAGATACAGTTTGACTTTTAATACCAAAGAAATGAAACTAAAGGCGGAGAATATCAAGAAGAAATATGGAGCACGATGGGTGGTGAATGGCGTTTCTTTTGAGGTGGAGCAAGGAGAAATAGTGGGTTTATTGGGTCCCAATGGGGCAGGAAAAACCACCTCATTTTATATGGTTGTTGGGCTGGTCACTCCGGATGAAGGAAATATTTTTTTAGATGAAAAAATAATTGGTCAAGAGCCCATGTATCGAAGGGCTCAATTAGGACTTGGATACTTGCCCCAAGAGGCCTCTGTCTTTAGAACTTTGTCGGTGGAAGATAATATTAAAGCCGTTTTAGAAATGACCGCTTATACGAAGCAAGAGCAACGGGAGCGCTTAGAACAGCTGTTAGAGGAATTTGGATTAGCGGGTCGCCGAAAATATATCGGCAGTCATTTATCGGGTGGAGAGAGACGAAGAACGGAGATAGCAAGAGCGTTGGCGACCGATCCAAAATTTATTTTATTGGACGAGCCATTTGCAGGGGTCGACCCTATCGCGGTGGAGGATATACAGCGCATTGTTGAGCAATTAAAAACGAAAAACATAGGAATTTTAATTACCGACCATAACGTACAAGAAACCCTATCGATTACCGATAGGGCTTATCTTTTATATGATGGAAAAATTCTTAAGTCAGGCAGTGCCGAAGAGTTGGCGGCAGATGAACAAGTTCGAAAGGTTTATTTGGGTCAAAACTTCGAGCTAAGAGCGAAACAGAAATCTGGATTTAATGCTGAGTAAGTTGTTCTAATTGATGTTGTAATTCCGATTCATCACCATCCGCATAATTGTTGTGGGACCAAACAATCTTTCCTGTTCCATCCACTACAAAGGTATGAGGTACATTATTCACCCCCATGGCTTGAGCAAATTGCTTGTTGGTGTCTAAGATGATTTTATAGTCCCAAGAGGCGCTTGCTACATAGGGTGCTACACGCGCTACAGAACGTTGATCATCGATTGAGATTGCGAAAAGGGTAACCCCGTATTTCTCTTGCCAATCTTTGTAATACTCGGTGTAGTTATTGAGTTCTTTTTTGCATGGAGAGCACCAGGTAGCCCAGAAGCAAAAGATAATGGGTTTTCCATTGGCCAGCGTAGACATATTCACTGAGTTCCCATCTAAATCTTTTAAGGTGATGGAAGGGATACCTTGTCCGTTGCTCAATAATACAACTAATAGGAAGGATAGTAGTAAAACGAATTTTTTCATGTGGCCTAATATACAATGAGTGTACCAAAAAAGAAATAAAAAAGAGGTCCGAAGACCTCTTTTTTTATTTCTACAAGAGAATATTATTTGTTAACTGTTAAACGCAAAGTAGAAACTTTGTTGTTAGAAGTTAAGTTGATCAAGTATAAACCTGCACTAAGATTATTGAAATCTAATACTTCAGTATAAGATCCAGCACCCAAAGTACCCTTGTTCAAGTTCATTACTCTTTCTCCCAACATGTTGATCACATTGATAGTAACATCTCCGCTCGCAGGGATGCTGTAGTTGAAAGTAGTGGCTGATGAAGTAGGATTTGGGAAAGCAGACATAGTAACAGAAGTGGCTACTGCCTCGTCTACACCGATGGTAGAGCATGCTGCATTTTGCACACTGATATCATCAACGAATACGTTGTTTCCGTAATGATTCTCAGAGGTGAACTGAATGAATAAAGCTGATGTGTTAGCGTAATTTGTCAAATCGATACACTCATTTCTCCAATCAGAAGCCGCGGTTGGTCCCCAAGCACCACTGGTGTAATCAGCACCTGTTGCTAAGGCTGTTCCTTCTTTCATCCAAACTTGTGTCCAAGGACCATCACAGTTAGGAGATACACTCACGATCAATTTATCATAATAAGTTGCATTGTAGCGACGATTCGCCACTTTGAAACTCAATGATGGGGTGTTTGCTCCAGAAAGGTTGAATGGTGCAGTAACCACGTGATCTAACTCTCCAGTAGTGGTATAGTTATAAGTATCCATATACAATACTTCTGCTTGAGCACTGTTCAAGGTAATTACTTCCCATCCAATATCACCATCTGTGTTGATGTTTTGCCAATTCGCATAGGGGAAACCTGCAGATGCAAAGTCGGTAGTGAAAGGAATGGCGGTGGTTGCGGTTGCATCAATATAGTTCAATACTTGAGCGATGGTAGAGTTAGAAGCATCCGCATCAGCAGATGTTACTACGATGTTAGCAGTAGTAGCCGCATTGATGTTCACTGATCCTAAATTTACAGTCTCATAGCCATAAGTAGCCAAGTTTCCTGACCAGTTGTATACAATTGGAGTGGGAAGACCCGTAACGGTGATGGTGCATGCTGTTAAAGGATCAAGACCATTATTTTGTAAAGTCACTACCAAATCGAAAGCACCACAAGAAGTAGTAGTTCCGCTGTAGCCTAATAAAGCTGGATCAACTGGAGCTGAAGCAGGAGCTGGACATGTTCCAATATAACTCTCAAGAAGAGCCGTTGTTCCAATTGCACCGGCAACACCAGATTGAATAACCACACGATTGGGGCAGATTACATACATTACAGGATAGTAAGGGATCACTAAACCAGAATTTTCGAAATCAGCCGCCGCAACTAAATCAACGATTGGAAGAGATTCTCCAGTAACCCAGTCACCTTGGGTGTTGGTTCCTGTACCATTCAAATCAGCACTGGTTGTTGTGGGATCTCCCTCGATGAACATGGCAACCGCGTCATTTGTTCCGCTGGGTCCGTGAGCTAAAAAGAAATCATTCAAAGCTCCCGTTCCGTGGTATGCCCAACATGGACCACACCAGGTAGCAGATACATCGATAACCACCATTTTACCTGCGTCTAGGTAAGAATACAAATCTTGTGTATTTCCATTGATGTCAGTCAATGTGAAATTACCCACCACCGTACCAACCGGAGTCTGGGCATTCATCGCGAACATGCTGAAGCACATTGCAATACCGAGTAAAACTTTTTTCATTTATTAATATTTAATTTGTTTAGCGGTTCGAAGATAACAAAAATCATCTTACGTGCTAATGTAAGGATGAAAAAAAAGTAAATTTGCTAAGTGTTAATTGTACACTTTATAATGCATCGGGTTGACTATATTTGAAAAAAATATTTTTATGAAGAAAAGTTTACTTGTTTTAGGTATGACATGTATGATTAGCATATTGGGATGGTCGCAATCCATGTCACTTGCTAATCCCATTAGTGTAGTCACTGGAACCTTAGCAGCTTTGGGAAGCACCGGTGAGTTGGAGGCAGATTGGGGAGTAGTTAATACCACAAGTGCTTCCATTTCTGTAAAGGCCCGTCGAGTAATATTATCAGAGGTTCCTGGTTCTTCGAATTATTTTTGTTGGGGGGTTTGTTATGATACCGCTACCACCGTATCTGTCGTCAATCAAACCATACTTCCTGGCGATACCAATTTTACTTTTTACGCGCACTATCGCCCGCACGGCAATGCAGGTACCACCGGTATCAATTATTTATTTTATATCAGCACGAATTCTTCCGATGTTGTCAGTCAGTCTGTGGCATTTTGTGTAGATGCCGATTGTACCATTGGAGTTGACGAAACGGCTCAGAACGGCGGCATATTTTGGAATGGCCCTAATCCTTTCGAAGGATTCGGTGCCATGAACTATCAATTGCCCACTGGAGCGAACGCTGGATATTTAAAAGTGTTTAATCTTTCGGGTCAAATCATAAAAGAGGTGAGGTTAAATAACTTAAAAGGCCAAGTCTTTTTTAGTGCAAGTGATTTTGATGCAGGACTCTATCTTTTCCAAGTTACCGATGGTCGTGGATTTTCAGCTACTCAGAAGGTAATTATTAAATAGAACGATGTTGTCATAAATAACAAAGGCCATCAAGCGATGGCCTTTTTCTTTTTTATGAATTTAATTAATGTTTAAAGTGGCGAACTCCAGTGGTGTACATAGCCATTCCGCTTTGATTACAAAATGCAATGGATAATTCATCTTTGATTGATCCTCCTGGTTGTATCACACTTCTGATTCCAGCGCGATACGCGATTTCTACGCAGTCTGGAAATGGAAAAAAAGCATCACTGGCCATTACCGCATTATCCAATGAAAAGTCAAATGTTTGTGCCTTTTCAATGGCTTGCTTTAGCGCATCGACTCTTGAAGTTTGACCCGTTCCGCTGGCCAGTAATTGTTGATTTTTAGCCAAGATGATGGTGTTGCTTTTGGTATGCTTGGCAATTTTATTGGCGAAAATCAAGTCCGCAATTTGTTCAGATGAACAGGAAGTTTGAGTAACTAATTTCATTTCCTCTTGACCCTCCATGCTGCTGTCACTTTCTTGAACTAAAATTCCATTTAATGCAGATCTTACCTGAAGGCCAGCAGGACGTTGCTGTTTTTGTTTCAAAAGAATGCGATTGGTTTTTCCTTTCAAAATGTGCAAAGCTCTCTCCGTAAATTCAGGTGCAATCACCACCTCGCAAAACAAGGGATGAATTTTTTCTGCTGTTTTTTCATCAATGGTCCGGTTAGCTATCAATACGCCACCGAAGGCTGAAACAGGGTCGCAGGCCAATGCGGTATCATAGGCCTCTTCCAATGTAGTTCGTGTTGCAATTCCGCAAGCATTGTTGTGTTTAAGTATCGCAAACGTGGGATCATTTTGTTCAAATTCACTCATGATGGCCACAGCCGCATCTACATCTAGAAGGTTATTGTAACTTAATTCTTTTCCGTTTAATTGATCGAAAAATCCTTGGAGATCTCCAAAAAACCAGCCCTTCTGGTGTGGATTTTCTCCATATCGAAGCGGAGCCGATTGCGATTCTGAAACTTTAAGGGCAGTGTGTTCACCACCATCGAAGTATGCGAAAATTTTACCATCGTAATGAGAAGAAACCTGGAAGGCTTCGCGCGCCATGATTTGACGGAAGCTGAGATCAGTTTGTCCGTTGTTGTTTTTTAATACATCAAGTAAATCTGCATATTGATGAACGGATGGGATAATTACGACATCATGATAATTCTTGGCGGCTGCACGAATCAAGGAAATCCCACCGATGTCAATTTTTTCGATGATATCTTCATGACTCGCACCGGAAGTAACCGTTTTTTCAAAGGGATACAAATCGACCACAACGCAATCAATGGGTTGTAGTTGATGATGCGCCACATCTTGCTGATCTCCGCTATGATTTCTTCTGTTTAAAATCCCTCCAAAAACCCCTGGATGTAGGGTTTTTACCCTTCCCTCTAAAATCTCGGGAAAATGGGTGATTTCTTCAACGGGTGTGACGGGAATGCCCATTTTTTCAATGAATTGTTGCGTACCACCAGTACTGTACATTTTAATGTTGTGACGGTGCATTTCTTCGATAATCGGGGCGAGCCCAGTTTTATCAAATACAGAGATGAGTGCGGAGGAAATGGGCTTCATGATACTTTTCAATTTGAAGCCCACAAATTTAGGTACAGATGATCCTACCGGTACTGAAAAAATTTGAACCGAATGTGAATAGCGCGGAATGTCTTGATGTGCGCGTTGTTCAGAAGGTTATTTCAAGTTGTGGTAAACCGCTTGAACATCATCATCTTCCTCAATTTTCTCAACCAACTCCAAGATGGCGTCGGTTTGCTCTTCATTGAGCTCTGCATAAGTATTGGGAATGCGTTCTAATCCGGTTTTGATGGGAGTGATGTTTAAATCCTCCAGGGCTTTGGCCATTTTTCCGTAGTCGGTATAATCGGTGTAAAGCACCACTTCTTCCTCGTCACGTTCCATGCTTTCTAATCCATGATCGATGAGCTCTAATTCTAGTTCTTCCCAGGATGAATGAGCGTTAGGCGCCAGTCTGAACACTCCTTTTCTATTAAAAACAAAACTCAAAGAGCCGCTATTTCCTAACTGTCCGTCGCCTCTATTGAAGTACAATCGGATATTGGCTACGGTGCGAGTAGGATTGTCGGTAGCGGTTTCTACTAAAATGGGAACGCCAAAAGGTCCATATCCTTCATACACCACCTCTTCATAGTTGCTAGCATCTTTACTCACCGCTCTTTTAATCGCAGCTTCGACGCGGTCTTTGGGCATATTCACTCCTTTCGCATTGACCATGCACTGTCTTAAGCGTGGATTATAAGCGGGATCGGGTCCGCCAGCCTTCACCGCCATGGCGATTTCTTTTCCAATTCTGGTAAATGCTTTCGCCATTTTATCATAGCGTGCAAACATTTTATGTTTTCTTTTTTCGAATATACGACCCATTGTAAACTGATTTTAGGACTACAAACCTACAAAAACCCGAGCAATTTTGTGCTACCTTTGAACACGATGTTTTTAGAGAATAGCAGCGCCAAGGGACGTCAACGCGGATGGATAGAAGTGGTTTGCGGATCTATGTTTTCCGGAAAAACGGAAGAATTGATTCGTCGATTGCGCAGAGCCGAATTCGCGAAGATGAAAGTAGAGATTTTTAAACCTGCGGTAGATGTTCGTTATAGCACTGACGAAGTGGTGAGTCACATTGGGACCTCAATTCGTTCAACACCTGTTCCTCATTCTTCGCAGATTCCCTTGTTGGTAAGTGATGTGGAGGTAGTAGGAATCGATGAGGCGCAGTTTTTTGATGAAGGCTTACCAGAGGTTTGTAATCAATTGGCCAACATGGGTATTCGTGTCATAGTAGCCGGTTTAGACATGGATTATTTGGGCAGACCATTTGGCCCCATGCCCAATCTATTGGCGATTGCGGAATATGTAACCAAGGTGCACGCTATCTGCGTGGATACTGGAGATTTAGCGCACCACTCTTATCGTGTCGCAGCGGGGGATCATATCGTTCAATTGGGTGAGAAAGAGAGTTATGTCCCTTTGTCTCGAGAGGCATTCCAAAAAAGAATGTCCAATAAAAGAAAATCAAGCGATCATCAATCATGAATCGAGGATATACGCCGTCGTCCATTGCTCAGATCGTGACCGGAAAAGTATCGGGTGATCGGGAGGTATGGATACAAGAGTATTGCATCGATAGCAGGAAAGCTTACGAGAGTTCCAGTGTGATGTTTATTGCACTGAATACTGCGAGACAAAATGGACATGATTATGTTTCCTCCGCCTATGAAAAAGGCATTCGTTGTTTTTTAGTTCAACAGAAATGTGATTTGCCACAGGATGCGATACAAATTGAGGTGGAAAATCCATTGAGAGCGATTCAAGAATTGGCGGCTTTTCATAGATCTCAATTTAATATTCCGGTGATCGGAATTACCGGGTCCAATGGGAAGACCATTGTAAAGGAATGGTTGAATCAATTACTCAGTAAACATTATAAAATTTGCCGTAGTCCTAGAAGTTATAATTCTCAGATTGGAGTTCCACTTTCGGTGCTGCAATTGAATGAAAGTCATGAGCTGGCGATATTTGAAGCAGGTATATCGGAACCAAAGGAAATGAGGATGTTGCAACAAATAATTCGTCCAACAATCGGTGTTTTCACCCATCTTGGTGTTGCGCATTTGGAAAATTTTCTATCTCAAGAAGCACTATTATTGGAAAAATGTGAGCTATTTCAGCAGGCCCATTGTTGGATCTCACCACAGATGCAATTAGTCGGAGGGCCCTTAAATAATCATCATACATGGGGAAGTCAATTTGATAATAAATGGGTGATTGGTGACCTTAAAAATGATCTTGGAGGAGGATGGGTTTCGATTAATGAAGAGGGTCGCTCAGTAGAAGTTCATTTTCCATTTCAAGATATTATCCAAGTAAACAACGCAATTACAGCGGTGGTAACTGCTCGGATGGTAGGTTTAGATTGGCAGGAAATAATAGAGGAAGTTCCCAATCTATCATCCGTGGACATGCGCATGGAGCGGTTAACAGGGATCAATCAAACCATCATTATCAATGATGCTTATTCATTCGATTTACCTTCCTTGACATTGGCGATGCAAGAGTCTTTTCAACGCTATCCCAATAGATATAAAGTACTTATTTGCTCTGATTTCCCCTCGCCAGCCGAGCGAATCTCATCTTCTTACACAGCGCTGATTCAAAGGATTTCTCAGTATGATTGGAAACATATTTTTTGGGTGGGAAATGTTGAGGAGGATTTGAAATCTCAGTTTCCAAAGCAAACGGTCTTCTTCGATACAACAGATGCGCTCATTTCCTTCATCACGCAAGTGCAATGGCAGGATGAATTAATATTAGTCAAAGGGGCAAGAGCATTTGAATTTGAAAGGGTGGTGCATCGCTTGCAAGAAAGTCATCAATTGACTCGGTTGGAAATTAATATGGAAGCCTTGCGAAGTAATTTGCAATATTATCGTTCAAAAATTGATCCATCGACCAAGATGATGGTTATGGTGAAGGCTTTCGGATATGGTACAGGCGCAAAAGAGGTAGCGCAGTTATTAGAGGAAACTAGAGTAGATTATTTAGGGGTGGCTTATATCGATGAAGGGATTGGTTTGAGGAGAGCAGGGGTGTCTTTACCTATTATGGTAATGAATCCGGAAAAGGAGGGAATTCATGCATTGCTTCATTATCAACTGGAACCTGAGATTTATTCAGTAAGAAGTTTGCGAGATTGGTTGTTTCAAAAGGATCGATATTCATCAACAGCAGGGCTGAAAGTGCACTTGAAAATAGACACCGGAATGCACCGTCTCGGATTGATGGAAACGGAATGGGAAGAGATGAAGGATTTATTAATGCAACGTGAAGATGTCGAGGTGGTTTCTATTTTTTCTCATTTTTCGAGTGCAGATATTCCAGAGGAAGACGTTTTTACGTTGAATCAATTGCAGCTATTTGAAAAGGCAAAACAGTATTTCCATTCTTTTTTTCCAAAAGCGTTTTATCATATAGCGAATACGGCGGCTATCGGTCGTATTCCGGCGTCTCAGATGGACATGGTGCGCTTGGGTATTGGTATTTATGGAGTGGCAAGTGATCCCAGAGATCAACGGCATTTGCAGGCAGTTCATCGATGGGTGAGTTACATTTCTCAAGTGAAATACATACCAAAAGGCGATAGCATCGGATACGGTAGAAGTTATCGTGCTGAAGAGGCCATGAAAATGGCCACGATTCCTGTTGGATACGCAGATGGTTACAAGCGAATGCTGAGCAATGGAAAGGGTTGGGTATGGGTAAATGGTGCGAAGGCACCTATTGTGGGAAGGGTATGCATGGATATGCTGATGATTGATATTTCAGGCATAAATGCACAAGAAGGAGATGAGGTTGTATTGTTAGGAGGCGAAATGACATTGGATGAAATGGCGAGACAATGTCAGACGATTCCTTATGAAATACTCACCTCCATTTCACAGCGAGTAAAAAGAATTTATATAGGATTATGAAAAAAATAGGAGTATTAGTGTTTTCTTGTCTTTGTCTATGGATGACTGCGCAAGTAAAAATGGAGCACCAATTATTGGTTCAATTAAAGAGCGGGGTGGATATCAATGATTTGTTGGCGCATCAGCCATCTCAATTCCCAATAAATGCCGAATGGCAATTGTTGCAACAGGTGAGTTTGCCAATGCGTGTATATCTGATAGGATGGCAAGAGATGACATGGAGTGATGAGGAGGTTTTACGTTGGTTTAAAAAACAACCAGAAGTCACTATGGCGCAGTATAATCACATTCTGACGGAGCGATTGATTCCCAATGATCCTCTATTTGGAAATCAATGGCATCATGTTGATCCGCAGGATAACGATATTGATGCAGACTTGGCCTGGGAGATCACTTCAGGTGGAAACACCGCGCTGGGAGATGAAATAGTTGCATGTGTTGTGGAGACTAATGGAGCTAAATGGAATCAGGAAGATTTGATCGAAAATCATTGGGTCAACACTCTAGAAACGGCAGGGAACGGTATTGACGACGACGGTAATGGATATATTGATGATGTGGATGGTTGGAATGTGACCAATAACAATGATAATTCATCCAATGGAAATCATGGAACACAGGTAAGTAGTATGATTGGCGCCAAAGGGAACAATGGCTTGGGTGTAAGTGGGGTTAATTGGGATGTAAAGATCATGCAAGTTCAGATGGGAGGGATTTCAGAGGCCAATGCCATTGCAGCCTATACGTATCCCATGGTTATGAGAAAGTTGTACAATAATACAAATGGACAGCAAGGGGCTTTTGTAGTTGTAACCAATAGTAGTTGGGGCATAGACAATGGTCAAGCCTCTGACTCTCCACTGTGGTGTCAGATGTATGATTCTTTGGGATTTTATGGAATATTGAGTTGTGCAGCTACCGCCAATAACAATGTGAACATTGATCAAGTGGGTGATCTTCCCACGACTTGTCCCAGTAACTATATGATTGCGGTTACCGCAACCAACTCCAGTGACGTGAGGACTTTTAGCGGTTACGGAACTACGCATATTGATTTAGGTGCACCAGGAGAGGCTGTTTTAATGGCGGGGAATACTTCCTATGCAACGAGTTCTGGAACTTCCTTCGCGAGTCCATGTGTGGCGGGTGCAGTGGCCTTGATGTATTCGGCTCCATGCGTTTCATTGGCGCAAGTTGCGCAAGACAACCCAGCTCTTGCGGCGCAATGGGTTAAAAACTATTTATTAGATGGAGTGGATCCAGTTGCGAATCTTCAAAATGAGGTTGCCACCGGTGGGCGTCTGAATATCAAGAATAGTTTGGACTTGGCGATGAGTAATTGTGTTACTGGGGATTGCCCCGCGCCTTTCAGTGTGCAGTATGCTCCAATTTCCGGAACATCGGGTGAGCTTGTCAGCTGGTCTACCTTGAGTCCTTCATTGGCACAAGTTCAATACCATCCAGTGGGTTCAACCGATTGGCAGGTCATAGACAGTATTACAGGGAATCAGATTTCTTTGTTGGACTTATTGTATTGTACTACTTACGAATTTCAAGTTCGGTTGTATTGTGATACCATCATGAGTGAATGGAGTAATCTAATTACTTTCTTGACGGATGGTTGTTGTCAGCATCCCGATTATTTTCAAACCTCCAATCCAACGGCTGATGCGATTAGTATCCAGTGGAATAGTGTGTTAGCGTCCAATGGATATACCGTTCAGCTTTTTAATGATATAGCGGGCAATATAACCTACACAACGGATCTCCCTCAGATTACATTGGACAGCTTATTGCCCTGCACCCAATATCAAGCCATGGTATACGCTAATTGTGTCAATCCGGGTGATCAATTGATCAGTATTCCTTTTCAAACCTTGGGCTGTACCTCTTGTGCAGATATTCCTTTTTGTGAAGCTACTACTGGAAGTGCGAGTACTGAATGGATAGCCAATGTTACTTTGGCTGGAATCAACAATACGACTTTATCTGATGGAGGTTACGGGAATTATACTGATGTTACCACAACCCTAAACACGAATCAAAATTATGCGATTAGTATTACTCCTGGATTTTCAGGACTGGCTTACTATGAATATTTTAGGGTGTGGTTGGATTGGAATGCCAATGGTATTTGGGAAGATAATGAGTTGGCTTGGGACCCTGGTGTTCCGAGTAATACGGTTACTTCCGGTAATTTAATGGTGCCAGTAAATGCACAGTTAGGAAGTGTAAGAATGCGAGTGGGCATGACCTATTATGGATTGAGTGGTTCTGGTGAAATGCCTTTGGCTTGTGGAACTTTTAATTACGGTGAATTTGAGGATTATTGCATTCAAATCGCTAATAATTCTGTCGTGAATGAACTACAAGGTTCGCAAGAATGGTTGATCACACCTAATCCAACAAGTGCTTATTTTTTACCCCCCGCAGGAGCTTACGGTATGCACTATGAGATCCTAGATGCAACGGGTAAAATATTTTTACAAGGGAAGGTTCAGGGTCAAATAGGGATAGATGAATTGGCGAGCGGATGCTATTTCATTAAATGGAAAAAAGCAGATGAAGTTCATTTTTCCAAATTGATGAAAAATTAACCTTTTGTTAGGTTCATTTCGTCGTAATTTCGTAGGTAGATGCGGAAATTTTTCCTGATATGGATGGGGGTTCTGACTCTATTATGGAGTTTGCCAGCGCTGGCTACCCATAATCGTGCGGGTGAAATTATCTATGAGCATGTATCTGGGTATACTTACAAGGTCACCATAATCACCATTACCAAAGCTTCTTCACAAGCAGATCGTCCATGGTTAAAGATTTATTGGGGTGATGAACCTTCGAACATTACCGATACCCAGTTGGATAGTTTGCCTCGATCGGTTGAATTATTTTACAATAATGTAGATGCTAAGCGAAATGAGTATTATGGCTACCACACCTACTCCGGACCTGGTATTTATACCTTGATGGTCATTGACCCCAATCGGAATTCAGGGGTGGTGAATATCACGAATTCTGTTCAGCAGGTTTTTAGTATCCAATCTCAATTGCTCATTAGCCCGGGTGTTGGTCATAACAATTCTGTTCAATTGCTCAATCCACCTACACAAGAGGCTTGTATCTATCAACCTTGGATTCATAATCCAGCTGCTTATGATCCGGATGGTGATTCTTTGAGTTATCAATTAGTGAGTTGTCTGGGGGATGGCGGACTGCCATTGAGCTTGGGAGATATCCCAGCATGGGTTTTACCCAATGAGGTCACTTCTCAAACCACAGATGTCTTCACCATAGATCCCTTTACAGGAGATGTGAATTGGATTACCCCGCTCATTGCAGGGGAATACAACATTGCGATTAAAATTACGGAATGGAGAAATGGGGTTCCTATTGGTTTCGTGATTCGCGACATGCAAATTGATGTGATAACTTGCAGTAATATTCCCCCGATCATAATGCCGATTGCCGATCAATGTGTCACGGCAGGAGATAATGTGAATTTCACAGTCTCGGTCAGTGACCCCAATGGCGATAATTTGATGTTGGAAGCGTTTGGTGGGCCGATGACAGAGGTTATTCATCAGGCCAGCTTTAATGGAATCAGTCGGGTGTTTAATTGGAATCCACAGTGTGATGAGATTCGCAGCTCTCCTTATCAAATGACTTTTCAAGTGACGGATGATGGTTTTGTGAATTTATCGGATATTGAAACGATGACCATTAAGGTGGTTGCTCCCAAAGTGGAAAATGCCCAAGCGCAGCCATTCAATAATGGTATCTTGGTATCTTGGAATGTACACAATTGTGCCTCGATTTTTTCTGAGTACGAATCTTCTTTGGTTGAATATTGGATTTACCGAAGAAATGGAACCTACGGTTTTGTTCCTTCCAATTGTGAATTGGGTGTGCCCAGTTATACGGGATATCAATTTTTAACGGCCGTTTCAGGAGTAAACAGCAACCAATTTTTGGATCAAGATGTGAATTTTGGAGCCAATTATTGCTACATGATTGTGGCTCGTTGGCCTGATGGTGGGTTAAGTTATGCCAGTGATGAGGTTTGTGCACAATTGGAAAAAAGAGTCCCCATCATTACGAAGGCATCTGTTGAAATAACAGGGTTTAGCGATGGGGCGGATTCGATCATGTGGTCTCCTCCCATACCGGAAATTCTCAATCAATATCCAGGACCATTTCATTATGAGTTGCTTCATGGTAATGCAGGTGCTCCTATAAATGAAGTGATCTATGTGGGTCCTTCCAATAGTGATCTGTACGCATTGGATACCCTTTATTATCACGACAGTATCAATACCTCAGGTATTGCTCATCATTATCGAATTGCCTTGTATTCTGATACCGTATTGGTAGGAACTTCCTCAGTGACCATGACCCCATGGTTATCGATTACTCCGTTAGATAATGCAATCGATATTAATGTTGTGGAGGATGTACCTTGGGACAATGTTCGTTACCAGTATTACAAAAAAGGTCCACTCGATGCGAATTTCATTTTATGGAAAGATACCACAGCGCATCACCTAGTGGATGTCAATTTGATTAATAATAAACCTTACTGCTATAAGGTATTGACCATTGGAACTTATGGAACGCCCGGCGTTCCAGATCCGCTATATAACTGGAGTCAAGAGGCTTGTGCTTCGCCTTATGATCAAAGCCCACCCTGCCCTCCAGTCTTGAAAATGACCGCTGATTGTTTGTTGCCACAGGTTTACTTGCATTGGAATCGTCCCGCATGCGCCGATGATATTACCGGATATCAATTGTATTATACACCAACCCTGGGTGGAGACCTGCAACTCTTGGCAAGCTTTAGTGATCCGAACGATACTACGTTTATTTGGAATGAAGACTTATCATCCAATAGCATTGCGGGTTGTTATGGCGTAACAGCCTTGGATTCATTGAATTTGTGGCCAGATGGAGCGTATCATCAAAATGAGAGCGTATTGTCAGACACTTTATGCGCAGATAATTGCCCAACGTATGCATTGCCCAATATTTTCACTCCCAATGGCGATGAGCACAATGATGAGTACATCTCATTTCCGTATCGTTCCATTGATCATGTCGAAATGAAAATTTTCAATAGATGGGGTGTGTTGGTATATGAGACCACTGACCCTGCCATTCTTTGGAATGGAGCCGATCAGTTTTCAGGTCAGTTGTGTGGTGACGGGGTTTATTATTATACAATACAAGTATTTGAAATTAGGTTAAAGGGAATAATACCCTACGCAATGAGTGGAAATATTCAATTGGTGGATGGGAAAGTGATAACACCAAAACAGTAAAGAAATGTTTACAGGAATAGTGGAAAAGTTAGGTGTTGTGGAGGAAGTCAAATCGGATGCGGGGAACGCACATTTTCTTATTTCATGCGATGGAGTGGAGGAGTTGAAGGTCGATCAAAGCATTGCTCATGATGGAGTTTGTCTTACGGTGATATCTATAGATAGCGGGTGTTATTGGGTGACGGCGATTGCAGAGACTTTGAAGAAAACAACTTTATCGGCATGGAAAAAGGGGAAAGTGGTCAATTTGGAGCGAGCGATGGTGAGCGGTGCTCGTTTAGATGGGCACATGGTTCAAGGTCATGTAGATACAACGGCAAGATGCATTGGGATAGCAGATGAAGAAGGAAGTTACCGATTGACTTTTGAATATGAAATGAATCCTGAATGGATGACCATTGAGAAAGGAAGTATTGCCATTGATGGTGTCAGTTTAACGGTGGTCAATAGTAAGGAACATTCCTTTGAAGTGTGCATTATCCCATACACATGGAAGCATACTCATTTAAATCAAATCCAACTCGGAGACAGTGTAAATATTGAATTCGATGTATTTGGAAAATATGTATCTAAATATATGGCGGCTTATCAACGTATCTTAGCCGCTCAAAATCAATCAGCATGATGTTAGCATTTCAGTTATTTTTAAGTTTATCATTTTTAATTATCCTTCACGAGTTTGGTCATTTTTTACCGGCTAAATTTTTTAAAATTAGAGTAGAGAAGTTCTATTTGTTTTTCGATCCATGGTTTTCTATCATCAAGAAAAAATATAAGGGGACGGAGTACGGCATGGGATGGTTACCACTGGGTGGTTATGTGAAAATCGCGGGAATGATCGATGAGAGTATGGACAAGGAGCAATTGTCTAAGCCTGCAGAGGATTGGGAATTCAGATCGAAGCCGGCGTGGCAACGTTTGATTGTGATGGTGGGGGGTGTATTTGTAAATGTCATCGTAGGAATTGTATTGTATGCGATTGTACTGGGGATTTGGGGAAAGGATGAATTACCTCCACAGCATTTAACCTACGGTATGCATTGTGATAGTCTGTTGTTGGAAACAGGATTTAAAGAAGGGGATCAGATAATAGCGATCAATGGTGAGATGGCAACCTCTTATCATCAAATTCCAAAAATGTTACTGCTTAATCAGCCAAAGAACGCAACCGTTATTCGAAATGGACAAACCATTGAGGTAGCACTGCCAGAAAATCTCGGCACTCAAATGATCGAGAGGAATGTTAAATCTCCCATACAGCCGCGTATTCCGTGCGTCGTAGACTCGGTTATGTCGGGAACACCTGCAGCAGAGATGGGATTGATGAAAGGTGATTCGATTGTGAAGGTAGGTGGAGATTCTTTGACTTTTTTCGCGGATGTCCAAAAGAAAATTAGGGACTCAGCGGGTCAAGAGTTGGTGGTGTTGGTGATTCGTGGACAAGAACAAAAAGAAATGAAATGTGTGGTAACACCTGAGGGCACAATTGGATTTGCTCCCAAGTCTCCAGGTGATTATTTTACGGCGGTGAAGTGCAAGTACAACTTTTTCGAAGCGATTCCGGCCGGTTTCTCTATAGCATGGGAAACGGTCACAGACTATGCTAGTCAGTTGAAATTTATTTTTTCTTCGACAGCTGCAGCCAAACAAGTAGGAGGTTTTGGGACGTTCGCTAAGTTATTTCCTCCACAATGGGATTGGGCGCTTTTCATAGAGAGAACGGCGTTTATTTCATTGATATTGGCTTTCATGAATATTCTCCCTATTCCTGCATTGGATGGAGGACATGTAATTTTCTTACTTTGGGAAATGGTCACTGGTAAAGCCGCTTCCCAAAAAGTGATGGAATATGCTCAAATGATTGGGATGATCCTGTTATTGGGCTTGATGCTCTATGGTAATGGAATGGATCTCTTCCGTTGGATCTCTGGCAAGTAATAGGGGAATAGGCACAGCACTGTTCTTCATTTTTTGGCTGAATGTCGTATCAGCACAAGAAGTTTTGTTTTCTTTTCCAAGAGAAAAAGGGTTGGCATCTCAAGAATTTATCTATACCCCAACCGATACATTAGTAGTATTTTATTACAATAATCGTTGGAATGATTTGGAACAACTAGTAGTGTTCTCTTTTCGCAACCATGCAATAATTAATTGGAACTTACCAGAGAATGCCCAATGGACGGGTTGGGTAATGAACGATGGTCACTTATTTGCCTATTATAGTTTGTGGGAAGAACGTGCCGAGACTATTTCGTTCTATGAAATGAGTTGGGAGGATAGTCAATTCTCAAACGCTCGGGTCATTTATGAATATCCTTATTCCAAAGTTAATAGAACACCCAAATTTAAGTTGCAAGCGAAAGGTGAAAAAATGGTATGGCTATCGAAATCGGTTACACATAAAACAAAAGAAATTTTGGCTTTTCAGTTTGTTGGAATGCCAGGGGCTTGGAAGCAGGAGAAATCGGCCATTTGGAAAATAGACGAAGCATGGAATGATTGGGACATCCAACGTTGGACATTGGATTTCAATGGAGACATCCTTTTATTATCGGGAGAAAATCGTGATTATCGGGCGGTGGAGCAAAGAATAGTGCCACCCACTTCCCAATTATACTATTACCAATTTGAAAAACAACATCTCAAACAATGGGATTTGCTTGTTGGTGAAAAAATGTTGAAGGAGGCATATTGGCAGTCATATAACGACTCATTGATGATTCTTGGAGTTATTTGTGTGAACGCGGGCAGTGAGGAAAATAAAGGGTGGTTACGTTATGTGATTAACACACATCAAAAGGAAGTGGTGGAACAACAGTATACTTTATTTGAATATCCCGATGGGACTAGTCAAGACTGGATAGGTATGGATCAATTGGTAGTGGGTCGTCATTTTTTGGGTCTGTGTGGGGAGCACTTTCATGCGGAAGAAGTACGAACCACAGATTTTCAAACGGGTCGAATTTATTCGCATTGGACTTATCATTTTAATGAAATTTATTTTCAATTATTAGATAGTACGCTTCAACTCGTCAATGATGTTTCCATCATCTACAAAGACCAAGAGGGAAGTGATTTGGAAGGGGTTTCATTTGAGTGTAATGTCACTGAGCAGGGAGTAGCGATTCGATATAATGATTTAGCAGATAATAGTCCTTTACAGCCAGCCAAGAAAACATGGATGGGAAAAAGGTCCGTGATCAGTCAAGTGAAATGGCCCTGGGAGCATGGGTATACCAGAAGCCGAGAAGTGAGTACGCGAGAAATAAAAAAGAGCAAGGGCGTTTTTATTCCATCACAGGGCAATCGAGGTCGTTATTCTATTTGGTGGACGATTAATGATATTCTTATTTGTAAAGACTGAATTCATGTGTATATTTGCAACCTCGAAAGAGATGCCTGGATGGCGGAACTGGTAGACGCGCACGACTCAAAATCGTGTGTCCT
>CAZJCQ010000049.1:0-19562 GCA_964544665.1 uncultured Chryseobacterium sp. | reverse complement strand
GCAGCAGCTTCTGATTGCGCTTTCATGCGCGCTTCGTTGACAGAACGTTCATGCTTCAGTTGCTCTCTCTTGGCATCTTCTGCACTCTTGGCCAATCCGTCGCGCTTGGCTTGGATTTTCCCTTCTTTTCCTGAGTTCCACTCATTCCACTTCGCATCGGCTTGCTCCTGGGTCAATGCACCTTTCAACACTCCTTTTTGTAAGTGTAGTCTGTACAATACTCCTCTGTAGCTCAAAATAGCGCGAGCGGTTTCGGTGGGTTGAGCACCATTTTGCAACCAAGTCAATGCCTTGCCATTGTCTAAATCAATGGTAGCAGGGTTGGTGTTGGGATTGTAGCTTCCGATACGCTCAATGTACTTACCATCACGTGGTGAACGAGCGTCTGCGGCTACGATGTGGAAGAAAGGCTTTCCTTTCTTACCGTGTCTTTGAAGACGAATTTTTACTGACATAGTGTTTGTATTTTGGGTACGAAACCCGGTTCACAATTATTTAACGGCGGCAAATATAGGCATAAAAAAGTGAATTAGTAAGAAAATCCCCTTATTCATTGTCATTTTTCCATTTTCAATGGTCTAATTCATATTATCATCGGTTCTTTCATTTTCTTCCATTTAACCAAGCAGGTAATTTTACATTGAATTTATCGTTATTGGGAGTATAAAAAATGATTGTAAGTTTGCGTGGTTGCTATGTCGCAGTTCATTAAAAGAAAAATAGGGTTGGTGGGATGTTTGCTGGTCAGCACAATGTTGCTAGCGCAATATGATGATAGCCCGATGAAAGGAGTTCATTGGAATCAATGGAGTATGGGCTTGAATAGCTCGGATTTCCGATCTTGGAATTTGTCTGCGGTGAGTCATCAACGGGGAGAGAGCGCTCTGGTTTCTCAGCGTTTGTCTTATAGTCAAGAATGGCTATCTTCTCCATTGGATAGTATTCTATCGCCTAAAAATAGGCAATTGGAAATGGCCTTGATGGTGGGAGAGGGGTGGAAAGGTAAGCGAAAGGATTGGTGGGTTGCTACTGGTGTGGGAATGTCACTGAATGCCAGAATGTTTGCCGATTTTAAACCACAAAGCAACACAGAAATAGAGTATATCACCAAATTTACCATGGGGGCGGCAGCCCATCTGGAAGCAGGATGGATGTTAACCAATAAGGTGGGAATTTTAATCAATGGATATGGAAACTGGAATTTTCGGCAACCCTATTGGGGTTGCAATTTAGGGGTGGCCTATCGACCCAAAATGAAAGTCAAAAAGCAGGAATGAGAGAGATTGTTTCAAAAGAAGATATAGCCGAATTGGTCGATTGTTTTTATGATCGGGTGTTCAAGAACAAGGATTTGAGCCCTTTTTTTCAGCACATTGATTATCCGACTCATCGGCCAAAAATGATTCAATTCTGGTCGTTCGTGCTTTTGGATGAACCCGGGTATACGACACAAGTGTATGACGTACATGCCAAAATGAAATTTGATCCGACGCTGTTTCAAATATGGGTCGAGCTATTTTGTAAGACGGTAGATGATCTATTTGTGGGAGATTTGAGTGAGCAGGCCAAGTTAAGAGCAAGAACGATGGGGTGGAGTTTTGCTGAAAAATTTAAAAGCAGACAGGATGATTAAATTTCAAATGCTCGCATCCATATTGTTTGGCTGGAATTGTTTCATGTGCGCTCAATCCTCCATGGATGGATCCGTGATGGCTTTGGAGCAAAGGGTGAGGATTCATTGGGACTCATTGGTTTCGGCCCAGTCCGATGATCAGAAATTGAAGCAGGCAGAAGCTATGTTCACCATTATTTCGGAATGTAAAGTGGATGAGGAGGTCTTTCATCACCCTTTTGCTACATGGAAATTCTGCAAATTGATTTCTTCGGATGATCAAATCCGAATCATCAATTGGAATGTTCCATTGTCCAATGGAGAGCATCTATATTTTGGATGTGTCTGGTACCATTCTTCAAGTGAAGAAATGTTTTTTACGATTCCCTTAAAAGACATGAATAGAGAGCCGGATAAATGGGATAGTCGTTTTTTCTCCAATGATGAATGGCCGGGTGCGCTTTATTATGAGATTATTCCCGTTTACAAGCGAAATAAAAAGATTACGGATACCTATACCTTGTTGGGTTGGGATGGTAGGGATAACATGACCAATGCAAAAGTATTAGACGTAATGAAGATAATGGGCGATGACAAACTTCGTTTTGGAGAAAATATTTTTGAATCTCCCACTGGGCTCAAGAAGCGATTGATTTTTGAATATGCCGATGAAGTGAGCGCCTCTTTTAAATATTATCCCAAGAAAAAATGCATTGTCATGGATCACCTTTCTCCAAAAAACCCAATCATGACGGGCGTTTTTGCTGATTATGGTCCGGATGGAACCTATGATCTATACCAATTGGAAAAAGGAATCTGGAAATGGTATAAAAAGATTGATATTAGTTTATTCTCGGCCAATGACAATAAAATGTACCGGGAACCCAGAAGAGCCCGTCGGGTTAATTAAGTTCGTTACATTTTATCTTTCGGCAGAGGTCGGCTCTGATGTATTTTTGCCAAGATGAATATTCGTTTAACGGGTTGGTTTTTATGGATGGGAATTGCACTCCTCCTTGCGGAGAGCTGTGATCATGGTAATTCGCGAGTTGTGCAGAGTGTTAATGGAAAGGATTCAATACTCGATTTGTTGAATGCGGAGATTTTGAATCACCCTGAGGAGTTTGTCCATTATGTAAATAGAGCGAGATATCTGGGACAAAAGGAACAATATTCAGATGCAATGCGAGATATAGAACGTGCATTGGAGCTCGATAGTAATCAAGCAATTACCTATTTCGAAAGAGGAGAAATTTATTGGAAGAAACAGGAAGTGAAATTGGCTTACGAATCTTACAAGAAGAGTATTTTGAAGGATCCTCAGTTTACAGATGGAATCATCAAGAAGGCCAGCATTGATATCGTTCTTAACAATTTTAGTGAAGCGCTTAATTTATTAGACCAAGCGTTGAAAATTCAAGTAACCAATCCTATTCCCTATTATTTTAAAGGTCGTTTGTTTAAAGCGAAAGGAGATACTACGTTGGCGATTTCCTCGTACCAAACAGCGGTTGAGTTAGATCCTAAATATTATGATGCCTATGTGGAGTTGGCATTATTGGTGGCTGCGCAAAAGAATGATTTGGCAGAGGAATATTACAAGACCGCCATTGGTATTCGACCTCGAAGTATTGAGGTTTGGTACAACCGAGCCATGTTTCTGCAAGAGAATGGAAATCGACATCCTGAATACTATGTTCAAGCATTGAGCTGTTATGATACCATAGCCCACATTGATACGAATTTCTTTGGCGCATATTACAACAAGGGATTTATTTATTTTACCTATTTAAAAGAGTATACCAAAGCGGTAACGTGCTACACGCAAGCAATAAAGTCTTTCCCTTCTTATTATCAAGCATTTTACAGCAGAGGTTTGTGTTACGAGGTGATGAATGATAAAAAGTCAGCTTTAGAGGATTATAATAAAGCCTTGGTAATCAAGCCCGATTATGATGATGCGGCGTTGGCCAAGGGAAGATTATTGGATGGTAAATAATATTGATATGAAAAAAATTGGATTAGCCACTCTCTTATTGTTGAGTGGAAAATTAATGATGGGTCAATCGGCCTTTACTTGCGATCAATTTGTGGTGCAGCAAGTGCAAGCAGATTCAGTCAACGGAAATTGGGAGGTGACCATTTCATTTGAAGCAGACGCTAATGCTTTTATTAATTACCCTTATGTTGCGCTGATGATCACGTCCTCTGGAGATACAGTTGCCCAAGGGGGACTGGAATACTTCGGACAAATGGGACAAACCGCTAATATTTATCATCCAAATGGAATTTTATGGAGTAATTCTTTTGTTGGTGACATATATTTTGTCTACGATAGTGATACCTGTATTTTTAACTTTGATGGTATACAGGAAGTTTCCGATTTAGCAGATAACCATTCTTTGATATCATATCCTAATCCGGCCAAAGAGCTGTTCAGATGGAATATTCAAGAGCAGTATGTAGATGAATTAATTGTGTTTGATGGTTTAGGCAGTGCCGTGTTTCGAGGTTCACACACGGCAGAATGGAAGCCAAATGAGAAGTTGTCAGGTGTTTTCACGTATCAATTAAAATCTGGAAATCGAAGTTATTCGGGTCGACTATTATTGATTCCTTGATGTTTGAACTGATTCGATTTATTGTTCATTACGGGCTGCATTTTATTTTTCCTTACTTTGTTGCCAGACGTTTTCGAGCGGATAGAGTATGGTCAACATACGGCATTTTACTGAGTACCATGTTGGTTGACTTGGATCATATTTTGGCCAACCCCATTTTTGATCCATGTCGATGTAGCATTGGATTTCATCCATTGCATTCATTTTGGGCCATCCTTCTTTACACGATCTTTTTGGCACCTAAACCCACTCGCTGGTGGTCCATTGGCTTGTTACTGCACATGCTGACAGATCTGCAAGACTGTTGGTGGGGTTGTTAAAAATGCGCTATCTTTACGACGATGGAAAACGCGACCATAGATATTTTCAATTACGATAGCATTCGTCCCTATTCCGATCGCGAATTACAAGAAGCGGTTGTTCGCATCTTGCAAGAGCCCCTATTCTATAAAATGATTCGTTGGGTTTACCCAGGTTTGAGTAAGACGGCCATCCAATCGATGTTGACCAATGTGAAATCAGTAAATGAATTTCAATCTGAGGTTTCCGGTCCCGCGTTTAAAAGGGTGATTGAGATGACCACCTCGGGAATGTCTTTCACCAATATTCAAAGTTTGGATCGTTCTAAAGCGTATTTGTTTTTATCGAATCATAGGGATATCATTTTAGATAGTGCATTACTCAATGTGAGTTTGTTGGAAGAAGGGTATAGGACTACCCAAATTGCCATTGGGGACAATCTTTTATCTCACAAAGTAGTGGAAGATATTGTCCGTTCCAACAAAAATTTTATTGTGAATAGGAACGTAAGTTCCAAAGAGGTTTATCATTATTCGATGCGGTTATCCAATTACATCCGAAAGACATTGTCGGAAGATGGTGATTCCATTTGGATCGCTCAGCGAGAGGGCAGAAGTAAGGATGGTGATGATCGCACCGCCACTGGATTATTAAAGATGTTTGCCATGTCAGGTGGTAATGAAATAGAAAACGCGCTGAAGCCATTGGCAATGATTCCAATGGCGGTCAGTTACGAATACGACCCCTGTGATATTCTTAAAACCAATGAGTTGATGCATATCAAGCAGTTGGGACATTATGAAAAGAAAAAGGGAGAGGATGTGCTTTCCATGTTAACCGGAATTACCGGTCATAAAGGTCGCGTCGATATTTCTGTTGGAAGTTCCCTCGATGGCATCATTGATCAAATGCGTTCCATCCAAAATAAGAATGAGAAATATAGATTTTTGACGCAAGAGATTGATCGTGAAATGCACCGAATATATAAGTTGTGGCCAACGAACTACATTGCCTATGACTTATTAATGGGCACGCGCGATTACAAGGAGCACTACTCGAATATTCAGAAGATCGCTTTTGGAAATTATATTCGAGCGAATGTGTTTAAACTCTCATTAAACAGAAAAAAGACCGTATTGCCCAAAGAAGGATTCACCGCTATGGCAAGGGAGATTATGTTGCAGATGTATGCCAATCCTGTGATCAATCGGCAAGAAATTGAGAAGCCCACGACGGTATGACCTTCTCAGACTTGAAAATTACCAGGCAGTTCATTGAACCTCTCAATGAAAAGGGAATCGTCACACCTACCGAAATTCAATGGAAGGCTATTCCGGTCATTAGTGCAGGTACGGATGTAGTGGGAATTGCCCAGACAGGGACGGGTAAGACTTTGGCCTACTTATTACCCATTGTACTAAAAGTCAAATATGCCCAAGGCAATGATCCACGCGCATTGATTTTGGTTCCCACCAAAGAATTGGTTTTGCAAATCGAAAAGGAAATTCAGATGTTAGTAGCTCAAACCGATTTGCGTTGGGTGGCGCTCTATGGTGGAATAGGTCCCAAAACTCAAATAGAGAAAATTCAAAATGGAGTCGATATCATCGTAGCCACTCCCGGAAGATTTTTAGAGGTTTATGCCAAAAGGGTATTGAATACTAAGTTGATTAAGACCATTGTTTTGGATGAATGTGATAGAATGATGGATATGGGTTTTTGGCCGCAGCTGCGCGATATTCAAGAGAAGATGCCTCAGAAAAAGCAGCAGTTACTTTTTTCAGCAACCTTTCCAGAAAAGGTTCAGCGTATTGCGGACAATTTTTTATTATTTCCGCATATCGTGGAAGTTACTCCGCAAGCGACCCCCGCAGCGACTGTAAAGCAAGTTTTGTACAAGGCTCCCAATAATTCCACCAAAATGGAAGCCCTTCTTTGGATGCTGAAACAGCACGAAGAAATGAATAGGGTCATGGTGTTTTGTAAAACCAAGGACATGGTCACCCAGTTAGCCAATCAATTGGAAAAAGGTGGGATAAAGGAAGTTCGGGTTATACATAGTAATAAGGGACAAAATGCACGAATCAATGCCTTGGAGGAATTTAAGGAAGGAAAAGTGCGAGTGTTAGTCACCACCGATGTTAGCGCACGTGGAATTGATATTTTTGAAGTCTCACATGTCGTGAATTTTAATGTACCTCAGCATCACGAAGATTATGTACATCGAATCGGAAGAACGGGTAGAGCATTTAAAACAGGCGAGGCCATTACCTTTATGGATATCGCAGAGGTTTATCATGTTCGAAAGATTGAGAAATTGATGAATCAGTTTATTCCTGTGGAAGAGTTACATCCGGAAATTTTCATACATACGACACCCAAAAATGAATTGCAAGATCAACATCGAGAAATTGATCGTCAAAAGCGAATAGAAAATCCTGAATTTAAAGGCGCTTTTCATGAGAAGAAATGGCCGGTGAAGTCAGGTGTTCCTGCCAAGCGCTCTCATGGTGCATCTCGGAAGTCGAAGAAAAAGTAGTGCGTCAATCCTTATTTACTTTATATTCGTTATCCTTTTTTAGTAAGCATATGGATAAAGATAGAAAAATATTAAACAAGTTAAAGCCAAAATCATGGCATGAAATTAAAACCAATGATTCGTGGTCGATTTTTAAAATAATGGGTGAATTTGTGAATGGATATGAGCGCATGGGAGCCATTGGTCCATGTGTTTCTATTTTCGGTTCTGCCCGAACCAAGCCAGATAATCCATATTACGATATGGCAAGAGAGATCGCTCATTTACTTACGCAAAAAGGATATGGAGTAATCACAGGAGGGGGACCCGGTATCATGCAAGCAGGAAATCAAGGCGCTAAAGAAGGTAATGGTACTTCGGTGGGGTTGAACATTGTATTGCCTTTCGAGCAGCATTCCAATCCGTATATCGATAAAGACAAAAGTATTGATTTTGATTATTTCTTTGTTCGAAAGGTCATGTTTATCAAATACAGTCAGGGGTTTGTAGTGATGCCAGGTGGTTTCGGAACGATGGATGAATTATTCGAGGCATTGACCTTAATACAAACTGAAAAAATTGGTCGTTTCCCGATCATTTTAGTCGGAAAGAAATTTTGGAATGGGCTGGTTGAATGGATTAAAGAGACGTTGCTCGATGCAGAGCATAACATCAATGAAGAAGATTTGGATTTATTCGTAGTGGTGGATACAGCGCAAGAGGCGGTGAATGAAATTGATAAGTTCTATAGTAAGTATTTGTTGAAGCCCAATTTTTAATGTCCGATTCATTTCTTCTCCTGTTGTCTCCTGCCAAAAGAATGCAGACCGCTGCATTTCAGTTGTCAGATTTGACAACTTTCCCTTTTTTTAAAAAAGAAGCCTCATCTCTTGTGAAAGAGTTGTCCAGATTGGATGCTGAAAAGCTGAAAGTTGTGATGGACATCAATGATGCAATGTTAGCAGATGTGACGAACATGCTTGCAAATTGGGGTGAGAAGGGACAGCCTCTTTTTCCTGCTGCTGCTTTGTATAATGGGGATGCTTATTTACGGTTGGGAGCGAGGGATTGGTCTCAAAAAGATTGGACTTTTGCGAAAGATCACTTATACATTCTTTCTGGAGTTTACGGCGTGCTGCGTTCCACGGATTTGATTTACCCTTATCGATTAATGGTAGGGGCTAAATGGAAAGGCAAAACAGCTCCCAATGGATTGTATCCTTATTGGAAAGAGCGAATCAAGCATTATGCATCAGAATATTGGAATGGATGCACCATTTTGAACTTGGCTTCTCAAGAATATGCGGAAATGCTGCAAAATGTGAGTAATCCCAGAATAAATGTTGATTTTAAAGTCAACAAACAAGGACGGTTGACAACGGTTTCTAGTTTCAGTAAGCAGGCCAGAGGGGCTATGGCGCGCTGGATAATTGAGAATCAGCCCAAAAAGTTGTCTGCCATCAAGCAGCAATCCATTTTGGATTTTCAATTCTCTAAAGAGCATTCGGATAATGAAAACTGGATTTTTGTAAAATCATAGCAACTTTTGGTTAGTTTCGCAGGGCAATTATAAAAAAATGAAAAAAATCTTATTCTTGGGAGCACTTCCCTTTGTTTTGGCTTCATGCGGTGGAAGCAGCAGTTCAGTAGACCTTAAAACGCAAAATGATAGTTTGTCTTATGCTTTTGGTCTTCAGTTTGGTCAATACTTGTCTCAATTACAAACTGAATTGGATGTGGATTCGTTAAACATTGACATGATCAAAGAAGCCATGAAAGATCAAATGGACAGCACTCGTGCATTTGCTATGGATATGGCTTCTGCTGAAGAGGTGCTTAATCGCGTTTTGGGTTCCAAGCAAAAAGCAAAGAAAGCAGAGCAAAACAAAAAGTACGAAGTGAATATTGAAAAGGGAAAAGCTTTCCTTGCCAGCAATAAAGGACAGCAGGGAGTAATGGAGACAGCTACTGGATTACAATATAAAATCACGAAGACTTCTGGTAAAAGTGAGAAACCAAAAGCGTCGGATATTATCGGTGTTCATTACACATTAAAAAACATCGATGGAGCGGTTATCGAGAGTTCATTGCAAGAAGGGAAGCCAGTAGAATTCCCGCTTAATCAAGTGATTCCAGGATGGACAGAGGGAATGCAATTGTTGAATGTGGGTGATGAAGCGACGCTTTACGTTCCACAGGAATTGGCATACGGTGACAAGGGTCAAAGAGATATTGAGCCTTATTCCACCCTTATTTTTGAAGTGCAATTAATTTGCATCGGTGAAGGTTGTACCACTAAATAAAATAATATATGAAAACAAGAATCATTGCTTTAGCTATTTCATTTCTGTTCATTGGAGGTGTTCAAGTACAAGCACAAAAAGAAGATAAAAAATCAAAAAAAATAAAAGGATCCCCTATGAACAATCAAGACTCACTATCCTACGCATTAGGCGTATCAATTGGAAAGAATTTACTACAAGCAGGTGTGAAAGAATTAAATACGGAAATGCTGGGTAATGCGATGAAAGCAGCGTTAGCTGGGGCTGACTTAGCAATGAATGAAGAACAATGTAATATGTTGATTCAGCAAGAGCTAGGAAAAATCGCCGAAGCTAAATCAGCAGAGGCAAGAAAGGGCGGAGAGGACTTTTTGGCAAAGAACAAATCTGAGTCAGGTGTGGTGACAACACCTTCTGGATTGCAATACCGCACTAATGTGGAAGGTTCAGGTGTAAATCCTGATGAGAATGATGAAGTAACTGTTCATTATGAAGGAAAGTTAATTGACGGAACCATCTTTGATAGTTCGATCAAAAGAGGGGAGCCGGCTACTTTTGGTTTAAATCAGGTGATCCCAGGTTGGACAGAGGGCTTGCAATTGATGAAAGAGGGCGGTAAAACAACGTTCTTTATCCCTCAGCAATTGGCCTACGGACAGCAGGATATGGGAACCATTCCGGCCTATAGCACCTTGATCTTCGAAGTAGAGTTGATCAAAGTAAATAAAGTGGACTAAGACCAAAGTTTGGATAGTAAAAAAGGGGCGGATGCCCCTTTTTTATTTATCGTCACCTAGCGATTCCATTTTTTTAATCTCTTCGTCCAATATTTCTTCGATTTGTTTTCTTTCTGATTCGTTGAGCTGTTTATTCAACTTAGCCTGCTTTTTCATGTATTTATACATGTCCCTTTTGTGAATTTCATAAGCGACATAAGTGGTGTAGTTGCCCTCTTTAATGTATTGCTCTTGTCCAATTTTACGCAAATCGACCATTGTGGTATTGGTTACCTCACGAATTAATGATTGAAATTTATCATTGATTTCGCTGGCTTTATTTACTTCTGTTTCACCTAAATATTGGTCTGTAACTGCTTTAATAGTTGTGCTCATTTGCTGGGCCATTTCTTTTTTAGCTTGCAGATCGGCCTTACTCTCAGATATGTTTTGATCCGCGCTTTCGCCCTTTCCGACACCCCGAAAATATCGATCATTGCTTTCGTATTTCTTGCCAGAAAAGGGTTCGTTTACTTTGGTTCCTAATTCCTTTTTACCAGCGCAACCAATGAAAAGGAGTGTAGCTAATAAGCTGCTATAAATGACTTTTATCATATCTTTTGTTTTTGCTTTTATTCAGTCCAAGATAATGCCAAAAATTTAAAAGTTAAATATTTTTTTGTTTCACATACGTAGACTACTTTGCGTCTGCAAGTTTTAGAAACCAAAAAAAAACTATCTAAATGAAAAGACTTTATTCTATCTTATTGTTGTCATTAATAACAACATTGGGTTTTTCGCAAACGTTTACGGCGGGAACCTTACCCGGAACTTATCGTTCCGGTGGTGTTACAGGGGTTTGGGATATGAATAACGATGGTCTAAATGACATTGTTATAATGGACCAAAGTACCACTTTGAGAATCTTATATCAACAAGCGAATGGATCTTATACGCAGGTAAACACTGCAACAGCTGCTCTTGGACAGGCCCAATGGGGAATGTCCGTAGGGGATATGAATAATGATGGATTTGGCGATGTTATTTGTGGAGGTAATTACGACAATCTGCATTACTACAGCACGGATGCTGCTGGTAATGCGAATTTACAAACACTAACAGCGAGCATCTTCACCCAAGCAGTTACCATGGGAGATTTTAATAATGATGGATGGCTTGATTTCTTCGCTTGTCATGACGATGGGCCCTCAAAAATGTGGAGAAACGATGGAAGCGGGAACTTGATTTATCAAAATTCCATCTTCATTGACGCCAATGGTGATACATTGTTAGATTATAATTTATATGCAGGTAACTATCCAGGGACAAATGATCCATTGATGTCTGGTAATTATGGAAATGAGTTTTGTGATTTCGATAGAGATGGAGATATGGATTTATTGGTTGCAAAATGTCGTCAGGCTTCGAACGACCCTTATGATGTTCGAAGAACCAATTTACTTTTTGTAAATGATGGTAACAATGTTTATCATGATGATGCACACAACAGAGGTCTTGTCAATTTACAACAGTCTTGGACGGCTACTTTTGGTGACATTGATAATGATGGCGATTTCGATTGCTTTATGACTACCCACAGTGGTGGTATTCGCATGTATGAGAATAATGGTCTTGGATATTTTACGGATATTTCAACTCAAGCGGGTCTTACTACGCAAGGCTTCTTTATGCAAGGTCAATTAGCGGATTTTGACAATGATGGATATTTAGATGTATTGTATGCAGGGGGAACTTATGGCTATCATCACAATAATGGAAATGGAACTTTCACTGCAATGAATAATTTGATTGCCAATCCACAAACCATGCATGGTTTTGGTTTAGGCGATTTAAACAACGATGGGTTTACGGACATTTATTCCAATTATGGAAATGCCAATGGCTATGTAACACCTTCTAATCAGGCGGATATTCTATGGATGAGTCAACCGAACGGCAATCATTGGATTGGCTTCGATTTGGAGGGAGTCATTTCTAATAAAAATGCGGTTGGAGCGTTGGTTGAGATTCATGGTGCTTTTGGCACGCAGATTCGTGAGGTACGCGCTGGGGTATCGTATGGTATCACTAATTCCAATATGTTAGTATTTGGTTTGGGTAGCAATACTACTGTTGATTATGCTGTAATTCACTGGCCAGCGGGTGGCATGAAGGTTATCATGAATCCGTCTATTGATAGTTACCATCAATATTTCGAATTGGAGTGTTTGAATACTCCAACTGCTTCTATCTCGGCAGATGGTTCTACCTCGATTTGCGCTGGTCAAAGTGTTACTTTGTCTGCTTCCACGACCAATGGTTCTTATGTTTGGAGCAATGGTTCTACTGGTTCTTCCATCGCGGTAGGGGATAATGGTAATTATTCTGTAGTTTCGTATAACCCTACTGATGGTTGTGCTTCCTCTTCAAATGTGATAACCGTTACCGTTGATAATCAAACTCCTCCAAACATCATCGCTTCTGGGGATCTTTCTTATTGTCAGGGAGGAAACACTGTGTTAACCGCAAGTCCTGGTAATAGCTACCTTTGGAGCAATGGTGCGCAAACGCAGTCGATTTCACCGCAAGAATCAGGCATTTATACTGTACAGGTGGATGCAGGTTGCGGATTAATAGCATCAACAGAGTCGATTGAAGTGGAAGTGTTTGCTACCCCTACTTTAGTGGCGAATGACATTCAGTTGAATATATCAGGACCTGCTGATCTTACCGCCACTGGAGGTGATATTATCAATTGGTATGCAGATGCCAATGGTACCAATTTATTGGCAACTGGAAATACGCTTTCAACTAATGTATCCGCGACAACTACTTACTATGTAGAGTCTGCAAATGTTTATCCCGGCATTTCAGGATCAGGTGCTAAGCCTTCGCAAGATGCTACTGGACAATATTCCAGTTCTACTTTTTACTTGGTTTTTGATGCAGCTCAAGACTTAACCATCGACAGTGTATTGGTTTATGCTCAAGCAGCAGGAACACGTTCTATCGAATTGATTGATAATACAGGAGCTGTTTTGGCAACTGGTAATTTTAATGTTCCTGCAGGTGCCGCTTATGTTCCCTTGAACTTTGATGTTCCAGCGGGTTCAGGTTACGGATTACGCCCAGTTGCAGGTAGCAATGCGCAACTTTGGAGAGATGGTAATGGTTCTGTTCAAAGTTATCCTTATGACGTAGCAGGTATTGCTACCATCACTGGAACTACTGTTGCAAGTCCCAATACATTGAACTATTATTATTTCTTCTATGATTGGCATGTAAGTACTCCCACTTTTACTTGTAATACAGGATTACAGCCCGTTACTGCATACGTAGGGGATGTTGCAGGATGTATGGATGGTTCCGCTTGTAACTACAATCCTATCGCTACTGTAACGGATAATTCTTGTCAATATCCTGGTAATCCTTGTGATGATGGAAATCCTGCTACCATTAACGATGTTTATGCAGCTGATTGTAGTTGTCAAGGAACCACAGTAGGTGTGGAAGAAGTAAATGTAAATGGTACTTTCATGATCTTCCCAAATCCAGGTGTAGATCAAGTTCAAATTTCTTTTGCCACCGTTTCTAATCAAGCGGCTCAATTGAAAATTTATAATTCATTGGGTGAATTGGTGATGAATCGTAACGTGAATGCAGTGATGGCAGGAAAAAATAATTTATTCCTTGACATGAGCTCTCTTGCGATGGGTGTTTATACTATTCAATTGAATCAAGGAGCAGAAACCCAACAAGTGCGTTGGATTAAAAAATAATAGCGCTCTTGCACAATAAAACCGCCTTCGGGCGGTTTTTTTATTTTATGAAATTGAATTCAATGTTTGATTAATATTGTGAAATGAAATTAATGAGCTGGACTACTGTTGTCGCGATTTTTTTTGTCTCGATCAGCACATTGACTTTTGCACAGGCGCGTTGGCCTGAAAATTTAGAGGATTTTGATGATAGTCCATTTCACTTTGGATTTTTGGTTTCTGGAAATCGTTCCTATTTTGACATTAAATACAAATTAAATCAAAGTTTTCAGGATTCATTGTTGGGCATCATCAACCTCCCGCAAGCGGGATTTAATTTAGCATTATTGGCTTCGTATAATCCACTAAAACCGGTCAGCATTCGATTTATTCCAGGATTATCCTTTCAGGATCGTGCGTTACAATATCGATTTTTAAAACCCTCCGGGGCTGAAGAAACCAAAGTGATGAGAACTGAATCTGTATGGTTGGAATTTCCTTTACTAATAAAATTGAGAACAAATCGAATTGGTAATTTTGCTGCATATAGTTTAATTGGCGGTAAATATGGCATTGATATGCAGAGTCAAAAAGATGTAAACAGCAATTTGGCGGGTAATGAAATCATCAAATTGAGGAACAAGGATTACGGAATGGATTTTGGAGGCGGGATGGACTTCTTTTTTCCGTTTTTTAAATTTTCTACTGAAGTAAAATTAGCCTTTGGGTTTCCTAATCTATTGATTGATGATGGCACAAGATATACACGTCATTTGCAATCGCTCAAAACGAGGGCCTACATATTTACCATATCCTTCGAGGGATAGTTTACTTTTTTACAAATAAAAATTGACTAAAAAGCCAAGCTGCGATTAGGGAATATAAAAAACCGAGGATGGTGAGCGAGAAGAAGGCTAAGCTCAACATGGTTTTCAAGTTGGTGAACAACGCGGTTTGCTCCATCGCCTTCTGAACGATTTGTTCTTTACTTAGCGGTTGCAGCGCCGGGTTCATACTTTTTATCTGGGCTATTTTCTCTGGAGTATTGGTCTCCTGAATGATTTGAGCGATGTCCTGTTGCTTTTTTAGGATTAATTCATCGCTTAACCATCCATAGTACATGGCCAAGCTACCAGTGACGAGAAGTGCATAAACAATGGCGTGTTTAGCGCTGTTCTTGAAAAGTTGAAGAAAGGCGTATTCTCTTTTCCAATGACATTGAAGCATGGCCAATAATATGGCGAGTAATACCAATAGTAAATGCGTCATCACTCCCCATTGGCTTCCTATCGTGCTATTAAAATCGGTACACCATCCAATAACATATCGGACCTGCAACCAAATGATGGGAAGTATAACAATGCTAAACCTGTGTTGAAAAAGCTTTTTAAGCATTCATCGAAATGAGGAATTCCTCATTGTTTCTGGTTTTTTCAATTCGATCTTTTACAAACTCCATGGCCTCGACGGGGTTCATGTCTGCTAAGTGTCTTCGAAGGATCCACATTCTTTGAAGCACATCTTTGTCGTGCAACAGATCTTCTCGACGTGTGCCGGATGACAAAATATCAATAGCCGGATAAATACGACGATTCGAAATTTTTCTTTCGAGCTGCAATTCCATGTTTCCGGTTCCTTTGAATTCTTCGAAAATCACTTCATCCATTTTAGAGCCTGTATCGACCAATGCGGTGGCGATAATGGAGAGAGATCCACCGTTTTCAATTTTTCGAGCGGCTCCAAAAAAGCGTTTTGGCTTTTCAAGCGCATTGGCTTCGACACCACCACTTAAAACTTTTCCACTCGATGGAGCGACGGTGTTGTAGGCTCTGGCCAAACGGGTAATGGAGTCCAATAGAATACAGACATCATGTCCACATTCCACAAGGCGCTTGGCTTTTTCCAATACAATATTGGCAATCTTTACGTGACGCTCTGCGGGTTCATCAAATGTCGAAGCGACAACTTCTCCTTTGACACTTCTTTTCATGTCAGTCACCTCCTCGGGACGTTCATCAATCAATAGCACCATCAGATATACCTCGGGATGATTCTGCGCAATGGCATTGGCTACATCTTTTAGCAATGTGGTTTTCCCTGTTTTGGGCTGAGATACAATCATCCCTCTTTGTCCTTTACCAATTGGCGAGAAGAGGTCCATGATTCTCATAGAGATATTGGAGTTATGATCGGCCAATTTGAAACGCTCATTAGGAAACAATGGCGTCAAAAACTTAAAGGGAACTCGATCACGCACCCAATTGGGCTCTCGGCCATTAATCATATCAACTCGAATCAATGGGAAATATTTTTCTCCTTCTCTCGGTGGACGGATGGCCCCTCTTACAGTATCTCCAGTTAGCAGACCATAGGTTTTAATCTGTTGTTGGCTAACATAAATGTCATCGGGAGAATTCAAGTAATTGAAATCGGAAGATCGCAAGAACCCAAATCCATCTGGCATCATTTCTAAAACACCCTCAGCAATCACAACGCCGTCAAAATTGTAACCGTGTTCATCGGGTTGACCTCGTTTGGAACGATCTGGACGTGCGATATTGTTGGTGTTGCTGTGATGTGAAGAATGGTGATTGGAAGGTGCCGATGCTTGCGGGTTCTCCTCATGGGTTATCTTATCCGCTCCTCCGCGATTCGCATGTTCAAATCTTCGGTTCTTATGATCATCTCTTGATCGATCTCCGTGGTGCTCTCTCCTTTGTCCATCTTGATGTTTAGGATGAGATCGAGGACTTTGATCTTTGACCACAGGCGAAGGATTCAAGGCCTGCTCTGGAGCAGTAGCCGTTGTATTTTCTACCAACGGAGCTTGTTCAGCCATTGAGGATGATTCTTGGAAAAGGGTAGGGGCGTCTTGAAGAGGTTCCTCAGGAAGATCCGCATCCTTTTTTATACGCTCCCTTTTTCTTCTTTCAATGGGTTCTGCTGATGACGGGAGCTCACTGGTTATTGCAGTGGTTTGTGTACCCTGATTTTGAACGTCAATAATTTTAAAAACTAAATCTTGCTTTTTTAGTTTTTCAATGTTTTCAATTTTTAGGTTTTGTGCAATCTCACGAAGCTCACCAACTTTCATCGCATTAAGCGAAACAATATCATGCATGTAATAGATTTTTTTTCAATTTGAATTGGAAACTATGTTGCCCGAATGGGCAGTGCAATTCTACGACAGAATTTTGATTCTGCAACTTTTTTTAGTAATTTATTTTAATCGACTTATTTTAGCGGCATGATACAAAGAAGACAAAGTTTAGAATGGCTATTAGCGGCTATCGCTTTGATCGTGTATGCGATTCTGCATGCTCAACAAGCGATGAGTTTTAATTTTTTATACCTGCCCGCCATTTTATGTTTGGTCACCATTTTTTTCTTTAAGAACAGAAATCGACAAATTCAATTATGCAAGTGGAATTTGATTACCACCTTTGTGATTTGGATCTTAATTATTTTTCAAATGGTAAAGAATCATCATGGGGATGATTTTTTCACCATGATTCGAGTAGCGGTGCCTGTTTTCTTGATTTGGATGGGAATGAAAAACACCCAAAAGGATGAGGATAAAGTACGATCGATTGATCGTATCCGTTAACCTTCATTTTCACTTTTCTCGTAAGCCTGGATAATTTTCCTAACTAATTTATGTCGGATTACATCCTTGTCGTCTAATTCAATAATCGCAATGTCTGGGGTATTTCTTAGAATGTTTACCGCATGCATAAGACCGCTTTTTTGACTCCTTGGCAAATCAATTTGTGATGCATCTCCGGTAATAATAAATTTTGCATTTTGTCCCATTCGTGTGAGGAACATTTTCATTTGACCCACAGTCGCATTTTGCGCCTCATCCAAGATTACAAATGCCTTATCCAAAGTTCTTCCTCTCATAAAGGCAAGGGGTGCGATTTCAATGATGTTTTTTTCAATGTATTCAGCCAACTTTTCATACGGAATCATATCCATTAATGCATCGTACAATGGTTGTAAATAAGGATCCAATTTTTCCTTTAAATCGCCTGGGAGAAATCCTAAATTCTCCCCGGCTTCTACCGCAGGTCGGGTCAGGATAATTCTTTTAATGTGTTTTTCTTTTAATGCCCTTACCGCCAATGCAACTGCCGTGTACGTTTTACCTGTTCCTGCTGGACCGATGGCGAAGATCATATCATTTTGTTCGCACGCTTGTACTATTCTGGTCTGATTAGGAGTCTTAGCGGTTACCCGTGTGCCTCCTGGACCGAAAACGAGCACATTTTCTTGACCTGGTTCAGGCTGAATTTCCTTTTCACCAGAGAGTATTTTTTCTAATTGCATCATGCTCAAGCTATGATACTTTTCAATGTGCCAGAAGAGCAGCGTGAGCAAATCATCAAACTGTGCAACTTCTTGTTCATTCCCTTGCACTTTAATGAAATTGCCGCGGGAGACTACTTTTAGTTTTGGAAACTCAGCAATGATTCGCTTGTACTTGATGTTATTGGGTCCGAAAAATTCAATGGGATCAATCGGAGGTAAATAAATTTCTTTTTCTATCAAAATTTTTAATTTTAGCGAATGTAGAAAAACTAAAGACTAAATAACACGCACTGAAAGGTTTCATTTTTTAACAATTTTCAATATCTTTACCCCACTAAACAAAAGCTTATGAAAAAAATCTACACATTATTGACCGCCACATTGATGGTGGGCGCATTGTCTGCTCAAGTAACCTTGTTTCAAGATAATTTCGATGGTTATGCCTATGGATCAGGACCTGTTGCCAATGACCCAGTAAACTGGAGCTATTGGTCTACTGGCAATTCCGATGCATTCATAGATTCGGCATACGCCTTCTCTGGCTCGAACTCGTGCCGAATTCAAAATCAAACCACCGACTTGGTTTTGCCGATTGGCCCATTTACCGGTGGTCGTTATGCCTTAGATTTTCAGATGTTGATTCCTTCAGGAAGCACAGGGGCCTACTTCAATGCTTTGCATGATTGGTCTACTACACAAACTACTTATGAGTGGGGAATGGATGTGTTTTTTGACGGAACTGGTGCAGTTTCCTATACGGTCGGATTTGTAAACGAAGTTCCAGGCTATACGGTCCCAGTGGGAGAGTGGTTTGATGTTCGAATGGTGTTTTATCTTGATGTGGATAGTGTTGCATTGATCATGCAAGAAGATACCTTGTTCAAAAAGCAATGGTCATTGAACAATGCTAATGGAGCTGCAGGATTGAATCAAATTGCGGGTGTCGACTTCTTCGGAACTGATGCAGGTAACACCAATGGATGGTACTACATTGATGATGTTATTTTAACAGATGTCTCTAATGTTTCTGTTCAAGAGAATGCGTTAAGCGCTATGTCGTTTTTCCCTAATCCTGCTAGCAATCAAATCATGATACAACGTACATTGAATACCCCTGCGCAGTTATCGATTTACAATGCGCAAGGTCAATTGGTATCCAGTCAGCAGATGATCAATCCAATCGAAATGCTATCGGTTGCGGATTGGGCAGAAGGGGTCTATCAACTGGTACTTCAATCTGAAAGTCATAAGGAAACGCATCATTTATTGATACAACACTAACAGAGGTTAATCATAAAAGCGGGGGCATATGCCCCCTTTTTTTTTAAATAAAACTTTTATTTTACCTATCTTCGCCGCGCTATCGGTTTTTTCTTTACGAAGAAAAATGAAAAGGGAATGGTGTGAAAAGCACCAACTGTACCCGCAGCTGTAAACCTTTCCT
>CAZJCQ010000048.1:0-19941 GCA_964544665.1 uncultured Chryseobacterium sp. | reverse complement strand
TTATAAACAAAATGAATCGTTACGAAACTGTTTTCATTATGACTCCCGTGTTGTCTGAAGATCAGGCGACGGAAACAGTGGACAAATTCAGAAAGTTTTTGAAAGGAAAAGGAGCAACTATTAAGCACGAGGAAAACTGGGGCTTAAGAAAGTTGGCTTACCCAATCCAAAAGAAAACGACTGGTTTCTACCACTTGATTGAGTTCGAAGCTACCGGAGAGGTAGTAAATCCTTTTGAGACGGAGTTCCGTCGTGATGAGCGCATCTTGCGTTTCTTAACTACGCACATGGATAAATACCATATCACTTATGCGGAGTCTCGTCGTGGAAAGTCTAAAGAAAAAAAAGCTGAAGTATAACGCCTAAAAAATTGAGATCATGAGTGAAAATGGAGAAATTCGTTATTTAAATCCCATTGAAATTGAGACCAAGCAGGCGAAATACTGCCGTTTCAAGAAATCAGGAATTAAGTACATTGATTACAAAGACCCTAACTTCTTATTGAAGCTTTGTAATGAGCAAGGTAAAATTCTTCCTCGTCGTTTGACAGGAACTTCCTTGAAGAATCAACGTAAAGTTGCACAAGCTATTAAAAAGGCCCGTCATTTGGCATTGATGCCATTCGTAGGTGATATGTTAAAATAATCAGGAGGAAAAATCATGGAAGTTATTCTTAAAACAAACATTGAGAAATTGGGTGCCAAAGATGAGGTAGTCAATGTAAAACCTGGTTATGCTCGCAATTATCTAATCCCAAGAGGTTATGCAATTGTAGCGACAGAAAGTGCCCGTAAGATGTTAGCGGAAAATCTAAAGCAGCGTTCTCATAAAGAGACCAAGATTTTAGCTGATGCTCAAACCTTGTCTGAGAAATTATCAGGATTGTCTCTGACCATTGCAACTAAAGCTTCAGATACAGGTAAGATTTTTGGAAGTATTAATACCATCCAAATTTCTGAGGCCTTTGCTAAAGAAGGGTTTAATATCGATCGTAAGAGCATTAGCCTAGTGGAAGAGCATATCAAAATGACCGGTAGCTATGAAGCGCGTGTTAAATTACACAAAGACGTTTCTGCGACTGTGAAATTTGAAGTAGTCAGCGAATAATTCGTTGTCTAATAGTGTATTTGAAAGGCGCCTTGATGGCGCCTTTTTTTTGTTGAATGAAGGAATGCTTACCTTAGTCTCATGATTTCCATTATATCCTGTACCCACCGAGCGAACAGCGCCTCGCTAAAGGTATCGCAGTTAGTACAAAGAGAATTACAGTCGCTGGGTTGCAACGCTGAAATTTGGGATTTACAAGAGTTGCCGCCACATTTTTTATTTTCTGAGATGTTCGGTGCGCGAACTCCTGAGATGGCAGCTCAAATCACCCGGTTGGTCGAGAATCAGCGACAACTCATCTGGGTTGTCCCCGAATACAACGGTTCATTTTCTGGCATCACAAAGGTTTTGTTGGATGCGGTGAGTCCTAGGATTTGGCAAAACAAATGGTGCTATCTTGTGGGAGTTTCGTCCGGTGCCGCTGGTAATTTGAGGGGACAAGAGCATTTGACAGGGATCATGCATTATCTTAAAATGCACGTTCACTATCACAAGCCTAAATTAAGTTCAATAGAAAGTTCATTTGATGAATCGGGTTGGTCTTTAGTGGGAAGAAATGCGGATCAATTGAAAACGTTGGCCCAATTGGTAAAAGAAGATCAATTGCAATTTCCGGTGTAGTCATAGCAACCTTTCCAAAATCCCGTTTCCTGCAGATCGAGATCGAGGACGCCGGAATTAAATGGACCGCCGATCATTCTTGAAGAATTCGTGCTGAGATGAAAGTCATGCTCATATACATCGCAAAAGAACGGGGGTTGATTGATGATGTTGTCCCAGCGGGTGGCATCTGCAAGCGACTCATTATAATCGACCAAGCAATAGGAGAATAAATAGTCTTGACTTTCTTCTTCTTTAAGATCCACCACGAGTTCACTGAAATCGGTCAAATTAGCACTGTTCCCGTATATGATGCAGTTCCTGATTTGTGTTTGATAGATGGGGCGGATTTGAATCACTTCGTTGATGTCTTTGTAATAGTTATTTAAAGTAAGCGTTGGTGAGGTTCGAGTAGACCCTGTCCAATAATTCGCAAATGTGCAATTGTCCATCACATACTTTCCTCCTATAGAAAAATAGGCACAACCTTCACCGCAATTGGTGATCAAATTGTTGCTGCCATAGATGTGCGCCCCCTGACCCCATAATCCGATTCCAGCCATGTTATCTATTTTGGTGTTCGTGAGCGTTAGGGCATAGTTACTGGTTCCGGTAGTATCAACTTGAATACCCGTATTTCCATTTTTAATGATCGCATAATCAATAAGACTACCCGGACTTTTATATATCCAAATCCCTCCTCTAGAAATGGTGAAAATGTCGGGACCTTGGTTGGTGCCAATTTGAAAATCAAGTTCAACTCCCCATTGGCCTGGTAACTGGGTATAATCTCCATCCAATCGGTCTCCTTGAAAAACGACTTCAGCATCTTTCTGACCTTGAACAGTTAAGGTTCCTTCATTAACAAGAATACCCGCACCTTTGTGCAGATATACCTGTGTACCTGCGTTGATGGTTAAATTACAATTAGGAGCCACTTCGAGCAGCCCGTAAATGACATGCGGCTTATCATTATTCCAAACTTGGTTGCAGGGGAGGGTGGTGATGGCATCAGGACCACCATGAAAATAAGCATTTTGTCCCCATGCGGCGAGATATATGCTCTCTGTCACACCGTTGTATGAAAAGTCAATATAATCTTCTGCGATAAAGGGAAAGGCCTCATTGTTTGGATCTATCGTCACTTCAACAAAGACATACACACTATCTCCAGCAGGAACTTCGATTTGTTGAAAAGAACTTCCATTATCTCCATCAACAGCTATACGGAAAGGAGAATGATCTCCACCTCTCAATTGTATAGCATCGATGGGCATATTAGCGGAATGTGGATTGTAAAATTTGAGCGTTTTGGTAACACTCCCTATCGAGGTGAAAACGGTATCGAAAAATATGGTATCGGTGGAATAGTTCAGACGATCAGTTGATTCGATTTTTTGATTTCGATGGCAGCTCATTAACACGAAGGCGATAATGCAAGTGCACAGCGGTATGAATAAACACCATTTTTTCACTTTGCGAATTACGCTCTTTTTATTGAAATATTGTGTAATTGAATAAAAAAGGATGCTTCGATTGCATCTCTGCTTTTATAGACTGATGATTGTCATGCCATCACTTAAGTGCTCCAATTTTATTATATTGCAGACGTGAAAACACGCTCGGTCTCTTATTTTTATTTGATTTTCAGCATATTGGTTTTGGGTTTAGAGGGGACTTTAAATGCTCAATATTTCGTCGATATCCTCTCGGTCAATACTCAATTTTATCATGCAAAGTCCTTAAATCAAACCATTGATCAACAAACTCAAAATTCATTTATCAATGTGTTTGCCCCTATCGTTCGACCTTCAGGAAACACCCTTTTATTCCGTTTAAGTGCAGAACAGATTGATATTCGGAATGAGAGTCAATCGATTCGAGCGAAATCGGTCATGATGCCTTTCGGGAAACAATGGATTTTGAAAAATTCAAATTGGCGTTTTTCTGGTTTGTTGATTCCGAAGTTTGCTGGTTTGGAGAGTCAGATTCTTCAAGAAAAGAATTTTCAATTGGGAGTCTATGCCTTAGCTCAATATTCTTTTACCGACTCTCTTCGAGTGAAATTTGGTTTCTATATAAATAGAGAGTTTTTTGGAAATTTATATGTTCCTTTGTTTGGGCTGGATTACCAGATTAATCAGCGCTGGAGCATGTACGGGATGATACCGAGTAGCTTTCGCATTTCCTATAATCTTAAAAATAATAAACTCCATACGGGCATTGGCTTGAAGACCATGGCGCGTTCATTTAAATCGGAACAAGGTGATCAATTTCTCCGGTACAATGAACTTCAGGCCAAATATTTTATTGAGGCGACCATTGCAAGGAGATGGGTGTGTTTTGCAGAGGCGGGTTATTTTCTTGGAAGGGCCCCTTTGCTTTACAACAATGGTGCGAAGAAAAAAGATTATGTCGATAGTAATTTATTACAATTAATGCAACCATTTCCGATATTTAATTTCGGAATGGCATTTCGGGTGTTTCAATAATTACTCTTGTTTAAAGAACGCAATGTAATGAAATGGAATAATCTTTACGTTGTGATAATAGAAGTGGATAATATCTTCATAGGCTTGACCTAATTCGGCCATTCTCATCGCACCCTCCTGGCATAATCCAACCCCATGTCCAAAGCCTTGACCAATCAGCACCATATCTTCTCCATCTTGGTGAACACTAAAATAAGTCGATTTTAATTTCAAGTCTTTTCTCATCTGCACCAAGGGTATTTTTGTTTCCCCTTCTCGGTAATAGATTTCTTTCTCTGTTGGGAAGTACGAATAGTTCGCACTATCGCTAGGAGCGAGATTTTTTGAGGCAATGTATTTTTTCCAATCTTGAATGGGAATTCTTTTTTCCCAATTGCTGTTGGGCATTTTCATGCAAAAAGTGTCAACTTTTTCAACGCAATACGGCAGTTTTCGCGACCATACGTATTCGGCACTGTTGGTCCTTCCTCCGCAATTGGAATGAAAGGCAGATGTAATCAAGTTGGCATTTTCATCTACAATGACCATCCCTTCGGTTTGTTGGGCGGCATCTTGCATGATTTGCTCATGTTTGGGCCAACCATTATAAGCCTGGCAATGGGTTTGATCGCATACATTGAAATGATCATCCAAGTGCTTGTGATATTGACTCAATACATATGTCCTGCTGATAACCGCTTGCGCTTTGTAATATTCTAACTCGTGATTAGGACCTCCTTCTGCCTCAATCACCCCAGCAATGTAGTCATCGATCGGAAGGATCTGAACAATTCGCATTCTTGACCCTAAATTCGTGAATTCTAAATTCGATTTATAAAATCGCTTCTTTGCATTGGTATAGGGAATGGTGATTAACTTACTTTTCTCACTTTTCGGAGTCATGCAAAATTTCGCAACAGCAAGATTTCGTGTTTGATCTTTGAATTGAATCACGAAAGAACCTCCTTGTAGGGCAATGACTATTTTTTCTTGAGCAGGAATTTTTATGGTGTCTTGTTCTTGAAAAATAAAGTAGTCATCCTGACTCACTTCAAATTCTATCTTAGACAGATTCTTGTTCTCAAGAATTCCTATTCGTAAGTTTTCTTGCGATAGAATAGTTAAACTACAAGAAAGCAATGAGATTAATAGCCAATTTCGCATGAATACGAATTTATTTGCGTTCATACCTCCTTTAACGTTAGATCAGGTCTTTTATTAACATTGGATTGCCAATACAAAAGGGGCCGAAGCCCCTTTGTAAACCTGCAAGGAAAATTGAAACCAACGCAGTTATCCTGCGTAACCAAATGAAAGACGCAGTTTTTATTTTTGGTTGCCTGCGATGGTTATTTTAACCTAAAAAAGGATAGCGATAATCTTTAGGGGAAACAAAAGTTTCTTTGATGGTTCGTGGCGACACCCACCGAATGAGATTGAGATAACTTCCGGCTTTGTCATTGGTTCCGCTTCCTCTCGCACCTCCAAATGGTTGCTGACCCACCACAGCACCTGTGGGTTTGTCATTGATGTAAAAATTACCAGCGGCATGTTCCAATGCTAGGGTAGCTTCTTGTATCGCATAACGATCTCTGGAGAAAATGGCGCCAGTAAGAGCGTATTCTCCGGTTTCATCGACTAATTGGAGTGTTTCTTTCCACTGATTATCTGGGTAAACATAAATGGTGATGACGGGGCCAAAAATTTCTTCACATAGGGTCCTAAATTTCGGATTTTGCGTCAATATCACAGTAGGTTGAATGAAATATCCTTTTGAATCGTCGCAGTGCCCACCCACAATGATCTCAGCATCCGATTGGGTTTTTACGTAATCAATGTAGGATTTGATTTTGTCAAAAGCACGACGGTCAATGACAGCATTTATAAAATTCTCTGTATTTTCTGGGCTTCCCATTTTAAAGCTGTTGACATCTTGGATCACCCTTTCTTTAACGGTTGGCCAAATCGATGATGGCAGGTAAGCTCGCGAAGCAGCACTGCATTTTTGTCCTTGAAATTCGAAAGCTCCTCTTGATATGGCGGTGGCAACTTCGAGTGGATGTGCGCTAGGATGCGCAACAATAAAGTCTTTACCACCTGTTTCGCCTACAATACGAGGATAGGTTCGGAAAGCATCGAGGTTGTTACCAATTTCTTTCCATAAATGTTTGAAAACAGCAGTAGATCCTGTAAAGTGTAGGCCCGCGAAGTCGCGATGTTTAAAAATCAAATTACCTGCTGTTGGTCCATCTACACAAATCATGTTGATCACACCGTCGGGTAGTCCTGCTTCATGAAACAGCTCCATAATGATTTGCGCACTGTACATTTGACTATCCGCGGGCTTCCAAATGACCACATTTCCCATCATGGCTGGCGCCGCGGGTAAATTCGCGGCAATGCTCGTGAAATTAAATGGTGTCACGGCGAATACAAAACCTTCGAGAGGTCGGTATTCTAATCGATTCCACATTCCAGGCTGTGACCCCGGTTGGTCTGCATATACTTGTTGCATATAGGCAACATTGAATCTAAAAAAATCAATGAGCTCACAAGCAGCATCAATTTCTGCTTGCATGACATTTTTGCTTTGAGCCAACATGGTAGCGGCATTCATGCGGTCGCGATATGGTCCCGCAAGCAAATCAGCGGCTTTTAAAAAGATGGCTGCGCGTTGTTCCCAAGGAAGTTGACTCCATTCTGTTTTGGCTTTTAGAGCGGCATCAATTGCTTTTTGAACATGCTGTTCGTTTCCAACGTAGGCTGTGCCGATAACTTTTTGATGATCGTGAGGTGGAGTAAGTGTGATCGTTTGATCTGTTTTAATGGTTTCACCACCAATATACAATGGTACTTCCAAATGACCATCGAACATGGATCTATAAGTAGCAAGTAATTTCTGTGTTTCTGGATGCTCGGGAGCATAAGCTTTAACGGGTTCATTCACCGGCGTTGGAATGCGATAATTTCCTTTTGACATGACATTATAGATTGAGGGTCAAAGGTAAGCATTATCTCAGTTTTTAAAAGCAGAGTAGGGCACTGAAAAGATGGAATATATTGTGTACATTAGCGCCCTTAAAAACCATTATCATGGAATTGAACTTAATATTGTTTGGCCCTCCTGGCGCGGGAAAGGGAACGCAAAGTGAATTTTTGACCGAGAAGTATTCTTTAATTCACTTGAGCACAGGAGATATCTTTAGGGCTAATATCAAAGGGGAAACGCCGCTGGGAAAAGAGGCGAAGGCGTTTATGGATAAGGGTGAATTGGTACCAGATAGTTTGACGATCGCATTGTTGGAGTCTGAAGTTAATAAGCATCCCAATGCGAGAGGATTCATTTTTGATGGATTTCCAAGAACACAAGCGCAAGCGCAAGCGTTAGATACTTTTTTAGCCTCTAAGGGAGCTACCATTACTTGCCTGGTTGCATTGGAAGTGGAAGAAAATGAATTGAAGTCGCGATTATTGAATAGAGGTAAGACTTCTGGAAGACCCGACGACGTGAATCCAGAGATTATTCAAAATCGAATAAACGTATATCAAAGAGAGACCAAGCCAGTGGCGGATCATTACGATGGTCAGGGTAAATATAAAGGGGTGAATGGAATTGGCAGTATTGATGAAATCGCTCAACGACTTTGCGAGGCCATCGAAGCATCACGAGTAAGTGCATCTTAATGGCATCTGAAAATTTTGTAGATTATGTAAAAATCTGTTGCCGTTCTGGCAAGGGAGGAGCCGGAAGTGCCCATTTTCGAAGAGAGAAATTTGTACCCCGTGGAGGTCCTGATGGTGGTGATGGAGGCAGAGGGGGACATATTATCATCAGAGGGAATGCTCAGTTATGGACCTTGCTTCATTTGAAGTACAGGAAGCATGTTATCGCAGAGCCGGGACAAGGTGGAATGGGAGCGTTAAAGACGGGAAAAGAGGGGGAGGATATTATTTTAGAAGTTCCTTTAGGAACCATTGCCAAGGACGCGGAGACCGGAATGGTGCATTGTGAAATTACCGAGGATGGTCAAGAGTATGTATTGGTTCCAGGGGGACGAGGTGGTTTAGGAAATAATCACTTCAAGACATCAACCAATCAAGCACCCCATTATGCCCAGCCCGGTGAGCCCGGTAGGGAGGAGTGGAAGATTTTAGAATTAAAAGTGCTTGCGGATGTTGGGTTGGTAGGTTTCCCTAATGCAGGAAAGTCTACCTTGTTGAGTGTGGTTTCTGCAGCCAAGCCAGAGATAGCGGATTATCCTTTCACAACCATTGTCCCCAACTTAGGGATGGTCAAATATCGTGATTATAAATCATTTGTGATGGCCGACATTCCGGGGATTATTGAAGGAGCCGCAGAGGGCAAGGGACTGGGGCATCGATTTTTAAGACACATTGAGCGCAACGCCTTGTTGCTATTCATGATTCCTTGTGATACCAAGGATATTCAATCCGAGTATCAAGTTTTATTGAACGAATTGTCCGCATTTAATCCGGAGTTGCTGCATAAGAAACGACTTTTAGCGATTACCAAATCCGATATGCTTGATGAGCAGATGATGGCAGAAATGAAGGAGTTATTACCGAAAGATATTCCCCATATTTTCATCAGTGCGGTAGCGCAGGTTAATATAGATGCGCTGAAAGACCAATTGTGGTTGATGATGAATTGCAATGAAAAAGGCATCATTTGATGCCTTTTTCATTAATTTAAGATATCTAATTTTATTTTTCTGATTTATTGTTAATGTTGACGGCGTCTTTATTATTCCAAAAGAATTGATATCGGATTGAAAATTCCAACAGCCAGCCAAAAAAGTTTGTGAGATATTTCATGAAATAATCATAAATTTCTTTAATTACATATACCGTTATAAGCATTAGGAAGGCTCCAATAACTTCCCAAACTCCAAGTTGAAAAAATGAAGTAAAATAATCAAAATTACCTTGTACATCGGAATTAAGACTTGGTAAAATAGAGGACATGAATGGAAATAAAACCGAAATCCAAGCACTAGGAAAATTACCAAGTGGAACGTAAACATAACCGCCCAAGAGAGCGGCTAATATTTGTAATATTCCAACATGGAGAACTAAGATGAAAAGAACTTCCCCGTTAAGTAATAATAGTCTAGGAATAGTTTTAATAAATAGATAAGATTTGAATAGGGTTGCTCATTTAACTGCTCATTTCTTTTTTTAATAACACTATAAAGTATCCAAGACACTATTATACTTAAAATGAATCCTGCTATAAGACCAATTCCAGAACCAAGCTTTTGGCCACTATCAGTTACCTGACTATTGGAAATACGTAATTTGATGAATCCAAAATCACCAAAAATACCTTTAATCGTAAGTATAAATCCAATAATTAATGAGCCAACTGCGAGAATTCTTAAGAAGATATTGATGAATATTTTGAAAAAATCGCCATCATCTAGTTTTTTAAGAACTGGTAATATTCGTTTATTGTAGCCATTATTTATTATGGTCATTGGTGAAAATGGGAAATTTTGTTCCATATTGTTATTGATTTATTATTGTTGTTCTATTCTAGAAATTAGGCCTGTCTGCCTCTTTAAAAAAGGCTTTCATAGGTTTTCAATTTAATTGTTAGACACAATATTAATATTTTTTTCGAATAAAAGGAACTTTTTGTAATATATTTTAGAGAGCAAAAATTTTTACCATTGGAGACAATGTCAAATACAATGCAGCAATTTTATGGGATGGCCGATAGTAGCTCTTGCTTTCCGACCACACCGATGAAATGAGCTTTTTGTTGACCATTAGAAAAAATCATGATGCACGGAAGTGTAGAGACATTCATTGCCTTGACCAGTGCTTGGTTTTCATCAACATTAATGCGGTGTACAATTACTTTACCTTGAAATTCATGCTCAATCTCTTCAATAATAGGTTTCATTTGTTTACATGGCGCACACCAAGGCGCAAAAAAATCTACCAAGTGTACTTCTTGGGTTTGTATCGACTGTTGGAAAGTAGCAAGATCTATCCCAGGTTGTTTCGCCTTCGCTCCTTCCAAGTTCAAGCCTGCGCGGTTCCAGGCCATGATTCCTCCTTGAAGTTCGATGACTTCTTGGAATCCTTTTTTTCTCAATTCTTTTGCGGCAGCTCCACTGCGACCCCCTGATAAGCAATAGATGAACACGGTTTTACTTTTATCTAACGATGCAACTTGCCGCTCAAAGTCCTGTCCATTGTAATCTAAATTCAGAGCGCCAGAAATATAACCGCCACCGAACTCTTCAGGTGTTCTGACATCCACTATTTGCGCATCCGTTTTGGATTGAATCAATCTCGAGAATGCGGGCGCATCTACCGAAGTAGGAATCCCATTTTGGGCTTGACTATTCGAGGAAGTACAGGCTATGAGCCAGGTACTGAGCAATAATAAGGAACTGAAGATAACTCGCATGTTTTTTTTTGGTAAAAATCTTACTAATCCTGTTAATATTCTGTGACTTTCGTTACGGAAGTTATTCGGAGTATTGCGCAAGTGCTTGGATGAGAATATCCCTAAACTGATTTTTTATTTTTTGCGGACTTATGACGAAAAGATCGGATCCGAAAGATAGTAACCTTGCATATAGCTCGGGTGATGGAAAAACCTGCATTTCAAATTGAATGAAAGACTCGTTTTCTTTTATGACTCTTTGAGAATTATGCAAAGGTTGCGTTTTCAATAGTCGTCCAGGAATTGCGTTGACTTGAAATACAATTTTTTCTGCTTTTGCTTTTGCTTTCGTTTCGGTAATTCCGATGCTATATTGAAAAAATGCCATGGCATCAAATGGCTCTGTTTGTGCATAACGTTTTTCGGAAAAAATGGCATCAACGATACGCTCTAGACCGAAAGTGAGGTGGGCTTTTCTTTCTGGAACATATCCAATTAAGTACCACCTGTCGTCGTATTCTTTGAGTAATTTTGGATGTACTTCATAATTCTTCACTTTATTCTCCCGAAAGCTTTGATAATCCAGATAAATCAGTTTTTTCTCTCTTATGGCTTGCAGCAAAGGGGTGAGTCTTTCAATGCCCGCTGAAATGATATTTTGTTCGAATTGAATATATTGATTGAGTTGCTCTCCTTCTTCTTGTGGGATGCTCAATCGACTTACGATTTTATCAATGGCGTGACCATAGGTATTTAGAATGGGTACGTTTCTGAATTGATCCAAAATCGCTGCCGCAAATCGAATGGAGCTGAGCTCATCTTCTCCTAGGTTCATTTGAGAGATGGAGTACTCTTCTTCGGTATAAAAATATCCTTTTTCTGACTTGTCGAAAGCGATGGGAGCAAAATATCCCAATTCGGTTTCGTGCTTCATGGCATTGATATCTTTGTCTATGGTGCTGAGGGATATGGCACCCGCGCCCAGTCCGTATAATTGCTCCTCGCAGGCTTCGCGTAGTTTTTCTCTTGAAGGAAAATTACGAGAGCTGATGCAACGATCAATAATACGATAACGCATCAATGCATACTTATTGGCGGGCATTGTGGTGAGATATTAGAATGGTAAATCATCTTTATCCTCTTCAGCCGGACCGCTCATTCGATCGATATCAGCAGCGGAAATGGGAGGTGGACCTGCCTGAAAACCTGTATTGGCAGCATTCGTGACTCCACCAGCGTCTGCACGATCTATTTTCCAAGCCGTGCAACCGGTAAACCATTTGCCATTGTATTCTCTTGATTTGACGTCAAAATATACTCGAACATTCTCTCCAACTTGATAAGTGTCAATCATCGAAACTTTATCTTTTAATAAATCGAAACAAATATCATAAGGATAGCGATCCTCAATGGAGATGATGAACGAGCGCTTATTGAATCCGCTAGCAAATGTTTCTTCGGCTAAAATTTGTTTTAATTTTCCTGAAATTTCCATCGTAATAAACTTTTTACGAAACTAATCACGGTGAATGGCAATCAGCACAAAAAGATATCAAATCGATGCACAAAAATTCAACATTCTAGAAGCAAGGCCCAAGTGAGGATTTCCAAACAACGATCAAGTTCTTCTTCGGTGATGTTGATCGGAGGGGCAATTCGAAAAGACCACGGACAACTGAGAAACCAAAATGTGATCAGTTTTTTTTCTAAACATCGATTGACCACTCGCTGAACGGCTTCCTCATCTATTAAATCAATAGCAAAGTATAATCCTTTGAATCTAATCTCTTTGACTGCAGAAATTGAAATTAATGCATCATGTATTTTTTGACCTTTTGATTCGACATCGTTCCAATTTATTTGCCCGAAAACCGAGAGGGCCGCATGGGCTGCGGCGCATGCAACAGGATGTCCGGCAAAAGTGCTGATATGACCCAGCATGGGATCATGGCTAAACAATTTCATGTGTGCGGTGCTGCTGACAATACAGCCAATGGGCATCCCTCCGCCTAATGCTTTACCGAGCACTAAAATATCAGGCACGATATCGTAATGCTCAAAGGCAAATAGTCGACCGGTTCTTCCCATGCCACATTGAATTTCATCCAGCACCAATAAGGTTCCCGTTGCATTGCATTTCTCTCTGAGCGCTTTCATGTATAGCGGGTTGGGAATTCTGATACCTGCGTCACCTTGAACGGTCTCTAAAAATACGCCTGCTGTTTGTTCAGTAATTTTTTCTAGGTCATCCCAATGGTTTAAACGAACAAAATAAATTTCTGGAAGAAGAGGTCGAAAGGCCGACTTCTTTTTCTCATTATGGCTAATGGACATGGCCCCTTGTGTATTCCCATGATAAGCTCCCTCCATACTGATGATTTGACGTCTGCCGGTTACTCTTTTAACAAGCTTCATGGCAGCTTCTATGGCTTCTGCACCGCTGTTGACGAAATAGCAGCAATCTAAAGGAGCGGGGAGTAGAGAGGTCAGTTGATGCGCAGCCTGAGTCTGTGAGGATTGGAAATATTCTCCATATACCATCACGTGTAAATGTCGATCTACTTGCTCATGAATCGCCTGTTGGATCTGGGGATGACCATGTCCGAGATTGCTGACGCCCACTCCCGAAATAAAGTCAATGTATCTTTCTTGATTCGATGCAAATAAATAAATTCCTTCCGCTCGCTCTATTTCCAATCCCATGGGGAAAGGGGTCGTTTGCGCAAGATGCAAGTCAAAGAACTTGGTTGAGTTCATTATTTTATTTCAATTTCGTCAGCAAAAATCCACACTTTTCCGCCTTTGCCCAAATGCCAATCTGGTATTGTTTCAAAAGCGGAATGTCCCACGATTTTTATTTTTTGATAAGATACAGACTTATAGTTGAGCACATCGATCTTCAATTTTTTCGTCATATTTCCATACACTTGGGTTTGATCCGTGCATTCAACCTGTCCCAATTTTATCCACTCGCCTTTTGTGTTTTCACCGAACGCTTCAACCAATTTAGGATACCAAATCCATGATTTAATATCTTGAAGCACTCCTATTTCTATTTGTTGTATTTCCGTTGGTTTTCCGACATCTATGGTTACCTCTAAATTCTTTCCAAAATAACCCTGCCAGCCACCGGTTCTAAAATCTTGACCACCATGAGCGCCATCGATGAGCGCCTCTCTTCCTCCTCCTGTATACTGATTATCATACCCTCCGATGCTCACGATGGATTTGTTCGCATCTCTCTTATTGTAAACACCAACACTGGGCTGACTTTTTAAATTGTTTTCTCCGAATGCGATACAAGAGATTTTACAAGCATTGAAAATGGTAAAAGGTTTCGAATAGTCAAACACTTTGATCACTTTTTCTTCCTCCCATATCGAAACTTGAATTCGTTGAACCGTACCTGCACATCGAATGGAAATCAAGGCAGAATCAACAAAACTGATAGCAGGACCTTTGAGAATAGGTACCGGTACAATGGGATGATCAATGATGCGGGTTTGAAGAGAAGTCTGGATGGGAGCGTTGGTTAAATGACCGTTTCTTTGAAGCGAATTTTTACTGTAGGAGAGCCAATTCTTTTCAAGACCCGGAGCGCATTTATAAATGCCATTGACGGAACACACTAGCCAAGCGGACATTTGCCCGCAGTCTTCGTTTCCACATAATCCGTCGGGAGCGTTTTGATATAATTCAGAAATTATTTTTTCGATGATTTTTTTTCCCTCTTTTTCTCCTTTTTTACCGCTGAGGACATGAAGATAGGCGAAGTGATGAGAAGGTTCGTTTCCGTGTGCATATTGACCAATCAATCCCGTGATGTCGGCTTGTTCTCTTCCCGTGGTTTGATTGTTTGCGGTGAACAAGCCATGCAAAAAATCGTAAAATCCTTGCTCATCTCCGTGCCATTGCACCAGCGTTTTAAAGTCTTGTGGAACAAACAATGAATACTGATACGCATTGGCTTCCGTATAATTGAAATCTACTTGATAAGGATCGAACGGATCAATAAATCCACCATTTCTTCTCGCACGCATAAAATGGGTTTCAGGATCAAATACATTTTTCCAATTTTGGGCGCGTTGAATATACTCTTTATACAGGGCGGTACCTTGTCCATGAATCAACTTTTCAAATGCAGCGATGCATGCATCATCATAAGCGTATTCCAAGGTCTTGGAAACCGATTCGCTGAATTCATCGGCCGGAACATATCCCAATTGAGCATATCTTTTTTTCTCGGGTTCAGGTCCATTGCTGGCATCGATCATCGCTTTCAGGGCAAGCTCAGTATCAAAATGGGTAATGCCGTTGATGTAAGCTTCTAGAATAACGGGCACACTGTGGTAACCTATCATGCAGTAGGTTTCATTTGCGGCAAGCTCCCATACCGGTAATTCTTTTCTTTCTTGATAAATAGACAGAAAAGTCTTTATGAAATCTAATGTAACCTCTGGTTCTAATTGCGTCATTAAAGGGTGCAGTGCTCGGAAGGTATCCCAAAGAGAAAAAATGGTGTATCGTTTAAAATCATGGGCGGTATGAATTTTTAAATCTTCTCCCATGTATCTTCCATCCACATCACTCCAAATATTGGGAGTGGTGTAGCAATGATATAAGGCAGAGTAATAATTGATTTTGGCATTTTTATCATTTGGCGCCCCTGCGGGATAAGGTGCCTTATTCAGCATCTCATTCCATTGCGCTTGCGCATTTTTTTGATAACCAGAAAAATTGAAATGAGGTGCTTCAGCATAAAGGTTTTTCTTGGCCCCTTCCACATCGGTGCCGCTCAGTCCCACTCGAATGGTCAGTTTTTCAACTTGACCAAAACTCAGACGAAAAGTTTGAATCATTTCAATGATGTCTTGTCGTTGACCGTTGGTCTCTGTATGGCTCATTTCACTGAGTTGATCCAGCCCTTTTATAGGATGATCGAATACGGCATAAAAGAATATGGATTGTTTTTCTGCCCAACCCTTGGACACACGATATCCATAGACCACGGTATCTCCAATGGTTTGCAAGTCATAATAAAGCAGCTCATCGCGATAGGCCATGTTGATGAAAAGCATAGCGGTATCTCCTTTGGCAAATTGATATTGGTGGATCCCGCAATGAGGAGTTGCGGTTAACGCTACCTGTATCTGGTTGTCAGGAAGTACAACCGAATAATAACCGGGGCTTGCCTTTTCACTCGAATGATCAAAGGTCTGTGCTGCGGCATCTAACCAATGCTGCTTTTTCTTGGTGTGACCATTACTCGGTGTAAACAAGATGTCACCATAATCACTAACGCCTGTCCCCTGCAAATGGGTGTGAGAAAAACCATATATGAGGCGGTCTGAATAATGATATCCACCGCAACCATCCCAACCTTCTATTCGAGTATCTGGAGATAATTGGACCAATCCAAAGGGTACAGTTGCTCCTGGAAATGTATGGCCGTGGCCTCCTGTTCCAATAAAGGGATTGACCCATGCAGTGAGGTCGTTTTGTGCCCATACAGTTAATGAAAAACTGAGAACAATTAGGGTGTAGGTGGTTTTACGCATATGATACAGGTTGCTCTATCGTGATTGACTCCCATGTGAAGTACATTGGGCTTACTGGGGGAAATGATGTTGTAAAATTGTATTCGTTGCTTTTCGTCAAGTAATGCAATGATGCGGTCTTCCTTTTTTTGTCGCCATTCTTTTTTTTCAGCTTGTAGACGAATGTCATTTTTTTCCCATTCCATTTCAGAAATAGGGGCTTGGTTATTTTGATTTTTTCTAAGCTCCCATTCCTCTGCGATTTGCTGAAAATCAAATAAGATTAAGTAAATCCCTTTGTATTGATCCTCGCCAAGATTTAATAGGCTATCACATCGATTTAGCCAAGCTGTATTTTCCTTTGATAAATCTACTTTTTGAGCTACACAGCGGTTAGTGCAAAAAGTAAAGAGTGAAAATAGAAATACTAATTTAATTTTGTTCATCTACGAGAACTCTTTCCGATTCTGGCTCTTAATCCAATGGTAGGAACAAAGGTGAAACCTTTTAAGCGAAAGTTAGGTCCAATGATATTTTGAAACGTTCCATAATCTTGGTAGTAAACGGAAAGTGAGGGGAGAATATAAAAGTATTTGTACCCAAGCTTTAAATTGACAAATCCACCGTATGCATATATATTTTGTGTGTTATTAATCGCTTTGATTTTTAATATATCTACGTTTCCATTTGAATCAATGTAAGATGCAAAGTCAGTATTGAAAGTGGAGTAGTCTAAACGGGTATAATTCATGACCACACCAAAGGAGATGGCGCCATATTCTTCTTCGTTTCCGAAACTTCTACTGAAAATCAAAGGCACCATTACATCTCTTCTTTTAAAATCAAAATCAAGGGTGTTTTGAAGAGGACTGAGCCATGAGGGAATAGAAATTTTTTGACCTGAATACTGCGCACCGATGCTGCCATACCAACGATCCGAAACCAAGTCTTCTACATTCCCTACGGATCCTAAAAACTGAAATTGCGCATCGACCGTATAGGACTTATTGAAGTTGGTTTTAAACCCTACATCCAATCGATCCACCACACCATATTTCAAATAGAATTCATATCCAGTGCCAATAGGATCAGCAGCGTAGGCAATACTGGCTTGTCCAATTTTTTCTAAGTTATCATTGATCCATTGCACCTCGCTATTGGAAAGAGAATCAATGGAGTTTTGATTCAGTAACGCTAGCTTATCGATATTGTCGTTTACTATTTGCTTGCCAGCTTGAATGGGTGCCGAAGAAACATTTCCGATCATCTGTAAGCCAACAGCAAAATTTCCTTTTGGTGTGACTTTACCAGAGTTGATGACTGATCGGGGAGCAATACAACTATGTAAAACAATGGCCAGTGCCCACAATAAAAAGAAATTCTTTTTCATACTGAATGGATTGAGCCCCTAAAGTAAGTCGATATTTTTAATTTATCGATACATTTTTTCTCTTAACGCTTTCACGCTCATATCATTCAGGTATTCGTCATAGGACATTCTTTTATCAATTACCCCGTTGGGGGTCAATTCAATGATACGGTTGGCAACGGTTTCTGTAAATGTATGGTCATGCGATGTAAAGAGTGCTACTTGTTTCCATTCCTTCATGGCGTTATTGAAAGCCGTAATGGATTCCAAGTCCAAGTGATTGGTGGGCTCATCGAGCATCAGGCAATTGGCATTTTGAAGCATCATTCGGGAGATCATGCAACGAACTTTTTCTCCTCCGCTGAGCACGGTACATTTTTTCATAACCTCCTCTCCACTGAACAACATTTTTCCAAGAAATCCACGCACATAAGTTTCGTCTTTGTCTTTAGAATATTGGCGAAGCCAGTCGATTAAATTGTCATTACTATCAAAATAAGCGGCATTGTTATTTGGTAAATAGGCCGTCGTAATGGTGCTTCCCCATTGGTATTCTCCGGTGTCTGCCTTTTCGTTGCCATTGATGATTTCAAAAAAAGTGGTAATGGCCAAATGATCTTTGGATAATATCGCCACCTTGTCTTCTTTGATCAATGTGAATTCAACATCTTGGAATAGAACAGTTCCATCCGCCGCGGTTTTACCTAGTTTTTCAACCCTTAAAATTTGATCTCCGCAATCTCTATCCGGTCTAAAAATGATACCTGGATATTTTCTAGTAGAAGGTTGAATTTGGTCTACTACTAATTTATCCAATAATTTTTTCCGGCTTGTCGCTTGTCTCGATTTAGAGGCATTAGCTGAGAACCTTTCTACGAATTCTTGCAACTCTTTTCTTTTATCCTCTACTTTTTTGTTCTGGTCAGCTCTTTGACGAAGTGCTAATTGACTCGACTCATACCAAAACGTGTAATTACCCGTATATAATTGAATTTTGCTGAAATCGATATCCACGATATGTGTACATACCGCATCTAAAAAGTGTCGATCATGGGAAACCACAATAACGGTGTTTTGAAAATCTGCCAAGAAATTCTCTAGCCAATCGATGGTTTCAATGTCCAAGTCATTGGTGGGCTCGTCCAACAATAAGATATCTGGATTACCGAACAATGCATTGGCCAATAATACACGTACTTTTTCTTTTCCATTAAGATCCTTGACCAATTGATGGTGCAATTCTTCTTTGATGCCCAATCCACTTAACATGTTTGCAGCATCGCTCTCTGCGTTCCAACCGTCCATCTCTGCAAAAGCCACCTCGAGTTCTGCTGCTTTTAGTCCATCCTCTTCGGTAAAGTCGGCCTTGGCATAAACAGCGTCTTTTTCTTGCATTACTTTCCAAAGCTTGGAATTTCCCATTAAAACCGTTTGGAGAACGGGGCAATCATCAAATTCAAAGTGATTTTGCTTGAGTACGCTCATTCTTTCGCCAGGCGTAATTTGAACATCGCCAGTGGTGGTATCAATTTCTGCGGCGAGAATTTTAAGAAATGTCGATTTTCCCGCACCGTTGGCTCCAATCACACCGTAGCAATTACCAGGTGTGAATTTTAAATTGACTTCTTCGAAGAGGGTTCTTTTGCCGTAGCGTAATGAAAGATTATTGACTATTAACACAAGGTAGGTTTTTTATGATTCTAAATACAATTCTAAAAGTCCAGGAGGTAATTGGAGGTGAATTTCTCGATGCTCTGGATCGATGGATGCAATAAATTGAGGTTGCATGGGAACAAAAATGATGGTGCCGTTCACATCAATTTCCAGTTGGGGATTCACAGGAGATTCTTGAATATCCGCTAAAATACCCAATGGATGATGATCAGGTGTATGCACATGAAAACCAATCCAGCTGCGCACGTCATCTCTCATCAAGTCATTCTCACTGATTTGATCGGGATGAATATAAATTTCAGCTTTGATCCATGATTTAGCGCTTTCCTCGTCGTTGATTCCCTCTAATTTTAATTTGAGCGTATTATTCGTTTTCTTACCCAATTCCTCAATTACAAAAGGAGTAATTTTTCCTTTTTGAGAGAGAAAGAGGTGTTGTAATCCGGCATAATCTAATTGATTGGTGGTGTCAAGCCATGCCGTCATTTCACCTTTGTAGCCATGCAATTTGGTTATTTTCCCTAAGAAATATAATTCGCTCTTTTCCATATTGAATAAAAAAAGCCGTCCAGGAAAGGACGGCTTTATGAATGTTCATCAATGATTATTCTCCAGCGTTTTCTGCAGGAGCTTCTTCTGCTGATGGTGCTTCTTCAGCAGCAGCAGGGGCCTCTTCTACAGCAGGAGTTTCTTCTTCTACTGCAGCTGCAGCAGCTTCTGATTGCGCTTTCATGCGCGCTTCGTTGACAGAACGTTCATGCT
>CAZJCQ010000047.1:0-21254 GCA_964544665.1 uncultured Chryseobacterium sp. | reverse complement strand
GCTATTTTTTATTTTTTTATCTTGTGTAAGTTTTCCTCATGTTTGGATGACTCATTGTTCCTTTGCAAAATGAAAAAGCGATTTTCTAGTCAGGATATTGAACAAATGGAACGTCGTTATCGCGGTAATTTCATCAATTCAGTAGGAGGCTATAAGAGTGCGGTATTGGTGGGAACTGTGGATAATCAGGGTAGACCCAATTTGGCGATCTTTAATTCTTTATTTCATATTTGAGCCGATCCGGCTTTATGGGGTATGGTAGTACGTCCGTGCATTCCAGGTAGCAATACATTAGGAAATATTTTGGCAACAGGCGTGTTCACCCTGAATCACATAACTCCGAGCATGATACCGCAAGCACATCAATGCAGTGCTAAATATCCGGAAGGTGTTTCTGAGTTTGAAGCGGTGGGATTGGAAGCTGAATTTTGGGGAGAGTTTGATGCTCCCTTTGTCAAAGAAAGTCCAGTCAAGGTGGCCTGTGAGTTGGTAAAGACTTTGGATCTTGAACTCAATGGCACTACCTTGGTGGTGGGTAAATTGTCTCACGTAGAATTGCCGGTCACAGGTTTAATGGAAGATGGGTTTGTTGATTTGATGACCTGTGGGTCAATGGCTTCGAGTGGGCTCGATGGATATGCCAGTATTCTTGAAATGTTTCGTTTAGATTATTCTAAAACGGACAAGGATCCTCAAGAAATTTTTCGAAGACAGTTAGAGTTGTAAGATCAAAATCGCTTGGTATAGAAAATGGTTAGTTGTCATTCAGGACAACCGGCTTGCACCCATTGCTGACAGGCTTCTAGATCACAGCTCGATAGAGGAGTGGACTGTGGCATGGCCAGACAACCGGGATCTCTCTGCACCGCACATAGCGCTTGACCACTGGTAAATTGATCTTTTACTTGAGTATAGGTTTCTAAAATCACCGAATTGCCGCTGGCCGCATCATGGCAAGCGATGCATTTTGCGGTCATCAAAGGGGCAATGCGAGTGTTATAGGTGAGCGTGGAATTGTCACATGCTTGAAGCCCATATAATTCTTCTTCGGTATCATAATAACAAGAGACCACAAGGAGCAGTAAGGATAAAATGAAAAAGTAAAATCTTTTTTTCATGTGATTAGTTGTTGGGAGCCCCATTGTCGAGCCATTTTTTAATTACGTTTTTTTGGCAGTCGCTCAGGGTGGTGTTTTTTGGCATTGATCCATCCGAAATATTAGTCCAAACCAAAGCCGTATCCGCTGTGATGGAGGTATAGTCAAAATATTCTCCATTGGATGATCCTACATTATGACATCCTTTACAGTATGTTTCAACAATGGGTAGTACGGCGCCACTAAATGTGAATACCGCAGTGTCGCATTCCATGCATTGATTGTTGATAGCACCTTGATCGATCCAGTTTTTAATCAAATCAATTTGTTCACTGGTGAGTGGAGACATATTGTTCGGTGGCATGATGTCATCGCCATTCTCGGTAATAACTTCATAAAGTTCGCTATGAATTCCGTGTCCCCTATCAATGATATCTGAGTTCATCAATGAAACATAATCCGTAACAACTACTCCATCGAGATGCGATTCTTCATTGTGACAACCGGACATTCCACAATTGGAAGCCAAAATGGGCAGGATTGTGTTTTGAAAGTAAACTGTATCAGACGAACAATTAAAAGATCGAATAGGGGTGTTAGAAATAGGAGGATAAGGTTTTTCGTGCTTACAAGCAAAAACGATAAGTATTAAGACCAAGCCAAAAGAAATGAATGATTTTTTCATTTCTCAAAATTACAATTAATCGTCCCAAGAAATTGTTAATTCATTGCTAATAGGATGAGACTGACATGTCAATAGGTATCCTTTTTCCACTTCTTTTGGTGTAAGGGCATGATTGACCATCATGTGCGCTTGACCCGAAATGGTTTTCGCTCTGCACGAAGTGCAAATGCCCCCTTGGCAAGAATAGGGCGGATCCAATCCCAAATCAATGGCGGTTTCTAATATGGTTTTCCCCTCTTTGCTCATGGTAACTTCTGTCGAAGTCCCATCAATAATCATCGTTACTTTACTTTCACTCATGGTTCATTTCTTTCAATTTGTTATTTATCCATTCATCATTCCATTCACACATTCCTTCCACTCTCGAGGTAATGTTTCCTTGTCGGTCGTAAAAATACGTCATGGGAATGCTAAACACGTTCAACGCTTTTAAAGATGGCGTTCGATAAAGTTTGATTCCGAATTTTTTTTCAAATTGCTGAAAGGTATTTTCGTTATCATCGGTAATGCAAACAAGCCTGCAACCTTTGGCATTTAATTCTTTTTTCCTGACTATCAGTTCTGGAAGCTCTTTCATACAAGGGCCACACCAATGAGCATAAAAGTGTACGATGGTAGTGGAATCTTGAGGGAAGTTTAATTTTGTTAGCGTTGATTGATCACCTTGATAAATGGTAATTTGCTCTATCTGAATTTGATGAGGCCAACGCGTGTATGCATACACCATTATTCCGAGGGCAATCAGAATCCAAAAGCCATACGCTTTGAGAAATGCGATGGATTTTTTCATCAGTATTGCAATAGAAATTTTATTTTTTCTTGAATATCTTCTATAGTGGGAAGCAATGCAGCTTCAAGTGTACTGTTCAGCGGAATAGCAGGAGTGCATACGCTTCCTATGGTTTGGACGGGGGCATCGAGATTTTCAAAACAGTTTTCTGCCACCCAGCCGCCAAGCGCTTGAATGAAGCCGTTATTGGTAGGTTCTTCTGTAATCAAAAGACATTTTCCTGTTTTTTGAATGCTTTGACGAATTGTGTCATAATCTATCGGATTGAGTGATCTTAAATCAATAATCTCCGTTTGTTGCGCATATTCTTTACATGCACTTTTTGCCCAATAGACCCCCATTCCATAGGTGATGATGGTGATTGCGTTGTTATCACTAGCGGATTGCACCATGCGTGCTTTGCCGATAGGAACAACGTAATCTTCGCTAGGTTCTATTGTGCGTGCTTCTTCAGTTCCTTTGACTTTACTCCAATACAATCCTTTGTGTTCTAGTACAACTACAGGATTAGGGTCATAGTACGCCGCTTTTAATAGTCCTTTTAGATCGGCACCCGTAGATGGATAGACTACTTTAATACCTCGAATTTGAAGCAGCACGCTTTCAACGCTGCTGCTATGGTAGGGGCCACCACTGCCATAAGCTCCAATGGGAACCCTGATAACACAGCTAATGGGCCATTTGCCATCGGACAAATAATAACTTCTGGATACTTCTGTGAAAAGTTGATTTAACCCCGGCCAAATGTAGTCGGCGAACTGAACTTCTACAATGGGCTTTAGTCCAGCTACGCTCATGCCGACGGTGCTTCCGATGATAAAGGCTTCTTGAATGGGTGTATTAAAAACGCGATCATCGCCAAATTTTTCCGCTAGCGTAGCGGCCTCTCTGAATACGCCACCCAATCTCTTCCCTACGTCTTGGCCATATAAGAGGGCTTCTGGGTGTTGACTCAGAATTTCTTGCATTGCAAACAAGGCGCTATCCACCATTACGGTCGCTTCTTTACCGTTCGGAGTGCGTTCTCCTCTTTCTTCAGTGATAGGCGTTGGAGCAAAAATGGAGGTGGTTAAATCGGAAGGTTTTGGATCTTCCGCAGCTAAGGCGCTTTGGTATTGTTCCGCAATTGATTTTTCAGCGGCTTGCGCAATTTGTTCCAACGTGTCGGCCGAAAATCCGAATTGTTGAAGTTGTTTATTGAATTTAGGAAGGGGATCTTTTTTTAACGCTTCCTCCAAATCATGGCGATACCACTCTCTTCTGACCCCGCTGGTATGGTGTCCCAGCAGAGGTACTTTACAATGCAAGAGCCAAGGTCTTCGGTGGGTGCGGATATCCAAGAGAATTTCGGCGATGGTTTCAAAAGATTGAATGAAATCGGTTCCGTCAATGCTTTTAACTCGAATTCCTGGGAAAGCTTTGGCAAGGGTTGTGGCATCGCCGAATCTTATTTCAGAACTGTGCGCGCTGATGTCCCACTCATTGTCTTGAACGAAATAAAGGATTGGCAATTGCTTGAGGGAGGCCATGTGCATGGCTTCAGCGACTTCTCCTTCCGTAATAGAGGCATCTCCAAGGGAGCATACCACCACACTGTTTTCCTCCGGAATTTGAGTGGAGTGCAGTCCGTTTTTTTCTTTGTACCAAAGCCCCATCGCGACACCGGTCGTTGGGATGGCTTGCATTCCTGTCGCCGATGATTGATGGGGAATTTTGGGCATTCCCTCTCTGTTCAATGACGGGTGTGAATAATAGGTGCGCCCCCCACTGAAAGGGTCATCTTTTTTTGCCATGAGCTGAAGCATCAGCTCGTAGGGAGTCATGCCAATGCCCAATAGAATGCTGTCATCCCGATAATAAGCACTTAAATAATCAATGGCTTTGAGTTGCAGTCCCAAGGCCAATTGACATGCCTCATGACCTCGTGAAGTAGCATGTACATATTTTGCAGTGACCTTCGCATTAGCTTCATATATATCCGACAAACTGCGGGCCTGACACATGAGTTCAAATCCCCTCATTAGTTTTTCCGCGCTCAAAGTTTTGGTCCGTATTGCGTTTGCGTTCATATTGCGAAAATAGGCATCATCCCAATTAATTCGAAAGGGTTTTAAATGAATATCTTACTTTTGCGAGGTGAAACTTTCATTTCAAAAATATCAAGGTACAGGCAACGATTTCGTCATTGTCCGATCAGATGATTTGATAGGAAGTTTGAGTAGCGCTGGTATTCAGCAGATATGTTCGAGAAAATGGGGCGTTGGAAGCGATGGTTTGATGGTGGTTTCGCCCTCTAATAGCGCGGATTATCGTCTGGATTTTTTTAATCCAGACGGGTCACAGAGTTTTTGTGGAAATGGTGCGAGGTGTTCAGTGGATTTTGTGCATCGCTTTATTACCCCGAAAGAACGTTATCAGTTTGAAGCGATAGACGGCATGCATGAGGGTATTTGGAGTGAATCCCAAATTTCCATTTCAATGTTAAGTGTGCACTCGGCTAAAGAGGTGTTGGACGGTTTTTTCTGTCATACAGGAAGTCCTCATTTTCTGAAAAAAGTAAACCATTTGGATGCAACGAATGTAGTGGCGGAGGGCCGCACGATTCGATATAATGAATGTTTTCATCCTGAGGGAACCAACGTTAATTTTTTAGAGGAAAAGGATGGTATTTGGCACGTAAGGACTTATGAGAGAGGTGTGGAGGACGAGACGCTATCCTGCGGTACAGGGGTGACAGCGGCAGGTTTGTATTTATTAAGAGAAGAACCCATTGGACAATATGAATTGCCCATTCAAACAAGGGGCGGACTTTTGTCCGTTGTCGCTCAAAAAACGGGTGATTTTGAATTTAATCATGTATATTTGAAAGGTGCGGTGATGCACGTCTTTAGTGGTTTATGGGAAAATTAATTAGGATTATTATCTTTTCGATTGGGTTGACAGTAGCCGCCCTTACCGGATGGTCTGCTCCTAAAATTTCAGTTTTGACTTGTTCTCCGGGACAGGCATTGTATACAGGTTTTGGACATACAGCGATTCGATTACAAGATACCTTGGAGGGAAAGCCATTGGATTTGGTTTTTAATTACGGCACTTTTCGTTTTACCGAGGAATTTTATCTTCAATTTGCTCAAGGAAGGTTGGATTACTTTTTATCCGTCAACCCTTTTTATGAATTCCAAGAGATGTATTTGTATGAAGGAAGGGGAATTCAAGAACAGGCGTTGTTGATGAGCCGGGCTGACTTAGAGAAGCTTTCGGAACTGCTCATAGAAAACGCGCAACCAGCGAATGCTACTTTTCGTTATCATTTCTTTTTTGATAATTGTTCAGTGAGGGTGTGGGAAATCATTAAGAAGGCGTCGAGTGTGCCCATCGAAATACCCAAGTTACCTTCTCACGGCACCTTTCGTCAGGCCATTGATCATTACCTTACTCCTTTCCCTTGGGGTGATTGGGGAATCGATATGGCGCTAGGTGCGCCATGTGATAAGACCATGCAAGATAAAGACCTGGCATTTCTGCCTGATTCTTTATTGTATTTATTATCGAAAGTGAAATACAACGGTCAACCTTTGTGTAGTCCGGCGCAGGAGTTGATACCGGTTGATGATTCTGTGCTTGCCATGGAATTTAATGACACTTCTAGTGATTCGATTTTGGGCAAGGTGGGAAATGAAGTTTTTTATTGGGGTAGAGAATTAATGCACCGTGTGCCTCCCGTATTATTCTTTGGTTTTTTTACTGTTTTAGTTGGATTATCTGGTTTTTGGGTAGCACGAAAGGGTAAGCTAAGAACTTGGCTGGAAAGCGCTTTTGCGCTATTTTTTGCGATACTCGGAAGTTTCATTGTTTTTCTTTGGTTTTTCACTGATCATGATACCACCCACCAGAATTGGAATTTGCTTTGGGCGCATCCATTTTGGTTTTATCTGTTATCCTGCACTCCCCGCAGATGTGGCACATGGATGAGAAAAATTTGCATGGTTCAATTGGTCATTTCTGCGCTCACCCTGATTCTATTCTTTTTCCTTCCACAAACTTTTCATGGAACCGTCGTTTGGATGTTGCTGGTTCAGATTTACATGATGTTGAAAAGCGTAAAGCCATTTTGGTTTACCAAAACACTCAATGAAAAGAAAGATGCGTAACCGGCTTCCTATTTTCATAGCGGTATTGGTGCTCGTCGCTTTTTCCTGTAGGAAATCGCCAACGGAATGGGAAACGGAATGGACTGCTCCCATCGGTCACGGCAAAATAACCATCGAAGACATTATTGGATCAAATCATCTCGCAACGGATGAGTGGGGTTGGTATCATTTAGTGTTAGATACGACAATAGATGATTTGGGTTGGGATGACCTGATTACCATTGAAGATACTACCATCACCAAGTCGTATGCGATGCCATTTACGTTAGATGTTCCGCCTGGCGTGAGCATCATTAATCAATTTCAAAATGAAAGTTTTCTAAATACGGGTAATGCGGCATTAAGGAAACTCTATTTGAAAGGAGGAAAGTTGAAGTACAAGTTGCTCAATCATATCAATGGGCAGATTAAGTGTACCTATGAGTTACCAACGGCTTATTTGAATGGTATGCCACTCCAATTAAATGCCATTGCGTATCCAGGAAGTGCTGGAAACCCATACGTGATGGAGGGGGAAATTGATCTAACTGGATGTCAAATCGACCTGTCAGGGCCAACTGGATTTGGATTGAACGAATTGAAAAGCCATGTCATCATACAAACCGATCCTAATGCGTCTGCTGATGCACAAGTGCAAGCCGGCGATTTAGTGAATGTGGAAATGCAATTAGTTGATCCCGTTGTATCTTATGCCAAAGGGTATTTCGGATCGGAGGAGAGAATTTTTGATCGAGACATTGCCTTGTTGAATGGTTTAAAGGGTGGGCAAAGTCGGTTTGAAGATGGATACGTGCAATTGGGAATTGATCAATACATCGGAGTGGATTTGCTTTTTCAATTGAATCAATGTCGCTATTTTGGAGTGAATGGAGAGCAGACAGATTTAATTCATCCGATAATAGGCGTAAATCAATCCATTGCCAGGGCAACCGAAACCAGTTTTGGAATTTCACCTACACATTGGCAAATGGAAATGAGCGGTTCTAATTCAAATGTAATTTCATGTGTCGAAACCTTGCCTTTGAAAATGAACATTAAGTCCAAAGCGACATTCAATCCATTTGGTAATATCAATGCGTATTCTGATTTTATTAATACTGAGAAAATTGCGTCGCTTCGTTTGGTTACCGATATTCCACTTAGGATGGCTTTCGAAGATGTTTTATTTGAAAGTAAAGTTCCAGTAGAGTTGAATACCGATGCATTGGAAAGAGGTAAAATTAAAGTGCGATTGACCAATGCTTTTCCTTTTACTATTGATGCGAGTGCCTTTGCAGGTGATTTGTCTCCGATCCATTCTTTGGGTGTAGCCCACTTGGAATCGGCCGTGATCGATCCTGTTACTTTTGATCCTACGCCGGTTCAGAGTGATTGGGAATGGTCAGCCACGACAAGTCAAATCGAAGAAATTAAAAATAGTGGCTACCTTACTATTCAATGGAAGCTGAATACCCCCGGTTATCCCAATTTTATTGGGTTTAGGCCAGGATATTATATGGAGGCCGTGGCGATTGGAAATGCGGCCTTGCAATTATCGGTAGGAGGAGAGTGAAATGAAGATGAGAGCCCTGTTAACCATAGTCCTTTTTTATTTTTCGATCGCGGTATGGTCGCAGTCAGATAGTTTAAAGATTGCAGCCGATTCCACTCGGAAAAATAGTTTTATCATTCGGTTGTCTTCTGATGCAAAACTATTAGGCAATGCCTTGAATATCGATTTCTATCAAACCTTTATAAGCGGCGGAATGTGGTCGAAGCACCAAAACAGCCGAGTGATGGAAGCATTGGCGTTTTCCAATCGTTCATTTTTGACAGCTAGTTCGGAACTTGATTTTATGGAATTCCCCAAATCATCAAAAAGTCAGTCAAAATTCAATTGGAAATTTAACGTAGGGGATCATTTTTATGGTCATGCCCAATTTGCAGGGGATCTGTATCGCCTGGCTACAAATGGTAACGCGAATTATTTAAATGACACCTTGCACATCGGTGCTAATCATATTCAAGGTTTGCACTACAGAAGTTTTGGAGTAGGATTTTCTCAACATGAAGGATTGGATTATATCTCGTTGTCTTATGTTGATGGATTGCGTTACTACGGATTGAATTCAAATGCTGGATATTTTTATACTTCAGCGCAAGGGGATACCATTGGTGTCAAATCTACTTTTAGACAGTTGCGCAATCAACAAAATAGAAAAGGAGTAGGTGTGAAAATGGATTTGCAGAAATCCTTTGTTGGTAAAAAATACAAAGTCCATTTTCAACTGCGCGATTTGGGATGGGTAAAGTGGAATCAATTGGAAAAATCTGTTTGGAAAATAAATGAAACCTATACCGGAATTCAATGGGTGGATTGGATACAAATCAATCAGCCGTTGGATAGTACATTGAATAATTGGACCGATGTTCGAACATCGACAACAGATAAATGGATTGCCTTGCCCATGTCAATCGGAATGCAAGGCACTTGGTTGGTGATGCGTGATTGGGAGGCTGGATTTTCTTTTCGTCGTTGGATTTATCAAGAGAACCAAGGGTATCGCACTATCTCTTTAAAAAGAATTTGGGATCGTTATTCCGTTACCAGACCCAATGTTTCGTTAGCCATTCAGGTTAATCAATCGTTAACTCGCCAATATTGGGTGGGTGCAGCGGCAGGCTGGACATGGAACAATGGAATGAGCATGGAGCTGAACACCTTTAGCGTCGCTAGCCCAGTAAGAAAGGCCAGCAAACAAATCGGTTTGGGAATTTCATTCCAATATGTTTTTGGAAGAAATGAATCCAACCAACAGCAAGATCAATTAGAGAAGAATAAAATAGAACCCAATGAGTACTTTCAATTTTAATGAACGATATGAACTCCCAATGCTTAAAGGAAATCGTTTCCTGTTAATCGCAGGTCCTTGTGTGGTGGAGAATAGAGAAATGGTTTTTGAAATAGGAACCGAGGTGAAGCGCATTTGTGATGAGTTGTCCATTCCATACGTGTTCAAGGCATCCTATCGCAAAGCCAATCGTTCGCGGTCTGATTCATTCATGGGTATTGGGGATCATCAAGCTTTGGAATGGATCAAGGAATTGGGTGAGACCCTGGGTGTTCATACCATTACGGATATACACACTGCAGAAGAAGCCGCAATGGCCGCGCAATATGTAGATGTTCTTCAGATACCTGCTTTTTTGTGCAGACAAACCGATTTGCTTCAAGCAGCCGGAAGAACCAATAAAGTGATCAGTATCAAGAAAGGTCAGTTTCTTTCTCCAGACGCAATGCAGTTTGCGGTAAAGAAAGTTCAGGAGATGAACAACCACAAAGTTTGGTTGACTGAAAGAGGAACGATGTTCGGGTATCAAGATTTGGTGGTAGATTATCGAGGGATACCCATTATGAAAGAATACGCGCCGGTGATTGTAGATTGCACGCATAGCTTGCAGCAACCTAATCAGACCTCGGGTGTTACAGGAGGAAAGCCTGAGTTGATTTCAACGATCGCCAAAGCAGCTATTGCGACAGGGGCGGATGGTTTGTTTATTGAAACACATGCCAATCCGGCTGTAGCCAAGAGTGATGGAGCAAACATGCTGCGATTGGATTTGTTAGAGAACATGCTGCGTGAATTATGTAAAATCTATGATGCTGTACAGTAAACCCATCATTTTCATTGTGGCTTGTTTGAGTTTATGCCTTATCGGGCATACTCAAGCGGATACTGTATGGATGACCACTCAAGGTGGATTGGGTCTTGATCAATGGAATGAGGTGGTGTTATGTGACAACGGTGATTTAGTAGTGGTTGGAACTACGAGTAGTGATTTGGCGCAGGGAAATGAATTGTATGTCGCTCGATTGGATTCTGTCCATCATTGTTTATGGACGTATACATTGGGACAATTTGGGGTGGAAACGGGGGAAGATGTGGAATTGGATGCCGATGGTAATATTTGGTGTATGGGAACAGTGAATGGCGCCAATACATTGGCTTATGATGTGCTCTTGTTCAAAATATCGGCGAGTGGAGATGTCATGGAAATGTTCCCGATTCTTGATGAAGGCATGCAATTTGGACAAAAAATGGCCTTCGATCAGCAAAATATGTTATCGATATCCGCTATAGAAGTCAATACCAGTGGAGGTCGGGATTTGGTTTTGTACTTATATGATATAGCAGCGAGTAATTACATCAAGTTTGTTTATCCCCAGTCTCCTTTGAATTTAGAAATAACGGTAACCGAGTGGGATAGCGTGGCTCAACAATGGATGGTGGCGGGCAACGCTTTTGCTACAGATGTCATTCCGCATGTAAAAGGTTGGGGCATATCCAATGATGGTTCGGTCGTTTGGTCCAATGAGAATGACGTTAACAGCGATTCACTCCGGGTGTTTGATGCGGTATGGAAGAACGATGCTTGGGTTATGGCAGCGAGTGATTGGATTGGTGATAATTGGCGTGCACAAATCGTGAAATGGATTCCTGGTCAAAATATTCAAAAGATGGGTTCATTTGCCCTGACCGCTGGAGAGACGGTTTTTCGCAGCGTGGTTCATCGTTCAACAGGAAATGGATTTGTATTTGGTGGTTGGACCTATGCTATGGGAGCAGGCATGAGTGATGCATACATTCACGCTTTTGATGATAACTTTAACTGGGACGGGGGTGCGATTTTTGGAGGGAGCAAAGAGGATAAGATTTTTTCCATGGTCAATGATGAGCAGGGGCTCTTACATTGGGTGGGAGTGAATGGAAGTTATAACTCCTCCATGCAATGGCAGGGTTGGGTGGCCCGTTTAAACGGTGGATTTGTTCAGTCATCTAATATTACGTTGATAACAGAGAATACCAGTTGTTTTGAACTTTTTGTCGATCAAGATTTGCCGCCATCCATGGTGGTCATGCATTGGCAGGAAGGTGTGTTGATGAGCAATCAATGGTTGGATGAAATCAAAGTGTATGATATTACGGGAGCAATGGTTGTGAACGATCAACGTGTTCAGCAGACCTCATTTGCGGCTTCGCCTGGTTGTTATATTGTACAATGGAGGAGTGGAGATCATGCTGGAACCAGCAAAATAATACTTTATTGATCGTGCTCTCTTATATGAATGGCATTTTCTTTTTCTAAAAACTCTTGCCATGGACGAGGGTCCAGTGTTTTCAAATCGGGTTGACCCGCATTGACCCAAGCGGTGTACCAAAAGTGCGTGATGCACGCGATGGCTTTTTTCATTTGTCTTTCTATTTGGCCATTGAGCGCACGATGATATAGGAAGCTGTATCTTTTGCTATAGGTAAAGGTTTCGGTATTCCCTCTTATTTCAAAGGTTTTTTGCTCCCTTTCTGGTAGCAGTAGTTGTAATTTTTTTTCTATGCCTAACACGCTGTCTACGCAGGCATGACTTTCATAGATGGCCTGCCATATATAGGAGGCGGGTTGCTCTATGAATTGAGCAGGCTGGGGATGAAATTTATAGCGATCAAAGTGTAATTCTGGAAGACGCGATTCCCATAATCCATGAATACCCTTTTGTCCAGTTTTTTGTCCATTGTAATTGCTGCACGTATGCAAAGGGACATGTGCATCCCCAATATAATGTCCCAATTCAGCGCTGATTTGGAGGATTCGGTTTTTATTTTTCGATAAAAAGGCCTCCGTGAGTTGACTTAATTTTTTTTGAACTTGCCAAGGAACGATGCCATGCTTCCACAGACTATCTTCATCAAATTGACAGATGGCATCTTTCCAATAGAGCGGCATGTGTTGAGGAGGGTGTTGATGGCAATAATATTGGTCCAAGTCGATGTAGTGACAAGCAGCCTCATTCTTTACCGCATATCTTCTTTTGTCGGGATCTACACTGTGTTCAATGAGGTAGTCGGTATGTTGTTTATAAAACAAAAACATCTCATCGGGAAGGCCGTAAATGGCAAGTTCATTGATTTTTTTATGTCCAAAAAATCCCCAATTGTTATTCCTGATGACATGAGGTGAATGAAAGGACCAAAAAACAAGGGCAACGAATAAATAAAAAATGGAGTTTACTTTATTCATGAAGCTTCACCAGGGCTCCGTCCTTCAAAATCGGGATGCAAGGAACGGTATTCAGCTTAAGGCAATAGATGACATCTTTTTGTATGTTGAGATGGGCTAATCTTTTTCTATGTGAAGAGGCGCGTAAAAACTTCCACAAGTTTTGTTCTGCCGATTGAAATAAAAATTTTGCAGCGACTGTGCTGTCTTCTTTGGCAATGAATTTTCCGGAATCGATTAAATGGTGCGCTATGGCCCCACCGCAAATCGTATCTTCTAAATTTACTTTGTCTTTCCAGCCTGATGCCAACACCAGCACATTTTTATTTTGCTCAATGAGCCAATCACAAAGGATTTGCAAATTGTTTAAGCAACCGATGACTACCGTTGCGGCATGTTGTGCCATTTCGATGGCTTTAGTTCCATTGGTGGTGGTGAGCACCACCGTTTCTCCCTTCAAGTTGCGATCGATGTAAACGTAGGGTGAATTACCAAAATCAAATCCATCGACAACGGCTCCATCTCGTTCCGCCCCAACAATAAAACCTTTCTTTTGATAATCACGCGCCAGGTCAACGCTCGCGACGGGGATGATTTTCTCTACTCCATAATGCAAAGCGGTAGTTATGGCGCTGGTAGCACGCAAAACATCCACTACAACGACAATATCAAATGCCTCACGGTACAATTCGTATTGCGCTGGTGTGTAACAGACCTCTACCAGTTTTCTATCTGCTTCTGGTAAATACATTAAGCTTTATAAAATGGAATGGGCACTACTACGGCCTTCAATAATTTGCCACGAACACTAACAAAGATTTCGCTTCCAATACTCGACATGGTGATGGGGACATAACCCATTCCAATGGCTTTACTCAATGAAGGGGATTGAGTTCCACTCGTCACCACCCCGATTACAGCGCCATTAGCGTCCGCAAGCTCATAACCATGGCGGGGAATTCCCTTGTCAATCATTTCAAATCCGACTAATTTGCGTGTCAAACCATTGGTTTTTTGTGCTTTCAAATTTTCGGAGTTATTAAAATCCTTGGTGAACTTGGTAATCCATCCTAATCCAGCTTCAAGGGGGGAAGTGGTGTCGTCAATATCATTCCCGTATAGGCAAAATCCCATTTCCAAGCGAAGCGTATCTCGCGCTCCTAATCCTATTGGTTGGATACCAAATTCAGCACCGGCTTCCATCACCGCATTCCACATGGTTTCGGCGCATGCATTAGGGAAATAAATTTCACAACCTCCTGCACCGGTATATCCAGTGGTTGAAACAATGACATCATCCATGCCCGCGAAAGTGCCTCTTTGAACCGTATAGTATTCCATGTCCACTAACTGCATCGTTGTCAATTTCTGCATGGCTTTCAACGCCAGGGGTCCTTGAACGGCCAATAAAGAATAGTCATCTGAAACATTGGTCATCTCCGCTCCGATATTTTGATTGAATTGTTGAATCCAATTCCAATCTTTTTCGATGTTCGAAGCATTGACTACAAGAAAGTATTCTTCTTCTCCAAATCGATAAACCAATAAATCATCTACAATACCGCCGTTTAGATTCGGTAGGCAAGAGTATTGTACTTTTCCATCAAATAATTTAGATGCATCATTGCTTGTGACTTGCTGTATGAGGGCCAAAGCGTTGGGTCCTTTTACCCAAAACTCACCCATGTGGCTTACATCGAAGACTCCAACGCTGTTTCGAACGCAATGATGTTCTTCCATTAAACCTTTGTATTGAACGGGCATATAGTAACCTGCAAAAGGCACCATTTTAGCTCCGGCTTTTTCATGCACTTCGCTCAGTGCCGTCTTTTTCAGTTCTTCAGTGTTGTTTGACATGGGGCAAAGATACAATAGGATTAATGATGCAATTCGTGTTCTACATAATCTAGGATTTTATGCATTAAATGCACGCGATCCTTTCCTCGCACATTATGCGCGTGTCCTGGGTAGGCAAAAAAGTCAACGGGGATATTGTTGGTTATGCACGTTTTTAAGAAACGCATATTGTGCTGCATGACGACCACGTCGTCATCCGTTCCATGAATCATCAAAAGGGGACCTGATAAATTTTTGACATAATTACTCAGGTTATTTTCTTTGTAGCCATCTGGATTTTCCTGAGGGGTATCCATGTATCTTTCGGTATACATCACCTCATACAAACTCCAATCTAGCACCGGACCCCCGGCTACTCCACACTTGAATACCCCTGGTTGACGTAACATCAAGCTTGTGGTCATGAATCCCCCAAAACTCCAACCATGAATCGCCATTTTTCCTTCGTCTACATAAGGCTGCTTCCTCAACCATTCAACGCCTGCCAATTGATCCTCCATCTCTGCATTGCCAAGGTGTCGGTGAATGGCTTGTTCAAATTTCTTTCCTCGATTGGCGCTTCCTCTTCCATCAATGGTAAATACCAAGTAACCTTTCTCTGCAAAATAATTCATCCATAATGATCCTCCTGCCAGGTAACCATTGTTGACGAGCTGAACGTGAGGACCGTTGTAAACATACACCAAGACCGGATATTTTTTTGATGGATCAAATGCGGTTGGTTTGATCAAGCGATAGTTCAATGAAGTTCCATCATGACCGACGATTTTTCCCAATTCAATATTTCCGATTTGATGGTTTTTTAAAGGATCATCCGCATTTAATAACGTTTTTACTACCTTTCCTTCTGTTGTTTTGATTTCTACGCGATTTGGGATTTGGAGTTCATTGAATTGATCGAGTACATATTTTCCATTGGATGAGATAAGGATTTCATGTTGTCCTTTTCCGAGCGAAATTTCTTGAACTTTATGTGTCTTGAAATCGCCTTTGATCAAGGTGTGATTCATCGCGTCCTGCGTTGCGCAAAAAATAAAAACTTGACTTTCATCCATGGTCAGCGTATTTAATTGCTCGTATGGGGTTGCGAATTCACCCAGTAATTTTCCGTCGAGATCGTAATGCAAATAATTGTGGTATCCGGTAGATGTTTGATAGGATCTCCACAAAAATTGGGTTGGGTTTTTTGAAAGGAAAATGGGTGCTTGATCCGGTTCTAACCATTTCTCATCTTTCTCTGCAAATAACTCTTTGACGAGTTTACCGTTGGCAGCATCAAATTTCAGCAAGCGCATGTAATTAGTGGCGCGATTCAACCAGGCTACGAGAATTTCTCGGCTATCTGGAGTCCATGCGATATTGGTGATATAAAATTGATCATTTTTCTTACCCGTCACATCGGTAATATCGAGAGCCGTATTTGCTTTGGCCACTTTCATTTGGTCCACCTTTGGCGTGCGATAGACATTAAGACTTACTTTTTCACTGAGGTTTCCTGACATGGGGTACTTGATGTTTTTGACTTTTGCTGGGAGACTGTTGTAGTCAGTCAGGGGATAGTCCCATACATCGCTTTCATCTTTGGTGTAGTATGCCAAGGCGTTTCCATCTGGCGACCAAAACAAACCCTTGGAAATGCCATATTCGTTTCTAGAAATACTTTGTCCATTCACAATGGAAATAGGGTCGTGCGTTACTTGAATGATTTCTGTTTTTGTTTTAATGAAGACATTGTTCGCCTTGGTATAGGCAATGTTTCCTGTGACGGGCATGTATTCTGTATTTTCTGCGCCATCGGGGGTTTCATTCACCAGTTGGATATTCAAGTTTTTAAACTCAATTTGATAATATTTTCCATCTACTAAAAACCAAGCAGCATTGTCTGTGGTCCAATGAAAAGAGGGTAAACTCGTCAGGGCTATTTTACCCGTGTTATTGATGGCCTCCTTGGTGATGAATATTCCGCGTTTTTTATTGTTGGCCTCACCCACAAATAAGGTGTCATTTTTTTGGTATACATATTTTTCGGTATTGGGTATCCATTGCAATTCTTCGAGATGTTCGGGGTAGAATTTCCCAAATTGTTGGCGTACGGCCTCCTCCAATGTAAGGTTGTTTTTTTGTCCAAATAGGATCGCAGGCAGAAATAGAAATGCGATCGTGAAAGTCTTGATCAATGGATTTTTCATAAGGGGTAAAAATACGATTGTTCCTGTTTATTTTATTGAATATTTTGGTAAGCGGACCATACTTTTTTAAGTTGCAGCGCCTCGGATACATCGTGTGCACGCAATATGTTGGCACCATTCATCAGTGCGATTGATTGTGCTGCAAGGGTCCCGGGTAAGCATCCCGAGGCATCCGTTCCTGTCAAATGTTGTATTGTTTTTTTTCTGGAGAGCCCTACCAATATGGGTTTTCGCCATTTTTGAAAGTCTTTTAAATTGGAGAGTAATTGCAGATTGTGTTCATGGGTTTTGCCAAATCCAAAACCGGGATCGAGCCAAATTTGAACTGGATGGTCTTGAAGCTGCATCAATTGTTTTTCGAAAAAAGCATTCACTTCCTTCACTACATCCTTGTATTGTGGATGAAGTTGCATCGTTTGCGGCTCACCTTGCATGTGCATCAGCACATACGGCACCTGCCATTTTTTAACGATCTCCCAAATGTTAGGGTCGATTTGACCGGCTGATACATCGTTGATGATGTGCACCCCAAGTTGCATGGCTTTTTCGGCAACCGAGGAATAAAAAGTATCAATGGACAAAATTTGATGAGGATATTTTTCTCGAATAAATTGTATCGTCGTTTCCACTCGGGCCCATTCTTCTTGTTCATCTATTCGTGCAGCACCCGGACGGGTACTTTGTCCTCCAATGTCCAAAATATCGCAGCCCATTTCAACCCAATCTTGAATACGCTTTTGCATTTCTTCCCCGAATACTCGACTGTTGGTGAAAAAAGAGTCCGGAGTGACATTTACAATTCCCATGATACTTGGATTGTCTATTTGAAGCAACTTTCCGTGGCTGAAAAATTCTATTTTTTTATCGAGGGGCTCCATTTTTTTTTGAGTAATATCGCGATATAAATTTCTGTAAATATCGAAAGTGGAGAAGACTTCTAAACAATTTGATGAAATCATTTCGCGGTGTCGTGATTTATTTCAGAAGAAAACAGCGGATTATGGCACGGCCTGGCGCATACTGCGTCCAAGTAGTTTGACGGATCAAATTTTTATTAAAGCGCAGCGCATACGGACCATTGAGGAAGTAAAGGAAAGTAAGGTGGGAGATGGAATAGAAGAAGAATTTGTTGGAATCATTAATTACTGCATCATGGCGCTCATACAGTTGGAGAGCGCTGCAGATCAAGAGCAGGAATGGGCGGTAGAAAAAGCCATGTCGGCTTATGATGCGCAAGTGTTGCGGAATAAGCAGTTGATGTCGGATAAAAACCATGACTATGGCGAGGCCTGGAGAGACATGCGCGTGTCTTCTTTTACGGATTTGATTTTAATGAAACTGTTGAGAATAAAGCAAATCGAGGATAATCAAGGAAAAACATTGGTGAGTGAAGGAATTGATAGTGGTTATCGAGATATGTTTAATTACGCGGTGTTTGCATTGATTCAAATGGAAGAGCAAAAGGTATAATGATCGTTCATGGATTGAAGAAAATAGGTTATGCGCTCTCCATTATCCTAGGTGTTGCGATTGTTGTTTTTTTTCTTTTTCATTTATCATCCTCTGATCCTGTTCGGAATATTTTAGGCGAGAACGTAAGTGCGGAGATCATTGAAAACACCCGCCATAAGTGGCATTTAGATGAAAGTTTGTCCACTCAGTTTTTTGTATTTCTCAATCAGTTATCCCCAATTTCATATCATCCAACGGACGTTAATTCAGCTTGGTACCTATCGCCAACGGAAGTATCCGGCTGGAGTTGGCCATTAAGCGATGGTTTACTTTATTTCAAATTTCCTTATTTGTCTAGATCCTATATTTCCGGAGAGTCGGTGAATGGGATGTTAGCTGGAACGGTCCCCGCTACGTTTTTGTTGGCGGTAATTTCTACCCTACTAGCAGCGATTTTGGGAATAGCGCTTGGCGTGTATTCTGCGATCAAGGTGCATACATTTCAGGACAAATTGATTTTAACGTTATCCAGTTTAGGCATGTCCGCCCCTAGTTTTTTTGTAGCCGTTTTCTTGGCCTGGCTGTTGGCAGTGGAGTGGCGAAATGTGATTTACTTTCCAGTTATCCCATTCGCGCTTTCGATTTTGGTTTATTGGATAGTAGGGAAGATTCAGGAGAAAAAGATATCGGTCGAATCGGTTTGGAAAAAAAGTATTTGGCAATGGGGATTGGCGATATTCGTTTTTATGTTAACTCCCCGTGGATGGGTGATAGCGTTGCCAGGCACCCATCTGCCATTAACGGGTAGTTTGTATGAGTTAGACCCATGGGAAGGCAAACGTTGGTCGTTGGATAACATGATATTGCCCGTGCTTACCTTGATGATACGCCCCTTGGGCGTGGTGGTGCAACTAACGCGGAGTTCGATTTTGGATGTAATGGGTCAGGATTTTATTCGAACCGCCTACGCCAAAGGATTATCCAAAAGCAGGGTAATGTGGAAGCACGCGTTACCCAACGCATTGAATCCGGTGCTGACCTCCATATCCGGTTGGTTTGCCTCGCTATTAGCGGGAGCGGTGTTTGTAGAATTTGTATTTGGATGGAAGGGCTTGGGTCAGTTGATGTTCACTGCCATTGAGCGACAGGATTTACCGGTCATCTCGGGCGGTGTAATGGTCATAGCGACGAGTTTTGTCGTCATCGGATTTTTGATGGATGGAGTATATCGATGGTTGGATCCGAGGGTAGGGAGGTGAGGTTGAGAGCGTGGAGAAGTGATGCGATGATGAGAATAGGATAAAGTAAAACGTTAGAATTGACACATCCCCTCCTGCCCGAAGGGAAAGGAGGGGTGGCTGCTTAGCAGACGGGGTGGTTTTTCACCGAGTAAACAACAACGGAATAACCAATAATTCACATATATATTATATTTGACCTATGAAACAACTCCTTACCTTGATACTTGTTGTATTGACTACAAGCGTATTTGCCCAAGCCCCTGAAAGCATCCCGTACCAAGCGGTAGTCAGAAACACGGACGGCTCTGTCATGGCTAATGCAGCTATTACCATGACTTTCAAGATTCATGATGCATCTACCACGGGTAATGTAGTTTATGAAGAGAATCATTCCACAACTACCAACGCACAAGGATTGGTGAGTTTGAATGTAGGCAATGGATCAGTAGTTTCAGGAACATTCTCAGGCATCAACTGGGGGGCAGGAAACAAGTTCTTGCATGTGTTGATGAATGCAGGGAATGGTGTTGTGGATTTGGGTACTCAGCAAATGATGTCTGTACCTTATGCTTTGCATAGTAAGGAGGCTTCCAATGGAATTGCTGGTTTTTCAAATTCGGGGGATACTTTATTCTTAGCCGATGGGAGTTATTTAATTATTCCAGGTTTAAGTTCGGCTAATAATGGCACTTCCGGAGATATAACCGGCTGCACCGATAATACCGCGTGTAATTACAATAGCTCGGCGACTCAAAGTGATAACTCTTGCCTCTATCCAAATGCAACTTGTGATGATGGAAATGCCTCTACAACGAATGATATCATAAATTCAAGTTGTCAATGTCAAGGCACTTCAAATGCTAATTCACAAATTGTTTGGGGCGGCGGCGCTACGGATGTAGATGGAAATGTATATTTAAGCGTGATCATTAATGGTCAAGAATGGATGCAAAAAAATTTGGCAGTGACAAAATACAGAAATGGAGATCCCATCCCAACGGGATTAAGCAATACGGTTTGGCAAAGCACAACGCAAGGAACCTATGATAATTACAATAATGATGTGGCTAATAGCTCAATTTATGGCAAGTTATATAACATATATGCCGTTAGTGATAGCAGAGGATTATGTCCAACCGGATGGCACGTTCCTACTGATGTGGAGTGGACGGTTTTAATCAATTTCATTGACCCCTCTCAAAATCCACAAGCTAATGGTCAGCAAAGCGGGACAGCTGGCGGGATTTTAAAATCGATAAATGGATGGATCTCTCCCGGTGTTGCCACTGATAATTACGGTTTTAGTGCTTTGCCTGGTGGATTTCGGAATCAGATTCCGGGTACTTATTTTGGTTTAGGAACGGAGGGTTACTGGTGGGCAAGCGCATCAACGTGCAGAAAAATGATAAATGTCTGGCCAGTCGTTCAGAGGGCGTATACAACAGGTGGTTACAGCGTTCGATGTATTAAAGATTAATTTCGAATTAACTTACCATCTTTATTAAGCCTTTTTTGTGTACAGGTAATTTGCAGGTATCCCCTCTAAAACGCTCTAAAAACACTCTGAAAATCACCTTTAATTGACTTTTCCCTATATTCTCAGACTTAAAGTTTCACCCAACAAAAAACCCCTTCACTCTTTTAAAATGAAGGGGTTTGTGTTGTAAATCTTTGTAGCGAGAGAGGGGCACGATCCCTCGACCTCATGATTATGAATCATGCGCTCTAACCAGCTGAGCTACCTCGCCATTTCAAAAAA
>CAZJCQ010000046.1:1096-21426 GCA_964544665.1 uncultured Chryseobacterium sp. | reverse complement strand
ATTTCCTTTTTCGCTTAATCTTCGAATTTACAAGTATACAACAAAAGTTTGAATTATGAACAATTTATACAATAAATCAAAGTCTTTTTTGTTAAGCATTCCGTTATTTCCTTTGCAAAATGAAATTTAGTACCCTCCTAGTAGGTCTTACCATCGGGTTTTCCATCATCATGACCCCGTCTTGTGTGGCGGCTCAAAACTCCAAGGAAATCCCTTTTAACATTGAGTTTGATGGTGTTTCTCAGCTCCCAAAAAACTGTCAGTGGAGAGCACTCGATCAAGAAAACTTGCCGTTTTTTACGTTGTCGATACCGCTAGAAAAAAATTCTTCGCTTAAAACGATTGAAATAAAAGAGTTAAGAACTTCTATCTGTAGTAATCCTTCATTTATGACCTCTCGACCTGCCGATTGGATTGTGCATCATGAAATCAAGCAAAAAGGAAATGAGTCTATTTTATTTTTAGAATGGGTTCCCTTTCGTTGTTCAAAAGGCCGTTGGGAAAAAATCGAGAGCGGCTTCATCTCTGTATCATTTGACAATGATCGAGTTGGGAAGACCAAAAAGGGTCAAAAAACATTGGCCCCCCATTCTGTGTTGGCGGATGGAAATTGGTTTCAAATCGCAATCGCGAAGGATGGTCTGTACAAAATCGATAAAAATTTATTGGCTGATTTAGGCATTAACACCGCCAATCTCAATCCTCAAAACATCAACCTTTATGGCAATGGAGGGCGACTGCTTTCTCCTAAAAATAGTGATCCCCGTCCGGATGATTTAGTGAAAAACGCCATCTACATAGAAGGCGAGTCGGATGGGCAGTTCAACAGCAACGACTATATCCTTTTTTATGGCTTAGGACCGGACAGCTGGGAATTAAAATATCAAAATTCTTTGCAACAAAATAGATGGTTCCCCTCTAAACATTTTTATTCGGATAGCGCTTACTACTATCTCAAAATTGACGATGATAATCCCTTGCGCATTTCCACCTCATCGGATATCACCGCCGCTGAAACACATGTTTGCAATGTCTTTCAGGATTATGCATTTGTTGAAAACGAACTGGTCAATATTGGAAAGGCAGGGCGTGAGTTTTACGGCGAAGCCTTTACGGGATCCTCCACTGGTACCACACAATATACGTTTAATTTTCCTAATAACACGGGGACCTCGATCATCGAATTCGGAGCGGTTGGAAAATCGGTGGGTGCAAGTAGTCAAATCGCTTGGTCCGTTGCTGGCACGAGCGGAACCGTTAACATTTCCCCGGTCGGAACCTCATCTACGGATTTATACGCTACCCCTGTCAGCTCCATTAGTGCTTTCAGCTCCCCCGGGGGTAGCATGACGGCTTCTTTTCAATTTAATGCAGGCAATCCCGATGCAAATGCCTGGATGGATTTTGTTTCCATCAATACGACGCGCGAGCTAAAAATGTCGGGCAACCAAATGCGCATCCGCGACACCACGTCCATAGGACCCAATGCCATTGCGCTATATCCTTTAACCAATACCACAGCCGCTACAAAGGTTCTTGATATTACTCAAAAATATGCTCCCAAATGGATGAGTACGACTTTCAGTTCAAACACAACCACCTGGAAGTGTGAGCACGACACCCTGCATGAGTTTGTTGTTTTTAATCCCAGTGGCACATTCACCCCAACTCCTATTGGAAAAATTGAAAATCAAGATTTACATGCATTGTCTGACATTGATCTGGTGATCGTCACCGCTCCGCTTCACCTTGCTATTGCCGAACAAATTGCAGATATTCATCGCGAGGAGGGGTTGGTCGTTTTCGTGACAACGCCTCAACCGATCTATCATGAATTTTCTTCCGGTAATACAGATGTAACAGCCATTCGACAATTTATGAAGATGTTGTATGACAAGGCTAATGGGAATTCTGATTTACAACCTAAAAATCTTTTACTCATGGGGGATGGCGCCTATGATACCAATCGAGGATTAGCTATTCAAAATGGTTATAATGTAATTGTATACGAGTCGGACTATTCTCTATCTCCTACCAATTCCTACGTGAGCGATGATTACTTTGTAATGCTGACGAATGATGACGATCAAAGCTCCAATGGGTTCTTGGATTGCGGAGTAGGAAGGATTCCTGCATCAAATGCGAATGAAGCCGTCGGAAGTTTAATGAAAATAAAAGCCTACTTGTCAAAAAATACAACTTCAGTAACGGGTGATAATTGTGTAGCCGCCAATTCTCAAGTCCCTTTTGGACCCTGGCGAAACATGCTCACTTTTGTGGCGGATGATCAGGACGGCAGCGGGGGTGCCTATGAACAAGTCCATTTGACCAGCTGTGACTCCCTGGCGAAAATTGTACAAGCCAACCATCCAGAGTTCGACATCACTAAAATTTATTTAGATGCCTATACTCAACAATCTACTCCGGGTGGCGAAAGATATCCAGAAGCAGAAAATGCAATCAAAAACAGAATCAATACCGGAACTTTATTGATGACTTATGTTGGGCACGGGGGAGAAAGGGGATGGGCTCATGAACGAGTATTCGATATCCCCACCATCCAATCTTTCGACAACATCAATAAACTACCCGTCTTTCTTACAGCAACCTGTGAATTGGCGCGTTACGACGACCCCACCTATAAATCGGCTGGAGAACTATTGGTAATGAATCCCAATGGAGGTGCAATTGCCATGTTAACTACTACAAGAATTGTATACTCAGGTGAAAACTTTCAAATGGATCTTGCATTTTATGACAACGCGCTCAATGATGCAACCGATCCGGAATTAACTTTAGGGAAAATAAATATGCTAACCAAAAATGGTGTTAGTGCTGGTAATGATAGCAAACCTAATTTCAGTTTATTGGGTGATCCTGCATTAAAATTAAATTATCCAAAATATACTGTCTCTGCCACACACATTAACGACATTGACATCTCCAATTTTAGCGACACGCTAAAGGCCCTTCAGGAAGTAAAAATCAGCGGTGTGGTAACCGATAAAAATGGCGCTTTACTCAAAAACTTTAATGGGGCTGTATATCCGATTGTTTATGACAAACCTCCAATTGTATTCACCCAAAATAATGACGGAGGCGTGGTACAGAAATTTAATGCCAACAATAAAATTTTATTTAAAGGAAAGGCTTCTGTACAAAATGGCGTCTTCCAATTTTCATTTCCCATGCCCTATGATATCAATTACAGTGTCGGCTTAGGGCGAATCTCATTTTATGCAACGGCAGGTGATGAAGATGCGCATGGCAGCAATCAATCTTTTTTAATTGGAGGGTCATTAGGTGGCGCCTCATTAAATCAAGTGGGGCCCGAGATACGGCTATTTATGAATGACTCCACCTTTGTAAATGGAGGTATTACAACCGCAGAACCCACGCTACTTGCGCTACTTCAAGACGAGAACGGAATAAATACCGCGGGAAACGGAATTGGACATGATTTAACGGCGATTTTAGATCTAAAATCTAATCAACCCGTTGTATTAAATGAATACTTTGAATCTGATTTAGACACCTATAAAAAAGGTAAGATTCAATACCCTTGGAATTCGCTGAGCGCAGGTGAACACACCCTCACGGTTAAAGCTTGGGATACCCATAACAATTCGAGTACAAAAGACCTACAATTTATCGTCGCTGAAAATGCCGAGATGAGTATACATCATGTATTAAATTATCCTAATCCCTTTACCACTCATACAGAATTTTTCTTTGAACACAACCAACCCTGTCAAGCACTCGAAGTGACCATTCAAGTATTTTCAATCAGCGGGAAATTGGTTAAAACCATTCAAACTTTGATGACCAACAGCGGGTTTAGAAGCGATGGAATTGCCTGGGATGGAAAGGATGATTTTGGAGATAAAATTGGTAAAGGAGTTTATGTGTACCGTGTTCACGTCAAAAACCCCGCAGGAAATCAAGTAGAAAAATTTGAAAAATTGGTCTTACTCAGATGAGTAGTATATTTGGAACGAAAATGCAAAAAAAAGGAATCATTATCATTGTTTTTATCACTTGCCTTGTGGGAGTTCGCGTTGCCTCTGCGCAATTAATTTCTCAAAGTGATAAAGCGCAACAAATACAATTAAATACCATCACTACAGCGGTCCCCTTTCTGATGATCGCGCCAGATTCAAGAAGCGGAGCGCTGGGAGATGCTGGCGTCGCATTATCACCAGACGCCAACAGTGTGCATTGGAACATTTCTAAACTTGCCTTTAGCGAAAAACCAATGGAATTTTCATTATCGTATTCCCCCTGGCTTCGTTCATTGGTTAACGATATGAGCTTATCTTATCTTAGTGGATACAAAAAGCTCAATAAAAACACAGCCGTTGGGGGTTCGTTGCGGTATTTCTCTTTAGGCACGATTACTTTCACCGACGAGTATGGCACTACCCTACGAGATTTTACACCCAAAGAGTTCGCTATCGATTACGGAATTAGCCAAAGGCTCAATCAATATTTTGGAGTTGGCTTTACCGGAAGGTTTATCAATTCTAACTTGACAGGAAGCACTAATATTCAAGGGGCAGAGAGTAAGCCAGGAAGAACGGGGGCTGTTGACTTATCGGGAAGTTTCATTAATAACGATTTAAGAGTAAAAGGAAAAAAATTTGGAGTGGCAGCGGGTATTAATATTTCGAATATCGGAGCGAAGATGAGATACACCAATACTGCCAATCGTGATTTCATCCCCATGAACTTAAAACTAGGTGGAGCTGCCACGGGGTACATGGACGAGTTTAATAAACTTACTTTTACGCTAGACCTCAATAAATTATTGGTTCCGACACCACCCATTTATGATAGCACGGGTACTACTATTTTATCTGGAATGGATCGAAACGTCGGAGTGGCAACCGGAATGATACAATCGTTCTATGATGCCCCTGGACAAATTGATGCGAATGGCAATGTTGTTAAAGGAAGTATTGGAAGAGAAGAGCTAAGGGAAATTAATATCAGCACCGGGTTGGAATATTGGTATGCAGATCAATTTGCAGTTCGGGCGGGTTATTTCTATGAAGATTTATCGAAAGGAAATAGACAATTCATTACGGTAGGAGCTGGTTTAAAATATCAAGTACTCACCATTGATATGTCTTACTTAGTCAGCACGACCCAACAAAATCCGTTAGCCAATACCCTTCGTTTTACGCTTCGATTTGCCATTGGGGACAAGTCCAACACATCTGATACCCCAGAAGAATAATGGATATTCGAGTGGGTTATGGATACGATGTTCATCAAATGGTGGAAGGGCGCGCTTTATGGCTCGGTGGTGTGCAATTCGAACATGAAAAAGGGGCGTTAGGTCACAGTGATGCGGATGTTCTTTTACACGCCATTTGTGATGCCCTTTTAGGTGCCGCTGGTATGCGAGATATTGGCTTTCAATTTCCCGATACCGATCCTCAATACAAAGGAATTGATTCTAAAAAATTATTGTTCTCGAGCGTAGAAAAAATTCAATCGAAGGGTTGGAAGGTTAACAACATAGATGCTACGATCAATTTAGAAAGGCCAAAGATCTTAAAGCGAGTAGAGGAAATGAAAGCTGCTATCGCCGGTATTTGTCAAATAGAAACTGATGCTGTCAGTATTAAAGCAACGACAGGCGAAAAAATGGGGTTTGTCGGCAGAGAGGAGGGGGTTGAAGCCTCCGCTGTTGTTTTAATTACGCGTTAATATTCTGCGAAAAAGACTCATCCATTTGAGAGGGTTGCTCGTCGTCATAAAAATAGATTTTCAATAAGGCTGTATCCCTCAAAAAATCGATCTTACCAATCTCTACTCGATTGATTTTAATCCCCGTTCTTGCCTCTAAATCCAATTTCAAATCATCATGCTTACCTGTTTGAATGAGGTGGATGTTATCATATAAAATAATCTTCTGAGACTCGTGTCTCATCAACCAGACTTTCTCCAAACCATAGGTTAATCCGATAATGGCTAAATTGGCAAATACCAATTCGATTAATGAAATCTTTTTATTGATCAACGCATTCATTACAGACATTCCAATAACGATGAATAAATAAGTCATCTCTTTAATCGGAATGGCATCTGTCCTGTATCGAATAATGCCAAATACTGCAAAAAGACCCAGCGCAAATCCCATCTCTAGCTTAACACTTTCCAACATGAAACACATTAAGAAAATGGAGATACTAAACAAGAAATAAGTAAATAGAAAGTCCTTTCTTTTGGCGAGGGGATAGTAAATAAAACGAACCAAAAGCGTAATAAATAGCATATGAACTCCTAACCGAATTCCCATTTCGAGTAAATCCTCCCAGTTGGCTAACTTCATTGCGCCAAGCGGTTTAAATTTTTCAGCCGTTTCTACCACTTCTGTTGTAGAAGGAATTTGACCGGGTACCGCCTGCATGAAAAAATTGAAACTGCCGTCGAGGTTAGAGAGAATGGTATTGAAAATTTCCATGTGTTAATTTTTTTATTTTTCTTATTTTTTCTTTGAACATATTGGACTTTTGGTCGGTCAACAATGCCACACCGAGGCAATATTTACTCATGCTCTCCGGCCGAATGAGTCTTCTTTTTAAAGCGCTCAAAAATACAGAATGTCTGTTTTGCCGTTCCTGTTTTGCCTCAATAATAACCAAATCAGGGATTTCTAATCGACGATTCCCCATTTCGAAGGAAAGTCCACAATCAATGGTGATGCGCTCGGGCAATGCCTGATCCACCAGGGTAATGCGTTCGAATGCGTTCATCAGTTTGGGCTCTAAATATTCTTCAAAATGAGAGGTGTCGTGGATATAACTTATGTTCTCTGGGGTTAGTTCGTGCGTTAGCTCTTTCAGTTTCATCCTATCCTTCTCCGTCCTTCCTTTATTGCTTTTGAATTTGACTTCTAAAAATGATATTTCACTCTCCACATAACGACGTTTCCGTATTTTCAATCGGTTTTTCTTTCCACTGTGATGTCTTTTGTAAAAATAAAAATCCGGTGTATCATAATATTCCGACTGATAATGGTTTCGTCTTACCCCCTTTATATCCAACACCCTGTAATGACTACTCACCTCAGCAAGTACCGCAGTAAGATCTCCCATTGAGATGATATACTTAGTGTCGGTTCTATTCATCAATGCAACACTATCCATTTCCTTTAAAGTAATGGGCGCAATTCCATTGATTATATTGACTAATGTCTCCAAAACTTTCTTAATGTTGCATTATAGTTCATCAAACATAAGGATTCTTGTATAAAGAATATTTAAATTTTTTACTATTTCTTAACGCAGCATTGACGATAACAAAATGAGTATTTATAAAAAGACTTTAGAAACTTTCTATGAGTTGCATGAGAATGAAAGCTCTTTGGACCCAACACAAACGACACTCTTAGGGGAAGCAAAAAAAGCGTTAGAAAATGCGCATGCTCCTTATAGTCAGTTTAATGTAGGGGCGGCCGTGTTGTTGGATTCAGGTAAAATCGTTTGGGGATCGAATCAAGAAAATATGGCCTACCCCAGCGGATTATGTGCAGAACGCGTGGCTTTTTTTACAGTAGGAGCGCAGCACCCGAATGAAAAAATACTTGCTGTTGCCATCACCGTCAAGGCCCATCTATTTCATGTAGAACACCCATTGGCTCCTTGTGGCGCTTGTCGTCAGGCCATGTTAGAATTTGAACTTAAACAAGATCAAGCTATCCAGCTTGTTTTACAAGGTGAAACCGGCGCCATCGCCGTCATCGAAAGTGTTAAAAGTTTGTTGCCGCTGTACTTTATTGAAGAGCGATTAAAAAAAGACTGAGTAATGTCATTAAAAATATTCCTCGTTTGACATTTTAGTGACAATTCAAACCTTATTAGCCCTCAAATTTGCAGTTGTGAAGAAGGTTCAGGTTATCAGCATACAGCATCAGCAATTCCCTTTGGAGACCATCGGGAAATTCCACCTCGAGGAAAGTCAATGGGGTGAATCGCTGAAAAGGGCAAAAGAAATTTCTGGTTGTGAAGAAATCATGTACATCACGACTTGTAATCGAGTGGAATGGATTTTTACTTTGGACCATTACGTTTGTCCCGGATTAACCGCTCAAATAATATCTTTATTTTCCAATGCCAATGAATCTTTGATCAAAGAAGTTGCACAAAAATGCCTACGACTTTCTGAAGATGATGCGGTCCTTCATTGCCTGAAAACAGCAGGTAGTTTGAATTCTGCTGTAATAGGTGAGCACGAAATTTTAGGACAAATGCGCACAGCGTATGATTATTCCGTTCAAAATGGGTTCGCTCAAGACGGACTAAGAATATTGATGAAACAATGCGTTAAAACTTCGAAACAGATTTTTACAGAGACCGACCTTCGCAGAAAGCCCGTTTCGGTGGTTTCCATTGCTTGGAGTGCATTTGAAAAAATGTCCATCCCTACTAACGAACCCATTGGACTCATTGGAGCCGGGCAAATGATTGCCAACTTCGCAAAATTTCTAAGAGACCACCATTACACCCACGTTCATGTCTTTAATCGTTCCACTGCCAGAGCTGGTCAACTTTCCGCTTGGTTTGAAGCAGGTGTGGCGCACGGATTAAGCGAGTTGAATGAAATGGGACCTAGCATTCATCATTGGGTGGTCTGTACGGGATCGTCAGAAGCCATATTGCAAGCAGCGCATCTCGACATGACGCAAAAGCAATTCATTATTGATTTGGCCCTGCCCAACAATGTCAGCAACGAAGTTGCTTCTCACGAAAACGTGATTTATTTTGACATGAAAGATGTACAATCCATCACTTCAGCCAATATTGCATTTCGTGAAACTGCTTTAATGCAATGCGAGCCAATCGTTTCGCAAGGTATGATTGCTTACAAACAAATTGAGCAAGAGCGGCGTGTAGAGTTGGCCATGCAAAGAATTCCTGCTACGATCAAAGAAATCAAGGAAACAGCATTGGGTAGTGTTTTTCAAAAAGAGTTTGAAAGTTTAGATGAGCATTCCAAAGCGGTCATCCAAAATATTTTGAGCTACATGGAAAAGAAATACATATCGGTTCCCATGAAGATGGCCAAAGAAGTTATTTTGGAACAATATCAAAAAAATTAATTTGGAAAAAAAAATCATCATCGGAACTCGGGGCAGTGAGCTGGCATTATGGCAAGCGCATTACACGCAGTCCTTACTTTCCAATATTGGAATATCTTCTGAACTAAAAATTATTAGCACAAAAGGAGATCAAATCCAAAACCTCAGTTTCGATAAAATTGAAGGAAAAGGTTTTTTTACTAAAGAAATTGAAGCTGCGTTATTAGAGAACCAAGTGGACATTGCCGTTCATTCTCACAAAGACCTAGAAACCCAAGATCACCCATCTTTGATCGTAGCTGCAGTCAGTGAACGAGAAGATCCAAGAGATGTGCTGCTCATTCGAAAAGACAAACTAGATACCACCACTCCATTACATCTTCTTGAAAATGCAATTGTGGGAACCTCCTCCGTTCGAAGAAAAGTACAGCTGCTCAATATGTACCCTTCGATTCAGTGTCTTGACATTAGAGGCAATGTCCCCACTCGGATTCAAAAATTATTAAGTGGTGATTTTGATGCTATTGTATTGGCCGCTGCTGGCCTGATCCGACTTCAAGTTGATCTATCCTCTTTTCATGTTCAATATCTAGACGCTCACTCCTTTATACCAGCGCCTGCTCAAGGAGTGCTGGCTTGGCAATGTAGGAAAGAAGACGAAAGAGCTTGGAAGGTTCTCCGTCAAATTCATCAGGCAAAAGTTCAAGAGACTTTACAAATTGAACGCGGCATTTTACAACAACTAAATGGCGGCTGTCAACTTCCTTTGGGTGTTTTCTGCGAAAAGATTGCAGATTCCTATCACGTCCATGTTGCCTATGCGGCGGGTCTAAATTTACCTTTACTCACTTTTCAGCATCAAGACAATGACGCAGAAAATGCTATCGCCCAATGCCTCATAAAAATTAAAAAATGGCAAGAATTTTCATCAGTCGAGAACCCGAATACACCGCAATAATCCAATCTGAACTCAGTAAAAAAGGACATGAATTAATCAGCACCGGCTGTATTTCAACGCAATCGGTCCCTTTTCAAATTAATGAGTCGTTCGATTGGATCTTTTTCTCTTCCTCAACAGGGGTAAAACATTTCTTGCCCCAATATCACCTTGAACACACTGGAAAAATCGGGGTGATGGGCACGGGCACCCTTCGCGCCATTCCCCCTCAGTGGCACGCAGAATTTATCGGAAAAACCACACATCCCGAATCGGTAGCTCGCGATTTTATGAAGAGTGTAAAAGAACATGAACGGATATTATTCCCAGTAGGAAAACAAAGCTTAAAAAGTATTGCTCATTTTTTTAACCCTGCTCAAGCCACCATCATCGAAGTTTACGAGACTCAGCACTTCCGCACAAGTGTTCCCCATTGTGACATCTATATATTCTCCTCTCCCAGTAATTTCAACTCTTTTCATCGATACAACACCATACCAAGTAACGCCTACGTTATCAGCTTTGGTCCCTCTACGAGTCAAGCCATTTTGAGGGCTGGGCACACCATTGAAATGGAACTCCAAAAAGTCGAGGAAAAAAATATTATCGACACAATATTTTCTTTGATTGGTAGTTGATTAAACGCGATGTAAATTGGCCCAATGAAGCGATATTCCGTCTTGTCACTTTTATTTATTTTTCCCCTTTTGCATTGGGGACAAAGTGATGTAGCACCGAAATATGTGAATGAATTTTTAAATATCGGAGCAGGTGCCCGTGGCTATGCGATGAGCGGTGCCAACACTGCGAGCAGCCAAGATGGTTTTTCCGCTTATTGGAATCCCGCAGGACTCGCCCTTCTTCAACAACCCCATACCATCGGCCTCATGCATGCCGAGTATTTTGCTGGCATCGCAAAATTTGATTTCGGCAGTTACATAAAAAAAATAGATCCGACACGGAGTGTGGGATTCTCTATGCTACGCTTTGGAGTAGACAACATTCCCAATACCATCGACTTATACGACCCTTCTGGAAATGTTGACTACAGCAGAATTTCTTATTTCTCCGCGGCGGATTACGCCTTTGTCATTAGTTATGCTCAACAAGGCCTACCTTCCTTTTTAGTGAAAAACAAAAAGGAGGCTTCACCCAAATGGATGCATAGTTGGGGAGCAAATGCCAAAATTATTTACCGTCAAATTGGTGATTTTGCTAAAGGGTTTGGGTTCGGTTTAGATGCAGGGTGGCAAGCCAAACAAAAAAATTGGCAACTCGGAATTGTAGCAAAAGACATTACCACCACCTTCAATGCGTGGTCTTATACCTTGGATCAAAAGACCCAGTCTGTTTTTCAAGAAACCGGTAATGAAATTCCTACCAATCATGTCGAATTAGCCTTACCTCGCCTCATTATGGGAGGGGGAAGGACCTTCTATTGGAGCAAATATTCCTTGCTTGCAGAAGCCAATTTAATAGTCACAACGGATGGTCATCGAAATACGCTGATATCCGGGCATCCCTTTAGTGGCGATCCAGCCTTGGGGTTGGAATTCGGTTACCAACAGTGGCTTTTTTTAAGGGGGGGTATCGGTAATTTTCAACGTACCGCTGGTTGGGTAAATGATCCTGTCACCTTCCAACCAAATATCGGTCTTGGAATAAAATTCAGGGGATTCCAATTAGACTATGCACTCACCGATATCGGAAATCAATCCGATGTACTTTATACCAACATGTTCTCATTGACTTATTCGGGGGCTCTTGGTCAAAAAACCGTTCAGCAAAACCCCAAATAAAATAAAGGCCAACAGGAGATGCAGTGGCTGTGCGAAAGCGGGGAATTCAAAATAATTCAAAAGCACTCCTAAAAGGGTTTCTAATCCCACGATGGACATAATAGTCACCGCAACACTTTTGTGTTGTAATTTCAGTAATGCATTCGCCATCCCAAAAATGAAGGCAACTAAAATCCATGAAAAGGTACGATGGATATAAAAAACTAATCGGTCGCTTGAAAGTTGAACCTGTTCCATCCATTGATTACGTTCCCACCCACTCTTAATTACATCGTCCACCACTTCTCTGAGTTGTGTCCCCAATATCATTTGAACCGCCACCAAAACCATTCCAAGCACCCACCACTTTCTATTTAGCTGAATGGCTTCATCTCGTCGATCTCTGGCTCTTTCTCTCGCAATAATCAGCGTAATTACAATTCCCAGTGAACCCAACATATGGAGTGTTACCTTACCTGTTGAAAGCTCGCCATCGACCACCAATTTTCCCAACCATGCTTCATACAACATGAGAACCAGTGTTAGCCCCGACCACAGGAATAATCCCCAACCCTTCTTTCTCCTTCCCTCTCGAATAGCAAACAGAAATAAAAGCAAAACAGGCAATCCCAATAGACCGGTCAACAACCGATTGATGTATTCTATCCAAGTGTGCACCGGATTAAAAATGGCATAATCATGCTTTGCATACTTCTTCCAAGCCGCATCCGAACCTTTATTGATAAACGCCAACTGATCATTGATTACCACGGGATATTGCGCTACCCAGAGCGTGTCATGATAAATAACCATTTGACCTTTTTCAAAAGACTTCCCTGCAGCAATGGTCAACACCTCTTGATTGGTAGGAGGTATAACATATCCAAAACATTGTGGCCAATCTGGACATCCCATTCCGCTTCCCGTAACCCGCACTACAGAACCTGCAATGATCACCAAATACACGCAAATCAACGCAATGGTAGCCAATACAAATGGTTGAAACAATTTTTTCATTTCGCTACAGATGTAATTCGTTTCGCCCCTACCACCGTGTACTTTCCATCGACAATTTCATTTACCACTGCTATCATCTTTTGTTCATCGGTCAATGCAGGATCGAATTGAACATGTACCACATTCACCTTTCGATCCTCAATAAAATCCAATTCAGTGCCACTTACCCCTGGAATTTTCCTCAACTCTTGTTGTATTTTACCACCACAAGCATGTGCGCACATCATGCCTTCTACTGCCAAATCTGCCATGGTATAGGCAGAGTCTCCCGTAATCGATTGCGCCTGAATCTCAACTTTAGGTTTTCCTCCTTCTTTCGATTGACAAGAAAAAAAAGCCATCCAGATAAAACATGATGCTACTAAAATTTTACTATTCATATTGGGCTAAATTAAAGGGTAACGTGTAAACAAAACGTACCTTTGGCAAAATTCGACATTTGAAAGCGGTTTCTCTTCGTTCAGTATTGATTTTAATCATTCTTGCCTTTATTTGGGGAAGCTCTTTCATTCTTATGAAAATGGGACTTAAAGCCCCCGATGGAACTCCGGTCATGAGCGGCATACAAGTGGCCTGCTTTCGAATGGTGATCGCCGCTATTGCACTCAGTCCATTTACTTACCTTGGTTTTAAAAAAATTAGCCGATCCGATTTTGGTTGGCTCATGATAGTGGGGCTTTGCGGAAGTGGGATTCCGGCGTTTCTTTTCGCTATATCTCAACAATATATAGACAGCGGATTAGCCGGTATACTCAATGCGCTAACTCCTGTTTTCACCCTCTTGATTGGCTTGTTATTCTTCCAAAAAAAAACCCATCTCTCTCAAGTGGTGGGCATGGTGATTGGTTTCATAGGGGCTGCAGGAATTATCGCAATGAAAGGGAGTTCGTTCCATAACGCTGCGTATGCTCTTCTGATCATTTGCGCCACCCTGCTATACGGAATCAGTGTAAACACCGTAGGAAGCAAACTCCAACACATCCCTGCTCCCTCCATCAGCAGCATTTCGGTTACCATAGCCGCCATTCCTTGTTTTTTTATTCTTCTATCCACTCCCTACGAGATAATCTATACCCACCCTGATGGATGGAGAAGCTTCTTCGCCATCTGCACCCTGGCCATTTTAGGAACCGGTTTTGCCAACATCCTTTTCTTCCGATTAACCCAAAAAACCGGCGCTGTGTTAGCCTCCAGTGTTACGTATTTAATCCCATTAGTGGCTGTTGGTTGGGGTAGTTTCATGGGGGAGCAGATTACTTGGGGACAATATATTTTTGGAGCCGTTTTACTCATTGGAGTGTACCTCGCTCACCAAACAAAGAATAAAAAATGACCTACTGATTGGGTCTTGGTAAGGGAAATATTACATGATAACGAAAACGATGTTCTGAGGGTACTCTTGTACCATTCCATTTCTCTATTCGCTTTTGGATACTTAACTATCCTATACCTTGACCTGCAAATGAACTTTGTTATGTTCCGCAAATGCTTGTAACCAAAGGATAAAACCAGTATGCGCATAACCTTTTCTTGTAAAATGGACGTAGGCGGGTTCCCTTTGCGTCATGTTAGTCAAATCTTTTGGTAGCGCCGTTTTTGGTATTGATGCCTACACCATCACCATCGAAGTTCACGTAGAACGCGGTGCTCAACTCACCATGGTGGGCCTTCCTGATACCGCTGTTAAAGAATCCATGCAAAGAATTCGCGCCGCAATCGCCAATGCGGGTCTTCAAAATCCAGTTCGAAATATTACGATTAATCTAGCGCCCGCAGATATTAAAAAGGAAGGCGCCGCCTACGATCTTCCCGTCGCTTTAGCTTTGTTGGCAGCCACCGAACAAATTCCTTCCGATGCATTGTCGCCATTTATTATCATGGGAGAACTCTCGCTCGATGGAACCATTCGGCCTATAAAAGGAGCTTTGCCCATTGCCTTACAAGCCAAAAAAGAAAATAAAAAAGGAATCATCATTCCCATAGAAAATGCTGAAGAAGCCGCCATTGTCGATGGAATTGATGTCTATGGTATTCGTAGCTTAAAAGAAATAGTGGATCACTTTTTAGGTCATCAAACACTTTCTACTGTTAGTTGTTCTTTAGAACAAAAAATTGCGAATCAACCTGAGCACCATAACAAAGACTTCGCTGATGTCAAAGGGCAAATCCTCACCAAACGCGCTTTCCTCATAGCGGCTGCCGGAGGTCACAACATCCTAAGAATGTAGTACAAAAATACTGGTGCCTACATAAGTTCTTAAAAAAAAGAATATCAACAAGTTATGAATTTCCGTGTATTTCTCTCATTTGTTGATTTAGCCGTTTTAACTCATTTTCAGCTGTTGAAAGTGCCGCTATGTATCTCCAATCGTTAGGATTTGATTTTCCTATGACACTCAATTTGTTCAAAGCAGATTTCAAACTATCGATTTCCTCTCGAACAACTTTTTCCTTTAATGTTATTTTATCTTGAATTGACATTTTAAGATTCATGTATTGGCTTGCATCTTTGTAATAAACGATGGACTTGAGTTGGTGTAAATGACTTACCTAAACGTGTGGAATACTGGAGAGCATTCAACTTATCAGCTATTTGTTTGAGAGTTAGATTTTGCTTTCTTGCTGAACAAATTATGTCCATAGCTTGGATGTTTGCTTTATTTGTTGCGGCTAATTCCTTAATCTTCTGAACACCCAGTTTTTGGTAATTACCGAATCCATTAGGATTACCTAGTCTATATCGACCATTAACAGGTTTCATTTCTGATCCATCCTTATTTATTGTATTTCCGTTTTCAATTCTATCCTTCTTAATTGCAAGTGCCGAACGAATTCGATTTGAAATAGACTCAGCTTCATGCTCAGCAATTACTGAGAGTAGTTGAATTGTTAGTTTATTAGCAGTTGGGTTATCGCAACAAATGAAATCAACACCAGCATTATAAAGTGCACTAGTAAACTCAACATCTCTGGCAAGGCGGTCTAACTTCGCAACCAATAATGTTGCACCTTGTTTTTTCGCAAGCTCAATAGCTTTATATATCTCAATGCGCTTTCTTTTCCTGGTTCCTGTTTCTACTTCCGTGAATTCGCCCAATATTTCAATTGCATCTTTCCCAATATATTTTTTAACCGCATCTTTTTGTGCCGAGATACCCAAACCATCAGATCCCTGTTTTTTAGTCGATACACGATAATAGCATACGTACTTTTTCATGCTTTGAATCTTTATGATGCAAAGATAATATATTTTTACAAATCGCAAACATCTGTTTGCAATATGTAATATTTGACTTTTTTATCTATTTCAATATGAAAAACTATTTATCGATATGGGGAATGAAATGCGAAAATGGATAAACCTTATCCTCGAAATCGAAAATGATGAGATAAAGTATTTCGGTAAGGTATCTCCAGTTGATCAAAAATGGCTTGATCAAAAAGGGAAAAAAAGTTACAGCGGTGGTTCGCTGCAACCCATTTTTATAAACAACCAAATTGTAGGTGGTATTCACTGGGATTTAGGTGGGATCGATTACATCGAGATAAAACCTGAATTCCGAGGTCAAGGTGTGCTTAGAAAAATCGTTATGGATAATATCGAGGATGGTAAAGTAAATTTCGTAACAGCCTCAACTGATCTAACAAATAAATTAAAGAGATATGGTTCTGTTTCGTACAATGACAAAACAGATATAACCACAGTCACCATTGCAGAGAGCAAGTAGCAATTTGGAATACATTAATTATTCAGTCATTCTGAACCTGCTAATTTTTAAAAAAACTCCTTTGCCTTTTTGGAATACAATCATATTTGAATTTTTCCAACTCCAGCCCCATTTTTATATTTAGGATATTTGAAGTTGTATTTTGAATAGGGATCTGAGACCATGTACTTTGCGGGATACCCAGGGCTAACGGTGGTGGGCTTTTCCAGATCAATACCCATGTTTGACTTTTCATAGGATCCTAACTATTTATTACTAAATAAATATTCAAAAGGAAAGACATGAAAACAAACAAGAGTGAGGATAGCCAATTAGATATCATTGAAGTTGCAGATAAAAACATTAATACCATTGCACAGTTCACAGGAACCAGAGCATCAGCCGTAATTAAATTTATTAAGGCTAATAAACTAGATTCTATTAGGCTTGCAGCTGATTTATCTCGTGATGCCAAGGAAGAAAGAAAGAATTTTGCATCTGCAATAAGCGGCAATGCCGACAACAATTACTTAATAAACCTTAAAACCAAGTATGCTTTATCCGAAGGGATTGGTGTTATCGGATTTTGGGAAACTCCATACGGTTACACAATTTTAAGGTTACTGAATAATGGCGATTTCAATGGTGAACTTGTAAAAGATTACCTAATCAGCATTGGTGGCAACAACCATACTAGATGGCTAAATACCATTGAAACGATTGCCAGGGAGATCGGAATTAACCCAATCAATTATGATATGTATAAAGATATGCTAGATGAAATGGTCGAAAGGCTAGGTTCACTATACCAACTTTATATTGATGCACAGCCAATAACAAAGCTGAGTATTAATGAAACAATCAATGGTCTATTTGGTGAAAGTATCCCAAAACCAATCAAAAAAAACAATTCAGTTAAACGATACTTAATAACAGAAACACAGCTTCAAATGTTGTTAAATAGATTACTGCAAATAAGAAATAAACTGCCAGCTGAAGAAGAGAGTAGCAATGAAATAAAGATTTTAAAATTCAAGGTAATTGGAGATTTGTTGTTTGATTTTATGACATTTATTGATGAAATAAACACTATGAGGGTGTTAAATGTAGAATTCGATGATAATGTGGCAGAGGTAACTGTAACTAATCTAGGCGAATATGATGATTGGCAACAACTCTTTGATTTCCACCAACAACTAAAAAATATCAGCGATGATAGTAAATAATAGAGGTTATAAGCTACCAGAAAAACTGATTCAAAATCTGGGTGATTTTGACCAAGTAATTACGAGGTATGACTCAGACATATCTCTAGTTGGAAGAGTATTAAGTCATTGCATGAGAAAAGAGGATGAGGCTTTAATTGATTTAATGATCAAACATCAATTTGGTTTACTATGTGTTTATTGCAAGCCAGAAACCATCCAATTCCAGAATCTTTTGGAATCAGCTCATTCAGTTTTGCTACTTAAAGGTAGAGTAAGGTTCGAGGATGTGAGGTACAAAACAATCATTCCGAGCAATGCACCTTATGGAACTGCAATCTTCTCATTCAGCAAACATGAAACAGCGGTGTTGCAAAAAAGTGGACTAAAAGGAAAGGTGATCCACTTAAAACACCCAGAAATGTCTGAATTTTCAGAAAAAAATGAGCTTTGTTTTGATCACGAGTCAAATCCAATTTACTAAAACCCTTTAAAATAGAGCGTTTTCAGAGCCTTTAATAATTTAACCAACGACAAAACTCGGTACGAGATTGATAGGATCCTTGTGTAGGATCCTTGTGATTTTTCTTTAAGAAAGAGCCCTGTTGAAAATGTTATTTTTCAATTTCTAGGTCAAAGCCAAGCTGTTTTGCAGCCTCTTTCATACGTTTAAATTTTTGGTCATTTTCTGTTAATGGAGAATTAGGTGAGGTTTTGATTTTAAACTTCACTTCCATTTCTATGCTATTGTCTTTAAAAGGCACTAAGAAATATTGTCCCAAGCTCATGAATTGAACCTTATCCGTTAACTGTCCAGATATTGTTACAGATGGAATAACAGGGTCATTTGGCTCTGGATTACTACTTGGCACTGGAATAGGAGTAGTTGTTGTGTTACCCGTTGTTGGTTGTGTTGTGGGTGGAGTAACTGTTCCATCAGTTGGAGTCTCAACAACAGGCTCTTTAACAGGTAAATCCTCAGGGGCAACCAACCAAAAATCATCATGTAAAACATCAAAAAACGGTACGCTTTCTTTGAAATAGTATTTCGAGAAGTTCCTTCCATCTCCAGATCCAATTGCAAAGTTACCTTCATTACAATATCGCAAGATTGAGTTTTGGATAGCATCTCTGTTTGCAATCATTGGTTTGTCATCAAATCGCAAAAATGCATCGTGTACATCCTTAACTTTTATAGGGTTACTTGGCGCTGGAACCAGATTGTTGTTTTTCAAAGTGTTGTACCCAACAGCCTTTAACATCCATTCTTCTTCATATAATTTGGCGACAATGCTGTTTACCTGGTTTGAAATGTTATCTCTAAATTGATCAATCTTTAAGAGTTTAACACCGTCACGTGCAGAATATTTAACCACCAATGAATATGCTATTGCAAGTGATGCATCAACCGATTTTGTAGCATCATTCATGGTTCTGTTTATTGTATCTGCTTGATCACGCTCCAACTGGTTGGCATAATCTCCTTTGATTTTATTGCATGCTAAATAATCTCTTACATTAGAACTTAACTGGGAGAACCCAATTTCATTACAAACCAAGAATAGAAGTGTGTTCCTGTAAATTCGATCAGTAGCTCCTTTTTTGGTGGCAATTTTCTCAATGAACGGTTTTACATTTCCATTTATCTCCGTTTGATTTGCACGATACTTCGGACTCAGAATTACAATTGTTGGCTTTTGTTGTTCGGGGATATCATTTGCTGGATCGACTAAAGCTCTTCCAAACAGCTCAATATTGGTTGTTTGGGCATTAAGCCTTTTAAGTATTTCTGCTTCAATATCACCATTACCGATCTCGTTTTTAGCCTGGTTGATTAGGATATTAATATTTGGTTTGGTATGGAACCAATAACGTTTTTCATTTGATGTACTGTAATACAAGAAATGAGCTGCACTTTCAAATCTATCCAGTGCACCATTTATGTCATTGTGATTGTATGAGTTTGGCTTAATAATGCAGAGTTTTAACTCTTGCATAGTATAACCACGGTTTTGTCCCTGTGAACCGAATGTGCCAAGTAGAATTGTTGCTGAAATACCTTGAGTGATGTTATAATCTCCCAATGTTTTTACATCGCTATCTATTCTAAATGCATTTGAGCTCGCACCAGATACGTCAGCAGAAATTACAGAATCCCAGTTTGCACCATAAAGCATTGTTATTTGGCTAGTAAGTGCATCAACGTTGGTAAAGTTAACATCCGAAGTGTGAATCATACTGTTATTACCCACTAGCGATCCTTTTCGTTTCCACAAATCAGAAACTACACTAGCCAATATTCTCAAAATACCACGAGTACGTTGGAAGTTTGGAGTACTTGCCCATCTATGTCTAAATACATCAATTAACTCAGGGTGGAAAGGATAAGATTTCTTCATCCTTTCTCTGTAATCTTGTTTTAATGCATATGATGGGATTTCAGCCATCAATGAAGTATACATTAATGTATAACTATCAATAACCGTATTTATAGCGTCATTGTTGTAGTTATCCTCAAATAACCGTCTTCTTACTACTTCGAAGATTTCATCATCTTCTACGGGCTTTAAATTGGCTCCAACACGAACGATTCTGTTT
>CAZJCQ010000046.1:0-1086 GCA_964544665.1 uncultured Chryseobacterium sp. | reverse complement strand
TGGAGAAGCTGCAACTTCTTGCGCACTGATTGGGAGTGTTGCGATTAAAACGCAATTATCTGTTCCTGCAACAGCCTCTGTAAGCTCTTGCATGAAACTAATGGTTTGATCCTTCAAGTTTGAACCACCAACAGTTATAGCAGAAGCAGCAACGCAATAATCTGCCAACTCATCGATCAGGATTAAGCATGGTTTTGTAACTTCTAATACCTTTTTGAATAGTCCTTTCGGATTTGCTTTTTGTTCGTCATTTGCTTTTATGATATCATAGGCTTTTTGACCACCTAATTGATATGCCAATTCACCCCAGATGGTATTTAACTGAACACCGTCTACAATTCTTCCTTGAACGGGATCGTTAGTTGTATTGGTAAATACAGCAACATTAACATTATCGAAAGTTGGTACGCCAGTTTGAGCGAATACCTCATCCATCTTTTCATTACCAATCAGTTTTTTACCTGATTTTGCAATGTGATATAGAGATATCAATGTATGTGTTTTACCACCACCGAATCCAGTTTGCAATGAAATAACTCGATTCTGAGAATCTTGTCCACCGTTCAAACCCAGAATTACACGTTTTGCTATATCACGTATACCAGCAGTAAAATATGTTTTTGAGAAGAATACTTCAGCAGATCTATATACTTCACGACCTGCATTATTTGATACCTCAGCCAAGTTCGCAGCAAATACTGATTCATCCAATTGACCATTACGAATGTCGAAGTGTGGTTGAATAATATTATACCAAGGAGTGGTATTCGATACATTCGCATTTGAAACAATTGGAGTTGATTCTGCGGATTCAGATGCTCCCTTTTCTAACTTTTGCAGTTCAGACTCAAGCTCCGTCATTCCAATAGTTTTTGCAATTGTCCGCATGTGGATCCAGGCTTTAGTTGCTTCATCTTCTTCAATGTCATTATTGAAGTGTGCGATTTTATGCCTTACATCTGCTATTTCACCCAACCAGTTAGGTAAATCACCAACCTTGCGTCCAAAGTCCTCTTTTAGAAGATCTTTATTTTTAATAGCGAAAGATCTCCAATGATGAAAGTCGATTAGGACAACAGGGTTTGA
>CAZJCQ010000045.1:0-22023 GCA_964544665.1 uncultured Chryseobacterium sp. | reverse complement strand
CGGTTGGAATGTTATTGAGGTACCAGCGCAAGAGGATGGCGATGTTGATCGAAACGCACTTGAACAAGCTATGGAAGCTGCACTTCTCGAGAACATACGTCCCACTTTAATTCGCTTGAAATCCATAATCGCTTGGCCTGCACCAAGAGCGCGAAATACGGCGAAGTCACATGGTTCAGCCCTTGGCGCCGAGGAGATTGCTGAGACGAAGAAGGTTCTCGGACTCCCCCAAGATGATTTTTACTTCCCTGAGGAAGTGCAAGAGCAAATGCATAGCACGAATGCCTGCTTTACCCAGCATGGTCAATACCTCATCATTGCGGGTGGATATGGTTATAGTGCTTTATTGGGAGAACACAAGACGTTCAACCAATTATTGATTTTAGATTTGATTCAACTGCGAGACGCTATATTAAATGGAACCAACGCCTCATCGAGTTTGGTAGCCCAAAGGATAGATGAGCAGTTTGCGGTGACTGGAGGTAAATTAATGCGAATCAATGAGACCTATTATTTAACGGTAGGTCATCGTTTTGATGGAAAGTACAACCCCATAGGTCCAGATCACGGTCCCGGATTTACCCAACAATACACGGAATCTATTCAACGATTTCAGCTCGATGCGCAATGGAATGTATCTTGGCTAAGTCCTTGGTCAGACTCCTCGTTGTTGCATAGAAGAGACCTAAACGTTCTACCTTCCTTGAGCCCTCAAGGGCAGCCAGAATGCATTATCTATTCGGGCGTCTTTCAACAAAATGCGGATATACCATTCTTGAATGCAGTCAGATTTGACCAAAATGGTTTTAACGAGATTCCGAACTTTGCTCAATATTACAATCATTATCACTGCGCAACCATCAGTATGAGAGATTCGATTGAAAATGTGAATACCCATTATTTTTTAGGCGGAATTGCTCACTACTACGATAGCACAGGTATTTTGGTGCAGAACAACAATGTTCCCTTTGTACGAACCATCGCGAAAGTGGTGCATTCCGGGGATGGAACCGTTCAGGAATTTTTACTTCCCATTCAAATGCCGGGATATTTGGGTGCAGGCTCGGAGTTTTTACCTTTGGATAATATCCCTCACTATGAAAATGACATGATTCGCCGTAACGCATTATCAGGGGATTCTGTGTTAATCGGTTATGTTTATGGGGGAATCAGTAGCAGTGCAAAAAATATTTTCTGGACCAATGAAGGCGATTTGAGCAGCGCTGCCAATCTTTGGTTGGCGGTATATTATCATCCGAATGCAAATTTGGCGATTCAAAATATTCAAAGTAACAATGGTCTTCAACTGCAAGTGTATCCTAATCCTTTTAGCAATGACATTCACGTTCATTTTACCCTTAGCCAGCATTTATCAGAGACCCTTCACTTGAATTGGTATGATGAACAAGGACATCTCATCTCAAGCAATGAATATGATCAATTAGCCATTGGAAAAAATGAGATTGTAATAAAAGACAAGGAAAACTGGGTGGCAGGAACCTATATTTTAGAATGGACTTGGGGAGACAAGAGGGTAAGTCAAAGAGTAGTATTTGATCCTTAAATGAGGAGTAAAATCAAGGCCGTCATGGCCAATGTAAGTCCCAACCAATTTAATGCACTTAATTTTTCTTTAAAAATCACAATGGCCATTATTGTTCCGAGCATGACCACTCCAAGGTTATTGATGCATACGATACTGCTCTTGGACATCCATCCGACATTAATCGTTTTTACCAAAAAGAAAATAGAAAAAAAGTTCACCACCCCTAAAATTCCACCATATAAGATTTCTAATTTAGAAAAACGAAAAGACGCTCCTTTCCCTCTGATTTTTTCAAATAAAACGTAAATCATTCCGCTCAAACCAGCCGTTAAAAAAGGAAAGCAACTATACAAAGCCAGATCCTCAGCGGTGCTTGCACTTTCTGATAACTTAGGTATCAAATAATCAATCAAAGTTGATCCCAAAAAAATAATGATCGGAAACCAAATCCAATTTCCCTGGGGTTTTTTACCATCTGCTCGGAATGAAGAAAATACAATTCCGAGGATTGCGAGACCAATTGCCAACCATTTGATCCCAGATAATTTTTCTTCTGGGTTAGTGATGGAGAATAAGATGACGACTAACACCAACGACATCTTACCGGCAATGGTGGTATTCGAAACCCCAATCAATTGAGCACTCTTACCGGTAATATTAAAAATGCCGATAAAACTAAACCCCAGGAGAAGTCCTCCCCATGTCCATGTTGGAAGTTGCAGCGCATGCTCAATGGCCATTATCTTGTTGGGTACTAGTAGGAATCCCAATCCAAAGGCGAAAAAATAATTGATAACAATGGCCTCAAAAACTTGGACTCCCTTAATGGCGAACCATTTAAAGAGTAAATAGAGTAGGGTAGTGGCGCTCACGCTTGCTATTAAAAATATCATACTCTATAGAAATATTGAAGAATATCATGACCAACCTGTTGTTCGGAATGATAGAATCGATTCAATTTAGGTGCCTTCACACCATCCTTTAATTCCAATGGCGCTGTAAAAATCCGAGCTTCGTCCCACAAATCGTGATCGATGAGGTGTTGCAATGTAATACAACCACCTTCTACAATGACGGATGAAATGCCCTTTTGGTAAAGTATTTGGAATATCGAAGCCCATACATCTCCCGGATCTACGGTTAACCATTCGAGTGATGTTGGTGAATCAGGAAAGGACGAAGCAGCCGTGAAAATGATGGTGGTTTGGGTCCCATCAAATATTTGAAGTTTGGAAGGATATGGTAATCGTTGATGAATATCGATGACCATTCTGAGCGGGGAATCTCCAAAACCCCATCGCACGTTTAATTGCGGATCGTCCTTCTCAATGGTCTTACGACCTACTAAAATACCCATCTCTTCTGCTCGCCATTGATGCACGAGTTGTCTACTTTCCAGACAACTAATGGTGGTGCTCGGTTGATTGGAATTTGTGCGAATAGCGTCAATAAATCCATCGGAACTTTGCGCCCATTTCAAAATCAAATACGGGCGATGTTCGCTGTGGAAAATATTAAAACGATGATTCAAACGGCGACATTCCGCTTCTAAAATTCCCACCTCAACTTGAATTCCTTGTTGCGCTATATGTTCAATCCCCTTGCCATTGACAGAAGGAAACGGATCCCGCTGACCAATCACTACTTTGCGAATTCCCATATCGACGATTTTCAGGCTACAGGGAGGCGTTTTACCATAGTGATGGCAGGGCTCCAAATTCACATAAAGCGTCGCATTTCGAAGTCTAGCATGATCCTTCACCGATTGGAATGCATTCACTTCTGCATGCGGACCTCCGTAATATTCGTGATATCCTTCTCCAATGATTTCATTATTCTCTACTATCACACAACCAACCATGGGATTGGTTTTGACCTTTCCTAACCCCTTAGCAGCAAGGGTTAGACATCTTTGCATATATGATTCGTGACTGGTCATATTAAATTACCCAATTCTCACTGGAGGTACCCATTTCTTTTTTCCAAATAGGAATGCATTTTTTAAATTGGTTCAAGAACCATGTTTGTGCTTCAAATGCCTCTTGACGATGTTTAGCTGCGATGCCCAGCCATATAGAAGTTGAGCCCACTGCGACTTTGCCAATCAAATGATGAAAGTAAATGGCTTGAATTGGGAAATGCGTTTGAAGTTCTTCCAATAAACGTTGCGTTTCTGCATGCACCATGGGAATGTGCGCTTCGTAAAATAAATGTTGCACAATGCCTCCTTCTTTGAGAGCATCATTTCTCACCACTCCTTCAAAAAGGGCAATGGCTCCTGTTTCATCAGATCTCAGAAATCGCTGCACTTCCTCATAAGAGGAGGGCTCGTTCGATATGGAAATATTAACTCTCATTATCCTCCGCTTACTGGTGGCATTAAAAAAAGATGATCCGAATTTTGGAGTACCGTTTCTTCTTTTTGATATTTATTTTCCTTGACAACGGCAATGGGAAGCTCGGGGTGAACCAAATAATTTTCCTTAATTTTTTGTTTCAATTCTTTCACTGTTGTTCCCTCGGACAACTCCCACTTGAACTCATCCTTTCCCATAAAATCTTTTAAAATACCAAACGCTTGAATATATACCGTGATCATTTGCATAGCACCCTAATTGCTGCAAATATCAGAAGGATTGCCGTTAGCCAACGAATATGTTTTACTTGTAGCCAAGAAATACTCATACTACTTCCGATTAATCCCCCGAGTAATACGGCCAACATCCATGACCATTCCATTTGAAGCCAATCGAAATTTTTGAAAAGCATTATGGCAATAGAAAGGATCGAATTGATAAATATGAACCAAGCACTAATGTTCGCTATTCGTTTGGCATCTCCCCAATGCGATAAATACAACATCGGTGAAAGATATATACCCCCTCCAATCCCTGTCAAACCAGCTAAAAAACCGATGATGGCACTAACGAAATAAAGGGTGTTGGTGGACAGGTTCAAGCGGTTGCGATGCAATCGCTCTTGGAGCAACATGAGAATGCCCGCCAATAAAAGTGCGGCGCCTAATGTTTTCAAAAAATAGGTTTCCGTCAATGGAAAAAAAACAGCAATGGCACAAGGAATGGCGGCACTGAATAGGATGCCTACACCTTCTTTTGGAAAAGATATCGATCTTTTCCATTGCAGGATTCCCTGCCCCGTCACAATGGCATTGCAAATCAATGCATGGAATCGAAGCGCGACTGATGTCATTGGAGTTGCTTGTGATAGAACCGAAATATACATGCTCCCCCCGCCAAAGCCCGCGGATGAATAGATAAGGGCAATGGTAAAAAAAATAAATATCATTCTCCTTGAGAGGGCTTTATACTTTCCATCACTTTTTGAACGTCACTCTCTGCCTTTCTTAATTTTTCTTGACAAAACTGAACTAGAAATGCGGCGCGTTCAATTTGACTGGCCAATAGATCCACTGAAATTTGATCCGATTCCAATTGCTGAGAAATCGTCATTAATTCTTCATAGGCGGCGTCATAATTGACCGGTAGGGTAGTAGCGTTACTTTCCATGCATTTGTTTTTTTATTATTTGTACATCAATGCTCCCATCTTGCATCAAAATTTGCAGCTCCGATTTTTCATCCAATATTGCGGCATGGGTAATGACTTGGTTGCGTTGATAAATGAGCGCGAACCCTTTTTTTATCCATTTTTTGGGATGCTGCGAATCGATAAATCGAGATTGAGATTGTAGTTGTTCCTTTCTTTTCTGAAGGTTTTGCGGTACTAATTTGGTGAATTGCAAAATGAAATTCTCCAATTGCAAACGCTCAGCGGCTATTTTTTGGGCTGAGATTATTTTCAATGGCAAAGCCAAATGTAAAACCTTACGCTCCTTTGAACGAATGACGCGCGCCGAGGTGTTTTCATATCGCAATAAATACTCATTTAAATAGCGTTGATGCTGTGAAAGTTTTTCTTTGGCGTCAATAGAAATATCATAAAGGGTGTTTCTTAATGATTGATGATGTTCATGCAATAATACTTGCGCCAGGTGAATCATTTGGTCATATCTCGTGAGCACAGCATCTTCAAAACGTTTTTGATTTTGTATGATGACTTCGGCCACTTTGGTAGGACTTTTATAGGCAGCAAAGGCCACTTCATCCGCGAGCGATACATTTCGAGTGTGTCCAATTCCGGTAAAGATGGGAATTGGAAAACGAATCATCGCTTCGATCAAAGAATATTGATCAAAGGCATGTAAATCCAATTGCGCTCCACCCCCTCTTACTATTACTACGACATCGAATGGAATAGTACTTTTGTAAATTTTGATCAATTGTTCTCGAATACTATCAGGAGATTTATCTCCTTGCATTATCGCAATGAAAGGAATAATATCGAACTGATATCCAAATGGATTTTTAATTAATTCATGAATAAAATCAATTCCACCTTCAGCCTGATTCCCCGTAATAAGGGCAATGCGTTGAATAACTTTGGGTAATAACAGTCCTTGATTATAGCTGGTGATCTTCCCATCCTTTCGCTGAATATGATTGGGATATTTATCCAATAATGCTAGAATGGTATTCTCTTTCGCCTGCGCCAAAGCCCCTAGCGTGTATTGCGCATCGATGGATAATATGTTGATCTTTAACCCATATACTACATGGAAACCAACGTTGACTTTCATGAGTAGGGTAATCCCATTCGTTAATTTCTGACCGGTTATATTCTCGAAAGCGCTGATTTCATCAAATGATTTACTCCAGATTTGCGCTGAACTGCGTGCAATAAATTCAGCAGGCTTGGACCCTTTTTCGACCAAATCAAGATAGGCAACCCTCGATTCTTTTTTTATGGTTACTTGACCAATTTCAGCAATCAAATCGTAGGTTTGGGATCGAAATTTCTCGTCAATTACGCCCCTGATGGTAGTGTTAAGCTGAGATAAAGAAATGGGCATTATATCTCGGTTGCCGATTTGACTTTTTTATGAAAAAGTTGCTTTAAAAAGCCACTTCTCTTTCTTTCTTTTTTGAGCCACGTAAATTCAATGCCTGCATTTGCTTGCCATACAATGTGGCTTCCAGTGGGTGGGTTTAGTGCCGTTCCTAAAATCGCTTTTTGGTAATCACCGATGTTGCGCCAAGGACTTGCATACAATTTCAAAAATGGACTCACCACAATTCTCGATCGAATCATCGATCTTCTTTGTCCCATTCCTATCACGAATGTGGGACTGCCCTGTGGCAATGAACGATACAAAAGCTCGCCATCTTTTCGAACAGAGGATCGGGTATAGGCATATCCCGCTCCCATGATGTAATATAGTCGAGTGCCCAATGGACCAGTAGACATTTTGCCCTTCAGTGCTTTTGGATGAAAAATGAATTCGCCTGTTAGACCTAATTGTTCATGTGTGATCCATTGAGATAAATCTTGAGTAACAAAACGTTGGTCTAGCCGCTGGTAAGGAAGATCGATCTTGAAAAAAATAGATCTGGGTTGAGAAATTTTAATCATTTTCCCCAATGATGCAGCATAACCATGATGCAAATAATGCATTCCCTTTCCCGTATAAGCGTGCGCCAAGTTAAAAGCTTCGATGCTGCGATTGACATGGGTATTTTGGAAGAATTGATACCTAATGTCAATAGAGACTTGTGCATGTGTCACATGCCTTGAGAAAAGAAAAACGAGTATTGCTAACAGGAACCTCATGTTTCTTGCAGAATTTGTTGAACGGCCCTGATTGCGGTCTCCATAGCGCCATGAACCGTTCCATGATGTCCATTTGCATGAGTGGCCTCTCCAGCAAAATAAACCTTATGCTCCAGGCTTTCGGTCAGTCCCACTCGACTTCCTTGAGTACCAACGGGTGAAAAGCTTTGAGCCCCTTGAATCCATGGTTCCGCACCCCAATCAAATCGTTGGGACTCGACAAAAGAGGAGGTGGCACTTTGTCCACCAAAATAGCTGTCCAATTCGGTGAGCAAAGCAGCCTCAAGGCCTGTCCCTAAATCAATCGCTATTTGATAAGCCGTGCCGGATAAATGGGCTAATAAAAAATTATTTCCTGCGGATCTTCCTCCAGATCCTGTGACCACAAACTCATTCCAAATTCCTGGAATTTGAATTCTCTTGGCGTCAGCCGGCCAAAATGGTGCGCTAAATTTCATCGCAACCATTAATGTAGGTCGCATCGCAATCGAATTGATTTGTGCCTGCAATTCTGTAGGCAAAGGAGGTTCAAAACTCAATTGACTTTTCAATATACTATGAGGAACCGCCACTAAGACCTTGTCATGTGTGTAATTGGCGCCGTTGACATCGGTTAAAACCACCGCTTGTTCGGTAAAATTAACTTGGCTAATCGGCGTATTAAATTGAACATCTAAGTCTTGGAACGAACTCAGCAATAAACCTTCCCAATTTCCATTTTGAAATACCAAACTTTCCGAACCATTGCTGCTGGCCTGAATGGCATCAGCGATACCCCGAATCCCCATTAAATCAGTGGAACTACCTTTCTGAATTCCCATTCTCGCATTCCAAATATGTTGCGTAGTCGCGAAAATGCCTTGATTTTCTGCATAGAGATTCGCCACCATGTCGGCACCATCATATTCGGATAGGGTAGCAATGATCTCATCCAATTTTTTGGTCGCCTGATTTTCTTTCATGAGCGCTTCATTCAACCAATATCCATTGACCCAAGCGTAATCCTGAATGGGATCGGTGACAAACTGCGCTGCGTTATTTATCAGCAAATCATAGAGAACATGATTTCTACCCAATACTTCCTGCGCTCCCCATTCCATGCCATGATCGGCCCAAGCACCCACCGAACGGATTCGGCCTCCAATGCGATCAGAGGCCTCATAAATTTTCACCTTAATCCCTTGTCTTTGCAGCATATCCGCTGCATACAATCCGGCTATGCCAGCCCCAATAATGCCCACAGTGCCATCAAATCGAATGTCCGGTAACGGATATTTTTTGCAAGAACTCAATAAACCAGGCATCAAGAGTAGGGCAGGTCCCCCTAAGCCCAATAACCTTAAAAAGGTCTGTCTATCCATGTTTTTTGATTCGCTCATCGAACTCGATTTCCCTAATAACGCGAATATGACGAATTATTGAAATGCTACGAGCAATGTTAATAAAAAAAATCGAATGTGAATGAGCAAACCCACGTTCCACAATACTTTCGTGCTTCAAACCCGTGAAAAGATGGCAGAGAATGTAAGTTACACCGAAGATAATATTCGGTCTTTAGAATGGCATGAGCACATCCGTTTGCGACCCGGTATGTATATCGGAAAGCTCGGAGATGGTGCTTCTTATGATGATGGAATATATGTATTGTTAAAGGAAATTCTCGATAACAGTATTGATGAATTTGTAATGGGAAATGGAAAGGTCATTGATATTACCATCAAGGATAATACAGTGGCGGTTAGGGATTATGGTCGTGGAATTCCACTAGGAAAAGTAATTGATTGTGTATCTAAAATCAATACCGGTGGTAAATATGACTCACGTGCTTTTAAGAAATCAGTAGGTCTTAACGGGGTGGGAACCAAGGCGGTTAACGCCTTGAGTACTTATTTTAAAGTAGAAAGTTTTCGTGAAGGACAAACCAAGGTTGCCGAATTTGCCAAAGGCACATTAACCAAAGATCACAAATTAGCCAGTTCCAATGCAAAAGATGGAACCGCATTGACCTTTGTTCCTGATGCCTCTATTTTTCATCATTTTCAATTCCGTATGCAACACGTGGAAAAGTTGCTTTGGAATTATTGCTATCTCAATACGGGTTTAACCATTGTCTTTAATGGTCAAAAATACAAGTCGGAAAATGGATTGCAAGATTTGCTCAATGCGAACATGAGTGAAGATCCATTGTATCCCATCATTCACCTTCGAGGATCAGATATTGAATTGGCCATCACCCACACGCATTCCTATGGAGAGGAGTATTACAGCTTTGTTAATGGGCAATATACCACTCAAGGTGGGACACATCAAGCGGCTTTTCGAGAGGCTTATGTGAAGGTAATTCGCGATTTTTATAAAAAAGATTACGAGGCTGTGGATATCAGAGCGGGAATTGTCGCGGCGGTGGCCATAAAAGTTATCGAACCTGTTTTTGAATCCCAAACTAAAACCAAATTGGGGTCCAATGAAATAGAACCCAATGGAAAGACAGTGAAGGCTTTCATGCAAGATTTTTTATCCAAAGAATTAGATAATTATTTGCATAAAAATCCTGAATTAGCGCAAAATCTGTTGAAGAAGATATTGCAAAGTGAACGCGAGCGAAAAGAATTGGCGGGCATTGCGAAATTGGCAAGAGAGCGTGCTAAGAAAGCTAATTTGCATAATAAAAAACTGCGCGATTGCAAGGTCCATTTCGGTGATAAAAGTGATCGAGCAGGGGAGACGACCTTGTTCATTACAGAGGGAGATTCCGCATCGGGTTCCATCACGATTGCCAGAGATGTTCAAACACAAAGCGTGTTCTCACTCAAAGGTAAGCCCTTGAATACATATGGGCTAACCAAAAAAGTGGTCTATGAAAATGAAGAATTCAATCTTTTGCAAGCCGCTCTTAATATCGAGGATGGACTAGACGGACTGCGATATAACAACGTAGTCATTGCAACCGATGCCGATGTGGATGGAATGCACATTCGTTTGCTCATGATTACCTTCTTCTTACAGTTTTTTCCAGATTTAGTGAAATCGGGGCATCTTTATGTTTTACAGACCCCCCTTTTTCGTGTAAGAAATAAGAAAGAAACCATCTATTGCTACAGTGATGAGGAACGCCAAAATGCCATTCGCAAACTGGGGGCTCGTCCTGAAATTACCCGTTTCAAAGGATTGGGAGAAATTTCTCCGGATGAATTCAAGCATTTTATCGGGCCCGACATCAGATTGGAACCTGTTGTGGTTGGAAAAGAAATGCATATCAAGGACATCTTAGAGTTTTATATGGGGAAAAATACCCCAGACCGTCAAGAATTCATCATCAGCAATCTCAAGGTTGAAAAAGATGATATTGATTTGGTAAAAACAGAAAATGTAGAGGAGGAAGTAGCATGAGCGAAATAAACGAAAACGAAATCAACTTAAATCCAGAGGAAAATCAACTTAGTGGTGTTACAGAGGTCAATGGTCTTTACAAGAATTGGTTCCTGGATTATGCCTCATATGTTATTCTAGAACGCGCAGTTCCACATATAAATGATGGACTAAAACCGGTTCAAAGGAGGATTTTACATTCCTTATGGGAAATGGATGATGGTCGCTTTAACAAGGTGGCTAACGTCATTGGTAATACCATGAAGTATCACCCACATGGAGATGCTTCGATTGGGGATGCTTTGGTTCAATTAGGACAAAGAAATCTGTTTTTAGATACCCAAGGAAACTGGGGTAATATTTTCACGGGGGATAGTGCCGCAGCACCCCGGTATATTGAGGTTCGTTTGAATAAATTTGGGCAAGATGTCATTTTTAATCCAAAAACCACCAAGTGGTTGATGAGTTATGATGGCAGAAATAAAGAACCCGAAACCTTACCCATGAAATTCCCCATGCTATTGGCTTTGGGGGTAGAAGGAATTGCAGTCGGATTAGCTTGTAAAATTCTTCCGCACAACTTTATCGAATTGATTGATGCCTCGATCGATTGTTTGAAAGGTAAAAAAACGAATATCATGCCCGATTTTCCGACAGGAGGGCTGATCGATTGCTCCGATTATAATCATGGAATCAGAGGAGGGAAAATCCGATGCAGAGCCAGAATAAAGAAGGATGATGGCGGAAAAATCCTGGTGATTAATGAGATTCCCTTTGGAACCACCACCTCCTCTTTGATTGATAGTGTGCTGAAGGCCAATGACAAAGGGAAAATAAAGATTAAAAAAATTGAGGATAATACCGCCGAACATGTGGAAATTATCGTGCATTTGGCACCTGGAGTATCCCCTGATAAAACCATTGATGCCTTATATGCCTTTACTGACTGTGAAATCAGTATTTCTCCAAATTCTTGTGTCATTCAAGATGATAAGCCCCAATTCTTAAGTGTTGATGAGCTTCTCAGGCATAGTGCGAATCACACGAGAGAGTTAATTAAATTGGAATTATTGATTGAGCTGAATGAGCTCAAAGAGGAATGGCATTTTGCTTCTTTGGAAAAAATCTTTATTGAAAAACGAATTTATCGGAACATTGAAGAGTGTGAGACTTGGGAGGAAATCATTTCGACCATTCATAAAGGATTGAAGCCCTACACCAAACAGTTCATCAGAGCCGTCACGGATGAGGATGTTACGAAATTGACAGAGATAAAAATCAAGCGAATTTCAAAGTTTGATGCGAAAAAGGCTGAAGATTATATTGCAAAACTGGATGGTTTGATCGATGATTGTCAGGAAAAACTTGATCAGTTGACAGAAACTGCTATTTCCTATTTCAAGGAAATTAAAATGAAATACGGAAAGGGCAAAGAAAGGAAATCGGAAATCAGGGCTTTTGACACCGTTCAAGCGGCAAAAGTAGCCATTGCCAATGCCAAATTGTTCGTGAATAAAGCGGAAGGTTTCATTGGTACCGGTTTAAAAAGAGATGAAGGAGAATTTGTGGAGGAATGTTCAGATATTGATGACATTATTATTTTCAGAAAGGACGGGAAAATGTTGGTTACCCGTGTTTCTGCTAAGTCATTTGTCGGAAAAGATATCATTCATTGTGCCGTTTGGAAAAAGGATGATAAACGCACTATCTACAATTTAATTTACAGAGATGGCCGAAATGGCGCCATGATGAAGCGATTTGCTGTGACGGCCATCACCAGAGACAAAGAATATGAATTAACGAAAGGTGCTCCAGGGTCTGATGTGCTCTATTTTTCCGCCAATCCGAATGGCGAGGCAGAAGTGGTTACCGTGCATCTGCGAGCACTGGATAAACTCAAAAAACTAACATTTGATGTCGATTTTGCCCAACTGGCAGTCAAAGGCAGGGATGCTGTTGGAAACATTGTAACCAAATATTCTGTCAAGAAAGTAGAACTTAAAGAAAAAGGGGTTAGTACGTTGGGAGCGAGGTCATTATGGTATGACACTTCAATTAAAAGATTAAATGATGAGGGGCGTGGAATCCCGTTGGGTGACTTCATGGCCAATGATAAATTATTGATTTTAATGGGTACTGGGGATTATCAGCTTATAACACCAGAATTAGCCATGCATTTCGAGGATACGACCGTTCATGTAGAAAAATGGGTTGCCAGTAAACCGATTTCTGCGGTTTATTATGATGGAGAAAAGGAACAATGGATGGTAAAAAGATTTTTGGCGGAACCAACCAAGGGATTGGTGCGATTCATTACAGAGCATCCGAAATCCAAGTTAGGCGTCGCCACCACATTGCATTATCCAAAGATTTTCATTCGATTTAATAAGAAGTTCAAGCAAGCGCAGAATAAATTGGACGAAATGGTAGATCTCCGAGAATTTATAAGCATTAAGGGTGTAAAGGCGATTGGTAATCGGTTAACACCATTACCGGTATTGAATATTGATTTATTAGAGCCCGATGTGGAATTAGAAAATAAGGCGCAAGCGGAATCGATGAATCTCGTTTCTTCAGGAAGTCAATCCGAAGGAGATGCAGATTCACCAACGTTGTTTGATTAATCGATATCAGTCACGAAGTTTATTGTAACCTTGTTTTTTCGTTTTATCACTATAATTTATATTATGTAAAGTTGTATTTTTAATCTAACAACCTTACCTTCAATATCTTATTACTTTCAAATAATGGTTCTGAGCGCTTCCCCTGCTCTCATTAATTCATCATCTTCTTTTGCGAAGCACAAACGAAGTACCTTATCGTCTCGCTGTTGGGGATAAAATACCGATATGGGAATTAGGGTGATTTTATTTTCCTCTGTCCACCGTTTCGCTAATTCCACATCTCCTCCCTCTTGAGATCCAATGTATTTTAACAATTGAAAATAGGTTCCTTCGCTGTGACTAAAATCAAATACATCCGTAGGAATAAACGAATTAAATAAGTCTCGCTTTTTCTGGTACATCGGAGAAATTACATCGTAACGAGCAGTATCCGTCATGTATTCTGCAATGGCATATTGAAAGGGTGCGTTACAGGTGAACACATTAAATTGATGCTGTTTCCTGAACTCTGTCATCCATGCAGGCGGTCCAATTGCATAACCTAATTTCCAACCCGTTGCATGGAATGTCTTACCAAAAGAATAAACCAACATGGTTTGATCACGAATTTCTGGATACATACACATTGAAATCGACTCTTTTTCGTCAAAAACAATATGCTCATACACTTCATCGCTGATTAAATATATCCCAGAATCGGCTATCAATTGAGCCAAACGATCCGTATCATTTCTTGATAAAACCTTCCCCGTGGGATTATGAGGATGATTGATCATCAATAGACGTGTTTTGTCATTGATGGACGCTTCCACTTTATCCCAAGGTATACTGAAATCGGGATAGCTCAATTCTATCCAACGAATGATACCTCCATTGAGCGTAATGGCAGGTGCATAACAATCATAGGCTGGCGCAAACAATATCACTTCATCTCCTGGTTGGATCAAAGCACCAATGGCTGTAAAAATGGCTTGTGAAGCTCCGGCGGTGATGGTAATTTCTGTTTGAGGATCGAACGAAACTCCCCATCGTTTGCCCATCTTATCCGCAATCTGATTTCGAAGAATGGGGACGCCCGGCATTGGCGCATATTGATTATGCCCCGCTTTCATTGCTGAGGTAACTAAATCTATTAGATTTGGATCTACTGGAAATCCAGGAAATCCTTGTCCGAGGTTGATGGCTCCATGATCAATAGCCAGCTGGGACATGACCGAAAAAATGGTCGTTCCGATTGCGGGTAATTTATTCGAAGGAAATGACATCTAAATGCATTTGAAGTGATCAAATGGCTCCAAGCAATCATTACACTTATAAAGTGCTTTGCAAGCGGTGGATCCAAATTGGGAAATCATGGTGGTATCCTTGGAAAAACATCGAGGACATGCAATATCTCGAATTCTTCCCATCAATAATCCTTTGTCACTTGCGCCTCTCTCAGGAGGGGCAATTCCATTCATTCTTAATTTGCTCAAAGCATCATCGGTCATCCAATCCGTTGTCCAAGCGGGCGCTAACACTGTCGTTACCAAGGCATGAGGGAATCCATTTTCTGCCAACGCTTCCTTGATATCTTCTTCAATGGACTTCATGGCAGGACATCCGCTATAGGTGGGTGTAATGATCACTTCAATTTGAGGCGTTACGCGAACATCCCTTACAATGCCCATTTCAACTACATTTAAATAGGGGATTTCTGGATCCTCTACCAATTGCAGAATTTCCCAAATTGGGTGGTTTTCTTTTACCATTTAGCACCGGGATAAGTTCGAGGCAGGTACTGCATTTCGGCCAAAAGAAACCCAAAATGCTCGGAGTGTTTTCCTTCTTTACCTCCTCTTTGCATCCAAGTGTCTGCTGGAAATGTAAGCTGAGCAGCCTGTAGTGTTTGATTCACGATTTCTTTCCAAGGTTGTAATAGCGTGGTATTGTCCACCCCCACCCCTTGTGTCACCAATGCTGACTCTTCCTCTGTAAGGGTGAACATTTCTCCTGTAAAAGACCAAATGTCATTAATGGCCTTTGATATTCGCGAAGCGCTTTCTTGTGTTCCATCCCCCATTCGAATGACCCAATCTCTGCTATGTTGAAAATGATACTTGACTTCTTTTAATGATTTAGCAGCAAATCCGGCCAAAAAATCATCCTTTGAAGTGGCCAATTTTTCCAAATACAAGTAATACCAACTCGAAAATAAAAATTGACGAGCGATGGTAAAGGCATAATCCCCGTTGGGAAGTTCCACCATTAAGATGTTTTTATAATCACTGGATTGCCTTAAAAATGCCCAATCATCTTCTGTACGATCATCTCCCGATTGAGCGGAGATTTCCTTGTACAAAGAGGTCGCTTGACCGATATAATCCAATGCCACATTACTCAATGCTATGTCCTCTTCTATGGCGGGACCATGTCCGCACCATTCCGACAATCGTTGCCCCAAAATTAAGGTGGTGTCAGCTAGTAAAATATAAAGCTCTTTATTCTTCATGTTCATCACATATGCCCCACCTCTGGTGGAATTTCATAAAAAGTAGGATGGCGATAAATCTTGTCGTTAGCAGGATCAAATAAGGCTTCTTTATCTCCGGGAGAGGATGCGGTAATCGCAGCGCTCGGCACAACCCAAATACTAACGCCTTCCATTCTGCGGGTATATACATCTCGAGCGTTCTCAATGGCCATTTCGGCATCCGCTGCATGAAGACTTCCCACGTGCTTATGCGCTAATCCGGCTTTTGAGCGGATGAATATTTCCCATACGGGCCAATCTTTTTTTTCCATATTGATAAGCTTTGACGGGAACGAAAATAAGCAGGATTAATGGCTACAACAGGAAATATTTATCAAAAAAAAATGTGAACAAAGATGACCTTAGTCAGAGAATACTTGCGGATAAGATTCCCAAAAGGATAAATAGAAATTTCATGCGATTGAATCGATGTCCTTCCTCCGACTCGAATAATATAGTTGTGCTGACATGTAAAATAATACCGATCAATAGTGCCATTACCAGTGACAAAGAATTTTCTTGTTGCAAAAAGGACAGGCCATTGGTGAAATGATAGATCAGCGCCCCAATGGGTGCCATCATCGCAAAAAGCACTAACCAAAGGATTGCACGTGCCCTTTCTTGTACCACTTGCACCAACAAAGCGGCAAATACAAATGATTCGGTAAACTTATGTAAAGCGATTCCCCAAAGCAATCCATGCCCATGGTCATGCTCATGAGCATGTCCTATATGAGCAGAGGCATCGGCTCCAAAAGGCATACCCTCGATCAAGGCATGCACCCAAAGTGAGATGCTGACCATCCAGATGAACTTTTTATCGACGCCATGGGTATGGGCATGCGCATGTCCATGTTCAACCCCTTGAGAAAAATAATCCAGTATGATTTGCAGCAGAAAGCCGATCAATATCATGATGCCAACACGTTGTCCACCATCTTCCATGGCCTCAGGCAATAAGTGCAAAAAAGTAAGCGCTAACAAATAAGCAGCACTAAAGGATAGTAACAACTTCATTCGTGTCGGGGTAATTTTTACCCCAAAAAACATCAGGCCTCCGCCAAGCATTGCCACGGTAAAAAGCGTAAAAACAGTAAAAAGTAAATTATGCGTTTCCATTACTTGCGTTGAAATACAAAGATACTGCGAGGAGACGTTGTTTGATAATGTTCACCATTGTAATCTCCTATATGATGAAGAAGCTCAAAGCCCATATCCTTTCCCCATTTTATAAATTCTGCAGGATGATACAAATAGACCCTTTCTTGAAATTGATAATTCTTTTGCTCATAAATAAATTCAATATCCTTGACGATTTGATGGTTATCTATTCTTCTATTGATGTGATATTCCGTCAATAAGCCTTTAATAACCTCATTGTTTTTAATGGTTTTAATCACCCAAGGGGCATTCAAAAAATCAATGATGACCCAACCCTTGTTGGATGCATGATGAAATATATTTTTGATCATTCGCTCATTTTCGAGTGAGTCATCAAAATAACCAAATGATGTGAAGAGATTAGTCACCAATTGAAATGGTTGCTCCCACAAAAATGTCTTGGCATCTTCTACTTTCCAATGCATAGGGTGTTTCGAATTTGCCTTTGCAATCTTGATATTCTCGGGGCTAATGTCAATGCCACATGCGTTCCAGCCGAGTTGCTCAAAATAAAGCGCATGACGTCCATTTCCGCAACAAATGTCTAGTATGGGAAGCTCTTTTTGCAAAGGAATCAATTCGATGATTTTTTCAATCCATCGAAATGCCTCTTCGTGATCTCGATTTCTATATAAATCATGATAGAAAGGGGTATTAAACCAATCTGCAAACCATGAAGACTCTTTACCCTCGATCATTTTGCAAAGATAGTTTTTTAATTAAAAAAAAGTCTATATTTGCTACTCAATCAAGCGTATGGAAAATTTTAGTTTAACCGGCACACCAAAAACTCCAACTGTTGAGTTGAATGCCAGTTCGGGAACTTTATTATTGAAAGGAAGATCAATACCTGAAAATTCAATTGAATTTTATAAACCAATTTTAGCTTGGATTGAGCAATACAGTGCTTCAGCAAAGGAAGAAACCACCTTGCAAATTCAATTAGAATACTTCAATACAAGTTCTAGTAAATGCTTATTGGATGTGTTTAAAAGAATGGAAACATTGCAAGGTAAAGTAGTCATTGAATGGTATTATGAGAATGACGATGAAGACATGCTCGAGGCGGGAGAAGATTACGAGGCCATCATCCACGTACCATTTAAAAAGATTGGAGTCGATCAGTTTAGCTGATTACTTTTTCAGTCGATTTAACCAATTTCCCAATTTATTTAATCCATCGAACATCAACAAGATGACCATACCCATGGCCATCAACCAAAGCACCATGATGTTGGCCCAAAGGGTTTTTACCTCCCAATTACCAAGTTGTTTCACCGGCGCATAAAAATGGGCTTCGAAAATCGAAGGGGTTTCGGGATAGATATAAATTAAGTTCTGCTTTTGGATCAGGTCGTTTCCTTCTCTTACCACTCTTTCTAGATCATTTTTGTTGGTGACGATGTCCTCTAAACTTTCGTTGTGATAAGCATCTTTTAATTCAAGATATACTTGACGGTCTTCAGGGCTCTTGGTTAATTGGGTTAATCGCTCTTCTCTTTGTTGATTAAGTTTGTTGTATTCACGCACATAATAGGATTCTAAATCTTTGGAGACGGCCATCCAACCCGTAAGCCGTTGATTCCATTTTGCGGTATCCATTAAATCGGTTTCCTCCCATTGAACGTTTAATCCAGCTACTCGCTCCGATTCTTTTCGCCATTCATTGCACAACATTAAAACATTCTTGTTGGGAGTGGTTCCTTCTCTGATTTGATTTTTGGTCTCTTGAATATAGCCTTGGATATCCTTGATCCAATAGTCCTTTTTCCATCCATAGTATTTCATTTTCATGTCCAAATCAAAGGTGATTTGGCTATAGGGATTTTGGGTGAATTGTTCTACGGCCATGGCCTCAAATGCCCACCTAGACGCCATAACGTCACCAATCCATGGAACACTGGATTGTTGAGTGATGCTGGGAAAAAGTCGGTCAAAGCGAACGATGACACCACTGAATAACAATTGAGGAATGATCAAAATGGGAATTAAAATATAAATGACCTTGGCAGAGTTGAAAGTAGCACTGATGTTTAATCCTAGGGCGTTGGCAAAGCAACTCAATGAAAATAAGGTCATCCAAAATGGAAAGAACATTCCTTTTACATCTAAGATTAAATTTCCAACTGCAATGAAACTAGCCGATTGAATGGCGGAAATAAAAAACAATATTCCCAATTTGGCAAAGAGATAAGCACCATAACTTTGACCGAGGTATCGCTCCCTTTTTAATATTTTTCTATCTTTTAATATCTCTTCTGCGCTCACCGTTAGGCCAAGAAATAAAGCGACGACTACAGAAAAGAAAAGGTATTGTGGGAAATTTAAATTTTCACGAAAGGTATATTGCCCAATCCCTTTTTCGTCCATGGGGAAGTATTTCACAAAAAGAGAGAGCACCAAGGCCAAGACAGGAGCTTCAAGAAAATTGATCAACATGTATTGTTGATTGACCCATTTACTTTTTGCATCCCTGATGAAATAGGTTTTCCATTGTTTCCATTTATTGCCGAAATGCAGCTTTTCAGCTATAAAAACCTCTTCCTTTGACGGGTTATCCATATCGGAAGGCGTCTCATTAAAATGCTGATTCCATTCTTGTGGAGTCACTTTGCGAATGTCGGTCTGCATTCCATATTCATCCACCAATTTGGCTTCGATGATATTGAATAATTGCTCAGGGTTGACATTTCCACAAGTGGGACATTGACTATCAGTAATCGATACAAACTTGGCTTTCCTTTTGAAATAAAGAATACTCTCGACCGGATTACCATAATAAATCGGATATCCTCCCTGATCCATCAATAGTAATCGGTCAAACATTTTGAAAATATCACTACTGGGTTGATGAATCACGACAAATATCAATTTACCTCTCAAGGTCAATTCCTTTAACAAATCCATGATCATTTCTGAATCACGACTCGATAAGCCAGACGTGGGTTCATCAACAAAGAGCACAGCGGAGCTTCTCACTAATTCCAGGGCAATATTTAATCGTTTCCTTTGCCCTCCGGAAATGGTCTTATCTAATATGCTGCCCACTCGTAACTTTCTGCACTCCCACAACCCCACCGATTTAAGAACCTCGGTCGTCTTGGCATGAATCTCAGCGTCTACCATTTCAGGCATACTTAGTTTAGCACTGAAAAATAGATTTTCATAAACACTGAGTTCTTCAATCAAAATATCATCCTGCGCCACATAACCCATTGCGCTTTTGATGATGTCATGATGAGCATAGATATCAATTCCATTGAGCAATATCTGCCCACTCTTCGGGCGATAATTCCCATTGAGTATGTTAACGAGTGTACTTTTCCCAGACCCACTGCCACCCATGATGCCCACCAAGGTTCCACCATGTTCATTAATGGACAAAGGATGTAAGGCAATTTTACCATTTGGAAAGGTGTACGTTGCCTGTTTAACTTGAAATGAAAGCAAATCCAATGGACCACTTTTGAGCAGACGATGCAGAACATCACTGTAAAAGATGGGATGAATTTTACTTCCTCTAATGGCAGATCCTTGTGGAAATGCATAGATTCTTCGTTGTTCAATGGGTTGACCATTGAGCAACAACAAATCATTTCCTAAATATTTTACTAAAAACAATCCTTCCTCCTCAATTCGCATAAAAATCAAATGACCATTGAGATCATGTACCTGCAAATCGGCATGTTGGTCACCCGCAATGCAGATATGCTCCGATTGAGTGGGTGCTACTGATTTTGTATCCGATAATTTTGCCAATGCTAAAAGGGAGTGATAAAGTTCCGAAGGAATATGAAATACCTCACCGACCGTATGAATAAACTCCCATTCTTGTTCACTCGCATTTTCGTATTTGCCGACAAATTCAGCCAATCTCATCATGACCAATATCTTGTCTTGTTGCGCTAACTCTTCATTAATCTCCTCACACATACGCAGCACTTTAACGCTGGCCATTGATCTCCTTTTCTCAGAAAGATCGGAAGTCTTATAGAATCTCTGAACATACTCGTCATAATACTTCAGGTATTTCAGTGTCAATTCTCTATTCAACTGACCTTCCAAAACCATTGCGACTGCCTCACGACCGATGTCGCCAGATTTTCCGGCGATAATCGCGAATAACTGCATCAGGGCTTTCAATATTCCATCACTCATTGCTACAAAGAAAATAGATTCTTATTCAGGATGCTCATTTTTATTTAACAAATCGGGCCTTCTCTCCTTTGTTTTTTCAATGGCTTGTTGCAAAGACCACTCTTCAATCGCTTTGAAATTACCGCTCGTCAGAACCTCTGGAACTTTCCATCCGCGGAAATCAGCAGGTCGAGTGTAAACTGGCGGAGCCAATAAATCATCTTGAAAAGAATCCGTTAATGCACTGGTCTCATTGTTGAGGACTCCGGGAATCAAGCGAACAACCGCATCCACGATCACGGCAGCCGCCAACTCTCCTCCACTCAATACATAATCACCAATGGAGATCTCTCGGGTAATGAAATGATCGCGTATTCGCTGATCGATTCCTTTATAATGCCCACAAAGGATCATTAAATTCTCTTTCAATGACCATTGATTGCAAAGTGCTTGGTTCAATCGCTCTCCATCTGGAGTTACATAAATGATGTCGTCGTAGGATCGTTGAGATTTCAGGTATTCAATACAATCGACGATGGGTTGCATCATCATCACCATACCCGCACTTCCACCAAAGGCATAATCATCAACCGATTGATGTTTGTCTTGCGAGTAATCTCTGATGTTATGGATATGAATCTCACAAAGCCCCTTTTCTTGCGCTCTTTTGAGTATGCTGTCAGAAAATGGACCCTCCATTAATTTTGGCAAAATCGTCAGTATATCCACTCTCATGCTTCAAAAATAAGCATAATTGATAGAACCGAATTATCTTTGTCCTGATAATGACGACTTCATCGCTGGTGGTAACACTGGAGGAAAGTCCGGGCTGCAAAGGGCACCACACCAGGTGAAAAGCTTGGGGGATTTTTTGAAAGAAAAATTCACAGAAAGTGCCACAGAAATAAACCGCCTTCGGGTAAGGGTGAAACGGGGGTGTAAGAGACCACCGGTGTTAGGGTAACTTAACATGCTAGGCAAACCTTG
>CAZJCQ010000044.1:0-22376 GCA_964544665.1 uncultured Chryseobacterium sp. | reverse complement strand
GTCAAGGTAGTTTTACCGTGGTCAACGTGACCAATCGTTCCAATGTTCACGTGGGGTTTGGAACGGTCGAAATTTTCTTTAGCCATAGCCGTTTTTTTTAATGTTTAATTTATCGCGTTTTTAAATTGCCTAATTCAAGGATTTCCTCGAAGATATTCTTTGAAATTTTGTCCGCTCCTAAAGCTTGAGCCGTTGACGGGAATTGAACCCGTGACCTCTTCCTTACCAAGGAAGTGCTCTACCCCTGAGCTACAACGGCTTGGTGGGAAAGTAGAGCGGGAGACGAGGCTCGAACTCGCGACATTTAGCTTGGAAGGCTAATGCTCTACCAACTGAGCTACTCCCGCTTTTGTTTTAACCACTAGTAAAGAGATAGAGTGGGGAGAACAGGATTCGAACCTGTGAAGGCATATGCCAACAGATTTACAGTCTGTCCTCGTTGGCCACTTGAGTATCTCCCCAGTGTGAATTGGAGCCGGTGGAGGGATTCGAACCCCCGACCAGCTGATTACAAATCAGCTGCTCTGGCCAGCTGAGCTACACCGGCATTCAACACTTTAAAACGGACAAGATTTCAAAGAACATCCACGAATCTTTGCGGAAATCGGGGTGCAAATGTACTCATTTTTTCTTCTCCACCAAAAATATCTGCACTTTTTTTTATTTTTTTTCGCACCCCATTAGTCCTCTCCATTTCTAGGATGTAGCAAGGAATGAATACCCTTTAATTTCTCGATATTTAAATGGGTGTACACCTGAGTAGCCGCTAAACTAGAGTGACCCAAAATCTCTTTGATAACATTTAAATCTGCCCCTTTATTGAGCAGATGAGATGCAAAACTATGCCGTAAAATATGGGGACTGCGTTTTTGCATCGTCGTCCATTGACTCAATTTTCTTTTCACGATGGTATACAACTGAAAAGAACTTAAAACTTGGCCCCTCTGATTGATAAACACCCCTCCATCTTCTATGCTCGAACAACTTTTTTTATTTTCAGTGAGTAATGCCTTTATTTCCTCCAATAAATCCGCCGAGATTGGGATAATCCGCACCTTATTTCTCTTTCCCAACACCCTTACTTGTCCTTTGGAGAAGTCGATATCCTTCTCTTTGATACCCAACAGCTCTGACCGGCGTATTCCCGTCTCATACAGCAACTTCAGTATCGTTCGATTTCGCATCCCCTCCCACCCTATTTCCTCATCTTGATATATCTTTTCGGCTTGAGCAATTTCTAAATACTGTGGTAAAACACTGGGGCGTTTGGGTTTAGCCACCCCTTTAACGGGGTTCTGCTGCATGCGACCTTCCTTTAACTCAAACTTGTAATATGCCTGCAAACTGGATAATTTTCTGTGTACACTGCTAACCGATAGTTCTTGCTCCATCAAAGATGAAACCCATGATCGCACCATCATTTGGGTAGCATCGAACAAATTTTCTATCTCAAAATGCGCTCGAATAAATTGCTGAAACTGCAAAAGGTCGGTTTGGTATGCCAATCGCGTATGATCAGATGCCCGCTTTTCAGAGCCCAGGTATTGCAGAAATTTTTGCATCACAAAAAAAGGGTAAATTAATCATTTACCCTTTACAACTTAATAGAATGAGAAATATTATTGCTCTTGACTTCTTAATTTAGTTACGTAAATCGCATGCTTAATTTCCTCGCGACGACGAACACTAAACTTGGTGTACTGCTGACGATCACGCAATTCTTTAACCACACCTGTCTTTTCAAACTTCTTTTTGAACTTCTTAAGAGCTCTATCGATGCTTTCGCCTTCTTTTACTGGAATAATTAACATGCTTTTTTACAATTTGGGTTGCGAATATACAACAATAATTTAAAAATGCAAAAAAAAATGAATTATTCTAATATGGCGTCTATTGCATGGGCCAGTTTACGATCTTTATCGGTGACCATATCCGATTGATCATGGGTACTCAACTCAATTCTGACATAATTGTAAACATTGTACCAGGTGGGATGGTGGTCCATTTTTTCAGCGATCAAGGCCACCCTTGTCATAAAAGTAAAGGCCTCTTGGAAATTTTTAAAACGAAATTCCCGTACCAACTTGTTGTCAATTTCTCTCCACATATTTTGAAGATTTAATTCAAATATACGATTTTTTGGTAATTTTTCCACTTTTACCCTTTCCTTTCACACTCTTTAATATTTTCGTAAAATGAAAGGAATTTGTGAATGGAGTATTATCCCAATGAGAGCTGAACCATCCGATCGGAGTGAAATGGTTAATCAAGTGCTGATGGGGGAAACATTTATCATTAAAGAAACCCAAGAAAAATGGGTGCTCATTGTCCTTGATCACGATCAATATGAAGGATGGGTAGATCGTAAACAATGCGTTTTGTTAGGTCCCGAAAAAATCATCCATCATTCTGCGCTTCCCAAACCCGTTATCGTTCATTCTCAATTTTACCCTGCGGGCGCATTCGCGGAAATTCCATCACTTCAACCTTCATGGTCGAATATCGAGGATTGCGCTCGTTCCTTCCTAAAAACACCCTATCTATGGGGAGGCCGCACCCATGCTGGCATCGATTGTTCAGGATTCACTCAAATGGTATATCGATTAATGGGTATGCGAATTCCACGTGATGCTTCCCAACAAATCAATATGGAGGGCGCACAGCTTTTGAACTTTGTCTCTGAGGCCAAGCCCGGTGATCTGGCTTTCTTTGAAAACCAAGAAGGTCGGATTGTTCACGTCGGAATCATTTTAAAAGTAAATGAGCAATTCGCGGAAATCATTCATGCCTCTGGAGAAGTTAGAATAGATCAACTGGATCAACAGGGAATTCAAAAAGACGGAGTCTATACGCACCAATTAAGAGCCATTCAACACCACCCTCACTTTCATCAACTTTTGCGTGAACGTTTGGCTGATTTATGAGAATCTTGGCTTTAACTCAATGATGCAGCTGATAAAATGCACAGGTTACGCCTCCCATTATTCCCAATGAAATGGCCCAATACCCCACGTGAATAAAAATATATTTAAAGGACTTTTTCTCAAATAACGCGCTCAATCCGATGAGCGGAAAGCTAAAAAAGAGCGCTGCAATAACTCCGTGCAAGGCTCCATGTTGAAAAGTGCGATATCGATTTCCATACACACTCATGAAATCCGTAAAATATTGCTGAACAGGAGAACCCGCTACTCCAAAGCCTTCTGTCCCAACCAATGTAGAACTCATGTGATATTGGTGAATGACCACAGAAGGAAGAAAGAACATAATTAAAACGCCAAATAGATAGGAAAAAATAAAAAGCTTCATCATCCCTTTGGGCGCTTCTCCTGTTTCGATGAATCCAATTTCCTTTTTCCAAGCCTTCCCTAAAACCTTATCACTGTACCAGATAAAACCCGTGAAAAGTGGTATCAAGCCTCCCACCCATGTGATTACAACATTATTCATAAGGACAATAATAACTAAAAGTTCTAGACTACCCAAATTTCCCTCGCGTTATCGAACTTCAGGCGTCTAGGTATGACTTTAGGTAGATCCATGATTATAAATTCAATCCCAATGTGCAGGTAAAACTGCGAGGTGAACCAGGAAGAAGTCCCGGTCCAGGATAGCCACTCGATCTGCGCGTTGCATAGTGTTCATCGGTCACATTATTAAAGTTCAACTGCCCAAAGATAAATCTAGAAAATGAGTATTTCAATGAAACATCAAATACACGGTAGGATGGCAATAGCCCTTTTGTTGCTGCGCTATTCGGCAACGCTGTATTCAAGGCATCCGTATATACTTCGCTGATCCAATTTCCATTCATCTGCAATGACATTTGTCGATAGCCCAAATTCAATCCTGCTCGATGAATGTATCGAGGCGCATTCTCAACCCTATTGCCTACTTGTTGATTCTCCGAAGTCAATGTAGGATCATTCCAAGTGATGTAGGAAACATTCATCCAGGACATCGCCGTCCAAGCATTCATTGAAAATTGATGCTTTGATTGAGTAAATGTATAGTCCAATAAAGTTTCTACACCCTTGCTCACCGCATCCCCAATGTTGGTTACAAATCGATTTTGTGAGCTGTTCACGTAACTTCCTATTTTATTTCCATAGAAGGTGTAATACGCTCCCAATTGATAATGCAATGCGTCACTCGCTACTTTACCACGCACAAAGGCGTCCACATTGTATCCCTGGGCATCTTTTAAATTGGGATCAATCACATCGGATGATCCTGTAGGGGTCAACTCCGAAAATAATACCGGTCTGAATGATCGGTTGTAATTAAAGACTACTTCATTAGATTCATTAAGATGATATTCCAGCGCAGTACCATAGAGAAAAACATTTCGATTTGTGGTAGCCGGGATTATTTGAAAGGTAGAACTGTAGCGACCTTCCACTGTATTCTGCATCCACTCATACCTGGCCCCTGGAATCAATTTCCATCTCTTCCATTGTAAAATACATTCCGTAAATGCCGCCGTATTTCGGGAAGTGTAATTGAGGTCACGACTTAAGGAATAATTCGGAATTATACTAAAATTGGCATCGCTGCCAGTGCTCCCCCCTCTTTCATCTTTCAAACGATCCGTATTTCCTTGAAAAGCTCTTATCCCAAAATTCCAATTGATTTTTTGGGAAATAAATTGGGTATACCTCGATTCAAATGTCCAGTTACGATAGGTATCCAAATCCAATTGTCTATTGGACATGTCATCGGGCTTTTCTATACTCTCCTTTAATAAAAAACCTACCGAATTTCGGACACCTTGCATGAAACTCCATTTATTGCTCCAAAAGTGGTTGGCTTTTTTTTGGGTAATTTCCAAACCATATACTTGCCAGTCTAACTGAAACCAATTGCGGCTTCGATTAGATATGGTGGCATCTTGCAGCCATTGGATGTCGGTAAGTCCACCCGACTGTTGCGCAGTGGATAAATGCTTGACATATTCTAATTGGATATTGAAGTCACGACCCAAACTACGCCCCAATTTGATCATTGCATTTTGTGTCTTATATCCGCTATTCTCTCGCCAGCCATCTGAAGTTCGTTGATGCAACCATATTCCGTACTTCCATTTTCCCGTCGAACCATGCAACGCGTGCAATGCACTCTCCGTGTTAAATGAACCTAGGGAGTACGTGCCGTTATACTGACATTTCTTATATCCCGGCTGGACGGTTCTATAGTTGATAAATCCACCAAATTGGGTTCCGTACGCCAATCCCCCTGCTCCTTTAACCAATTGAATTTGTTCGATGAACTCGGAAGGCGGAGTGTAATACGCTTCGGGGTAACCCATCGGGTCTGAAGCGATATCGAAACCATCCATCCGCACATTGAGATCCCAGGATCGATTCGGTGACCAACCTCGGGTGGAAATGGAGGTATTCAATCCCGAGGCATCACTTTCCCAAACTGACATTCCTGGAACTTTCGCCATCCATTGCCTCGCCGCATTTCCATTCGCATCCACTTGTAAATTTTTAATACTCACCTCAAACGAGGATTTTCCTGCATACACTACCCCTTCCTTCCATTCTGGTATAAATTCGGTAGTGACTCGCTTCGAAAAATCTACAAATTCCAGTGGCTTATACAAGGTATCGCGGGATGTCAAGGGCACTTTATTATCCAATGACTGCGCTCGCAGAGCGAAATTTCCCGCCACGAACAGCGTTACTATTAAAATCCGTTTTTTCATTATTTAGAATCTTTCTTAATAAGGCAAAGATTCCAAAAACACATCCCTGATTCCTATACCTAAAAAGTGGTATTTTTCTATTATTTAACAATACGAAAAACCTTATCCTGCCCTCTCAATAAATAACACCCCGCGGGCAAGTCAGCCGCCAAGGTTTGTGGGTACATCAATCTTCCATCCACTCCATAGGCATCATATCGCAAAGTGGGAGAATATCGATTCATTTCATTCCAATCACTCGATTCCGCGGCCAGCACAACATCTTCATTTACTTGTTCCAAGTGAAAATTATTCAATGCAATGGTTGCATTGATATATTCCAATTCTGATCCCTGCTGGATATATACATTAATGAAGGAAGCGCTATCAGTTGCGATAAATTCAAAGTCCCTGGTTCTCCATTCCGTCATGTAGGCATTATGCGCAGGAACCGTGTAAATAAAATTGCCATAGGTCTCAGACGCATAGGTTGACTCGAATGTCAACGGAACATCCACATTAAATTTTTCATCAAATTCGAGTTTATATTTTTGACCGATGACCAACGGCGAAGTCAATTCCATCGATAGTACATCATACCAAATGACTTGGTTGAATTCTCCCGATACTGAAATGCAAGGATAAACGGTCATATCATAATTTAATCCCAAACTCACATATTTTACATTCCCCCACCATTTGTTTTGAGGGAAATATATATTATAAGTTTCTTGACCATAACCTGAACAACCCTCGAAATAAGTGAATGCATTACTCAGCCCTGGATATGCAAAAGTTCCATTAATAAATTCTTGTGACCATAAGTGGGTGTTTGTAATGGTCAACACCATAAAAAAGGCGAATACTCTTTTCATCATAGACCATCGGTTTAAATAGTTACTATCTACTAACGCTCATTTCCACTATTTATTTTATAACTCCGCTAATAATTCCGATTGGCTATCCACTTTTTTCATTGCCTTTTGATAATACTTTCTTCGCCCCTCAAATAGTTCTTTTAATTCCACTGTAGGAAGTTGCGCTAAAGGTCTAGTTGTATCCTGAGACAACCGTTCTTGTATCACTTCCCAAGCAGTATCGAGCCAAATGGTTGTTCCCACTTTATTCAACCAATCCATTACATCCATTTGGCATACCGAACCTCCACCGGTTGCGCATACAAATGACTCTTGCTTCTGCAACAAACCATACAATACATCTCTTTCCATTCTTCTGAAGTACTTCTCGCCCCAGACCGAAAAAATCTCATGCACTTTCATCCCCGTTAATTCCTCTATCATGGCATCCGTATCAAAAAAAGTTAAGTTCATTTTTTTAGCCAATTTTTCTCCACTCACGGTTTTACCGCTGCACATAAATCCGACGATGAATAACTTTTGATACATGAACTGCAAATATGCCATGATTTAAAGCGTATCTCTGACTTTTTTTCCCATGAAATTTGTTTTCCACGACAATAATTCATGAAACAGAAGGTGGAATTGGAATTGTAGCATCGAATAAAAAAAAAACATGGATTTAAATCAATTCACGCTAAAAGCACAAGAGGTGATTCAAAAAGCCCAACAATTGGGACTTTCACAAAATCATCCGCAAATCGAAAATTTGCATCTCTTACGGGCTTTATTAGAAACAGATAAAAATATTACCCCGCATTTATTAAATAAATGCAATGCGTCATTAGATAGTATCGAACATGCATTAGAGAAAAATCTGAAGAGTCTACCGAAAATGCAAGGAAGTCAGTTAGTTTTTTCCGCGACTGCCTCCAAAACCCTTATCAACGCCATTGATCGAGCACAAAAAATGGGGGATCAATATGTAACCATTGAGCACTTGCTCCTGAGTATTATGGATAGTAAAGACGTCTGCGCTCAGCTATTAAAAGATGCTGGGTTGAGCAGTCAACATCTATTATCTGCAATTCAAGAAATGAGAAAAGGAAGCAAGGTAACCTCATCGAGCGCCGAGGAGAGCTATCAGAGTCTGAGCAAGTATGCAAAAAATCTAAATGCACTCGCCAGAGAGGGAAAATTGGATCCCGTTATTGGACGCGATGAGGAGATTCGACGTGTCGTTCAAATTCTTTCTAGAAGAACCAAAAACAATCCCATCCTGATCGGTGAGCCCGGCGTAGGAAAAACCGCCATTGCAGAGGGGATTGCACATCGCATTATCAACGGCGACGTTCCAGAAAACCTGCTTGATAAAACCATCTTCAGTTTGGATATGGGTGCATTGGTGGCAGGAGCAAAATACAAGGGAGAATTTGAAGAGAGATTAAAGGCTGTGGTTAAGGAAGTGCAGGAGAGCGAAGGCTCGATTGTACTGTTTATTGATGAGATTCACACCCTTGTTGGAGCCGGAGGAGGCGAAGGAGCGATGGATGCTGCAAATATTCTGAAGCCCGCACTGGCAAGAGGAGAACTAAGAAGTATCGGTGCCACTACTTTGAATGAGTATCAAAAATATTTTGAAAAAGACAAAGCCCTCGAGCGACGATTTCAAAAAGTTTTGGTCGAAGAACCCGATAGAGACGACGCCATTGCGATCTTGAGAGGACTCAAAGAAAAATATGAAAATCACCATAAAGTTCAAATCAAAGACGACGCTATCATTGCCGCTGTTGAGCTCTCACAACGATATATTACCGATCGATTTCTTCCAGACAAAGCCATCGATTTGATTGATGAAGCCGCTTCGATGATTCGGATGGAGATGAATTCAAAACCCGTTGAGTTGGATCAAATTGAAAGAGAAATTTTGCAATTGGAAATAGAACGTGCTGCTATAAAAAGAGAGAACAATGAAACTCGACTGATACAGATTGAGAAAGAGTTGGCAGAATTGATGGATCAACGAGCGGATTTACATAGCAAATGGAAATCCGAAAAGGATGTTGTAGAAGAAATTCAGCTGACCAAAGCCACCTTAGAAAATTTAAAAATTCAAGCAGACCAAGCCGAACGCGAGGGGAATTATGGAACGGTGGCTGAGATTCGTTATGGAAAAATAAAAGAGGCCGAATCCCATATAGTGCTGAGCAAGGAAAAGTTGACTGCGCTTCAAGCAAAAGGCAAAATGGTGAAGGAAGAAGTAGATCCGGATGAGATTGCGGCAGTGGTATCGAAATGGACAGGAATTCCCGTTCAACGCATGATGGAGAGTGAAAGGGTCAAATTACTTCGTTTAGAGGACGAATTAAAAAAACGAGTGGTTGGTCAAGAAGAGGCCATTATCGCGATTAGCGATGCCGTCCGAAGAAGCCGTTCAGGACTTTCAGATGAACGAAAGCCCATTGGATCCTTTATTTTCCTCGGCACCACAGGAGTGGGAAAGACAGAAGTTGCACAAGCACTTTCAGAGTTGTTGTTTAATGATGAAAATTCAATGACACGCATTGACATGAGTGAATATCAAGAAAAACACAGTGTAAGTAGATTGGTTGGAGCCCCTCCTGGTTATGTTGGATACGATGAGGGCGGGCAATTAACGGAAGCTGTTCGACGAAAACCTTACTCAGTGGTTCTATTGGATGAAATCGAAAAGGCGCATCCTGATGTCTTCAATATTTTGCTTCAAGTTCTAGATGACGGCCGACTAACCGACAATAAAGGTCGTGTCGTTAACTTTAAAAACACGATCATCATAATGACCAGCAACTTGGGAGCGAGCATTATTCAAGAGAGATATGAAGATATTCCAAAAGGCAAGGATGAAGAGGTGTTTGAAATCACCAAGCGTGAGGTCTTGGGATTATTACGACAAACGCTTCGTCCTGAATTTTATAATCGCGTCGACGAAATCATCATGTTCACCCCTTTAAGTAAATCCCACTTAAAGGGAATTGTGAAAATTCAACTACACGAATTGTCTGAACGATTAAAAGAACAATCCATTCAACTGCAACTTTCACCAGACGCTTTGCAGTACATCATTGATCGCGGCTACGATCCGGCAATGGGCGCACGACCCGTAAAAAGATTAATTCAGAAAGAAGTACTCAATTCTTTGTCCAAAGCCATTCTCTCGGGAGCTGTCAAAAAAGAAGAACCGATGGTCATGGATGTATTCGATGGACAAGTGGTTTTTCGAGAGCCCATCGAGTCAGAGGAATTGATTGAGTTGTAACCGTTATGAATACTCAAATCACCTCCTAAAGTTTAAGTCCCTTTCGGTTTCTTTGAATTCATTTGAACAATGCGTTAATTTCGCGCGAACTAACTATGATGATGCGCCTGAAATCTAACCACTCCCTATTTTCGATTTTTCGAAGCTGTAATTTTCTGTTTTTGATGCTGTTCACCAGTCCTATTTGGGCGCAAGATGTGGAACACATGAATAAAAAAGAGCTTAGAGCATTTTTAAATCAATCTTATAGACGAGAGGATTCGCTTAAAAGCATGGTCCTACAACTATCACAGGATCTTGCACAACTCAAAGAAAATCAATCACGTCTTCAACTTCAGCTTCAAGATGCAACGCGCCTTTCACAACAATGCCAACAAGAAAAAGATCAGCTTATCCATCACGTTAGCGCACTCAACGGCGAAAATCAAGCCTTTCGAAATGCACAACTTCTATTAAAAGACTCCATTGATCTTTTAACGCAAGAAATCCAGCAATTAATGGAAAATATTCGCGAAGTAGAACCTGACAATGTATATCCCGCTTCATTACAAGAATTGTTTTCACCAATTGAGTGGACTGAACGCTATTGCGAATGGGCACAAGCCCAAAAAGCGGAAATCAATGAATACACCAATGAATGGGATACTACTTGTAAAACCTACCAAATTCAACTACTAAAGTGGAATGAGCCTGGCTTGCTCGCTGATTCCATTGAGCGTATCATGCTTGATTGGGTGAACGATGATATCCAAAGCTACGAGGATGTTGATCGCTGGCTGAAAAGTCTTCACGATCCTGAATTTGCAGAAAACCTCACCATTATTGGAGAAATAGTTCATCAAAATAATCAGTATATTTTCTTAACCATTTCTTCTGACTCCTATGCAGGTGGCGCGCACCCTAACTTTGAATGGATGTCTCTATTGTTGGATAAAGAAACAGGATCTCGTATCAAGAAAGAAAAATTATTTCTCCCGGGTAAAATGACCGAAATTAAAAAAATCGCAGGAGAGACTTTTTTTAGGCAATGGCAACAAGACGGTTATGATATAAGTGCGCTTGAAATCAATCGTGCTTCCTTCTATTTACCTGAAAATTATTCTTTATCGGCAGAAGGAATAACCTTTTCCTTTGCCCGATATGAAATTGGACCTTATGTAATTGGAGAACCTTCCTTTACCGTTCCCATTGAAGTATGTAAAAAATATTTACAGCCCACCATTATCCAATTCATGGAATCCATCATAGGAGATGATTAAAAAAAGGGGATAAATAATCCCCTTTTCTTTTTATAATGACACTGAAATTCTTCTTTATTTGAAAGCATCTAATCCGGTCACATCCATTCCGGTAATCAACAAGTGAATGTCGTGTGTACCTTCATAGGTAATCACGGATTCTAAATTCATACTGTGTCTCATCAAAGGATATTCGTTTGTAATTCCCATTCCACCTAACATTTGACGAGCTTCACGCGCGATTTGAATCGCCATGTTCACATTGTTTCTTTTGGCCATTGAAATCTGCGCGCTGGTGGCACGACCTTCATTACGCAATTGTCCTAGACGATGGGTTAGCAATTGCGCTTTTGTAATTTCGGTGATCATCTCGGCCAACTTCTTCTGCTGCAATTGAAATGCTCCAATAGGCTTTCCGAATTGAATACGTTCCTTGGAATATCGCAGTGCGGTATCATAGCAATCTAACGCTGCGCCAATGGCACCCCAAGCAATCCCATATCTTGCGGAATCCAAGCAACTGAGCGGACCTCCTAATCCACTGCGTCCTGGTAAAAGATTTTCTTTCGGTACTTTGACATTGTCAAAAATCAATTCTCCCGTGTCTGAAGCTCTCAAACTCCACTTACCATGCATGGTAGGAGTGCTGAAACCTTCCATTCCTCTTTCCACAATGAGACCATGGATTCTGCCCTCCTCATTCTTGGCCCATACCACTGCGATTTGTGCAAAGGGCGCATTGGATATCCACATTTTCGCACCATTCAATAGATAATGATCGCCCATATCCTTGAAGTTGGTCACCATTCCGCCTGGATTCGAACCGAAGTCAGGCTCTGTTAAACCAAAACATCCTATCCATTCACCTGATGCCAACTTCGGTAAAAAATTTCTTTTCTGCTCCTCCGAACCATATTTAAAAATGGGATACATCACCAAAGAACTCTGAACTGATGCCGTGGAACGTAGGCCACTGTCACATCTTTCCAACTCTTGCATAATAATCCCGTAAGAGATTTGATCTAAACCCGCACCTCCATATTCCTCCGGAATGTAGGGTCCAAAAGCCCCTATTTCAGCTAGACCTGGCAATAAATGCTTGGGGAATTCACACTTCTCCGCCGCCTCCTCAATAATGGGCGATACTTCTTTTTTAACCCATGCACGAGCGGTATCTCTAACGAGCTTGTGCTCATCTGTCAAAAGCTCGTCCATTAAATAATAATCGTGTCCTTGGTATTGATCTGTTCTCATTGCATTGATGATTAGGTGGCAAATATACAGACAGCCCTTTCCTCACAAAATGAAAAAGTTTTAATAATCAGATGAGGAAAACTACTTTTTATACGGATGTTGACCGACATAATTACCCGGCGGATAATATTGACAGACAACATAAGTTCCGTTGCCTCCATTACTAACGATTGCACATCCCACTTCCCTGGTATCAGCCCAAATCATTTGAGTATAATGTCCAAAATCCTTGAAGTTGGATCCGGAAATTTTTTGATTGTGATAAAACTCCTTCTCACTTCCCCAAGCATCAGTAGCATCTATCGGAACCGACACCTCTTCGCTGGTCCAATAGATATTTTCTCCATTGCCACATTTACTATGATAAAGATGACCATAGTCCTTAGATAAATTCAATGCCCATTTTTCTGCAGATTTCGCCAAATTATTATTCCAAATGAGGTGTGGAACGCCCACTTCATCACGCCATTGATTATGTGCTGCTAACCATTCAGAGATAACAACAGATGTATTCGGCGTGACGGTTTGTAGTCTTGCAAATTGCGCCCAAATTAGGAAGCCGATGGTTAATGATATTCTCATTTACTAGAAACGATCATCAGAAAAAATTATTGTTACCACTTTCTACTGAGCAGCACCAATCTTGATGAGAATAAGAATAAAAAGGTAACCATTAAAAAATACAACACGTCGCGTGAATCTACTACACCTCTGCCCAATGAATTAAAATGCGCTTGCATTCCGAGATTACCCACGAAACTATCCAACGACCCTAACAAGTCGAAATTAGCAATGGACTGAAATCCGCTATACATAACAAAAGACAGGAGCGCCGCAGATAAAAATGCAATGATTTGATTATCGGTTAATGTTGAGCAAAACAGACCAATGGCGACATAGGCGGATGCTAAAAAAAACAATCCCAAATAAGAACCCAAAATACCACCGGAGTCAAGGTTTCCAGAAGGATTTCCTAATTGATAAACCGTCATGTAATAAACAACTGTAGGAAGCAATGCAATCCAAACCAATAAAAGTCCTGCTCCAAATTTGGCCAAAATAATTTGCCACTCCGATAACGGTTTTGTCAATAACAACTCGATCGTACCCGTCCGTCTTTCCTCAGAAAAAGAGCGCATCGTAATCGCAGGTATTAAGAAAATAAAAACCCAAGGTGTTACAAAAAACAGGCTATCCAAAGTTGCAAAACCCATATCTAAAATATTAGTATCACCTGGAAACACCCAGAGGAATAAACCTGTAATCAAAAGAAAAACCCCCATCACCACATATCCAATGAGTGAACTTAAAAATACCCTGATTTCTTTTAAAAATAATGCTTTCATTTTAATTCTTTTTCGTGAACGGTATGCACAACAGCGGGTGCCTCGAATAACGCCTTCGTCAGTGGCCAAACAACTTTGAATGTCTCTGAATGTCGATATTGTTCCAAATCATCCGTACCCTCCCAAATGGAGTAAGTAAAATAAATATTGGGATGATCGACATCGCGCCACAATTCAAGGTGCTGGCAACCATGCGCACTCGCGATTTTTTCTCGATAATGATAAAAAATAGATTCAAATTGCTCACATGAATTTTCTTTAAAAGTCATTTTCACTAAACGCTTAATCATGTATTTCAATAAAAATATTTGACATCTTTTGATACCCCAGCATGCGAGCTGCACCGCCTCCATTATGAATGGAGGCATTGCGCATCGCAATGACCAAATAACCATTCGCTCCCCAAACGGCAAATGGAATTCCATCCGCCATCCCTTCTGGAAAGAAGGAATCCATAATCGTTCTCAAACCCGATTTACTGGCCGATCGAGCATGAATGGTAAAACCTCTTCGCCCAACGCTTTCCATGAACATCTTTTTTGTAATGTTTAAAATCATGTTTCCGTAATCATCAATATGAATCACGCTACAGCGTACCCCACCATTTTCCATATGAGCCATTGGAAACTTCACCCGCTCCATTTCTTGGATCTCTCGCGCAATCATATTGAGGGTTCCACCCCGAAGCAAATGCGCAGCGGCCTGAACTAACACATTCCCCATAGGGAAAGTAATGTCCGTTTCGATTAAAGATAAATTCACTTCCCAAATTTCATCGGGCCCATCATCAAAAACCATTGAGAAAACTCCGTTATCTGCTCCAATGAAATATTGATCGTCCTTTACCACCACAATGGGTAATTTCTTTAAATGCGATCGAATTCCCACCAGATGAATTGTCCCTTTGGGAAACTCTTGCCAACAGGATCGCAGCAAATAAGCCGCCTCAATGGTGTCAAAATGAGAGACAGAGGTGGCGATATCCACCATAATAGCCGAAGGAGCCCAGTTCAACAAACGCGATTTTGCGATGGCCACGTGATAATCTCGTGTTCCATAATCGGTTGTAAACGTTACAATGGACATACGACAAAATTAATCCAACTATCCTTGGATATGAATAATTTTTATTGTGTTATACACACCCAATTTTTTGGAAATATCTATAGCGCCTTCATCGTGCAATTCTTAAGGACTCACACAACGAATACCTAAAATTTCGATGCGTCTTTCTTCACGGGCCGCTTTTGAATAGATAGAACCTTTTTCATCTTCCAGGACATCACTGACACCCTTGGCTGATTTTCTTTCTCCGAAAGGTAAAGACTCCACAAAAAACTGCTGATTATAATAAGGTTTAAAAATACCGTTTTGATAAGACAAGATTTCATTGACCAATGAAGCAATTCTTCTACCCGTCAGCTTCTCGTTATAATCGGTTGCCGCTCTTGGACTGGCAAAACCTCGGACCTGAAGGGTCACTACCCCACCCTTTTGAAGGGCTTTTAGCATCAAAGGAATGGCCTTTTGCAACTGCCCATAAGGTACAGATAAATATTGATCTTCGAAAGACTCCCACTCCACAGGATTATTTAGCATCTTGAGGTATTGTGGCGCTTGATTTAGATAGGATTGAAAGCAATCTCCATATTTGATTTGCGTGGTAGACTCAACAGATCTAGGATTCGGCTCGTCATTGTGAAAATATAAAGATATCGGTAGCCATTGCTCAATGGTTTTAATCCAAATTTGCGTAGAATCGGGCACTTCCAAGCTATCCATTTTGGATTTCATCTTCCAGTGCCATACATCGAGGCAGCATCCTTGATTTTCTCTTGCAGAGGCAATGATCCACTCCTGTTCTCCCTGCTTTTCTTTCATATCAATGCCCATATCATTTTTACATGAATTAATGGGGAGGCCTAAATTCTCCGAGATTTCCCAATTGCCTGGTTTTCCTTGGATCCGAAACAAATCCATTTCACCGAACCCTTGATGTCCCTTGGAAGAGAAATATAATTGACCCTTTAGGTAGACAGGTAATAATTCGTCCTCCAATGTATTGATTTCCTTACCGGCAGGAAAAGGAGTTTGCCAACCCTCACTCCATCTCGATATCCAGATATCCCATGCTCCTTGTCCGCCCGATCGATCACTTGCAAAAAACAAGGTCAGTATTCCATCTAATTCGACCAAATGTGGCATGGAAGAGCGCGCTTGCTGAGTATTTAACATGGGGATGACGTTCCAACCGGTTGCACTTTTTTGCACCAATTGCTGCTTCCCCTCGGTGTTGTTCGTTACTCCAATGGTTACTCCTTTGCATGTTTTTATCTGCAGCACCTTTTGCCCTTCCCAATTCTCATTCTTGGTTACCAAAGAATCCGCGAGCGGGAGTTTTAACATGGTATTCCATGCGCGTCCGCTCCATTGCTGCAATACGATACTATCTCCTCTCCAATAAGGCTGGGCCTCCGACTTTGGGGAATTCCAAGGATAGCGATCGATGACAATTGATTCGTCTTGGGTTTGCATCATCGCCCAATTCACTTCCTTTAACGCTTGATCGAGCTTCTCTTTGTTCGTAATCGACCCATCCACCTTTGCTACTTTCTTTTTGAACTTTTTCCAAGTTTGTTCGGCCATTGCATAATTTCCTGCCCGCTGGTATAATTTACCCAAATAATACATGGCCTCTGGATGAATTTTTCCTTGATCCGATTTATATACGTCTTGAAATAGGCGGATCGCCAGTGCATCTTCATAACAGTTCATGGCCGATTGAGCCAACTTAAATCGAAGTTCAAATTGAGCCGAATCTTTCTGATACGCCTCCCAATAATAGACAAATGCTTGCGCCCAGTCTGCTTTCTCCACAAACTCATCTGCCATGCGCTCCAAGGCATCCGGCGATTGAGACGAACCCATAAAAGTCCAAAGTGAAAAAATCGCTGCGATAAATATGCCTTTCATATTCAACAAAAATGATACAGGATTGTCATAAATCATTGAAATTAGCAAAAAACTTTTGACATGAAAATTGGAATACTTGGAGGAGGTGCAATGGGTTCAGGAATAGCGCAAGTGGCTTCCACCGCCGGTAATGAAGTTGTTTTGGTTGATATTGCTTCAACTGTTTTAGAAAAAGCACTGCTTTCCATTGAATCGCAACTTGACAAGGCCATTGAAAAGGGAAAACTCAATGCAGCTGAAAAAGTCATGATTCTTCAGCGGATCACCACCTCTTCTCAATTGGAGGCGTTTTCGTCTTGTGAAATGGTGATAGAAGCCATCGTGGAAAATTTACCAGTAAAACAAAAAGTATTTGCCGATATAGAAAACATCGTATCCAAAGATGCGATTTTGGCCTCTAATACTTCTTCTCTTTCCATCACGGCCATTGCCTCTGCTTGTCAGCATCCAGAGCGCGTGTTGGGTGTTCACTTTTTTAATCCGGCTACCTTAATGCCATTGGTGGAAATCATTCCCGCCATTCAAACACAACCCGAACTGCCTGTAAGAGTGAAAAATTGGATGATCAAATGGAAAAAGATTCCGGTAATTGCTCAAGACACTCCCGGTTTTATTGTAAACCGAGTAGCAAGACCATTTTATAGCGAGGCATTGAGAATGTTTGATGAAGGAATAGCCACGATGCCGGAAATTGACTATTCCATGAAGCAATTAGGCTTTAAAATGGGGCCATTTGAATTGATGGATTTGATTGGGCATGATGTTAACTACACGGTGACAGAATCTGTTTTTACCGCATTCTATTTTGATCCTCGCTTCAAACCCAGTCTCACACAAAAAAAATTAGTGGAAGCAGGATGGTTAGGTAGAAAAACTGGACGAGGTTTCTACTCCTATCCGCACTCAGCAGAGGATGCTTCACCCAGTGATTTGCAACAAAAGAAAATTCAAGAAAGAATTATTGCGATGCTCATTAATGAAGCTTGTGATGCACATTATTTGGGTTTAGCGTCCGAAGAAGACCTTGACCTTGCCATGACAAAAGGAGTAAATTATCCCAAAGGGTTGATCCAATGGGGAAAAGAATGGACTTTTCAATATGTCATTGACATTATGAAAACACTTTACCAACATTATGAGGAAGACCGATATCGCATTAGCCCAGGTCTAAAAAACAGGATATAACATGATCAAGACCATCGAAAATATCATTGCTCCTCCTACATATCATTTTGTGGGCGACGGATTTAGGGTGCACAATTTTATACCCTCAGCCATTCCCATGTCCCGCATGAATCCATTTATCATGCTTGATTACAATTCCCCTTTTGTATTTCCACCCAGTGAGCAACCACCTGGTGTCGGTGTCCACCCCCATCGAGGTTTTGAGACGGTCACCATCGCCTACCAGGGCAAAGTCGCCCATCATGATAGCGCAGGAAATAGCGGTGTAATTGGAGAGGGAGAGGTGCAATGGATGACCGCCGCTTCTGGTGTGCTGCACAAAGAATATCATGAACAAGATTTCGCAAGAAAAGGTGGCACTTTTCAAATGGTTCAACTTTGGGTTAATTTGCCTGCTGAATTTAAAATGTCAACTCCGAGGTATCAAGCCATTACACGTGAGCATATAAAAAAAGTGGATCTCCAACAAAATGGACATGTCGAAATCATTGCCGGACAATACCAAGGAATTCAAGGACCTGCTTCCACCTTTTCACCTGTTCACTTAATCAATGTATTCCTAAAAGCAGGCGGAAATATCAACCTTTCCTTTGACTTAAAAGACAACACGGTCTTATTAGTGATTAAAGGAAGTGCGATCGTGCTGGGGCAGCATATTCCTGCCGACCACCTGGTGCTATTTCATCCAGATGGTAACGAAATTCATATTTCCAGTGAAGAAGACAGCATCATCCTTGTGATGAGTGCTCAACCCATTGAGGAGCCCATTGCTGCTTATGGACCTTTTGTAATGAATACCCGAGAAGAAATCATGCAGTCCTACCAAGATTTTCAACAAGGGAAATTCGGGTATTTAGAAGATTAAACTCATGCGAAGAACGCTGTGTGCACTGGCATCTATTCTATGCTTTCAGGCTATTCAGTTGGTCTCCATTGGTCAATTATATTTTGAACAACAAATAAATGGTGAAGAGCTAAAGTACTTTTCTCCTTTTCACGAATTCGCCAACACCTCCTTACTCACGCGATGCAATGGACAATCTCCTATTACATGGGACGCGCAAAACACGGATAGAAATGAAGAAAAAGTTCAGTTCCAATTTCTGATTGGTCATTCTACCGGAACCAGCGGAGGAGTACGATTTTTTGAATGGTCATTGAATGGTAATCCATTGTTTACATTTCGCACCGCTCCAAAACAACCAGGCAAAGATGAACAACGACATCAGGTGTCGTGGGACATCGAGTATACTTTTAAACCCCTTGAATACGACATCAATGGTGACGTCTTTGGATGGATATTCATTGAGGTTCCCGCGAGTTGGGTTCAAAAATCTGCTGTGTTTCAAGTTAAAGGTAGAAACCAGCAAAGCCGAGATTGGTTAATGGTATTTACATATGCCCCTCACTTCGATGTCATGGTCATGCCCACTTCGTTAGTACTGCGCGAGGAAAAGAAAAGACAACTAAACATCGCGATTCAAATACCGGATACCTACACCGACCTTCACATTCGTTCCTCGTATTTCGAACTCAAACAAACTTTTGCAGCCGGCTATCATCTTGTTCATATCCCTGCATATCCCAACGAATTCAGTGGAAATGACACCATTCAATTTTTCTCTCAAAATCATCTCCTTCAGGAAAAAGTTGTATCCCTCAAACCTGTATCGAAAGAATTCACCTTTCACATCATTCACCACAGCCATAATGATATTGGTTATTCCCATCATCAAACACAAGTAGAAAAAATACAAACAGAGAACATTCGCTCCGCCATGCGCTGGGCACAAAAGGAGCCAAAAGCAATTTGGCATATTGAATCGCTCTGGGCTGTCGAAAATTTCCTTGATACCTGCACGACGGACGAGGAACAGGCATTCATTGCATTGGTCAAAAAAGGTAATTTGGTACTTAGCGCTAACTACGCCAACATATTAACAGGTTTATGCGATCCGAAAGAATTTTCATGGATCGTGGAATATGCTGAATACCTTGTAAAAAAATACAACATCCCCATCCACAATGCGATGATCACTGACATTCCTGGTATCACTTATCGGGGATTGGATAATTATAGTCAGCACAACATTCCCTACTTATCCCTCGGTCCCAATTATGTCGAGACTCATGCCGATCGTGGAGATCGTGTGGGCAGCGTGATTGATCAAACAGGTGACACTTGGTTTTATTGGAGTTCTAAAGAAAATCCAAAGAATAAAGTACTGGTGGGAACCGCTGGTAAAGGGTATTCCTTTTTTCATAATATTCAAGACAATGAAAAGCAATTTAAATGGGAAAATAAAATTTCACAATATGTTTCTGAACTTACGAATCAACAATACCCATGGGAAGATATTCAATTGAGATACACGAAAAATGCGGACAACGGACCCGTTGATACCAACCTTGTTACCATGGTAGAAGAATGGAATCATAAATTTTCTTCTCCCCAATTAGTATTACAATCCGTGAATACCCTTTTTTCGCTCATCGAAGAAAAATACGGAAATCAAATAAAGACGAAGACGGGAGAAATTTCGCCCTATTGGGAGGATGGGGCCTATTCTACTGCAAAAGAGGAAGTGGAAATTCGTCAACTGGTAAAAGAACTGGTAGACATAGAATACAACCTTACCGATAAAGAAAAATCCACATTAGATCTGTATCCATTGCACCGCAACATCGTTTTATTTCATGAGCATACCTGGGGATCCTGGTGCAGCATTTCAGATCCTTACTCCGCATTTACTCAGAGCCAGTGGATTTACAAAAAGGCCTTTTTAGACAGTGCAAAAAAGCAAATGATTCAATTAAAAAGTCAATACCCGATACTCAAAACAAATAATCATAACGACACGCATCAAGGTAATGCCGCCACACCGCCTATCATTCAAGATTTTGTCATTGACAGCCTTTCCGGAGGAATTGCGAAATTGATATTACATGACTACCCAACCATTTCCTTCCATCAACAACCCCTTTGGCAAGGGATTTATCAGTATGACATCAATCCTTCGACATCCATGCTTCCACGTTGCACTTCCCGGCAAAGATTGGAAAACCATTCCGAAACCAAAGAATATGTGACCGTCGAATATCCCCAGACCAGCTCCATCGACAAAATATTTATCGAGTATCATCTGGATAAAAAAAATGGGAAATTGACCATCCAAAACACCGTGCTCAAAGAACCGCTCTTGACTAAGGAGTCATTGCACTTCCGCTTGAGTTTACCTATGACATGTCAATCCTTCATTTACGGCACTGATGAATTAAGGTATCCACAAAGCCAATTACCCGGATCGAATAAAGAATTTATTTGCAACGACGGACTGATACAAATGCATTATGGGCCTTACAAAATGATCATTGATAGTCCTAATATCAACCTAATTGAAATAGGAAACATCATAGATGAAAATCAAAATAAAGGAGCAAAAGTGTGGAAAAGGCAAGATCAAGATATTAATCAAGTTTTTCTTTATGTGTTCAATAATTACTGGCATACCAATTATAAAGCGGAGCAAGGCAATGAACCATTGCAATGGAAAATAACCATTCAATTATTGCCCATTCCTTAATTAATTTTATATTAGTTCAATATTCACTTTAAGATCGATGAGAAAAATAACGCTATATATCATACTCGCCACTATTCTTCAAGCCTGCGGTTTTCAGCACAGAAAATATACAACCGGACATTATGGGGACTTTAAAAGAAATTTAAAGGAAAGCGAACAACCAAAAACACATCCTGATCTTTCTGCAAATCTATCTGACACATTAACATTTCAAGAGTACAATCCAAATCACATTTCATTCAATTCCTTCACCTCAATAGAACATCAAACATTTCTGGAAGCGAGAGCTGAGCCTATTCAAGAAGTATTAATCGACTCAGAATTAAAATTAAATACACCCATTGATTCTCCCAATGATACCATAACTCCTCGCTTTAATCAAAGTAAAAAAAATAAATCTGAACATACGCCGCCGGAGGATATTCGTAGATTAAGAAACAAAAGAAGAATGGATGCTTTTCTAAGTATTTTATTTTTCATCGTGGCTATTCCGTTTATGACTGTCGTTTCAATTCAAAGTGATGCATTTTGGGGTGTGATTGGAGGTTCTCTTATCAATATATGGATGGTGATCAGAACGCATAGAGACTTTCGGCAGATGAAAAAACAAATGCGATCGAAATTCTGCGAAAATCAGGATAAGAAGTGGTTCCTTCGTCAAGAAAAGCGAAATGACCTTGCCGTATTTTTTACCCCCTTTTATTTCGCTATGATGCTTTGGTCTCTGATGCTATGCATCATAGGGATTTTCATTGGGTTTTCTCTATTTTAGGAGATCAACAATCTTTTAATGAATCAAAGAGAACACATCCAAGCATGCTTAAACGAAACTGCGTTTTTACCCCAAGAAAAAATCATTGTAATTACAGAAAATAGTATATATTTGCACCCGCAAATGCGATGGCACCGTAGCTCAACTGGATAGAGCATCTGACTACGGATCAGAAGGTTTGGG